>JBGSHS010000162.1:0-10400 GCA_041752115.1 Pirellulaceae bacterium | reverse complement strand
GGCTCTGCGCGAGCATGGCTGCGCTGCCCATTGCTTTACCGCGACGGACAGGCAAGATAGACTCTGTCCCAGACGCGTGTGCACGACGTTCTGCCGAACCAAGGACTTGCCTCATGTGCCTTAACCATTCTCTCATAGAGTTGCGATCACGCTGGTGTTGGATAGGGACCCTCGTACTCATCTGCGTGAGCAATGTGGTATGGGGTCAGCAGGAAGCGGGAAGTGATACGGAGAGGGTCGGTCGAGTTTCGGAAAGCCGCAGCGTCACGCCGGTCAATCAGGTGTTGACGCCGCTGGGCACTCAGGTTGATTTGCCGGGGATGCGGCCGCAGGCCGTGGCGTTATCGCCGGACGGTCGGTTGCTGGTTGTAACGGGCAAGACGGCCGAGTTGGTCGTCATCGATGCCGAGACTGGAGTTGTGCGTCAGCGAGTGGGGTTACCGAGCGAGTCGGCGCTGACGCCGGCGGACGAACCGGTGTCGGAAAACATCTTGAAACCGGATACCGAAGGGCAGTTGAGTTACACGGGGCTGGTGTTTGCTCCTGCGGGTGACAGGATTTACCTGAGTAACGTGGCGGGATCAATCAAGGTGTTTGTTGTCACGCCTGACGGGCAGGTGAAACCGTCTCATTCCTGGCCCCTTCCGCCAGCCCGTGCGCCGCGTCGCGAGGCGGAGATTCCCAGCGGTCTGGCGGTCTCGTCGGACGGACAGCGACTGTATGTCTGTGCCAACCTGTCGAATCGACTGCTGGAACTGGCGACGGAGGACGGTCGTGTTGTGCGGACGTTTGACGTGGGGGTGGCTCCTTACGACGTAGCGTTAACGGGCAACAAGGCCTATGTGAGCAACTGGGGAGGGCGGCGGCCCGGCCCGGACGATCTGACGGGCCCGGCCGGGCGGGGGACTGTCGTGCGTGTGGATCCCGTTCGGCACATTGCCAGTGAAGGGTCGGTGTCGGTCATCGATCTGCTTATCGACGGCGGGGCAGGAGGTGTGACGAAGGAGATCCTGACCGGCCTGCATGCCAGCGGACTGGCGGTGGCACCTGGAGGTCGTTACGTGGTGTGTGCGAATGCGGGGAGCGATCACGTGAGTGTGATCGATGCACTCAGCGACGTCGTCGTGGCCACTCTGTGGGTCAAGCCGAGTCCGGCCGACCTGCTGGGCGCGTCACCCAACGCCCTGGTTTTTTCGGCAGACGGACGTCGGCTGTACGTAGCCAACGGTGCACAGAACGCGATCGCGCTGGTTCGCTTTGACGCGGACGAGCCGGATGATTCGCAGTTGGAGGGTCTGATTCCCGTCGGATGGTATCCCGGGGCGATCCTGGTGGATCAGGTTCGCTCTCGCCTGATTGTGGCCAACATCAAGGGGTTGCCGCCGACGCCGCGGCAGGAAGGTAACCGGCGCGGCTTCAATTCGCATCAATACAGCGGTTCGCTTTCCCTGGTGCCGTTCCCGCCGGACGAGCATCTGCCGGCGTTATCAGAGCGCGTGGCGCGCAATCTGCGACAGCCGCGTATTGCCGCGTCATTGCTCCCGCCACGCCCTGATCAGCCGCCGCGCGCCATTCCTGAGCGGATTGGTGAGCCGAGTCTCATCAAGCATGTGGTGTACATCATCAAAGAGAATCGAACGTACGATCAAGTCTTCGGCGACATCCCGCGGGGCAACGGCGATGCCTCGCTCTGCATCTTTGGCCAGCGTGTCACGCCCAACCAACACAAACTGGTCGATGAGTTTCCACTGCTCGACAATACCTATTGCGCCGGTATCCTCAGTGCGGACGGTCACCAGTGGAGCACGACGGCGTTCAGTACGGACTACATGGAGAAGAGCTTCGCCGGCTTTCCCCGCAGCTATCCCGATGGAATGGGGGAAGATGAAGACGATGCGCTCGCCTACTCGCCGGCCGGATTCATCTGGGACAATGCGCTCCGACACGGCATCCGCATCCGCAACTTCGGTGAGTTCATGGCCCCGGCCGTGCGCTGGAGCGATTCACAGCGAACCGGTTCGCCAGACTTCGCGGCCTGCTACCGAGCCTGGAAGGAGAAGACGGGCGAGGTCGCCTTTGCGTGCGAGCCGTCGATCGAGACGATTCGTCCCTTTTCGCCCACGAGCTATGTCGGCTGGGAAATGTCGGTTCCCGACCAGTATCGGGCCGACTTCATCTTGCGTGAGTTGGATGCGTTTGTGGAGCGTGGGGAGTTTCCTCAACTCGTCATCATCTGCCTGCCCAATGACCACACCAGTGGAACCAAGGCCGGGTGTCCCACTCCCGAAGCATGTATGGCCGACAATGATCTGGCGCTGGGACGGATCGTGGAAGGGCTGAGCCATTCGCCGTTCTGGCCGGAGATGGCGATTCTGGTGATTGAGGACGATCCGCAGGCAGGCTGGGATCACGTGAGCGGATATCGTACGATTGCTTTCTGCGTCAGTCCTTACGCGAAACGGCGCCAAGTCGTCAGCACGCAGTATAATACCACGAGCGTGCTGCGTACGATCGAACAGATCCTGGGACTTCCGCCGATGAACCAGTTCGATGCCAGCGCCGTACCAATGGGTGACTGCTTCACGGATCAACCCGACCTGACCCCCTACGACGCTGTGGCGGCGAACATCCCACTGGACCAGATGAATCCGGCGGCGTCTGCGATTCTCGATCCGGTACTGCGGGACGATGCGCTGGTTTCGGCCGCGCTGAATTTCCAGGAGATTGATCGAGCTCCAGAGGATGTGCTCAATCGCATTTTGTGGCGATCCGTCCGCGGCAGCAGCGATCCCTACCCCGAGTGGGCGGCTGGAGTTGACGAAGATGACGACTGAGTGACCGTGCGCCATTGGTCAACACCTGCCTGGAATGACGAATGAAAGTGACGAATTCCGAATGTCGAACCGACCTGCCGCAGAATCGCGATCGGTGGTTTCATTTGCGACGGATAACATCATGCGAACGGTGACCCCCGATCTGGTTTGGATTGGCAACGCCTTGGACGCGCGCGACGTGAAATCGGTTGTCAGTCTGGGCATCATGGCGGTCGTTGATTTGGCGTACGAAGAACCGCCGATCCAGTATCCCCGGGACATGATCTATTGTCGCTTTCCGTTGATCGATGGTGTCGGGAACAGACGTGCGGTCGTGTGTTCAGCCGTGGAGACGATCGCTCATCTCTTGACGGCTCGGATTCCAACGCTCGTGGCATGTGGCGGCGGGATGAGCCGCTCGCCCGCCATTCTTGCCGCCGCCGTGGCGCGTCTGGAGAAGATCTCGCTGGCGACTGCGCTGCAGCGTGTCATTGCGGGGCGACCCCATGATGTGTCGACGAGCCTGTTGGCGGAGATCGCCGAAATCTATGGCCAGATTCCAGACGCTGCCGCTCCTTAAGTCTGATTGACGGGGCAGTCTGCTTGACGGGGCAATGCGGCTTCCCGCGTTGCTTCCGCCCGCTGGGTCGGTGCTATTCTGGATCGATGGCCGACAGAGGTAGTTCCACGCTGACCTGGCTTCCCGCCTGCGGTTGCGTGACGACGGTCACTTTCCCCCCCAGCAACCGAGCGCGTTCGCGGATTCCGGCTAACCCGAAGCAACGTTCATTCACGCGCTCCGGATCGAAGCCGATTCCCCAGTCCCGCACGCAGACGTGAACCAAATTTTCTTGCTGCGTCAGACCCAACTCGACTCGAGTACTCTGACTGTGGCGGCACGCGTTGGCCAGACCTTCCTGGGCAATGCGGAAGATGGCGTTTTCCAGCATCGGTTCCAGTCGGTCGAAGCCGACATTGTGTTGAAAAACGACATCGACCCCCCAGTGCTCCCGGCTCTCGGTCGCCAGATTCTGCAGCGCCGGCACGACTCCAAACTGGTCGAGGATCGGTGGCCGCAGTCCCCCGATCAAGCGACGTGTTTCCGCCAGGCATTGACGGAGCAGTTCGAGCACGACGTCGCCTGTGCGAGGGGACCTGTCAGGGCGGAGTTTCTCCAGGCGGAGAGACGATTCGAACTGCATGATGGCTGCGACCAGTTGTTGAGCCAGCCCGTCGTGGATTTCATACGCAATGATCTGCCGCTCGCGATCGTGAGACTTGAGCAGTTCGCGGAGCATCTCGTGCTCGCGCCGCAACTGCTCGGCCGCTTCCTTCCGTTCGGTAATGTCGCGGAAAAAGCCGATGTTACAGGGTCGGCCCTGATACAGCAGATGATTGGTGGTGATGTCGGCAAAGAACACCGATCCGTCACGACGCAGGACTGGCAGGTCCGCGGCCACCTGGAGCGTGCCCGTCGCTTGGGCCATGAAATGCTCCAGAATCTCCGGCAGATGCTCCGGAGGGTGGATGTCCAACACCGACCGCGACAACATCTCCGACTCAGTGTAGCCCAGCATTCGGCAGATGGCCTGGTTCGCCCGTACGAACCGCTTCGTTTCCACGTCGGCAATCAACAGCCCGTCCACCATCCGATCGTAGATCAACTGCAGTTCTTCATGGTTCTGCCGCAGCAATTGGGCAATCCGTTTGCGTTCGGTAATGTCACGGCTCGTGCCACGAAATCCACGGCACGCTCCCGTCGCGTCAAACACCGGCGAGGCGTTGACTTCGTGGATCACACGGTGACCAGACCGGTGCAAGGAGATCACCTCCAACTCCAGCACCCCTTCTCCTGAGGCGAGTTTCTCGAGAAACAAGGCGTGCAAGTGCCGGGCCTCATCGCCAGGCATCAGCTCGAACGGACGATGGCCCAGCAACTCCTCGACTTCATAGCCGAGCCAGTCCTTCACATGTGGACTGAGGTAGGTGTATGCTCCTTCCTGGTCAATCTCCCAGATCAGGTCATTGGTCGTCTCGACCAGCAGCCGATAGCGCGCTTCGCTCTGCTTGCGTGCCGCGACCTCTTCGTTCAACTGTTGATTCGCCTGCACCAGCTCGCGAGTTCGCAACTCAACTTTCTGTTCCAGCGTGTTGTGCGCTTGCTGCAACGTTCGCTCAGCCTCTCGGCGCAGCGTGATGTCATTGGAGAACAGGGCAACCGCCACCACCTGGCCCTGGCATTCGACCGGACCGACATGCGTTTCGTACCAGGCGTTCCGGCCGCAGGGTCCGGCGGCAAGCGTCTCATACGAAGCACTGGTCCCAGTGCGAAAAACCTGCTCCAGGCACGCTCGCGCACGCTCGTGAAACTCCGGCAGCATGAAGTCGTAAATGCTCTTCCCTGCGATCGACTCCATCGTGAAACCGGGCTGCGTGTGATTGAGAAACTGCATGGTGCCGTCCCGGCCGGCGATGGCAATGAAACCGGGAGCACCACGGACCAGAGAACGCCATTTCTCCTCCGAAGCCCTCAGTTCAGCCAACTCGGCAAGCAGCTGGGCGAGAAACTGGGCCTGGGACTTGTCCGGGGTGGCAAGTGGCAGTTCTTCGGGTTGCGATGAGCACATTGGCGGAGGGGAGCGGTCAGAGGCAAAGACGTAACAACAAGACAAACAACATGCATCGTCCAGCGACTTACCAGGGTTGAGCCGTTGGCCGCGTTCGTCACGGAGCGGTTCGAACCGCAGAATATCGAACAAGGAATGTCCAATAACCTGATGGAAGAATCACGTTTGCCGTTCCCGGCGATCGCTTGATGCGTCGCTCAAGCTATCCCTGCTCTTCCTTCCGCAGCTGCTGGATCCATATTCTGAGGTTTTCTGTCGGTTTCTGAAGGGAACGCGAGTCACATTATGGTCCCAAAGGCCCGTGGACGTCCACCCCGAAACCGCAGCTCCCAACTCGATGCGATTTTCTCACCGGTTGCGGACAGGCCCTGGCAAGACGCTGCGCAGCACTTCCACCGCGGCCTTCTCGCAGCATTTTGCCCTTCTCATGACAATGAGACGCCTCGCTCGATGCCGCGTGCCAGCGCCGACCGCCACGGCGTTCTTGGTCCAATATTGTCACGCCCCGGCCCCCTGCGTGGGGATTCGTGAGGGTCCTCACGCACTGGTGTGAAAGGACGTATGCGGGGGCACTTCACGCTGCGTAGTGCCGCGCGACTTTGGCGATCGCCCGGGCCACCTGCTGCACGTACCCCTCGGTCATCGCTTCGTGCAGCGAGATGCGCACGCCCGTCTTGAGGATGGCTTCCGCCTCCGGGCACTCAACCTGGGTGTAGTCCATGGAGGTCAGGCCCAGCTCGCGGATGGGCCAGCGTCCGGCGAAGAAGCCATGCTGTTGGAACAGCGGCTCGCGGTAGAGTGGAAGCGGGATGTAACCGCCCGATGCACCAACACCTTCATGGACCAGCGCCCGAACAAACTCGGCTCGATCGCAGCGGAACGCGTCAGGCGTCAGGCGAAGCATATAGAAATAATGCACGCAGCGGTCATCCGGATGAACTTCGTGCGGGTGCAGTCCAGGAATACCGACCAGGCCCTCCGTCAGCACTCGCCCGAGTTGCGAGCGGGTGGCGGCGATTGATTCGAGCCGACCGAGCTGGGCAGCGGCGACGGCCGCTTGGGGTTCGCTCATGCGGTAGTTCGTGGCGAACACCTGTTGACCGGTGCGATTGACGCGGTCGTAGCCTTTGTCGCCGAACTTCTGGAGCAGGGGACCGAACTGAGAGTGGTTGGATCCGACGACGCCACCGTCTCCGCAGGTTACCTGTTTGGAATCCTGCAAGGAGAAACAGGCGGCGTCTCCCACCGTGCCGATCGGCTGCCCGCGATAGTGGGCTCCCCACGCCTGAGCGCAGTCTTCGATCAGGATCAGTTTGTGCTGGTCTGCCAATGCTCTCAGCGCACTGAGCTCGCAGGGATTACCGGCCAGGTGGACCGGTACGATGGCCTTGGTCTTGGGAGTAATTCGGCGTTGGACGTCAGCCACATCGAGGTTGTACGTGTGTGGACAGAGGTCGGCGAACACGGGAACGGCCTGTTGATAGATGATGCCGATGACGGTTCCCATATCGGTGATCGGTGAAGTGATGACTTCGTCGCCCGGCCCAATGCCGCTCGCCGCAATCGCGATGTGCAGAGCTGCCGTGCCCGACGAGCAGGTCTGGACGAACTGCATCGGGCAGAATTCCTGGAAGCGTTCGATGAGCAGAGAAGTCTGCGGCCCATTCCAGTAGAAGAGCGAGTTCTGTTGGAGCATGTCACTGAGCTGTTTGAGTTCCGGCTCGCCCCAGCGAACGAGTGTCGGCGCCGGCTGATCGACCGCCTTCGGTCCTCCCTGCAGCGCCAGCTGCGCATCCGACTGGACTGGCGGGTTGGCCTGCGGCTGGGCCGCGGCAGCTGCACCGGCCACGAGCAGTCCGGAAGTTCCCGATACGAACGAACGCCGCGAAATGGTATGCTTCTCTTGCATCGCTCTGGTTCTCCCTTCGCTTTGATCCGCTTGGACACAGCTGCCGGACGCAGCCGGCGCAGAACGTGCGGTTGGTCCGCGGCAATAGTCCCAGCGACATGCCAACCGCCGCCGAACAGTCGCTCCATTCCTGATAACTTACACCTGAAGGTGTCTCCAATGCAAATCGGCCGCCGGCCGAGCGGATTTCATGGCGGTCTCGTTGCCCAGACAAAGAGCGACCGGACTAAGGGCTGCGGGAAGGAAGGACTGCTTCGTTTGTAGCTACGGTCGCCAGATGGTGGGCTGGTAGTTCCCCACGCTCTGCGCGAGCACGGCCACGGCAGAAATGCCGAAGTCATTCTTCCCCCATTCCTTTGTCGGGACGGTCCACGACCTTGCCGCGTAGCGGCTGTACTCAACAGCCCCAGGACCGCGCAGCCCACCCTGGGTGATCGTTTCCCCCATGCATCCGATAGGCCGAAGGCATCTTACAAGGGCTCTCCTGACTTTTCATGCCCGCAGTTCGCAGCCGATCTGATATACGGCGTCTTGCTGGACGGTTACAATCGCGAATCTTCCTTGACGGCTGAGCAGATCGAGGCAATCGCGTGCCAGAACGCTCAGCAGTTGCTTGCACCGCGTTGAGGATGCGTCTGGACTCAACGGCCATCCTAATCCCTGAAGGAGTCTCACCATGACACGCTCACCGAAACGGTCCTGGCCGGCATGCGTCGTGCTGCTTCTGCTTGCTGCACTTCACACCGCGAGTGCCTACGACGAGCTTCCCAACGGGTTTCGGCATCATGGGGTGGCCACTCCGGTGAGCAATCACCGGGGAACGGTGGCGACCGTCGACGGTCAGGGGCGCAACGTGGTGCTGGTCTGGCTGTTCGATCACCGCGGCGGATATGCACTGCTGATGATTGACGCCCTAACCGGCAGGAGCCGCGAGTTTCCTACGCCGTTTCCTCCGGGTGGGGACTGCCCCTATGCCTCGATCCTGTCGAGCGGCAATAAGTACTACACGCACTTCAACAGCCATTTCGTGGAGTTCGACCCGGTCCAGGAGCAGTTCACGTTCTTCCACGACACCGCTCCTCAAATGGCGATGAGCATGACGGAGGATGATCGCGGAGTCATCTGGTCGGTGACCTACCCGCAGAATGGACTCGTTGCCTACGATCCTGCCACACAGCAATTCACCGATTTCGGCCGCCTGCACACCGAGAACTGGCTCCAGTATCCCCGGCACATTGCCGTGGACGACACTGGCTGGGTCTACTTTGGAGTTGGCAGCACCACCAGTAATATTCTGGCCTTCGATCCTGTGGCCGAGCAGGTGAAGCAACTGCTCCCCGCCTCTCTGCGCATGCCGGGCGAAGGCTATGTCTATCGAAACCTCGACGGGAACGTCTATGGACATCATCCCGGCCAGGACAACTGGTACCAGTTCCACGCCGGTGTAGCCACGGCCGTCGGACAGCATACCGAGCGCCAACGCAAGCCGATGATTGCGGGTACCCAAGGGCTCTTTCATCGCCAGTTTCCGGACGGAAGCGAACTGGTGACATGCGATCTGGTGGACCGCGTATTGGCCGTCAAGGATGCGAAAACGGGCAACTCAGTCCAAGTGACTTTCGACTATACCAGCGAAGGTGCTCACATCATGAGCATCGCCACAGCACCTGATCACACGATTTGTGGCGGAACCGCTTTTCCGATGCGCTTCTTCCGCTACGATCCCGCTCAGGACCACTGGACCAATCGCGCCAGCTACGGGCAATGGAACACGGTCGCCCGCCAGGGAAGCCATTTCTTCATCGGCGGCTATGGCGGTGGCTTCCTGCTCGACTGGGACCCTGCACGCGAGTGGATTCCCACCGAGCAGAATCGATCCGACGGTAATCCGCAGTTTCTGACCGAGTGTGCACCCACCATCAACCGTCCCCATAAACTGCTGGCCCACTCGGATGGCAAGACCCTGGTACTGGCAGGAACTCCCGGCTATGGCTACACCGGAGGCGGCTTGCTGCTGTGGGACCGCGAGACATCCGGTCGAGTCGTGCTCGAGCACTCGGATCTCATCCCGCAGCTCTCAACCTGTGCATTGGTCAGCCTCTCCGATGAAGAACTACTCGCAGGAACCACGACGGCGCCGGGCACTGGTGGAGAAAAAAAGGCTGAGCAGGCGGAACTCTATCGATGGAGTCTCACCACCCGACAGATCTCCTGGCACGCGGCCCCGTTTCCCGGTGCACAGGAATATACCGATCTGTGCCGGACCCCTCACGGGTTGGTCTACGGAATCGTCGATCGAAGCCGATTCTTCGTCTTTGATCCCATGTCGCAGAACATCGTGCACCAGGAACTGATCAGTGCCCGGATCGGACCGACGACATCCCAGCAGGGACCTCGCGTGTTTGTCACCGATGACCGCTCCAACGTCTATCTGCTGCTGGTCAAGGGAATCGCCCGCATCGATCCCGCGACCTTTGACGTGACGATGCTCGCCGAGTCACCCGTCCCGATCGGCCCTGGCGGCGACCTATGCCAAGGCAGAATCTACTTCGGCAGCGGTTCGCACCTGTACAGTTACGGACCGCCACAAGAGTGAGGCGAGAAATCTACCGCCGCTGGGCGACAAGCTTGATCGACGTCACCTTCCGCTCCCGACAGGGACCGACCGCCGGGCAGTGGTGAGTGAATAGGGAATGCGACAGTGCAACAATGCGCAGCGTGAGTGGGCCGTCTGTTTGTAGGGATCGGTCTCCCGCGGCGCTGCCAGGAGCAGGACCGGCGGCGAGGAAGTGGCTGTGCAATAGGGAATGCGACAGTGCGACAGTGCAACAATGCGCAGCGTGAGTGGGCCGGTTATCCGTAGGGATCGATCTCCCGCGGCGCTGCCCGCGTGCATTGCTGCATTGCTGCATTGCGGCATTGTGGCATTGTGGCATTGTGGCATTGTGGCATTGTGGCATTGTGGCATTGTGGCATTGTGGCATTGTGGCATTGTGGCATTGTGGCATTGTGGCATTGTGGCATTGTGGCATTGTGGCATTGTGGCATTGT
>JBGSHS010000161.1:0-22285 GCA_041752115.1 Pirellulaceae bacterium | reverse complement strand
AGCTTCGGCCGGCTGAGCCGACTCAACCTTCGCCGGTTCCTCGACCGCGGCCGGCGGCAATACGAGCGGGTTCGGAGCGATGGCGTTCCAGTTCTTCTGCAGCTTCTCGAGAAACTCCTGAGTGTTGGTTCCCGGCGCAACGTTCAGGACTCGCGTCAAGGCATCGGCTGAACGACCGGGAGGCACTTCCCCCAGTTTGGCCAGAATGCTGACCACCTCTTCCAACTCCACGTCGTTGGCCCGGACCAACAACCGGTTGTTTGCCACGTCGGCATCGACTCGGAATTCATCTCCCGTCGGCTCCTCATTGCGGTTGCGCCGCGAACTGTACCCGTACATGTAGTCCATGTAATTCGGGCGGGACGACGACTGCTGCTCGTTCGTTCCTCCCATCAGGTATTGGATCGTGCCGGCAACTTCATCTGCGGCTAGCCGCCGCAGGGGAATCACTTCGACACGCCGCGCCGACCCGTCCAGTTTCTCGATGGTGGAACGAATGGTGAAATGATCGGCGGGAGTGGCATAGGCGATAATCGCTCGGTTGACTGGATCGACTTCCAATCGTGTTCGTGGATCCAGGCCGCCCAGTTCCTGGAGTGACAGCACCAATTTCGTCGGATCGAGCTGCGTCAGCCGATATACCTGCATGCGTCCCAGGTAGGCCTGCAGCGACTGAGCCCCTTCTTCGGGAACATCCATCAGCTTGATAGCCTGCGCGATGGTGGCCATCTTGTCGGGAGGCGCTTGCACCAGGAGGCTGTTGCGACGCCGGTTGACAATCATCCTCACCGGCTGTTCCTGAGAAGGAGCGGCGCCCGGCTGCCGTCGGGACCGTGAAGGACGCGATGGACGACCACCGCCCTGTGCCTGCATCTGCTGCTGCATCTGTTGCTGCATCTGTTGCTGCATCTGCTGTTGCATTTGCTGCTGCATCTGCATCATCTGCTGTTGCTGCTGCGCCATCTGTTCCGGCGACATGCCCATCGCCGGAGCCCCACCGGTACTTCCCCCCAGAAACTGGGTCAGCGACTGACGCACGTCGTCGGCACGGACATGCTCCAGCACGAACTCCTGAACCAGCCGGCCTTCTCCGTCCTCGGACTGCTGTTCCTCCTTCAGCAGGCGATCCAGATCGCGCAGATTGACTACCGCGTCCATCGCCTCGACGCGATTGGTCGTCTTGAAGGGCATGAGCTTCCCGTTAGTGCTCATCAGCGGTTCGAGTTCCTCGGCCGCTTCGTCCGCCAACATCCAATCGAGTTGGAACATGACCCGCACGAAATCGTAAGGTGGCAGGCTCTCCAGCTCACTGCGCGACACACTCGGAACCAGGCTGACATTGATCGCTTCGCACTTCACCACATTGATGAATTCGTCCTGCTGCAGCATCGTGAAACCGCGAGCCAGCAGCAACCGGTTGAGCATGTCCCGTATTTCGGCGACCTTGTAGCCACGCTGGGTCGACAAGTTGAGGTAGTCGCTGGGCAGTTCCTGCCAGTCCACACTCTGACCGGCAATCTCCCCAAACCACTCCAACACGTCCGGCCAGTTCTGACCGCGAAACTGGAACCGCACATTCCCATCCTGATCGGGACGGACTTTGAGTTCCTCGGGATTCGCTGGCGAAGCCGGCTTGTCCGGCCGCTTCACCGTGCCTGATCCTGACGCGTCGCCACCTGGTTGGCCCGGCTGCCCGGGTGGTTGACCCGGCTGCCCGGGTGGTTGACCCGGCTGCTGATCGGGTTGTCCCGGTTGTCCTGGGCGAGGTGGTCGCACTCCCGGTGGCATTTCACCCGGTTGCCCTGCCGGGGAGGGCATTCCCGGCTTCGGCTCCCCTTGTGTAATCACCTTCACCTGGCCGCCTTCCGCCGTGACCGTTTCCACGATGACGGGTGCCGCCGTGCCGGCGGGGGCCGGTTGGGCCGGAGTATCGTCGGCAAGAACTCCCGCCGAAAACGGGCCAGAGATCAACACTGCGATGCAGAGCACATCCCGAAATCTGCCCATCGTACCTTCCACCCTAGATTCAGTTGATGGCTCGAAGCCCCCCGGCGAAGCAAATTGCACCTTAGCATGCCGTACCGCAGGTTGCAAACGTCCATCCGGGTGGATTTCAGCCAGATGGGTTTGCGGTGTCGGCGGCTCGCGGGCGCCGCACGCGGGTCTGCCGCCAGATCGGTTGGCCGCGGCCTGCCGTTGGTGATCGTGGGGAACGGATCGTCCCGTGACACACAGGCGAACGGCCCCCCAGAGGCTGGCCCTGCAGAGCGGGCACCTACAAACTGCCCCCCAAAAGTGGATACCAAGAGCGGATACCTAGAGCGGGCACGAGAAGACCTTGGGCCAGATGGGAATGGATCGCTTCGCTGGAAACGACATCCCTGTGGTCGGATGACGCCAATGGCGGTTATTCTGCCGTATGCCGCTTCCCGCCACGCCAGACGCCGGCCCGATTGACCGGAGAAGCCCACACATCCAATGGCGACGGTCAACGGCCCTTATTCGGCAGGCGGGCGCGCCATTTAGGATTCGCCATTCATTTAGTTCTTGGGAACTCTGTGTCCTTCGACAATTTGGGTCCTTCGGCCATTTGGCCTATTGGCGCCGCATACCGTTCGGTAAGTTCATAACATGAAGGGCATTCCTCTGAGGGCAATGTGGAATCGTGCATCATCAAGTAGCAGTCATCCACTATCATCTGGATCGCGGCGGCGTCACGCAGGTGATCAGGCAGCACCTGCGTGGTCTGGCGAGCTTGCCAGATTGTGGCGGGGTCTCCCGAGTGATTGTGTTCCACGGCGGTCGCGCGAGCGGATGGACCGACCTCGACTGGTCCGAGACGCGTCCCCTGGAAGTGTCGCTCGTCACCGTCGCGGAGCTGGGCTATGACGACGGCGCGACGGCGGCACCAGAACGTCTGGCAACGCAACTGCTGCACGACCTGCAGTCGCGTGGCATGTCGCCTTCAGGCACGGTCGTTCACGTGCACAACCATGCCCTGGGAAAGAACCTGTCCTTGCCTGGCGCCGTCTCGATACTGGCCCGCGAGGGATTTCCGCTTTTGCTGCAGCTGCACGATTTCGCCGAGGACTTTCGACCCGACAACCACCGAGCGCTGGTCCAGGGGCTGACGCCGCATGCTCCAGAGAAGCTGCCCACGGCCCTTTATCCTCAAAGCTCTTCCATCCACTATGCCGTTCTCAACGGCCGCGACCGGGAATTGCTCCGGGCCGCCGGCATCGACGACTCGCGTCTGCATCTGCTGCCCAATCCGGTGGCTGACATCGACCGGCTGCCCGAACGGGCGGCCACGCGTCGTTTGCTTGATGTCCATTGGGCCATACCCACCAACGACCGCTACGTGCTCTATCCGGTCCGAGGAATCCGGCGGAAGAACCTGGGAGAACTCCTGTTATGGAGTGCCGTGCAATGCGAGTCGACGAGCTATGGAACCACACTCTCACCGGTCAGTCCGGCGGAGCAGGTTTCCTATCGCTTGTGGCGCTCCCTGGCGGCCGAGTTGGGGCTGCCCGTTCGCTTCGAGGTGGGAGAAACGGGACCGCTCACATACGCACAGCATCTGTCGGCGGCTGACTGGGCCATTACGACGAGCGTGGCCGAGGGATTTGGGATGGTCTTTCTGGAACCGTGGGTGAGCGGATTGCCGTTGGCGGGGCGTAACCTGCCGGAGATCACGGCCGATTTTGTTGCCGCGGGCCTTCAGTTGGACACCCTGAGCGATGGCGTGCTGGTGCCGGTCGACTGGATTGGCCGCGATGCTCTGGTGTCGGATCTGCACGAGAGCTATACCCGCGTGGTACAGGCTTATGGACGGTCTAGCCCCAGCCGCGTGGAGGTCGAGCGGGCCCTTTCGGCCCGCTTCGAACTTGGTCTACTTGATTTCGCCTGCTGCAGCGCTAGACTTCAGGCATCCATTATATCCCAGGTGGCTCACGATGCGGGTCGACGTGCGAAGCTGTTGACGCTCAATCCGACGTGGGACCTTGCCCAACAGGACGATCGGGAGATGCTCGCTCAACTGGTTTCCCGCAACGCTCGGGAGGTCCGGAAAAACTACAGCCTGCCTGCATCGGGTGGGCGTCTGCAGCGGATCTATCAATCGGTGCTGGCCAGTCCCCGGCATGTGCCCGCCGATCTTCCGCACGGTTCTGTTATCTTGGACACGTTTTTGGGCCTGACGCGTTTCCATCCGATTCGCACCGACTAATGCTCTCTTCGCATCTGGATATCATCCGCCAACACTGCCGTCGGTTGGAGCCGATGGGGACACCCTTGGCCGCGGCGTTGCGGCGGCAGTCGGGGATTCGGGCCCTGCTCTTTGATGTGTACGGCACGTTGTTCATCAGCGCCAGTGGCGAGGTCGCCGCACAGCAACTGAGCGCTCACGTGATCCAGGATGCCCTGGCCAGCGAAGGGCTCGAACCGGCGTCTGGCGCTGCCGCTGTAGACTTGAGTCGCGCGGCAGCCGATTGTCTGGCGGCAACAATCCTCGCCATGCATGCCACAGCACGTGGCGGTGGTGCCGACTACCCGGAGGTCGATATGATCGCCGTCTGGCGGCAGACACTCGAGGCACTCGTTGCCCGTCAACTGCTCAGCGCCGATCCGCAGCATGTCGATTACACGCGACTGGCCCTGCAGTACGAGGTTCGAGCCAATCCTACCTGGCCGATGCCGGGAGCTCAGGAGTGCCTGCAGGCGTTTGCGGATCGGCAGGCCCTGCTGGGAATCGTCAGCAACGCGCAGTTCTTCACGCAATGGCTGTTTCCGGCGCACTTCGATCGGACAGCCGATGAGTTGGGATTCCACCGGCGACTGCAGTTCTACTCCTACCGTCATCAGCGGGCCAAGCCGGGGAGCCTGCTGTTTGAATTGGCCCGGGATGAACTGACCCGACAGGGAGTGTCAGCTTGTGACGTACTCTATATAGGCAACGACATGCTCAACGACATGGCGCCGGCGGCTGGAGTCGGCTTCCGCACAGCACTTTTCGCTGGAGATGCTCGCAGCCTGAGGCAGCGCGAGGGCGATGTGCGTGTCCGAGGACTCCAACCGGACCTGGTTGTCACGGATCTTCGCCAGCTGATCGACGTGGTGGCACTGGCACCTTGAGGCTAACGGATGACGGCTCTGGGATATTGGTCGTATTAAAGGACTCGTGCTGAGATGGGGAGTCGTATTGGTTTTGTGGGGACCCGTTTTTCGGGCACGGATGGTGTTTCCCTGGAAAGCGCCAAATGGGCAGAAGTGCTGTGGCACCACCGCCACGTCAGCTACTGGTATGGTGGCAAGCTCGATCGCGACCCTGACGTCAGCATGCACGTACCGCACGCCTATTTCGGGCATCCGGATATTGAGTGGATCAACAGCCGAGTATTCGGTGTGCGAACTCGCTCACCGGAAGTGACACGACGCATTTTCGCGATCAGTGATTTCCTGAAGAATTCGCTCTACGAATTCACTCGCAAATTTGACATCGACCTGTTGATCGCCGAGAACTGCCTCACCATCCCGATGAACATACCGCTCGGTCTGGCCTTGACTCATTTCATTGCCGAGACAGGCTTTCCCACGATCGCGCACCACCACGACTTCTACTGGGAACGAGATCGCTTTTCCGTCAACGCCGTTGGTGACATGCTCAGTACGGCATTTCCCGCTTCCCTCCCCTCGATCCAGCACGTCACGATTAACTCGTTCGCTCAGCAGGATCTCTGCCATCGCCGAGGCGTTTCTTCGGAGCTGGTCCCGAACGTCCTGGATTTCGAACACCCGCCAACGGAACCGGATGAATACGCCAGTAACTTCCGACGCCAGATCGGTCTGGAGCCGGATGACATCATCTTCCTGCAGCCCACGCGGATTGTTCCGCGCAAGGGGATTGAGCACGCCATCGCCCTGGTGGCGGGCCTGAAGAATCCCAAGTGCAAGCTGGTCGTGTCGCACGAGTCGGGCGATGAAGGACATGACTACATGCTGGCGCTGCGGGACATGGCGGAGCAGGAGCACGTTGACTTGCGGTTTATCAGCACGCGAGTCGGCGAGATCCGAGCTGTCAATGCCGCCGGCGAACCGACCTACACTCTGGGCGACGCCTATTCCCAGGCCGATTTCATCACCTATCCCAGCTTGTATGAGGGATTCGGCAACGCGTTACTGGAAGCCTTCTACTATCGCAAGCCGGTCCTGGTAAATCGCTATTCCATTTTCGTAATGGACATCGAGCCCCGCGGGGCACGTGTGATCGCCATGAACGGCTACGTTACCCGCGACATCGTCTCGCACGTTCGACGCGTGATTGACGATACGAACTACCGCCGCGAAATGGTCGACCACAACTTTGAGCTCGGCAAAGCCTTCTTCAGTTACACCGGCCTGCGCCGCAAGCTCCGCGCACTGATCACCAACTTCACCGGTGCCGACGACCTCTAAGCACTCCGACTCCAGTCACTCCGACGTCCGGACCACCCGACGTGCAGACGTTCGGGGGTCTACGGATCGCGGGAAGAATCGCTTCCGCGTGTATCGATGCCGTCGGCAGACGGCGGGCATTTTCCCACGCTCTGCGAGAACGTGGCTACACGAAGGTCACCGAAGTCATGGTTTCTCTCATGCCTGGACCGGAGGGCGCGAGGTGGCGCACGCGCGACTCACACGCCGGTGCGCACCGCGTGGACCAACACCCTGCTCCACGCGGTCCGGTCACGAGCTGGAGCCTGTCACCTCCAACCAGGCAGACACTGGGATCATCCACCGGCTCACGAGGGTTGAACCGTTGACGGCGTCGGTCACCGAGGCGTCTCGGCCACGCTCTGCACAGGTGCTGCCCCTCTCGAGAGCCGCAGCGGGGTTGAACATCTTCGACTCAGAGCGCACGATACACTCGCGTCCGTCGGTGGTGTGACTCGCGCCGTCCCGGCTCGTCGTCGGCTGCCGGCCTGCCGCAGGTGCGTGCCGGTCTGAGTCGACCGGGCGGACACGTGGAGTTCGCAAGTCCCAGAGACCTCCTGTGCGAGCGTCGCGTCTCGGGCAATTCGGTTGATCGAGAGGCGAATGCCGGAAGGGAGACTTCAATGGCATTTGACACGACGATTCAAGCGCGTCTGCAAGCAGAACTGGACGCGGTTCTGGGCCCTGATGGATACGCCTGGTTGGCCGAATTGCTGTCACTGATGCAACGCTACGGCAATCTGATTCCGACATCGCGTCCATGCCGGTGGGATGAACGCGATGTGGTTTTGATCACCTATGGTGACCAGGTGCAGGAAGTCGGACGTCCTGCACTGGAGGCGTTGGGACGTTTTCTGTCGGACTACGATTTGACGGGCCTCACCAGCACCGTCCACTTGCTTCCATTCTGTCCTGCCACATCGGATGACGGATTCTCGGTCGTCGATTATCGGCAGGTCGACCCTCTCTTGGGTCGGTGGTCCGACATCCGCCAACTGGGCGAACAGGTGGAACTGATGTTCGACCTGGTGCTGAACCATGTCTCGCGGGAAAGCGCGTGGTTTCAAGGGTACCTGCGTGGCGACGCGCAGTACGCCAACTATTTTCTGGAGATCGATCCGGGCACCGATCTCTCGGCGGTGACGCGACCTCGCAGTCTGCCGCTGCTGACGCCGGTCGAAACCAGCCGAGGCCAGCGACACGTATGGACGACCTTCAGTGCCGACCAGATCGATTTGAACTACACGCACGCGCCGCTGCTCATGGAAATGCTCGACGTGTTTCTCTTCTACCTGCAGCAGGGAGCTCGCTTCGTGCGTCTCGACGCGATCGCCTATGTGGGAAAGGAAACAGGAACGGACTGCATTCATCTGCCCCGAGCGCACGCGGTCGTCAAGTTGCTGCGCACGCTGGTCGATGCGCTCGCACCTCATGTTGTGTTGTTGACCGAGACGAACGTCCCGCACCGGGAGAATCTGAGTTACTTCGGTGCGGGCGACGAAGCGCACATGGTTTATCAGTTCAGCCTGCCGCCGCTGCTGGCCGACGCGTTGCTGCAGGAAGACGCCGGAGTACTCTGCAGCTGGTTGGGAAGTCTCCCGGAGACCGCACCTGGCACGACGTTCTTCAATTTCACCGCCTCGCACGACGGAATTGGAGTCCGTCCGCTGGAAGGGCTGTTACCGAAGGCTCGGCGCGCACAACTCGTCCAGCGAGCGGAGCGTCAAGGGGGGCTGGTCAGCACGCGTCGCCACCTGGACGGCACCGACTCTCCCTACGAACTGAATATCACCTACCTCGACCTCTTGTGGGACGAACGAGCCGAGGATCTGCGGGGCAATCTGCGACGGTTCCTCGCGTCGCAAGCGATGATGCTGGCACTGCGCGGGATTCCGGCTGTGTACTTTCAGAGTCTGGTCGGATCGCGCAACGATATTCCGGCGGTCACTGAAAGTGGGATCGCGCGGCGCATCAATCGCAGGAAGTTCCAACGCCACGAGCTGGATCGCATGTTGCACGATCCAACGTCGGTGCAGCAGGCGGTCTTCCACGCCTATCAACATCTGCTCCAGATCCGCATCGCTCAGCCGGCGTTTCACCCCGACGGTGGTCAGGCGGTCCTGCCGGCGTCTCATCCCGCCTTGCTTGCCGTTCTCCGCACGGCACCTCCAACCGCCACAGCACAGACTTCGGCAGGGAGTGAGCGACAGCAGATTCTCATGCTGGCAAATGTCAGCGGCGAAGAGTTATTGCTCGACCCAGTATGGTGGGACGGGATGACCTTGGGCCGCGACCTGCTCGGCACACCGCACCCCCTTGAGCCGCCAGCCTGGCGGCTGGCCCCGTATCAAGTTGCCTGGCTGGAAGTGAACCAGAAGAGGAGTTGAGACGATGCCGGATTTCCATCAGAACGGGCTGATCACCACGCTCCACGATCTCGGGACGACAGACCGCGAGAAGTTGGAGTCGGTGTTACGACAGGTCACGCGCAAATTCAAGATTGGGCTGGTCTTGCCGGTGACGGCCGCCGACATGCGAGCAGCGCCGTTTCGCGAGATTGTGGCGCAGCTCAAGGAGGCCTCCTATATCGACACGATTGCCGTCGTGCTGGGCATTGCTCCGGAACACGAAGACTATCGCGAAACCAAAGCGATTGTGGACCAGCTCGGGGATAAGGCTCAGGTCATCTGGGCCGACGGGCCGGAGCTGAGTCGACTCTACGAGCAGCTTCAGGACGCAGGATTCCGTCTCTCCGTGCCTGGCAAGGGGCTTTCCGCCTGGACGGCATTCGGCTACCTGCTGGCCGATCCGAGTCTCAAGGCGTTTGCCTTGCACGACTGCGATATTGTGGGCTACGATCGCACCTTGCTGGCGCGACTTTGCCTGCCGATGGCCCATCCGAGCGTCGACTTCGAGTTCTGCAAGGCCTACTACGCCCGCTGCTCGGATCGCATGCATGGCCGTGTCGTCCGCCTGCTCGTCTCACCGCTGCTCCGCGCCCTGATGTCGATCATCGGCGATGATCCTTTCTTGAAGTATCTCGACAGCTTCCGCTACCCTCTGTCTGGCGAGTTCTCGCTGACAGCGAATCTGGCCCGGTCCAATCGCATCCCGAGCGACTGGGGGCTGGAAATCGGCACGCTGGCTGAAGTCTTCCGCAATACGTCCAACAAGCGAGTCTGTCAGGTCGACCTCTGCTGTCTCTACGAACACAAACACCAGGAGCTGTCACTGGCCGATCCTCGCCGAGGATTGATGAAGATGGCCACCGATATCCTCACGACTATCTATCGGACCCTGGCCAGCCGGGGTGTGGTGTTGCAGCCAGGACATTTCACCACCCTCCGCTCCGCATACCTGCGGACCGCTCAGGACACCATTCGCCACTACCACGCCGACGCTCTGATCAATGGCCTGCAATTCGATCGGCACCTCGAAGAACAAGCGGTGGAGGGATTTGCCGAACGAGTGACTGCTGCCGGCGATGTGTTCCAATCCGATCCGTCCGGTGGCGAGGCCATCCCCAACTGGACTCGCGTCCTGACCGCTTTTCCCGATTTTCCCCAGCAACTGCGTGCCGCCGTCGCCGCTGACGCGCAGCGCAGCGGGTGATTGACTGAGACAGCCTCTGACTCGACGATCGCAATTCTGCGGCGCGCCGTGCGCCATGACGAATCGCGCGGGGTTAACGTCTCGCAAGCTGATGCCCGCGTTACGGGGCGAACGCGACCATCGCGCCGGCTTGTGCCAGCACATCCCGATAAACGGCCGCGACCTGCGCGGCCATCCGGCGATCGGAAAAGAGTTCTTCATGTCTCTGGTACGCGCTGCCGCGCATGGCCGACCAGCGATCGGGGGCGACCGTCACCTGACCGATAGCGCGACTTAGCTCCGTGGCGTTGCCAGGTTCCACCAGCAGTCCATCCACCCCGTCGCGAACGGCCTCCGGCACACCTTCCACGCGTGTTGACACGACCGGAACTCCAGCTGCCATCGCTTCCAGGACCACCATTGGCAGTCCTTCCCCGAACAGGCTGGGCAAGACAAGCAGGTCCATCATGTCCAATTCGGCCGGAACGTCCTGAGTGAAACCGGTCCAAACGACGTACGGCGCGATTCCCAACTGGTCCACCAGACCGTGAATCGTCCGTGCGTACTCGGGCGTTTCAAATCCACCCACAGCTCGCAAACGCACGTCGTGACCCTGATGACGCAGCTGAGCCAGGCTCTCCAGCAGTACCTCCAGTCCTTTGCGCGGGCGAAACAGCGCAATCGTGCCCATGGTCCACGTCGATGATGGAGCAGATCGACGAGCTAGTGAACCACGACCGGGAACTCCGTTGGGAACCGTGACGATTCGCTGAGCGTCTATCCCCTCGGCAACCATATGCCGAGCCAGGCTGGACGAAACAGTGATCAAGCGATCAACGCCCGTCAGGCTGAATCGTTCGGTGGCATTGTTGAGCCAGTTGCGCAGCGGACGGGACGAATCGCGCGACGTCGGACTATGGACGTGGTAGATCAGGGGGACGGGGGTGATCATCGCGGCTAATCGGGCGACCATCAGACTGCGCGGCGTATGGGCATGCAATAGCGAACAGCCGCGCTGTCGTGCCAGGCGTGCCAGCGCCCTAGCCGGTCTCATGTCGACCCGCAAACGCATCGGCAGATCAAACAGCGGCGCCGATTGACACTGCCGCAGGGACGCGAACTGTCCCGGCTTGGTACACACAAAAGTCACGTTGAAGCCGAATTCCGGCAGTCGCTGCGCGAGCAGATCCTGCACCCGTTCGGCCCCCGAATAGTGTTCGCCGTTGATGACGTGGATCACTTCCCGCCGACCCGGCTGCCGCGTCAGTGATGATGAAGAATCCATGGAGATTCCGATCCGAGCGATTATAGGAACCGTACCGGCTCAGCTAGCGCCGTGAACGCCGCTGGCCGGCTGTTCAACAGTAGGTCACCAGGCACGAGTGCGTCGAGCGGCGTGTGCCAATCCTGAAACGGTCGGGCCGATCTTGCCGGGCGACGCTCAGCTCGGGCCTGCCGCGTGCACTCTGGCATCACCTGACCCAGGCGCTACAAAACCAAAACGAGCGTGCGGGCGCAGCCCCCTCCTGCGAGTCACTCGCTGGGGATACGCGGTTCCTGCATAGTGTATTCGCTTCCCGTCCCTGCTCCGCCCACCGTCGCGCGTCCTGCCGTGGCATCACCAATCTGAAACAGAACGAATTCTCCGGTTTCCGAGGGAGTGCAAGATGAAACGTCGAGATTTTCTTTCCGGTCTGGCAGCGGCGAGTCTGGCCGGCGGACCCGTGGTGAATCGATTGTTGGCGTTGGAAGGACATACAGTCTGTCATCCGACGTACGCCACCGTGAGGGATGCCATGGAAGCGCCGCGCGAGCAGTACGCCTTTGTGCCGGCCATTCTGACCGGAACCGGTGTGCAGCACCCCGATTATCTGGCTACGATCGATGTCAATCCCCAATCCTCGACCTACAGTCAGGTCGTGGGACGCATGGCGATGCCCCAGGCTGGTGACGAACTGCACCATTATGGCTGGAACGCGTGCAGCAGCTGCCATGGCGAAGCGCATCGTCGCTACCTGGTCGTGCCCGGTCTGAGTTCGGGAAACATCTACATCCTTGACGCGGGTGACCCGCGTCAACTCCGACTGCAGAAGACGATTACCGGCGACGAGGTCGCGCGACAGACGAACCTCTCCACACCACACACGGTTCACTGTCGAGCCGACGGGGTCATCATGATCTCCATGCTCGGCGATGCGCAGGGAAATGCTCCCGGTGGCTTCCTGGAGCTCGACGCTCAGTTCAACATCAAAGGGCGCTGGGAGGCCTCGCTGCACGAGATGCACTTCAACTATGATTTCTGGTATCAGCCGCGGCACAACGTGATGATCAGCAGCGAATGGGCTGCCCCTCATACGGTCAAGTCAGGCTTTCACCTCGAAGATGTACAGGCCGGCAAATACGGGCACCATTTGAACTTCTGGGATTGGTCACAGCGCAGAATCATCCAATCGGTCGATCTGGGCGACGAGGGCATGATCCCGCTTGAGGTCCGATTTCATCACGATCCCGACAGCACGCACGGATTCGTGGGAGCCGCCTTGGGCAGTGCCATCCACCACTGGCACAAAGCGGGAGAGCGATGGCACGTAGACAAGGTGATTCAGGTGGAGCCGGTGGAACATGCAGGATGGCCCTTTCCCGTTCCCGGATTGATCACCGACCTAGTCCTTTCGCTCGACGACCGACAGCTCTATTTCGCCGATTGGCTCCATGGAGATATTCGTCAATACGATGTTCAGGATCCCGCCCATCCGCGTCTCACAGGTCAACTGTGGCTCGGTGGCGTCATCGGCCATGCGAGCGACTACCCGCAGCGCCAGCTGGCCGGCGGCCCGCAGATGCTGCAACTCAGCCGGGACGGTAAGCGGCTGTATGTGACCAGTTCGCTCTACAGCGTCTGGGACAATCAGTTCTATCCGCAGATCGCCACGGACGGTTCCTGGCTGGTCCAGATCGACTGCGACACAGAGCAAGGCGGGATGCGGATCAACGAGCGGTTCTTTGTCGACTTCGGCCAGGAGCCCTGGGGACCGGCGCGAGCGCACGAGATTCGATTCCCGGACGGCGACTGTACTTCGGATATCTGGGTCTAGTGGTTCATGTTCGCAGCGCGCGAGCGTGGCCGCGGTCGCGCAGACCGCGGGGTGAGTGGATGGCGTTTTGGCGACGTCCCCATGCTCGGCGCGAGCGTGGCCGCGGTCGCGCAGACCGCGGGTGGAGTGGAACGGTTCTTCCCGCACACCTGTCGAGCGGCTGCATAGAGGTTCCGCTCGCTGTACGCCTTATCGTGCAACGCCTGCCGTTTTCCTCCGTTCACGGTGTTGTTTGGCCGTGTTTGGCACATCCGATTCGCCCCGACGGCACATTGAGCCCACCCGTCGATCGTAGGTGTCTCAGGGGTCGGGATAACCGCAAAGGGTACTCTTTTGGGCTGGGGGTGAACACACGCTCCCCTTGAGGCGTTACAATGACCGCATCGCTGGGGAGCCGAGAAGAGCAGGACGTGGCCGCTTCCGGTGAGCGGGCTTCAGCCAGATTCAAGGTGCGATTTCGTCTGTCGGTTTTCCGTCCGATCGAAGAGGAGCTGGATTGAGCCATGGTGGACCAGGCAGCGCTGGGGCACAACGACGCCGCGGAGATCCGCCGGCGGGCGGAACAGAGAGTGGCGGAGACGCTGCGGGAGCAGGAACTTCCTTCGCTCGCCGAACTGCCGGACGTTCTCCGGGAATTGCGTGTGCGTCAGGTTGAGTTGGAATTGCACAACGAGGTATTGCAGAAGCAGGTCGCCCGCAACGAGGTAGTGGAACAGGCACTCCGCGCGAGTGAACGACATTTCCGGCAGGTCACCGAATCACTGCCGCAACTGGTGTGGACATGCCAGCCTGACGGGAGGTGCGATTATCTCAGTCCGCAGTGGGTAGCTTACACGGGAATCCCGGAAGCCCCGCAACTGGGCTTTGAGTGGCTTGAACAGATCCACCCGGCGGATCGCGACCGGCTCATCGCCGCTTGGCAGCAGTCGTGCGGCCAGGGGAGCGATTTCATCATTGAGTTTCGCATTCGCCGGCATGACGGCGTCTACCGCTGGTTCCGCACGCTGGCGGTCCCACTGCACGACGAATGCGGGAACATCCTGCGTTGGTTTGGCACCAACACCGACGTGCACGACTTGCGTGAGGCCACGAATGCACTGAAGGCGAGTGCCGAGAAGTTCCACGGCGCGTTTGCCAATGCGGCGATCGGGTTCGCCATGACGACGCTCGACGGTCGCTTCGTCGATGCCAATCCGGCGTACTGTGCCGTTACGGGATATACGGTAGACGAGTTATCTGAACTGCGATTCTGGCAGCTGTTCCACGCGGATGACTACGCGGAGAACATGAGTCAACTCGACAAAATGTTGACGGGAGAGATATCCGATTTCGTGATCGAAAATCGATATCGCCGTAAGGACGGGCAGATCGTCTGGGTACGCAAGAGCATCTCGCTGGTGCGCAACCGGCAGGGCATGCCGCAGTGGTTCATTGCGCTGGTGGAAGACATCACAGAACGCAAGCGAGCCGAAGAGGAGTTGCGGGAGAACGAGCAGCGGCTGCGCTGGGCGCTGCACGGCGCCAACGGCGGCGTGTGGGACTGGGATCTGTTGACTGGTCAGGCGTGGTGGTCGCCGGAAATGTACGCGATGTGGGGTGTGACTCCGGGGACGCCCATGCAACTGGACAATTCGCTGAACTTGCTCCACGAACAGGACCGCGAACGGATCAGGACGGCGGTCGAGACATCGATTGCACAGCATGCCGATTACCGCGCCGAATATCGCATTCGACATGCGACACTCGGGATCCGCTGGATGGCCTCGCACGGTCGCCCCGTCTACGACGCCTCAGGACACCCCAGCCGTTTACTCGGCATCACGCTCGACATCACCAATCGGCGGCGCGCCGAGGAGGCCTTGCTGGCCACGCGCAAGGACCTCGATCGCGCTCAGGCCGTTTCCCATTGCGGCAGCTGGCGATTGAACATCCAGCGTAACGAGTTGCTCTGGTCGGACGAGAGCTGGCGGATCTTCGGCATTGCTCGGGACACGCCGCTGACGTTCGAGACGTTCCTGGAGGCAGTCCATCCGGACGACCGCGATTTCGTACGTGCCAGGTGGCAGGCGGCACTGGCAGGAGAGCCGTACGACATTGAACACCGCATCGTGGTGGGAAACGAAATCAAATGGGTGCGGGAAAAAGCCGAATTGGAATACGATCAGGATGGGACCCTGTTAGGCGGGTTCGGAACCACACAAGACATCACCGCGAAGAAACAGAACGAACAAGCACTCTCCGCGGCGAAGGTGGCGGCGGAAGAGGCCAATGCTGCCAAGAGCCAGTTCCTGGCCAACATCAGTCACGAACTCCGCACTCCCATGAATGCCATTCTGGGAATGGTGGATGTGGCGTTGGCCAACACGTCCGAAGCGATTGTCGTGGATTGCTTGCAGACCGCGAGAGAATCGGCTGGTCTGCTCCTGAAGCTGCTCAGCGACCTGCTGGATTCCGCGAAGATCGAATCAGGCAAACTCGAGTTGGAAACCGCACCGTTCAGCCTGCGTCGAATGCTCGACCTGATCGCCCGCATCCTCTCCACGCGGGCGAGTGAAAAAGGGCTTGACTTCCGCTGCCGCGTGCCGGAGAACGCGCCCGATGCCGTCGTCGGCGACCGGACTCGGCTAGAGCAGGTCCTGCTCAACCTGGCCGGCAATGCGATCAAGTTCACCGACCAGGGACGGGTTGAGATTCTGGTGGAGGCGGACGTGGTCGCCGATCAGGCGCATCTGCAGTTCGCCGTGCGTGACACGGGAATCGGCATCTCCGCGGAGGAGCAGAACCGGCTCTTCCAGCCGTTTACGCAGGCAGATGCTTCGATGACGCGACGCTTTGGTGGCACCGGCCTGGGGCTGTCGATTTGCCGCAGCTTGCTTCACTTGATGGGAGGCCAGTTGTGGGTCACCAGCGAGCTCAAGCAAGGAAGTACGTTTTCGTTCTCCCTCTCGCTCCCTCTGGCCAAGGAGCTTCCCGCCAACTGTGAAGCTTCCCTCACCGTCCTTCCCGCCGCCAGCATATCTCTCCGCATCCTGCTCGCCGAAGACAATCCAGCCAATCAGAAGCTGGCGACCTACCTGCTGCAGAATCGTGGACATGTGGTGGAGATTGCTCCGGATGGACGACAAGCGGTGCACCTGGCCGTACAGAACCGCTACGACGTCATTTTGATGGACGTGCAGATGCCCAACCTGAACGGATGGGAAGCCGCCGTGGCCATTCGAGCGAGCGAGGGACCGAACGCGCTGACACCGATCATCGCGTTGACCGCCCACGTGATGCATGGTTACCGGCAGCAATGTCTTGAGGCGGGAATGAACGCCTTTCTTCCCAAACCGATTGACGCCCAGGAGATGATCGGCCTGGTGGAGAATCTGGCGAGAGCCCCGTCGCCCTCCCCGACACCGATTCCGACAGCGTCGCCTCCCCTGTCCAGTCCGCCTTCACACGATGACTCTCTGTTCGATCCGGATGAAGCCCTGAAGCGATGTTTCGGTGCACCTGAAATGCTGCGCAGCATGATCCAATATTACTTTCAAGAGGTGGATTCTCTCTTCCCACGCATGCACTCGGCTCTGCAGAGACACGATCTTTCCGAGGTCAGCAACCTGATTCATCGGCTCAAAGGGACTATCATGCACCTGGGAGCCGAACGAGCGATGCAATCGGTGACGCGAGCGGAGAAGTTCTGCAGGACTGGCGGCAACTCCGCGGGGCAGGTCGAGCAAGCGGTCCAGACGCTGTTCCGGAATTGTGCGGAACTGCGTGACGTTCTGGCACAGTTCCAGCAGACTCCATAGCGCATCATGCGGTCTGCCGTGCGGGGTTGTCCCGCGGCACGCAACGGCCGCTCCACCACGGGCGTCGACCAGGTAATCAGCCCTGCGTGCGCGGATCATTCGGCCGACTTCTTCTCGTGGCCTGAGCTCCAGATCTGCCGGATAATCCCGATTTTGCGATCGACCGTCCGCTCGACACACCCCAGCTTCTGAGCAATCTCCTTGTTGGTGTAGCGTTGGAGTCGCAGCATGGCGATCTTCTTGAGTGATTCGGGGTCACCTCGCGACTGCCCTTTAACCACTTGCTCCAACTGCTTCAGTCGCCATTGCAGTTCCTCCAGCAGTTCGGCAGCGAATTCCGGTGTCGGTTCGAGACTCGCCACCTGGTCGATCCCACCGGGCGCGTGTCGCGATTCTCCCGGTTCCTCAAACACCGATTCGCCACGCACTTTGCCTTGTCCACGTTTCTGTCCCGTGTCCCGGCGAATCTGATCAATCACTCTGCGATCCGTCAACATGACGAGCACTTGCCAGAGATCGTGTTGGTCGGCCAGTCTGGCAAAACGTCCACCACAAATACCCTGGAACAGGTCTTCGAGCACCGCATGAGCGATATCCTCTTCGTCCACCATTCGGCGCCGATGGCTGGCGAGCTTCTTGCGAGCCAATCCAATCAACCGGTCCACGTACCGATGATAGACCGCCTGAGCGGCCCGCTGATACCGAGAATGCCCGTGACTCAAGTCATTGAGTGCCTGGAGCCAAGCGGAAATCGATTCATCCGTAGTCATCCTCGTTCCTCGCCTGCGTACCCATCTCACTAGTTGCCTGGCCATCTGTCCGCCCGTCGTGAGCAACCGCAGCGCCTGGCGGAAAACGCGGGCGTGTTTCGGGATGCGACGGCGGTTGGCGTTCATGGATCCGTGGCTGTACATGCGAAATCCCCTCCAGGGATCTCGCAAACAGGCGACGGGAACCGACAGTCTGACCTCCTCCCCTCCGGAATCGGTCCTTCCAACTGCGGACGGCGGCCATCCAAGCCCCGGGGGGATTTCCGGCGGTTATTCGGGAGGAGTCGGCGGGCGAATTAACTGCTCCTTGAGTCGTGCGGCGGCTTCGGCCTGGATTTTGAGCGCCTGGGAATCCTGCGGGTTTCGACGCAAGACGTCGCCGGCCGAATCCCACGCTGAGCCGGCAGCACCGCTCGACAATTCCACTCGGGCGCGCAGCAGCAACAGGTCGATTTGTTCCGGGTGCTGGGCGATGCTCTTGTCGATCATGAGTCGGACAAGCTCCTTTTCACCGACGTTGAGAAGTGGCTGGACAAGCCAGTGCACATGCTCCGTTTCGACCGTCCCTTCTTCGATGTACTGGCGCCAATACTCCACTCCGCGTCGATAATTGTCCCCCATCTTGCCGGCAGCATGGTCCTGCACACAGGCCTCGAGTCCGGCCAGCAGCAGGGCGTTTGGTCTGGCATCGGGAAACAGGGCTGGCGTTTCGGCCGCCATGCGAAAAGCTTCTTCGGCTTGTTGCACCTCATTCTGCTGGAACAGGACGGCTCCCAGGATCAGGTAGAGTGTGCCCTCGGGATGGATCCTGACTGCTTCCTTCATCGCTTGCGCAGCCTTTTCATCTACCTTCAGGCTCGCAAAACCGGGGATATTCGACAAGACGAGGGAACTCGCAAAGGGGAGTATGGCCGCACCGACCTTTTCGAACGCCCGTTGAACCGTCAACGGGACTTCGAAGAAAGCGGTCGTTCGTACGGCAGGCGCCGTGCCTTGTTGCGGCCCCTGCGGCACACCCCGTTGTCGCAGCAGCCAGAACATCTTGACAACCGTTTTAAGGACTTGAGTTGAGTCGGTACTGAACGCCGGGATCTGAACGAAGTTCGTCCAGGTCTCCACCGCTGATCGCACGTTGCGAATCGTCGCTTCGTCAAACTGTCCGGCGCATTCGTCCAGCAGTTTCCGGGCCTCCTCGGAGTTCCCCTCCAGGGACGCAATCACGGCCAGAGCCACCAGGAAATCGGGATCATCCGGAAAGAGCGCCCGCCCGGTGTTCGCCCACTCTTTGCTGCGGGTTCTCTCTCCGGAAAACAGCAGGAGGCCCACATATTGCACCATGGCGCTGCGATTGACCGGGTTATCGTGCAGTGAACGTTCCAGCAGCTGAAGTGCTTCCGGAGTGGTCTCTGCCATGAGCGCTTGGGCATAGGCTTCTTCATCGGGCGGCAGACCAAGCCGCACCGCTTCTCGCAAACACTCCATGGCCTTCTGCTCTTTGCCTCTCGACCGAAGGCTGATCGCCTGCCAGTAGCGAATCTGACTCAAGTAGATGGACGCGTCGGAAATGCTCTCCAACCGATCGATTTCGGCCCTCCACGGGGCGAGGTCGTTGAGTGCATCCCACGCCCGGATCTTCTCCAGACTCAGCAACACCGGCGGAATCGCCTCCCCTCTTGCCGCGGCGTCGAGTTCGCTGAGCGCCTCGCGCCAGTTGCCGCGCCGGCCGGCTAACTGCGCCAGTCGCAGGTGGTTCTCCGCGTCCTTACGTCGGGACTCGTCTTCGGCCTGCAATCTCAACAGGCGATCTTCCGCGGCACGAAGTTCTCGCCAGGCCCAGACAGGACTGCCGATCGCAATCGCGGCGGCAAACAGCGCGGTGGAAAGAGCCAGCGTTGCCACCAGGGGCTTCCTTCGACACCAGCGCCAGAGTCGCTCAGGACGCGACACGGGGCGTGCGACGATCGGCTCACCCCTCAAGAACCGATCCATTTCGGCTCCCAACTCTTCAGCCGTAGCGTATCTCTTGCCCGGTGGTTTCTCCAGGCACTTCAAGCAGATTGTCTCCAAGTCCCGGGGGACGTGCCGGTTCAACTTCCGAGGGCTCGGCGGCTCATCCGAGATAACTTGCGTCAGCAGCGTGCGGAGTTCTCCCCGAAACGGTCGCTCACCCGTCAGGAGCAGGAACAGGATCACCCCCAATGAATAGACGTCGCTTCGCCGGTCGGCTCTGAATCCGGCCCCCTGAGCCTGTTCCGGCGACATGAATGCCGGTGTACCGAGAATCTGTCCCTCGAGGGTCATCGCCACGTGATCTGCTTCGAGCTTGGCTAACCCGAAATCGATCAGATGTGGGGCCCCGGTCGCGTCCAACATGATGTTGCTCGGCTTCAAATCCCGGTGAATCACACCGGCCTGATGGGCATAGTGCAGCGCTTTGGCAACGGCCGAGCACAACTCGGCGGCTTCCCGAAACGAGAATCGCTGTCCCAGCAGGTGATCATCCAGGGACACACCATCCACGAGGTCGCTGACAATGTACAGCAGGTTGTCTTCAACGCCTGCTTCGTGAACACTGACGATATTCGGATGACTGAGCTGAGCTGCGGCCCGCGCGTCACGCAGAAACATGTCCATCTCGTCGCGGCTCAGTACCCCCTTGCGTGGAATCTTCACGGCCACGAGGCGGTCGAGTTGCGTGTCGCGGGCCTTCCAGACCGCGCCAAATGCGCCGCTCCCCAAGAGCTCAAGCAACTGGAAATGGCTGACGGTCTGACGGCGTCGAGGTTGTCCTTCGGCGGTTTCGTACAACAGCGCCTCGTCACCCACCAACCCGAAACTGCTGCCACACGAGGGACAGGTAATCTGATCGGCAAAGCCGGTGCCGAGTACATCGACTTTCGAGTGACAGTGCGGACAGCGGACTTTGAAGGCCCAGGAATCCTTCCACTCAGCAGCGGGAGCGCACGCCAGCGTCGCAGCCTGAGTCTCCTTCATGGCGAGACGAAAAGCGGCGGCGACGACTTCGGCACAATCGGGAAAGCGCGCATGGTATTGCGATGTCTGCGGTTGCTGGCCACGACTGATGAGGTACTGGATTTCGAGTGCCAAGAGCTCGCTCAGGGCAGCCGGGCGGTCTTCGTCCGGGACGCTACTCACGTATTCTTCCAGACGAGGCTGGGCATTATTCCGCCAGGCCACTTCGAACCGACTGCACAACTCGTCAATGCAGAGAGCGCGGCGCAACGCTTCGTCGTTGTCATGACCATCATCCATCAGTGGTGATCCTCCTCGCAATTCGGAGCTAGATCTGCGGCGTCCCCGACCGGCCGCAATCCGCGTCGAGCATCTTAGCATAGGGCTGCCGCACGGGCGATGTCCAACACCTCTCCCGGCTTTCCTTGGACGAGTCAACAGGGAACTGGCCCCGACCCTGGATGACCGCGAGCGTCTTTCACACACCCAACCTCCGGGCGGCGTCGTTCCTGAAGGCGGAACGTCCGGGGGTCGGCTGGAATAACGCGTGCCGAAGGAGACGATGGAGCAGGGTTTGTCGGACCAGGTATCCGCGTCGTTACTCTCGTTAGAATCGCCCCAGCGCTCACAACGGGCGGGGCCGGAATCTCCGCCCCTAATCTGACAAGTATCCAGCGCCACACCATTCGACGACCTATTCTTGTGAAGCAGGTCTACTCTTCTTCGGCGGTTGTCGGAGTAGGGCAAGCCGCGGGCGGTCCCCGCCGCTGCCCTCTGTCCGGGCAGAACCAGGTTGCCGACAGTTTTCTGCAGAAGACTCAAGGTGTCATCAGGATGGTTAACCAGAGGTCACACTCCAACTACTTGCTCAACGCGCTCGTTGTCGGCACGCTGTGGACGCTGCTGATCGCTGCTCTCGGAGCGTGGTCAATGTGGCGCGAAGCCGCCTCGACGCACGAGATCGCGGAAGCAGAAGCGCGGGCCCATTTCAAGAAAGACCAGGCCTTCCGCTTCTGGGCGTCATGGCACGGAGGAGTCTATGTGCCATCCGACGAGCACACTCCGCCCAACTCACTGCTGAGTCACGTCACGGACCGCGATGTCACGCTCCCCTCTGGGCTCCGCGTCACCTTGATGAACCCGGCCCACATGATGCGACAGATTGACGAGCAGTATCGCGAGCTGTATGGCGTGCGCGGTCATTTAGCCAGCCTGAAACCACTGCGGGCGGAGAACATGCCCGATGCCTGGGAACGCAAGGCGCTGCAGGCGTTTGAGCAGGGTGCGTCCGAGGTGAGCGAACTGGTGACCATCGACGGCAAGCCGCACATGCGTCTGATGCGCCCGATGCTTGCGGAACCGAGTTGCCTGAAGTGTCATGGAGAGCAGGATTACCGCACGGGAGAGGTGCGCGGTGGTGTGAGTATCTCTCTGCCCATCCAGTCGCTGATCACAAACCAACGTCAACATGCCTTGGGAAATCTCGTCGTGCTGGGCGTCGTCTGGTTGGCCGGCGCGCTGGGCATCGCCGGATCGGCCCGTTCGCTCGCCCGCCGCGCACGTCAGGCGGAGCAGGCGGCGGCGATCA
>JBGSHS010000160.1:0-40285 GCA_041752115.1 Pirellulaceae bacterium | reverse complement strand
AAATTCCCGGCGCCGACGCCAAAGGAACCGGGAGCATGCAGGCCTTCGTCCGACGGCAGTCCGAGGAAACTGTTGAGTTGACCGCGATTCGGCGTTCCGAACCGGTCGCCCCCCAACCCTGCGCCCCCCAGTCCACCGACTCCCGAACCGAATCCGCCGGCACCGCCAGCCGCTCCGCCCGGCCGGAACTCCCCGCCTCGATCTCCACCCAGGCCCGCACCGGCTCCGCCGAAATTCGGGACCCCAGAGCCAAGTCCACCCGCACCGGCTCCTCCCAGACCACCAGGTCCTCGATCCAATCCGCCTGGCCCGCCGCCCAGATTGCCGAACCCACGTCCCATATCACCGCCGACGCCACCTGGCATGCCACCGTGGAATCCGCCTCCGGCGCCGCCAGGCATGCCACCGTGAAATCCACCGCCAAAGCCTCGTCCCCACGAGTCACTCGAGGCTGCGCACAAGCTGAGAATCACCGCGAAGACGGTCAAGAGGGATCGTCGAAACATGAGAGTTACTCCCTTGATATTTTGCCTGATCAGGAACATCACACCTTCAATGACTGGCCGACTGACGCTTGCAGACAATCTCGTCGGTGTCGCCGAGCATGTGACCCGCCACACTTCGCTGCACCGATTGCCAGACGTAGGCGTTATCATCCAGTCTGTGCAGCAGATTGACGGAGGATGTGGGTAGTCCGCCACCGGTGGTGCCATGCACCTGAGCAGTCCATCCGTCGGGCTGCACCGCCCACGTGCCGACAGCGTACCCGCCATCGGGACTGAAGTCCCACGACTGGACGTGCCTTTCCAGTGGATTCCATCCGATGAGCTGCAAGCCTTTCGACGTCGAGCCGTCCGGCCGCGTGGTCGTGTAAGCCCGCTGCAGGAAACGTCCGTCGACAACCCAGCTGACAATCGATTCGGTCTTCACTCCATGCTCCTCAGCCTCCCAGGTCCCGACCAGCCAGGCGAGATCTGCACTCGACGCCGCGGCGGGAGCCGCGATGGCCGTGTCCCGCACGCTGGCCATCAACCACTGCCCATCGACTTGGACATGGAAGACCGTGTAGCGACTGCCTGCCGTCGGGCTGGCCGAGGGGATCTCGACCTGCGAGCGACCATCTTCGATGGCGGCGTTCGGGCCCACCTGTCGCAGCGCATCCATCGTTACCTGGATCTTCGCGCCCGGGTGCGCGGCGAAGAATTCGCCGTACGCTTGGGCAATCGCATCGCGCCCTACCAATCGCTGTCCGGCCTCATCGATATACTCCCCGCCGGCGGTCCACATCGCTGCAATCGCCTTCGCATCTGCCTTGTTGAACGCAGCGACAAAGGCCTCCGACCCGGCACGAAGGGCAGCGATCTCCGGCGACTCCGATTCGACTTGCGCCGACGGCTTCGCAGCTGGCTGAGCTGGTTCGCTCTCCTGAGCCTGGCCGCAGCACACCGCGAACGACCACAGCGCAAGGACGTGAAGCGTCGTCTTTGTCATGGTGAATTTCCTCTCTGCAGACTTCAATGAAGTTAGCGTAACGATATGTACCGACCACGACGCCAATAGCCATCTTGGGGAAGGGACGGGGCGCCTCAGCCCCGCCTCTCCGACCGGGGCAAGGCGCAGTAGCTACCCTGTCGTCGAATGGCCCATCCGCGTGTCGCTCGTGACGAACATCGCTAGAAGAACACGTTCCAGGTCCGCGTCCGCGTCGCACCGCATCACGCGATCTCGTTTCATCAGGATGTCGGATGTCTCCCGCTGGGCGCGAATGTACGAGCCGTCCGTCGTCCGATGGTCAGCAATCACTGTGCCGCTTCCGGCGGCATTCTGGCACCCCAATGCAACCAATTAGAAAACAATACGTTATGGAATTTTGGAGGGGAGCCGATTTCGACTAGCACCAGCCAGAACCGGTGCATAGCCTGCCCCTTGTCCCTTGTCCCTTGTCCCTTGTCCCTTGTCCCTTGCACCTGCACGACCCGCGACGGAGGACACACACCTTGAACGGGGAAAGACCGCTCCGATTGAGTTCAGGTAGGGAGTGCAGTCCGCAGCGACTGCCAGAAAGTGGGTCAGAACTTTCCCGGGTATCAACCGAAGAGGCCCACCCAACTCGCAGCCACACGCGCACAAAGGTGGCCAGGCCCCATGTGTCCGGTCCACAGGTGTGAACACAGCGAGTCCCTGTTCCGCTTCACAAAAAGGGGGCGAACGGCTAGGCGCACTCTGATTCCCCCGCGGTCTACGCGACCGCGGTCACCAATTCGCAGCCGCGCAGGATCGATCAGCCGAAATACTGCACGGCGTTTTCGAAGACCTTGAGACCGTCGCCTGGATCACGGCCTTCGCCACGCGTCCAACGCGGATGGTGCGTTGGATCGATATGCCGCTCCGGGTGCGGCATCAAGCCAAACACCCGCCCCGTTTCATCGCAGACGCCGGCCACGTTCGCTGTCGAGCCATTGGGATTCACCGGAAATGCAAAGGGTGTGTCGCAAATCGAGGCGGAGCCGTCACAGTAGCGCAGCGCCAACTGGCCCGACGAATTCAACTGCTCCAACGTGTGCGGATCGCGCACGACGAATTTCCCTTCGGCATGCGCGATCGGCAGATACATGCCCTGGATCCCCCGCAGAAACACACATCGATCGGCTTGGGCAGCCAGTTGGATCCAACGGTCTTCGAAGCGTCCGGTGTCGTTCCAGGTGAGCGTGGCGGCAGGCCCAGCCTGAGGATCGTCCGCCAGCAGGACTCCCGACTTGATCAGGATCTGGAAACCGTTGCAGATGCCGAGGATCAGCTTTCCCGCTGCCTTGAATTCGCGCAGGGTGTCGCCCAGGTGGTGGCGGATCTGGTTCGCCAAGATTTTTCCTGCGGCAATATCGTCGCCGTAGCTGAATCCACCGGGGAGGCAAAGAACCTGGTAATCGGCAGCGAGGCTGGGTCGTTCCAACAGCCGGTTGATATGGACCAGCTCGGGCTGACCACCGGCACGAGAGAAAGCGTAGGCCGTTTCGCGATCACAGTTGGTCCCTGGCGCACGCAGGATCAGGATCCGGGGGGTAGGCATAGTGAGTCAGCTTTCCACACGTAAACAACAACTGGAAGATTTCACGTTCTGGGATCGAGGCTTCTGGGATCGAGGCTTCTGGGATCGCAGCGGTCACGATCGGCGTCGCGAGCACGGGTCGGCACAGATCGTTCGCAAAACCGGACCTCGCCGAACCGCTCACCGGACGGGCCCTCTGATCATTGCCAGCGCAGCGGTTTCTGCCATGCTTCTTTCAGCTGCGCGACAGCGACCGTTGCCAGCAGGATCAATTCGCCGTTTCCTTGTTCCGCCTGCAACGTAACATGGCCGGTTTCGTTCACGCTCCCGATGTCCGCACAAGGGATCTGGTTGTTGCCCATGAGCGTTTCAAACGCTCGCTGCCGGGCAGGCTCCACCTCGCACACAAATCGCGTGTTGGACTCGGAAAAGAGGAGGGCAGCCCGGCGTTGCGCTGAATCAATCTGTCCGAGATCGTGGCGGCAACGGTCGATCACGACTTCCAGACCACAGCCGCCCGCGAAGGCCATTTCCGCCAGGGCGACAGCCAGCCCTCCTTCACTCAGGTCATGGCAACTGCGAACCAGTCCGGCCTGAATCGCCTGATGGACCGCGGCGAAGATGCGCCGAGCCACATGCGGATGCACCTGGGGGACTTGCCCCCCCTGCAACTGGTGAAGGCGAGCGAAGTGCGAGCCCCCCAGTTCGTTGCGTGTGACACCGACCTGGTAAAGCCGATTGCCAGGCCGTTTGAGGTCCATCGTGACACACTGCCGCACGTCATCGACCTGCCCCAAAGCGCTGATCAGGAGTGACGACGGGATGGCAATCGTCTGTTTCTGGCCAGCCGCGTCCACATAACTGAACTCGTTATTCAAACTGTCCTTGCCGCTGATAAAGGGCGTATCCAAGGCCACCGCCAGATCATGGCAGGCCAAGGCGGCACGCACCAGCGACCCGAGCGTTTCGGGCCGATCGGTGTATCCCCAGCAGAAATTGTCGAGAATCGCAATGCGGCCGGGATCGGCACCGACCGCCACGCAGTTGCGGACCGCTTCGTCAATGGCGCTGGCGGCCATATCGTATGGATCGAGATCGCCATAGCACGGATTCATGCCGCAGGCGATCACCAGCCCCCGGTGAGAATCGAGCACCGGCCGCAGCACGGACGCGTCACTGGGCCCATCGTTGGTCACCCCAACCAAGGGCTTGATGACGCTTCCTCCTTGCACCTCATGATCGTACTGCCGGATCACCCACTCCTTGCTGGCGACGTTCAGCGATCCCAGGATACTCAGCAAGTCGCCCGTCACCTCGAGCTGCGCCGGCACGTTCAGCGGCCGCACCGCCTGTGGCGTGTAGTGTGCCTCCCGCACGACCGGCGGGCGGCCGTCGTGGAGAAACCGCATGTCCAGGTCGGCTACCTGCGTGTTGTGGAACTTCAGCGCCAGCCGTCCGGTGGGGACAAACGTGCCGATGATCGTGGCCTCGACACCCTCCGACGCACAGAGCTGCTGAAACTCGTCCCATTGATCCGGGGTGACCGACAGCACCATTCGTTCCTGTGCCTCGGAGATCCAGATCTCGGTGTAGGAGAGCCCGGCATACTTGAGCGGGGCGGCATCGAGCCACACTTCGGCTCCGATCTTCTCCCCCATTTCTCCCACGGCACTGGAGAACCCGCCCGCTCCGCAATCCGTGATCGCGTTGTACAGTCCCCGATCCCGCGCGACCATCACGACGTCCAGCAGCATCTTCTCGGTGATGGCATTACCGATCTGGACGGCACCGCCGGAGAGGGTTTCGCTTTCACTGGTCAGTTCGGCGGAGCTGAACGTCGCCCCGTGAATGCCGTCGCGCCCCGTACGTCCGCCAATCGCGACGATATGGTCGCCCGGCCGCGCCTGTTTGCGCGACTTGTCACGCGGCAAGATCCCGACGGTGCCACAATACACCAGCGGGTTACCCAGATAGCGCGGATCGAAGTAAATGGCACCATTGACGGTCGGGATCCCCATCCGGTTACCATAGTCCCGCACGCCCGAGACCACACCCTGCATCACGCGCCGCGGATGCAGCACACCTGGCGGAAGCTGGTCGGAAGGGGTATCGGGCGGAGCGAAGCAGAAGACGTCGGTATTGCAGATCGGCTTCGCCCCCATCCCGGTTCCCAGCGGATCGCGAATCACTCCGCCGATCCCCGTGTTGGCTCCGCCATACGGCTCCAATGCGGAGGGGTGGTTGTGAGTCTCGACCTTGAAGACAACGTTATTCTGGTCATCGAACCGGACGACGCCGGCGTTATCTTCAAACACGCTGACGCACCAGTCATCGTCCCCCAGCCGTTGTCGGATCTGCTGAGTCGCGGCGAAAATGGTTTCCTTGAGCATATTGTCAAAGTGCCGCTTGCCTCGTTCGTCCGTATAGGCGATCCGTCCGGCCAGCGTCTTGTGGCTGCAGTGTTCGCTCCAGGTCTGAGCGATCGTCTCGAGCTCCACATCGGTCGGGTCGCGTTCCAGCTGCTGGAAATACCGCTGGATCGTCTGCATTTCGATCAACGTCAGATAGAGCTGCCCGCTGCGGCTGAGCTGCTGCAAAGCGTCCTCGTCGAGCTCTCGAATCGGCACGTGCACGAGCTGGAACGGATGGGAATGTCCCATGTCGAGTCGCGTCAGTTCGAGCGGTCCGACCGTCACCTGCTCCACGCTGTCATTGGCCAGCACCTTGCCGCACAGGGCCCGCAACTGCTCTTTCGTGAGCTCTCCCAGCCAATATTTCTTGAACGTGCGAACGGCGGTGACCGGTATCTGAAAGTCAGCGATGGCCCCCAAAGCGCTCATCGCTACCGGATCCATGACACCGGGCTTGGGAAGCACATGCACGGCCATGCGGCAGTCGGGCGGGGTCTCCTGCAGCGACGGATCGCCAATCGGCCCCACGACCGTGCGTTCCACGAGTTCATCGGCCAGCAGTTCGCGTGCCAGCCGCTCGACATCTTCACGCTGCAGATCACCTTCCAGCAGATAACCTCGTGCTGTGCGAACCCTTAGGTCCTTGGCGATACTCAGATCAGCGGCGCCGGCCGCAATGGTACAGGCCGCCACGTCAGGCTGCCCGGGCGCCGGGTAGATATCAACTTCCCACAGAGTCACGAGTTGTCTTTCCTGCATCCAAGAGTTGCATGAGGTGTGCTTCGTCGCCGCGCTCCAATGCGCCGCGGAATTGCGAGAGCACTTTCTCAAACTTGTCGAGCGACTTCAAGACCTGGTCACGATTGGTCGAAAGAATCTGCCACCAGAGCTGTGGATCGCCCGCCGCGATGCGCGTCGTGTCTTTCCAGCCCCCGGCTACCAAGGGCAAGTCCGACCCGGCCGTGGCGACCGCCATGGCCGCCGCGACAACATGCGGTACGTGACTCGTCATAGCCACCGCTGCGTCATGAGCGAAGGGCGACATGCGGACGACGCGGGACCCGAGCGATCGCCAGAACGATTCGATCTGCCGCACGGCCTGGAGCTCGCTCGTCGACGCCGGTGTCACCACCGTGACTCGGCCACAGAACAGATCGGCCGTCGCGTACTCACAACCCGCCTTCTCGCTGCCAGCCAGTGGATGGCTGCCGACGAATCTGACTGGCTTGCCCAGCCGCGGTTCCAGCGCGCTGACGATCTCGGCCTTGGTACTTCCGACGTCGGTGATCAACGCGCCGACCGGGGCATGGGCCGCGATCTGGGCGACATATTCCACGATCTTGCCGACCGGAGTGCAGACGATAACCAGTTCGGCCTCCGCCACTCCGCGAGCCAGCTGGGTGGTGGTCGAAGTGACGGCAGCACACCGCCGCGCCTTACGCAGACTCGCTGCCCGCCGGCCAATGCCGATCACCTGGCGAGCCAAGCCACGCTGTTGCAGCGCAAGACCGATCGAGCCTCCCAGAAGGCCCACTCCGACAATGGCGACCGTTTCCCACTTTTTCATCGTGGATGAGCTTTGGCTGCTGGAGTCCTCGAGGTGACGCCGCGATTGTAGCAGATCGTCGGCTGCTTGGCTTGGGGGGCCACTCGGCCGTCCCGGTTGCTACCCAGATCGAAGGACGAAAGATATGCTGATAACTGTGGGGGGGCCGAGGTGCCGGACTCGCCGGACCGGCTGCGGCACGCGAACCACACGAGAACCACTACAGAGAAGAGATTCACTCAGGAAGCGGACCACCGCCATGGCTCAGATCGGGATTCGACAGTTGGCCGCATCGTGCCACCGCATCGGCTCATCACTCCATTCGGGAGTGGATGTGATGGCCGTCCTCGAACGGGAGTCGCGTCAGGGGAGTGCCGCCTACCGCTCACGCCTCGCCCACATGCGCGAGAAAGTGAGCAGCGGCTCCACCTTGGCCGAGGCAATGCGTGCCTGCGGGTCGTATTTCCCGCCCTTGGCTTGCGAACTGGTGGAAGTTGGGGAAGCGACCGGACGGCTCGACTCGGTCCTCGCCCGATTGGGAGAACACTACCAGCACGTGCAGAAGCTGCGCCGCACCTTTCTGCTGGGAATTATCTGGCCGGCGATCGAACTGGTCGGTGCGGTGCTGATCATCGGACTGCTCATCTTCTTCCTGGGGATACTCGGCACGTCGACCACGATCATGGGACTCGCCGGCCCGCGTGGGTTCGTCATCTACTGTGGAATCATCCTGGCGATCGCGGCGGTGGTGGCAGTCGGGATCGTTGGCCTGGTACGTGGCTGGTTCGGGGCGTGGCCTGCTCAGATCCTCGTGCGACTCCCGGTGGTGGGTCGGGCCATCCGTACGATGGCACTGGCGCGTCTGTCGTGGACGTTGTCATTAGCACTGGACGCCGGCATCGACGCAGGCCGGTCCATTCGCATGGCGATCCAGAGCACCCAGAATTCGTATTTCACCCGCCATGCCGACGCGGCCGTGACCACGGTCCTGCGCGGCGGCCAGTTCCATGAGGCGTTGGAAAAGACCGGAGCTTTCCCGCATGACTTCCTCTCGTCGCTGGAAACGGCCGAAGTGTCGGGAACCGAAAGTGAATCGCTCTCCCGTCTGTCGGCTGAGTATCAGCAGCAGGCCGAGTCGGCGATGACGGCTTTGACGATTGCAGCATCGGTGGCCATCTGGATGCTCGTCGCAGCACTGATCATCGCCGTGATCTTCTATATGATTACGGAACTCTATCTCAAGCCGATCAACGATGCGCTGAAGGAACTGCAGATGTAATCGCTCGGAGGCGGTTGTTCGCTCGGTGCGTCGGCTCAGCATCGCGTGGCAAAACGACACGCCTGCTCCGCTATGTTCAGTCCGACCAGTTCACTCCAGGCGACCAGCAGTCGCTTCGACAAAGGCCGAGCCGAGTGGCCGCGTGTGGGACGGCCGTTGAGGCGGGTGACCGGCCAGACGCATGGCGATGTGCTGCACAGAAGGATCTCGTCAGCCCCAGCCAATTCCTCCAGAGTGAAGTCGCGATAGTGCATGTCGATTTCCTGACGACCGGCCAGTTCCGCCAGCACGGAGAGACTCACGCCCGGCAGGATCTTCTCGAGCGGAGGGGAAATCAGTCCTTCGGCTTCGCAATACATCACGAGGTTGGCGGTCGATGCTTCCGACACAAAGCCGTCCTGGTCCAGCAACACAGCGCGCGAGCCGGCGTCTATCTGCTGCGCTCGCTGATCGGCCAGATAATAGTGCATGCGGCTGCGGCATTTGAGCGCAGGGGGCCAGCATGAAGGCGGAATCTGCCGGATTCCGGTCTCCGTCAAGGCCTGCCCTTGGGTGTAGTACTGACACCACTGCCCGAAGGGAAGCGGATAGGTGTGCAAGCCGATGGTGACCTGATTGCTGGCGGGGATTCCTGGCGTGACGAAAAGTGACAAACCGAGATCGTCCTCTGCCGGCAATCCGTGCCGATTGTGCGTCACCAACTGCTCGGCGATCTGGCCGATCTGCGTCAATGATTCGGCCGGCTTCAGATTCAAGATCTGGAGGGAGTTGGCCAGCCGCTGGAGATGTTCATCTAAGCGAAAGAGCCGGCCGCCGAAGGTCCGCAGACGTTCACTGACGCACGCCCCTTGCACGAATCCCAGATCGTCAATCGAAATGGCCAGAGCGGAATCCGGAGAGAACTCGCCATTGAAGTAGGCGACTCGATCAGTCATTGTGCATCGCGCCAATCAACACCAGAAATGTCCAGGTTCCAGAACAGTCAGAGGCCGGCAGGAGCAGCCCCAGGGGGTCACAAGCCGGCCGTAGCGATCATCCTACCGATCAACGGCCTTTTCGGCTACGGTGCCGCCGCAACCGCGTCACCCGACGTCCACTTCCAGCGAAGCGTTCTGAGGCAAATCAGTCAGGATTGCTTCGAATCCCAATGGCTCACGCTTACCTGGCCGCCACCGAAGGACAACACGGTTCTCCCGTTGGTTCGCGCTCGATCGCGTGCCAGAAGAGCACCTGCTGCATGCGCTGCCGCAGTCTGGCACTTTCGAAGTAGTGAATCGCCTCGTGCGATCTCTGCACAATGCTGCAGACGTCACGCTGTTCGATCCGATCGGCCATCTCCCCCAGTCCTGACATGTTCATACCCGTGAACCCAAGTGCCTGTGCGTGCGAGTGCTTATACAGCAGCGGGTATCGCTTCAGCACTGGATCGCAGCAGTCGTAGAGATTCAGCAGGTAATCGACGTGCGTCAAAGCGTCGCCGTGGTAACAGCCCGGCTGGAGCCAGTTATTGTGCAGCGCTGCGGCCAGCAGGACGACCCGTGCCTGCGGCGCCGCTTCGTCGCGTGGGGCCAGCACCCGACCGGCCAACTGTCCACCACTGGCCACATGCAACCCGCCCGTGGCAATGCGAGCGCCGAAACTGTAGCCGAGCAGACTGACTCGTTGTTCAGGTGAAAGCTGCTGAAGAAACCAACCGAGGCTGTGCCCCCCCAGATCCGTGCGTTGAGCTTTGACCCGTACGTCACGCAGCTGGCCTCGCACCTGAGCGCTCGGCCACGACCAGACAACAAACCGAATGGAGACGGGATCATCGACCTGCGATGTCAACAAGCGATAGACAAAGCGACCTTCACTTGCCGCTTCCCCACTCGACACGCGATTGCCGTGCACGAAGATCACCGTGATCTGGTCGGGTGTTGTGGGCTGGAACAGCTGATGCAACTCACCCGTTTCCCAACCCGCGCCCGGCACATACCGCTGCGTTGGCAAGTGAAGCGTGTCGTTCGGATCCACGCAGCTGACGTTGCGCGCTGAAACCAACCAGACTTCATCTTGGGGACGTGACGCACAGGGATCGTCGGCCAATCCATCGGCGGCGGCGGCGAGCCAGACGCAGGCGGTCAGCAGACCCGAGAGCATTACCGCGACACACGACGTGAAGTGGCTTCGGAATTCGTGCCTGCTGTTCTTCGGATGCTCATCGCCGCGTGAGGACCACGACCACGAATTCTCATTCTCCGCGGGCTCACTGGCGGCACATAATGATCCCCTGTCGTGGAGTAACACGTGGTACGCCTTGCCGGGCGCTGGCACAGCGACGACACCGTCACAGATCGTTCGTCTCATCGGTAGGAAGTGCATAGTGCTGGGTATTGCTGAAAGTCACGCCGGTCACCAGAGAGCTCTCGGCCGGGCGGCGACCGGCAAACCAATTCAATGCCGCCCCCTCATGAACCGGACGCATTACGTTCCCGTCGGTGGGCTCACTCGATTGACGCTCGCCTCGAGCGCGTTGTCCATCAAGTTGCGCGGGCACAAACGATCCGACATGCCTGTTGAGGCCAAGGCTGACCGCCTGGGGAAATGTACCATCTTTTCAACGTGGTGTGATGAGTTAAATGAGGAGAAATGTAGAAAAAAAACAACTGTTGAATTTGCACATCGTAAGGGGTGGTGTAGAGTTTTCTGGCCCACAGTCCCCGTGGTTGATGCATGTTGTCTGTGCGGAGAAGATTGCGATGAAGAGGCTAGCGATTGTTACCTTTGTATTGGTCCTGACAGCAACGGCTGTCAGCGGCTGTCGAGGCCCGTCAACTTGGTGTCTGAGGAACCGCGGCGCTGAATGCGAACCGTGTGTCGATCCGTGCGCTCCTCCCTGTGCGCCGATGTACGACACAGGCTGCACGACACCAGGTATGCCCGGCATGTCGATGGACGCCTCCGGGATGGAAGCGATTCCCCAAGTCATACCCGGAACCTGAGAAATCTCACCCCCGCTTCGCCCTCCCGGGCAAAGTGAGCCCGCCGCTGAGACGACGTAAAATCCTGAAGCGTCGTCTCGCGGCGGTCTTGGATTTGGGCCACTGGGCAGGGGGGTGGCGGCAGCGTTTTCGGGCAGTTGTCCCGGCCATCGCCGGTCGCTCCCTCGAGCGAACCGGCCGTAAGGTCGCTCCATGCTGCGACCAGAGTGCGACTTGCGTGCCACCGCCTCGCTGCCGAACTCGTCACTGCGGGTCTCAGTACCGCGTGTCTCGGGGGCAGACAACCCTTCTGCTGCGACGTCCCCTCACGCGATACCGTTGGGCGTGCTGTCGATCGGATCGAAGCGGCGGACGATCTGAGCCACTTTTCCTCCCCGGCAACCGGTTTCTCGATCGGCAAAGTACAATAGAGATGTACTGCGGGGGAGCACCCCATGCCGAGCAATCGTCACACTGTCACCGTTCGGGTACTCAGGCCGAGGGTTCCACACCGGCCTTCGATCGACCTCTAATGAGCCTCTGTGGGTCTGTGGGAGTTGTCATGACCAGAATCATGTCTCCGCTGTTGCTGGGATACGTCCTGCTGGCTGCCGCCTCCACGGGACATGCGCAGTTCGGGACTCCGTTTACCCTGGAACCGCAGCAGTTGGAGACGGAGCGGACCCAACGTTGGCAGGCGGGGATCGTCGTGGCTGCGGCGCGCGGCCCGTGCGCAGGCATCTACGGCACGTTCACCGTGCCGACCGACTGGCCGGAACAGGATGTGAAGGTCGTCGACGAGAAGATCACCGAGACGGTGAACCGCACGAACTATCGCGATCTGGAAGACGGTGTGCGGCAGATGGTGTTCGTGGCATCGCAACTGCAGGCGGGCGAAACAGCCGAAGCTGTGATCACATTTGAGATCACACGGCGAGTGCAACCAGTGCCCACGGATACGACCAGTTTTCGAATTCCACAACAAATCCCACGTGACACGCGCAAGTACCTGGCCAACAGTCCGCAAATCGACTGCCGGAACACGAAGATTCGCAACCAGGCGAAGGAACTCACAGCCAACCAGGAACTGGCCTGGGACAAAGTGAAGGCTCTGCACGACTGGATTCAAGAGAACGTCAAGCACACCAACGACAAACTCAAAGGATCGGTCGAGACATTACGTGAGAAGACGGGGAATCACGAAGACCTGGCGGGGTTGTTCATTGCCATGTGCCGGGCCATCAAAGTGCCTGCCCGCATGGTCTGGGTGCCCGGCTACTGCTATGCGGAGTTCTATCTGGAAGATCAGCAGGGAAAAGGAGAGTGGATTGCGTGCGAGCTGAAGGAAAAAACGGTGTTTGGCACCGTCTCCCAGCCGTACATGATCCTGCAGAAAGGGGACAGCATTAAGGTCCCAGAAAAGAAGGAAGCGCAGCGGTTTGTGGGCGAGTATTTGAAGGTCAAAAGCGGCCAGCAGCCGGATCATACGTTCGTGCGTGAGAACCTCGGCAAGTCCTGACAGACGAACACCAGAAGACCACACCGCAGCGCAGCGGGACCGATTTGCCGTTCTCGTCCCGACGGGCGGCACATCGGTTGTGAAGGCGGAACACTACGCCCTGTCCATCGCAGGGTTGGAGAGTCAAACGTGAGCGACCAACACGGGTCGGACCGAGCCGATGGCGGCAGGTTGAATCCGCGAATCCCAACGATGCCTGGCCCAACGATGCCTGGCCTCGCGTGCCGCACGACACGCCCAGGGCTGATGTTAGGGGTGGCCCTGTGTGTGATACTCATGCCACCGGTCATGCGGAGTTGGAGTGGCGAATCGCCCCAGGAGGCGATGGAGGAGACCGGCGATTCTCCGGCAGCCGTTCGACTGACCAATCCCCAGACACAGCGTTGGCGGCTGGGAGTCATCGTTCGCGCTCAGGGGACAACCACCGGTATCACCGCTCGGTTGCCGGTCCCGATGGCCTGGCCGGAACAGGATGTGAAGATCATCGATCAGCAGTCTTCTCGCCAGGTTCGGTCGGTCCGATTCGATGAACTCGACGGGGGCGTCAAACAGATGCTGGTCACGATTCCGCGACTGGCTGCCGGCGAGGAGGCCAGTGCCGAAGTGACCATGGAGATCGTGAAACGGGATATGGTGGCCCCGGCGAGCACCGCGGGATTGCGCCCGCCGGCAAAGTCGCCACGCCCATGGAAAAAGTACCTCGCACCCAGCCCTTACATCGACAGCGAAGACCCGGTGATCGTCCACGCGGCCCAACAGGTAACCCAAGGACTACCCGGTGGATGGGAACAGGCCGAAGCGATCTTCGACTGGGTACGCGAGAAGATCGAGTATCGCTTCGACGAAAAGATCAAGAGCTCCCGACAAGCACTCGACGATGGCTTTGGCGACTGCGAGGAGATGACGTCGCTCTTCATTGCCATGTGCCGCGCGGTGGGCATTCCGGCACGCGCGGTCTGGGTGCCAGGCCACTGCTATCCGGAATTCTACCTGGAAGATGCCAGTGGCCAAGGACACTGGTATCCCTGCCAGGCCGCGGGGACGCGCATCTTCGGCGCGATGGCCGAATCCCGCCCCATTCTGCAAAAAGGAGACAGCTTCCGAATCCCCGGTTCCCGTACGCCCCAGCGGTACGTACAGGAAACCGCGGAAGCCAAGCATGCTGAAGCAAGTCCGATCGTGCAGTTCGTGCGAACCCAAGTGCAGTAACCGAGCCAGCGTATCGGCTTCGAGCCTGCCGTGCGACGCGGATCACGGCGACGCCCCTCAGCAGGTCGCACGCAGGGGCTCCACACGCGGCATCAGTCGTCGCGACGCAGGTTGACCGAAGTGTCGTACTGTTGCTGCGCCCACCAGTTCTTCCAGGCCGGTTTGTCGTACGCGAAATTGACCCCCTGGGGCACAAGCATCGTCAGCGACGTGAGCACCTGACGGTTCTGAAACTCCTGCTCGACAATCCGCGGACGCTGTCCGCCGGGACTGAAACTCATCCCGCCCGTCGGCGAGAAACCGGCACTCGTCGCCCCAGGATTGCCCGACACAATCTTGAATTTATGCGTCGTCGTCACCGCATTGATCAGCGCTGGAATAGCCGACGGATCGCCCAGCTTACCGAGCGCCCAGCCAGACTGATTGACCACCTGGTTGTTCTTATCGCCGAGCCCGCGAGTAAGTACTGCGACCGCCTGCTGCGAACCGTGGTTCTTCAGTGCCGTGATCGAACGCTCGCGTATTTCGGGATCGGGGTCTTTCATCACGCGTTCCAGCAGCGCCGCCACGGCGTTGGAATTGTCGAACCTCCCGAGCAACTCGATATACATGAGTTTCATCTGCGGCGACTCGTCTTTGTCGGCCAGCAGTTCGGACAGGCCGGCGATCGCGTACACGCTGTCGACCGCTTGGAATTGGGCCACCGCCTCGGCGTTGTCGTTGCGCGACTTGCCAATGGCATTTCGCCAGACCCGGAGTCGTTTACGCCACTCCTTTTCTTCCAGCGACTGACGCTCCTGCCGCGCATCAAGTTCAACTTCCTGCGGCAGTCGCCAGGAACCCTTGTGCCGGACGTATCCTTGTTCCTTCAAGAAGTCCTCGGACTTGACCCACTCGCCATTGACGACGCTGTATCCCAGCGCATGGCGCGCATCGGCGTGGGCGGAATCGAGTTCGAGCACTTTGAGCAGGTGAAATTCGCGTTGCGACCTCAACCCCGCTCGGCGACACCGCTCCGCCATCGCCAAGTGCCCCTCCACCGTGTGTGGGACCTTGGGGAGTTCCGCTTCATAAGCGAGCAGCATATCGGATTTCTCGACGACACGCACCACTTGTTCCGCGGTCAGCGTCAGATGGCCGCCGTCGACCAGATCGATCTGATACATGGCGGGCGACTGCGTCTCTCGATTGGTCCACTCCCCTTCCACCTGTCCTCCATTGCTCAACACGAACACCTCCGCTCGAGTGCCGGCGGCGTGCAGCCAGACGCTCAGAGCGACAACCAGTGGAGAAATGCGGTGGAGCATGACAACCCTCCCCGTGGACGTATACAGGGTATAAGGGAGAAAACGTCCCGGCCGGGCGCGATGCTGGCTCCCCCCGGATCGCCATCCGGGGTACCGCCACGACGGGTCGTGCCTCGGGCAATCTCCACCCGAGGGAACAACGCGGCAAGCCAGCGACTCGGCAGACCGATACCGGCCGAACCCGCCCGAACCTCTGTATCAGTATATTATGGGTGGGCAGAAGCAGGCAAATCAACCTGCGAGATGAGCGGTCGCCCGCCGGCGGAGACTCGGATTGTGTGGGTCGTGGCGAACGAAGCGACAGCCAGCCGGCGCGCAGGGAGCTGCGGCGTCCTCGTACCGCGGCCAAAAATCAGACAACCCTGTCCAGGGTGCCCTGGACAGGGTTGTTTACGACCGGTTGCGAGCCCCTCAGGGGCCCTCGATCCGCAACTGACAATCGGCAGGCGGATCAATACATGTCATGTTCGCCGCCGTGTCCGGCTTTTCCCTTGTCGTCCTTCGGCTTCTCGGCCACGAGTGCATCGCTAGTCAACAGCAGTGTGGCGACACTGGCCGCGTTGCTCAACGCCGTGCGAACCACTTTGGTCGGGTCGATCACGCCGGCCTTGACCAGGTCCTCGTAGGTATCGGTCAGGGCGTTATAGCCAAAGTTGCCTTTGCCTTCGACGACCTTTTCGCAGACGATGCCACCATCTTGTCCGGCGTTGCTGGCAATCATGCTCAGCGGAGCGCGGCAGGCACGCAGCACGATGTTGTAACCAATGCCCGCCCCCTCGCTCAACGTAGCGGCCGGCTTGACTTGGGCTGAAGCACGCAGCAGCGCGACGCCACCACCGGGGAGGATACCTTCTTCGACCGCCGCACGCGTGGCGTGCAGTGCATCCTCGACGCGGGCCTTCTTCTCCTTCATCTCGCTTTCGGTGGCCGCTCCCACGTTCACCTTGGCGACGCCGCCGGCCAGTTTGGCCAGACGTTCTTCCAGCTTCTCGCGATCATAATCGCTCGTCGCGTTCTCGATTTCGCGGCGCAGCTGATCAATGCGACCCTTGATGTCCGCGCTCTTGCCAGCTCCCTCGATAATCGTCGTATTGTCTTTGTCGACGATCACCTTCTTGGCTCGCCCCAAATCACCCAGGGTGACCGAATCAAGCTTCACACCAAGCGCCTCGAAGATCGCGGTGCCACCGGTCAGAATCGCAATGTCTTCCATCATCGCCTTGCGGCGATCGCCGTAACCGGGGGCCTTGATGGCACAGCACTGCATGGTGCCACGGAGCCGGTTGATCACCAGCGTCGCCAGTGCCTCACCTTCGACGTCCTCGGCCACGATCAACAGCGGCTTGCCTTGCTGGACCACAGATTCCAGCAGCGGGACCATGTCCTTGATGCTGCTGATCTTTTTCTCGAAGACCAGCACATAGGCATCTTCGAGCACCGTTTCCATCGAGTTGGGATCGGTGACGAAATAGGGGGAGAGATAGCCGCGGTCAAACTGCATCCCTTCGACCCATTCGACTTCCGTCTGCAGGCTCTTCCCTTCATCGACCGTGATCACACCGTCTTTGCCGACCTTTTCCATGGCGGTGGCCAGCAGATCGCCGATCTCCCGATCGTTATTCGAAGCGATGGTGGCGACGTTGGCCATGGCGGCCTTGTCCTTCACCTTGATCGACATGCTGTGCAGCTTCTCGCAGATGTCGGACACAGCCGCTTCGATCCCCTGCTTCATCTGTACGGGATTCACCCCGGCCACCACGCCACGCAGACCTTCATTGAAGATCGCTTCGGCCAGCACGGTCGCGGTGGTGGTGCCGTCGCCCGCCACGTCGCTCGTCTTGCTCGCCACTTCGCGAACCATGCGAGCGCCCATGTTCTCATAGACGTCTTCCAGATCGATTTCCTTGGCTACGGTGACGCCGTCCTTGGTGACGGTTGGCGAGCCGAAACTCTTCTGCAGGATGACGTTTCGTCCTTTCGGGCCGAGGGTCACCTTCACCGCGCGAGCCAGTTTCGAAACACCTCGACGGATTGCATCACGCGCTTCCTGATCGAAAGCAATGATTTTGGCCATGTGTGATTATCTCCCAATTCGTTGGTTACGCAGGAGAGACGTGCCTGCTGCCTCACCCGCCACTGTATCTGACTGATCACTTGCCGGAGGCCTCGTGGGGCTGACCGAGCAACACCTGATTGTGACGATTCTGCCTGAGTCGACGCCGGACACCAAATCCCCTGACGACAGACGCAGTAGCTGGCCCTGGGCTACCCACGTTCGGGTCCCCAGTTCGAGACGACCACGGACTTTCTCCCGGTCGCCGCCGGCTCAGTTTAGCCCTCGATAATGGCGAGTATGTCATCCTCTCGCATCAACAACAGTTCCTGGTCATTCACCTTGAACGACTCACCGGCGTAGCTGCTGAAGATCACCCGATCCCCCACCTTGACCTGCAAAGCACTGCGGCGACCGTCATCGAGCAGTTTTCCGTTGCCAATGCTGATAACCGTCCCTCGCGCCGGCTTATCCTTCGCAGTGTCGGGCAACACGATCCCGCCAGCCGTTCGCTCCTCCGAAGCCTCTCGCTCGACCACCACACGGTCACCGAGCGGCTGGAGCTTGATCGTGTTCGAGGACTTCTTCTTCGTCGCAGTCGACATGTGCTTTTTACCTCCGATTATTCGTTCGCATATCCGCAAGTTACCGAGCGCAGCCCACCGTAGGCGCTGCACCCGGCTGCCAAATTGGTGTACGGGCACCGCATAGGCCACTCTTTGAGGCAATTTCCGCGCCAAACCGGCCGGGAATTCACCTGGCGGCCAATTTCTGCCGATTTCCCGCGAGTCCATTGAGCCGCAGCGGGACCTCCGCCAGAGATGGCTGGGAGAGGGGCTTCGAGGGACCGAGCCGCCCGCTGCCATTTTGGCAGTGAGCTCCGGAACGTATCCCAGGGCAACCGGCTCGACCGCTCCGCCCGTCGAGCGGCGCGGCACGTGGCCAGAGTCGGTTCCGCTCACGCCGCTCCTTGCTCGTCCGCTCGGCTCAGTACACAATAGGCGCAGTGCTCAGGATGTTGGAGTGATGCCCGTCAGGTGATCCATGCCCATTCAAGTTACGTGCCAGTGTGGTCAGAGTCTTACGGCCAAGGACGAGTTCGCCGGGAAACGGGTCAAGTGCCCCAAATGCGGCGGACCGCTGCTGATTTCCCCCTCCCAGCCGGTGGCCGCGTCGGCGAACAAAGGTCTCTCCGACCTCTTGGACGACGTGGGTATCCGCGCCAATGTCAACCGCTGCCCCGGTTGTGGTGCCGAGTTGGCCGAGGAGGCCGTACTGTGCGTGATGTGTGGTTTCGACCTGCGCCGCGGACACAAGATCAAGACACGTGTCGGATCGGCAGTCGACTTCGATGATGAGGGACTAGGGGAGCTGCCGGTGCACGGCAACCCGGCGCTCGATCATGCAGAACGCCTGATTGCTCGCGACAAACTGGAGCAGCAGCGGATGAGCAAAGGGGCCCCGTGGTGGATGATCATGCTGGCCTTTCTCGGCGTTGTAGGTTTTGCCATCGGCATGGTCTCCCTGCCGCAGGATCAGGTCGTCCAGAATTCGGGCATGATTCTCGTCGGTTTCGGCAGCCTGATTTGTTTCTATTACAGCTTGCGCATATTCATCGCCGCGTTCCAGGAATCGGCCTTGCACGGGTTCTTAATGTTCACTGGAATCTATGGCCTGTACTATGTGTTTACCCGCTGGGATCGCGTGGGTCCTTTCTTCGTGCTCTGGCTCGTAGGGAGCGCGCTGATCGGTTTCGGCCAGCTGATGACGGTGGTGTTGGTCCCCTTCTTCCAGGAACTGATCAAAGACAAGGAAAAGGAGGATCAGGCGATGCGACACCTCGAGAACCGCCCGGTGGCCGTCTGCTATTGCCACGATCTTTCCCGGATCTGAGCGAGTGCTGACCCTGCCGCGAAGGAAGCCTGCCTCCTGCCCATTCCCCTTTCCCACAAAGGATATCAACCCCATGAGACTCCATAAGCTCGTGGCCGTCAGCGTCGTCATCCTCGCCTGGCTGACGCCCCTGACCGGCGCCACTCCGCTGACCGGCGAAGAACCGCTGGGCCTGATCTTCGATACCGATATCGGCAACGACGTGGATGATGCATTGGCGCTGGGGCTGATTCACGCCTTGCAGAGCCGCGGACAATGCCGGCTGCTGGCGGTGACGATTACCAAGGATCATCCGCTGGCCGCGGAATTCGTGGATGCGGTAAACACCTTCTATGGTCGGCCCGACATTCCCGTCGGCATCGTCCACAACGGCATGACGAAAGATGAGAGCAAGTTCCTGGGGTTGGCCCGCCAGAAGGACAATGGCCAACTGCGTTACCCGCATGACCTGCAAGGTGAGAAAGCGCCGGATGCCACCCGACTGCTCCGGGAGGTCTTGCAGGCACAGCCAGATCAATCGGTTGCCATCGCCCAGGTCGGCTTCTCGACCAATCTGGCCCGCCTCCTCGACACGCAACCTGACGATGCTTCTCCCTTGTCGGGAGTCGACCTGGTGAAGCAGAAAGTGCGTCTGCTCTCGGTGATGGCGGGCGATTTCCGCAAGGACATCGGACGCGATCGTTTTGTGGAATACAACATCAAGATGGACATCCCCTCGGCGCAGAAACTCCTGTCGCAATGGCCCACGCCGATCGTGATGAGCGGGTTCGAAATCGGCGTGGCCGTTCCGTATCCGGCCGTCAGCATTGAGCAGGATTACGGATACGTAGAGCATCACCCGGTGGCGGAAGCCTATCGACTGTACGAACCCCCGCCCCACAACCGACCGACCTGGGACCTGACAAGCGTATTGTATGCGGTCTTTCCGCAGCGAGGGTACTTTGATCTGTCACCTTCCGGCACGGTGATCGCGGAAGATGATGCCTTCACTCGCTTTGAACCGTCGGATGACGGACAGCACCGTTTTCTGCTGCTCAACGATGCGCAGATTGCACGCGTTACCGAATCGCTGGTACAGCTTTCGAGTCAGCCGCCGGCCGGTTGTGCGGCGCATTGACTGAGCGTGCGCGATTCGGCCACGTCCCTGGTAATGTCGAATGACGAAATACCCAATCGAAAGGCCGAATGACGCAATACCCAATGACGAATGAAATGACGATCCGACCGGCCGGGGAGTTTCGATGCGGCCCGCGTCCGGCTCGACCATGGTCCACTCGATCTTCGTTCGTGGTGGGCAGTGGAGCGCCCCAGAATCGCGATCGTTGTTTCAGGACTCCGGGCCTCGGTGCCGATTCATCATCGCGCACAGACGCAATCGACGAAGAGCACGTCAGACGGTGATGACTTTGGTGGCGGCGGCGAGTGCCTCGAGAATCTCGACCATGCCTCGTCGCTCGCCCGCGACGATCTCCGTGATTCCATAATATTCCAGGCAGCTCTGGCAGGCGAGCAGTCGGATGCCCAGGCGTTCGAGAAGACGCACGCTCAGTGCCAGCGGCGAATCGGGGGCCAACAGTTTCACCCCTTCCGTGTAGAAACAGACAACCGCCGGCTTGTCGGCCATTCTTTCCAGCGTGTGAAACATCTTGTCGAGCATCTCAACGCCAAACGCTGCATCGCCGGCGGCCGTTGTTCCCAGACCGGTCTTCGTCACCACGATCGCTGCGTCTTTCATCACAGGTCCCCTCATGCGTGCTATTGGGCAAAATCGGGTTGGGCAACCAACGTGGCTTATCCAGCTGTCGCCACGGCGGCCGTTCCGCGGTCGGCAGTTCCTCCCGCGGTAAGCAACAGACAACGCCACTTTCAGCGGCGAACCAGCTCGATCGACCGAGCCCTCAATCGTCCAGGGCAAAGCCAATCTTCAATGTGACTTGCCATTCAGCAACCTTTCCGTCATCAATGCGACCGCGCGTCTCAACGACCTCGAACCACCGCATCTTGTGCACCGTCTTGGCCGCCCGCGCCACAGCGTTCTCAATCGCTTCCTCCAGAGAGGTTGCGGATGTACCGGTCACTTCGATCTTCTTGTAGACTCGCTCCGACATGTGTACTCTCCTTCCAGCTGAAATGCCATCGATGAATGATCTCCACGCTTCCAGCGGAGACCCATTACTCGAAAGTTGTGGTTACGAGCCATAATAGCGAGGTGAGTCCGGCAGGACGAGCGGGGATGGTAAAGGGTATCAGCCCCCAGAGAAGTGCACACGTCATGACGGTGGCCGCCGCGAGCCGCGGCATCGAGCCGAGTCGCCAAGGTCAGCATTGAACGGCAGTGGCCAGAACGGGAGCAGCAATGAGCGGTGCTCAGCACGATGACCAACCCATGGCCATGCCGTTTGACATTCCCGGCGGCTGGGTTCGACGGATCGTCACACTCTGCGATCGGCAGCAATTCGAGCTGATTCTTCCAGCCGATCCAGACCGCGTACTGGAAGCACAACTTGAGGCGGAACAAGATCGGCTCGCCGGTTCGGATCGTCCGGCGTTTGACCCCTACTGGGCCACGCTCTGGTCGGCCGCCATCCCGACGGCCGAGGCGGTGCTGCGCACTTCCTGGCGGGGGGACGAATCGGTCCTTGAACTCGGTTGCGGCGCAGGCCTGGTCGGCCTGGCCGCCATGGCCCGCGGCTTGGCCGTGACCTTCACCGACCATATACCGCATGCACTCGAACTGGCCGGTCAAAACGCGAGCCACAACGGCTACCAGCCGCGGGGGCGGCATCTGCTCGACTGGCATCAACCACCTGAGTTGGCGCCGGACGAGCGTTATCAGCTGCTGCTGGCCTCCGACGTCCTCTATGACCTGAGCGTCCATGCCTCATTGCTCAACACAATCGAGGCCCTTCTCGCTACCCAGGGAACGTGCTGGATCGGCGACCCCGGCCGCGTGCACTCAACCGCGTTCTACCATCTGGCCAGCGATCGGTTCGACGTTCGGCTGTTTGACCCGTCCGGCATCACCATCCACTGGCCGGTCGTGGGAGAGTATCAGCTGTTCGTCCTGGCTCGGCGCGGATCGGCCGGCATCGTTCACGTGCCATCGCCGGCTGAGGATCGCCAGTAAGCGGGCAGATCGGGCTGGGTATCCTGCAGAATTTCCCGGATCGCCTGTCGATCGGCCGGGGCAAGATGCTGGAACTTCTCGGATGTGTCGGCCGACGTGAGTACGCTCCACAAACGCTGCAGGACCCGATCACGTACCTCCGGAGGCAGTGCGGCAAATGAACCGCTGTAGATCAGATAACTGCACGGATAGCGGAAGAGACGTGTCTTCAGATCGAGCGCCCGCAGGGACCGGCCCTGGCGATCGACGGGCCCGAGCTGCTGGAAATGACGTGCGAACTCACTCGTCCCAGCTACCGGTTCAGTCAACGGAGCCTCGTTGACCAGCAGCAGCACATCGAGCATTTTCTCGGCGGCAGCCGCATAACGACGTTGCGTCGACTCTGATTCGTACTGCGCGTCCCGCTGCAGAGCCTCGTTCATGATCAGTGCATCGCGGCGTGTCATTCGAGCGCTGTAATTGGCCGCCGTGATGCCGTTATGGGCGGCCGTCTGATGTTCGAGCACCATCAGTGCCACGAGATCGCTGTGGGGGGTGAGATAGGGGGAGATGTTCAAGAGCGGTTTCAGATCGATCACGTTCGCACCGGCTTCCACATCCAGTGGTATCGGGTCGGCGCCGTGCTGCCCCGCCTGATCGGCTGACGTATGGCCGGCCCCGACCGTGACGTTCCCCATGTGTCTCTGCGCGCCGTGCGTACCGGTGACGTACCAGCCACCCCATCGTTCGCGCAACGGACTCGTGAAATCGGTACGGAACGTTCCGGCGCTGAGAACCGGCTGGCCGCTGCGGTCAGGAAAGACCGACCGGACAAAGTGGCCCGGCACGCCCTGCGTGTGGGACGAGCCGTGACAGACCAGACAGTTGTGCGTTTGACGTTCAAATCGCGGCTGTTCGGATGGCTTCTGGCTGAGGGTATAGAAAACGGCACCCTGCTGGGGATCGACCGATGAGACTTCGATCACATCTCCTCGCTGGACCCAACCGATATAGGTGTTGTCATTGAAGTAGATCGCACGAGGCCGCCGCGGCGAGATCCGCGCAAGCTGAAAACTGGTTTTGGAGAAGACGAGCAGTTGGGAAGAGGGCGAAATCTCCAACGCTCGAAGCACGCTCGGCAGGTATCCCGACTGCTCGTCGAAGTCCAGGGTCGCCTCTCCCGACTCAAGCCGCTGCTGGAGCTGAGCCACGTGATCGTGCACCGAGGCGTGAAGATAGTCGATCGGCGGACGCTCATAGTCGATTTGCCCACGGACACTGAGGGGCGCCAGCGCGCAGATGAGAGCGAGGAGTCCCCCGAGACGACTCGTCCAGGACACCACGTCGGTAAACTTGCGTTTGACCCCCATGATCCATGACTCCTGCTGCCGCGACAAAAAGGTGCGACACGCCACCCCCGAGGGTGTCGGTCACTTCGGGCCGGGCAACTGATCCCGTACCCGCTCGATGTGTCTGATTATAGTCCCACGGCGCGCTGCCGGGACAACCGCGGCGTACGCCGGGCTCTCGGCGCTGGACGCTGGGCTCTGGGCCGAATCGCCGATGGCCCCTACAATCGGGACCATCGGCCCCGCTCTACCGACGGTCCTTCCAGCGCGCGGGATGCCCGCCACGCTTCTGCGGGGCGATTCAGGCCAGCCTGTCGCGTCGGCCGCGGCGGATATTCTGCAGGAATCGAAACGATGTTGCGCCAACACGAGATCCAGGTGCGCGTCCGCTATCAGGATGCTGATCCGATGGGACTACTGCACCACGCGAATTATTTCACCTACTTCGAAGTGGGTCGCACCGAGTTGCTGCGAGCGTCGGGGGGAAACTATCGTCGCATGGAAGAAGAGGGAACGTATGCCGTCGTGGTCAAGGCGCAGTGCACCTACCACAAGCCAGCTCGGTACGACGATCTGCTGACAATCCGCACCACCATTGAGCGGATTACGCCGGCCAAGATCGAACATCAATACCAGGTGTTGCGCGACGGCGACCTGCTGGCCACAGCGCAAGTGACCCTGGCGCTCGTGAACCGACAGGGAGAGGTGATTCGCGTTCCCGCCTGGCTGATGAATGAGGCCGGCAACCAAATTGTAGGAGCGTAATGGCCGCTCCCGCCCAGCCGCGTCGCTGCGGCTCGCGGGCCGAAAGCCCGTGCGATCGAGTTCCACAACCGAGGGAAGTCAGTTCGTCTCGTGCTCTGGCCGCCGTGGGAAAACGATGGTACACGCGTGTGTGCTCAGCGGTCGTTTGGCGGGCACCTCCTATCAGTCCTCAAATCGCTAACCGTTACCACCCTCATTGGGACCTATTTGGGGGGCAGAGCCGGATCGTTAGCTGGCTTGCCAGAGTAAGCAGCGATCGGCGAAGATGTCGCTTGCCGGTGACCGGAGTGAGGCATGTGCCAAGCCTGCAGCCGGCCGAGTAGACTGGTGCGTCTTCCGTAACGCGGCCCATTCAGCTGTGTGCGGCCGAATCGGGAACTGACGTGCAGAGCGGTTGGCCAAATCCGAACCATTCCGCGAAACAGGAGGCTGTGAGTGTTGGGATCCAGCGATCAGATTGTGCTGACATCCGCTGAGCTCGGCGCAACGTTGGAGCGCGCCGGCCTGACGCTGGGTCTGCTGTTGTCGGCTGCCCTCCTGGGAGGGATGGTGGCCGAACGTCTCAGGCTCCCCAAAGTGACCGCCTATCTGCTGGTGGGACTCGCCTTGGGCCCCCACACGATGGAATCCCTATCCCCCTCCCTCAAGCAGTACTTGCCCGGTTCCGTGGTGCACCTGCTGACGATTCCTGAGATCCACTTGGTATTCCTCGATCCGATGGCGAAGTTTGCCATGGCACTCGTCCTGTTCAATATGGGCTGCAGTTTCGCGGTGCGGCATATTCGTACGCATTGGCGATCGATTGTCCGTCTATCGGCCGGCGAGCTGACGCTGACCTTTCTGCTGGTCAGCGGTGGTCTGATGTTGCTGGGAGAAGGAGGTGCTGGAGCGGTTTTGTTCGGTGCACTGGCGCTGGCCACAGCGCCGGCCACGACGGTGTTGGTGTTTAAGGAGACACAGTCAGAAGGACCGATCACACGGTATGCCAACACGCTTGTGGCTCTGAATAATGTGGTCGCGATCGTATTGTTCGAGATCCTGTTGGTTTCCATCATGGCCTGGCACGGCCGATCGGACAGTCCGGTGCTGGCGACTCTGGCGCAACTGACGCTCAATCTGTTGAGCACCGCAACTCTGGGTGTGCTGGCCGGTCTGGCGGTCGCATTGGCGGCAGCGTTCCTCTCACGCAGCCGCTGGCTGGTGATGCTGGTGGCGGTAAGTGCCGCCATCCTCGGCATCTGCCATCGGTACGAGTTCCCGTACCTGCTCGCCTTCCTCATCATGGGGACGACCGTGGCGAATACGTCGAGCCGTGCCAAAGACATCGTTGCCCAGCTCGATCAATTCACCGGTTTGCTCTGTGTCGTCTTCTTCGTCATCCATGGCACCGAGATGGATGTGCAGGCGCTCCTGGCCGCCGGTATCATCGGACTGGGATATGTTATTCTCCGCACGTTGGGCAAGTATTTCGGCATCTTCCTCGTGGCCACGTGCAATGAAGGGGACGCCGTCAAGCGATGGCTGGGGGCCACCATCATTTCTCAAGCGGGAGCGGCCATCGCCTTGTCGTCCATCGCTGCCGATCGATACCCCGAACTGGGCAATCATCTGCAGGTGATCATTCTGGGAACGGTCATCGTCTTCGAGATCTGCGGCCCCATTCTGATTCGGCAGGCGGTAGTTCGCACCGGCGAGGTTCCGCTGGAAGCAGCCATCCATCACAGCGACACCACCCTGATTGACGAGTTGCGTTCGCTGTGGAATCGCCTGATGATTGCCTTCGGTATCGAATCGTGGCGCAGTCGAGCATTGGAATCGATGACCATCGAAGAGCTCATGCGGCGTGATGTACGCGGCATCCCCGCCTCCGCCACCTACCGGCGCGTGGTCGATTTCATTGAGCGGAGCCACGACGACTCGCTACCGGTCATCGATGAAGGCGGCGCCGTCGTGGGAATGATCAGCTACGCGGACCTGCGCGACGAACACTTTGATCCAGGTCTTGGTCCGCTGGTGCGCGCCACCGATTTGATCTCCGCGTCGTTTCCTCTGCTGCATCCGGATGAACCCGCCATGGAGGCCTGGCGGGAATTCAAGCAGAGCAGCAAAGCGGGTTGCTTCCCGGTTGTCACGCGCGATCGACCCTATCGACTGCTGGGCATCATTCGCCGACGCGACTTGCAGCAACTCACGGGCAGTTGAACGCTCCCCAGCCGACAGATCAACGAACGCCCTACCCTCGTCAGGGGAAGCAGACCACATTTCGGAAGGATTTGATGTCGATTTGCCGCCTGCCGCCGGGACTGGGCGATTACCGACGCCTGTCAACCACGATCGACCAAGTGTCAACTAGTCAAGCAACATGGATCATCCAGCGACACACCAGGGTCAAGACAGCGGGCAACGTTGGTCAAGGAGGCGTCCGAACCGCAGAATATCCGACAAGGAATGTCACATTTCCCGGTGGCAGAATCGATTTTTTGCCGTCCCCCAAGATGCTCGGCAGTCGCCGAGGCCGTGCTTCCTCGTGCTTCGGCATTTTGCAGTTCCGTGTTCGATATGCTGCAGTTTGCCGCCGGATTTCCAGACCGAGTAGTCCTCCTGACCGGTGCCGCCTCCTGCCGTCGAAGCTTCCGATTGGCTCCCCAAATCACGCGGGCGACTCCCGCCGCAACCGCCCAATAGGCGGTGGAATTCGCTCGGATCCCTGTCCCGCTTCACGGAAGTCGGAGTATAATGAGCCCTCATCGTTCGCACGGGGTGTGTTGGTGCGCCGCGTGCGGATCCTTCCTCAGGATACGTTGGCAGGCAGGCGGTGAGCAGGTTGAGATTGCTGTTGGGCCGAGTCGGCAGCCCACGGTGCGGCGCTCGTGTTTCTCGCGCGTCTGCCTCCGTTCCTCAGGGACCCGACCAGAACCATGTTGACCGTTCGGGGCTCAGGCGACATTTTTCGAACGAGCTCAAAAGGCTTGGCCAGCGTCGAGAGATGTTTACCACGCGTGAAGTCAGTTGGTCACGGGCCCTGCGCGTCGAGTGGCACGTTGGTCGGGAGCTCAGACCGAAGTCGAACCACCATCGTTTTTTTCATCATACCTCAGCAACCCTGACTACCTCAGCAACACCGCGCAGGCCGCTCGCCGCCGAGGCCTGTCGAGCGAGCGGAGTGGCGAGGGTTGGTACCGGACGGAGTTCGCGGCGCGGTCACCATGGATGCCGTGCGACTGCGGGCTGGACATAAGCGAGCCATGGCTTAACAGAGTTGGCGGCGATGGCTGCCCGGAGTCGAACGTGGATTGGCGGATCACAGACGCGATCATTCCGGTGTGTGCGGCAACCGTTGGTGCCGTGCTGATCGGGCTGTGGCTTCACAGTGCCGCGGGCGCGCGTCCTGAACTGCGAGTGCCCGGTCTGGACCGTCCCACCGGACAGGCTGTTGTGGCGGTAGTGCCGCAGCAAGCGCCCCGACCGGGAGAACCGGTGGTGGGAGAGGGGCACTCTTCGACGGTGTCGGCCAGCTGGCCCTGGTTTCGGGGGCCTCAGTTGGACGCGGTCAGCCGCGACACAGTACCACTGCTGCGCAGTTGGCCTGAATCAGGTCCGCCGGTCCTCTGGACGCTGACGCTGGGTGAGGGATACGCTGGGGCGGCGATCGCTCACGGCTGCGCCTATGTCTTGGACTATGACGAAGAAGCCCGAGCCGACACGCTCCGTTGCCTGTCACTCGACGATGGCAAGGAGCTGTGGCACAACAGCTACCCGGTCGACGTGACGCGCAACCACGGCATGTCGCGCACGGTCCCCGCGATCCTGGGCGATCGTGTCATTACGTTAGGGCCGCGTTGTCAGGTGGCGTGCTGGGATGCGGCGACCGGCCGATGTCATTGGCTGATCGACCTGGTCGTGGAGTATGGCACGGAGGAACCGCGCTGGTATGCCGGTCAGTGTCCACTCATTGACGGAGAGCGTCTGATTCTGGCCCCCGGCGGCAAGGCACTACTCCTGGCCGTCGACGTCCAGACCGGCCAGCCGATCTGGCAGACGCCCAACCCCCTGAATTGGCAGATGACGCACGCTTCGGTGGTTCCGATGGAGCTGAATGGGCGCCGCACGTATGTTTACTGTGCCACGGCGGGGATCGCCGGGGTGTCGGCCGATGACGGTACGCTGTTGTGGCAATCGACCGACTGGACCATGCAGTTTGCGACCGCTCCATCGCCGGTGGTGCTGCCCGACGGGCGTCTGTTTCTTTCGAGTGGGTACGACAACAAGGTCGGAAGCCGAATCATGCAGGTGGTTCCCGGACCGGATCAGTGGACAGCCACGTCGCTGCTGACCTTGACTCCCAAGCAATTCAACTCGGAACAACAGACGCCGATTCTGTACGACGGACATCTCTTCGGTATCCGCAAGCAGGGCGGCGGCAAGCTGGTCTGTATGGATTTCGACGGCCAGCAGATCTGGGAGAGTGGCAAAGATCGATTCGGGCACGGCCCCTACATGATCGCAGATGGTGCGATACTGGCCATGAGCAACGACGGGCTGCTGGTGATGGCGGAAGCCAGCACCACGGAGTATCGCCCGCTGGCAAGATATCAGGTGTTTGAAAACGGAACGGATGCGTGGGGCCCGATGGCGCTGGCTGGCGGACGATTGATTGTGCGGGACATGACGCGCATGTCCTGCCTGGACTTGAATGTCCCTGCCCCCTAACGTGTGGTGTCGGGTGTTTTTCCACTAGGTAACCGGGTGCATATGGACTCTCCATCAACAGAATTGTTGTCACAGTCGGGTGCAGCATCGAGAGAGCTCGGTCCCGGCCCGACTGCGCTTCCACCGCGGCGGCGCCGCACGTGGGGCAACACCGTCTCGACCGGTGCCATCGTCGTCATGTTGGTCGTTGGCACGTATGCGTTGTATCATCTCGACAGCGGAAGCGAAGGCAAGGCGGAGCCGACGCAGCGGTTCGAGTCGGAACTGACGGCGCAAATGCAGATTCCGACGGAACTGTTGACGTACCGAGAGCGGCTGCGCATCCCGGTCTCTCTCGAGCAGCCCGTCGCACTGGCCGTGGGACCTGACGGGAAGATCCTGGTGGCGGGCGATTCCGCACTGGAGGTGCTCAGCGGCGACGGCCGATCGTTGGCGGTGGTTCCGCTGGAGGGACCTCCGTCATGCCTGGCAGTCGCCGGACCGGATGACGCCGAACCGGGCTCGGTGGTGGTGGCAGTGCAGCGACACATCACGGTCCTGGGTCCGAACTACGAACCGCGGCAGCAGTGGCCTGACCTGGAGCAGAAGACGGCGATTACGGCCGTGGTCGTGGCGGGTGACTTTGTGTTTGTGGCCGACGCGGGACAGCGTGTGGTCTGGCAGTACGACCGCGCAGGAAGACGGCTGGGCAGCATCGGCAAAGGGGATCCCGATCGGCAGATGCCCGGTTTCATCATTCCCAGTCCCTGTTTTGATCTGGTCGCGGATGCTGACGAAACACTGCACATCGTCAATCCGGGAATGCGGCGGATTGAAACGTACAGTTTCGATGGTCAGCTGCAGTCGTACTGGGGGAATGCGGGTGCTGCACTCTCGGATTTCTTCGGATGCTGTAACCCGGCCCATCTGGCCTCTCTGGCTGACGGTCGCTTTGTCACATCCGAGAAGGGAATACCACGCATCAAGATCTACTCCGCCACGGGCGATCTGGAAGAGGTCGTTGCCGGTCCGGAGCAGTTGGGCGTGAGTGCTGCGGCGCTGGGCGATGCTCGCGGCAACCAGCAAGAGCGTGTGTTCGATGTAACGGCAGACGGGGAAGGAAACGTGCTGGTGCTCGATGGTCAGCAGCGATGTGTGGTGGTCTTTCAGCACAAGACGAACCCCACGGAGACGAACCCATGAATCAGGCAGAGTTGCCCCAGACGGATCGACGCACCTGGCTGACTGCGGCGGTTCGTTACGGCGTGCTGGGCGGGTTGGGAGTGGTCACATGGCAGCTGGTCCTGCGAGGGGACGGCTCGTCCTGTCCACCGCTCACCTCGGCATGTGCATCGTGTGGACTCTGGAGCCGCTGTGAATTGCCACGAGCGCAGCAGTCGCGTCGTCATCAGTCGGACAAAGAGCAGGTCGAGGACAGGGGCAGGCCCGAGAGGTGATAACGATGACGAACACCACGACCGGACAAGCGTCGGTTGATCGACGGCGATTCCTCTCCGACTCGCTCCGCGTGGCGGGGGTTGCCACGTTAGCCACAGCTGCCGGTTTTCTGGCGGGAAGGCATGGCCAGGCGGCCGAAATGCGTTGGCAGATCGATCCTGACAAGTGTATCGGCTGCGGAACCTGCGCCACGGACTGTGTGCTGGACGAGTCAGCGGTGAAATGCGTGCAGTGTTTCGATATTTGCGGTTACTGCGACATCTGCACCGGCTATTTCCATACGAATTATCGCGAGTTGAATACGGCGGCGGAGAACCAGCTGTGCCCGACCGGCGCGGTGATTCGCACGTTCGTCGAGGAGAAGGCGGGCCAGCGGTTCTATGAGTACACCATTGACGTAGCCAGCTGCATTGGCTGTGGTGTGTGTGTCAAAGGCTGCGCCTTGATGAACGGCTCGCTCTACCTGCAGGTGATGCACGATCGGTGCGTCGACTGCAATGAATGTGCGATCAGCATGGCCTGTCCCAGCCGAGCTTTCGAGCGGATTCCCATGGAAACGCCGTATCGGCTCAAACGGCAGGCGTTGGCACTGATGCAGCACAAGGCTCTGGATCCGGCAAACGTGAAGGCTCGACAGGTTCTGAGCCAGGTGTATTCGTCATGACGAGTGTGTTCAGACTGGTCTGTGCCTGGTGGTTGTTGTTCGCGTTGGCGAGCGATGTGGCCGGTGAGTTGATTCCGACTCCCACGTTTTCGAACCATGACATTCCGACCACCGAAGTGCCGCACACCGATCCGGCTGCCTGGGAGCTCGTGCATGTCGCCGCGCTGGTGATCGCGTTGTCGCTGGCCAGCTACTATGCGCTCGTATCCCGCTCGCGCAAGCATCTGCTGGTGTTGGCGGTCGTCTCATTGATCTGGTTCGGGTTCGTCCGGGACGGGTGCATCTGTTCGATCGGAGCGATCCAGAACGTGGCCTTGGCTCTGGGGGGGACCGGCTACGTCATTCCGCTGGGAGTCGTCGCATTCTTCGTCCTTCCGCTGGTCTTCACCCTCTTCTTTGGGCGCACGTTCTGCGCCGCCGTCTGCCCGCTGGGCGCCGTGCAGGAGCTGGTGGCGGTGCGGAGCGTGCGGGTCCCGCGCTGGATCGATCATGCACTCGGCATCTTCCCGTACATTTATCTGGGAGCGGCGGTTCTGTTTGCCGCGTCCGGCACGGCGTTTCTGATCTGCCGGTACGATCCGTTCGTAGCATTCTTCCGACTGGACGGGAATGCGAACATGCTGATCTTCGGCACCTGCGTGCTGGTGATCGGCGTGTTCGTGGGACGCCCCTATTGCCGCTATCTATGCCCCTTCGGAGCCCTTCTGGCACTCCTGTCGCGTGTTTCCAAGTGGCATCTGCGGATCGTGCCTGGCGAGTGTATCGAATGTCGGCTCTGTGAAGATGCTTGTCCCTACGGAGCGATTCAACCGCCGACCACGCCACAGCCTGCCGAGCAGGCGGCGCGAGGCAAGCGGCAGCTGCGATACCTGCTGCTGGCGACACCGGTCCTGATCGCCCTGCCAGCGTGGATCGGCACGATGTGGTCAGCCCCCCTGTCGCGTCTGGATCCGCACGTGCAGCTCGCCGAGCAGGTGCGGCTGGAGGAGCTGGGACAGACCGAGCAGACGACCGACGCGAGCGAGGCCTTTCGCAATACGGGACAGCCTCCCGTGCAACTGTACCGGGAAGCGCGACAACTCCAACAACGTTACGCGCAGTTGGGTGGCTGGCTGGGTGCCTGGATTGGCCTCGTCCTATCCGTCAAGCTGATCCAACTGTCGGTCCGCAGGCGACGAATCAAGTATCACCCCGAACCATCAGGTTGCGTTTCGTGCGGCCGCTGTTTCAAGTCCTGTCCGGTGGAACTGGTCCGACTCGGTCTCATTCAGGACGTCTCACAAGTCGTGGAGGAGAAGCCGGCATGAAGTTTCCCGTCCGATATCCGGCTGTCCTGGGAACTTCTGTGGTGGCCGGAGTATTCACCATCATCGTTGGTTTCATGCTGGCCGTGAATTTTGCCGGACGTGGAACCTATGAACTGTTTGATTCGCCGCAGTTCGTCGAACTCAAAGCCGCTCTGCGCGACAAGCCGAACGACCTGCAGCTGCCGGACAATCTCCGACAGCTTGATCAGGAGCTGCGAGCCGACTATTTCCAGCGGCGTCGGTTCATGTCCACCGGCGTCTATCTGCTGCTGGGTGGAGTGATCCTCACTTTGGCCACCGCACGTTGGGCGGCAGCGCTGCGTCCGAGACTGCCGCAACCGGTCGCGGCGGATGAGCCGGTAGACGCTTTGTGGCAAGAGCAGCAATGGGGCCGCTGGGGAGTCGTCGGCCTGGTCCTGACAATCACCCTGCTCCTGTGCGGCTACGCCCTGCGTGCGCCACACATCCTGCCGACAGCTGAGGAAGAACTGGCAGCCACCGCGCCCGGTCAGCTCGCGGAAGCCGGAAACGACTCCGCACCGGCACCGCCAGCTGCCGAGACTTCGGATTCGAAGACGGCAGCACCGGCCGCGCCCGAGCAAGGGCATGACGTTCCTTCTCACCCGCAGCCGGCCCCCGATGCCAACCCTTCGCCTGCCGCTCCTCCCGCCGCCGCGGAGCCACTTCCGTCGGCGGAAACCTACGCCGCGCAATGGCCTCGTTTTCGCGGTCCGACGGGATCGGGTATCTCCCCGTACACCGATCTTCCTACGCAATGGGATGTTGCCAGTGGCGAAGGGATCCTGTGGAAGACGGAGCTCCCATTGCCAGGCCACAATTCGCCCATAGTCTGGCAGGACCGAGTCTTCGTTTCCGGGGCCACCGACCAGCAGCAGGCGATCTTCTGTTTCGATGCCCACCGGGGAGAATTGCTGTGGCGACTCGATGTTCCGCCAGAACTGGGCGGCGCCGAGTTGGAGGTCATGGAATCGACCGGCTATGCCCCCTCCACTCTGGCGACCGACGGGCTGCGCATCTACGCCATCTTTCCCACCGGCAATCTGGTGGCCGCCGACTGGGAAGGCCTTCTCGTGTGGCGCAAAGACCTGGGGGTTCCGAAGAACCCGTATGGGCATGCCAGCTCCCTGGCGACCTATCGAGACCGCGTAATGGTGCAGTATGACCAGGGAACTGGTAAGGACGGCAAGTCGCGACTGTATGCCTTGGACGGAGCGACAGGCGATGTCGTGTGGGAAGTGCCGCGTGAAGTACCGAGCAGCTGGGCTACGCCAATCGTGATCCAGCACGATGGTCGGACCATGCTCATCACGTGCGTGGCTCCCTGGGTCATCGCCTACGCCCCCGAAGATGGTCAGGAACTGTGGCGTGCCAAGTGCCTGGGCGGTGAAGTGGGACCGTCGCCTTCGTTTGCCAACGGGCTCGTTTTCGCAGCCAATGAAACGGGAGGCATGTTCGCGGTTCGCGTCGACGGGAGTGGCGATGTGACGGATTCGCACATCCTGTGGATGACCGACATTGACGCGCCCGACGTCTGTAGTCCACTCGCTACCGGGGACCACGTATTCTTGTTGTCGCACGGACTGCTCGGCTGTTTCGATGCCGCCCCGGGGGAAGAGCCCAACCTGGACGATTCGCGTGAACCCGTCTGGGAGGAGGACCTGGTCAGCGAGATTTCCGCGTCGCCGAGCCTGGTGGGCGAGTTGATTTACCTGGTTACCGATGAAGGAAACGTGTTGATTCTGAAGCCGGCGGGGGACGCGTGCGAGCGGGTGGCGGAGCTGGAAATGGGCGAACCATGCCGCGCCAGTCCAGCTTTTCAGCCTGGTCGGATCTACCTGCGCGGCGAGCAACATCTGTTCTGTATCGGGAAATAGGAGCGAGCGATTTCCCGTCGCAGCTGGCGCGGGCCGCGACAGGCTGCCGTCAGAAAGCCTCGCAGTGCTTCCACACAACAACATCCTGCCAGCGGGGAATCTGCTGAGCGAACTGGCATCGAACAACCATGAAGCTGCAACTTGATCTGTCGCCCGTTGACGAAATCGTCGCGCGGCTGGGAAGAAAGCGGGAAGCGGTCATTCCGATCCTGCAGGCGATTCAGCAGCGGTATCGCTATTTGCCGGCGAGCGCATTGCAGAGGGTCTGCGAGCTGACCGACATCACGGCGGCCGAGATCACCGGGGTCTCGACCTTCTACACCCACTTTCGACATCAGCCCGTTGGCAAGCACACGATCCACGTCTGTCAGGGTACCGCGTGTCACGTCAAGGGATCGGAGTTGGTGCAGGACGCGATCGCCCAACAGCTGGGACTCGCTCCCGGTCAAGACACCGATGCGGCCGGGGAGTATACCGTCGAATCGGTCGCCTGTCTGGGTTGCTGTACACTGGCTCCCGTGATCCAGATCGATCACACGACCTACGGTCGAGTGACCCCGCGGAGTGTGCCGCAGGTCTTGGCTGCTTCGAAAAAGGGGAGTCGGCGGAGGCCCACCGCGGGCGTGGTCGCCCATGCTCCGCGTCGGCCGCTCCAGGGAGAGATCCGCGTCGGATTGGGGTCGTGTTGCCAGGCGCAGGGGAGCGGTCTGGTGCACGAAGAGCTGTTATCCGTCATTGGGGAGTCGGGCATCGCGGCGCACGTCAAGTCGGTCGGCTGCATCGGCATGTGCCATCAGACTCCGCTGCTGGAGCTGGTCGTGCCGGGCCGGGAATCCAAGTTTTTCTCGCACGTGCAACCTGGGGACGTGCGAGACATTGTGTTGCGGCATTTTCAGCCGCGCGGACTGCTGCGGCGTGTGAGCCATCACCTCTCACGATGGCTCGATGGATTCTACTCGAACGAAGAAGAGGATCCGGTACAGAGCCACGCCCTGGACGTACGGGATCAACCGGTGTGCGCTTTCCTGGGACCGCAGAAGCACATTGCCACGGAGTATTGCGGCGATATTGATCCGTTGGATCTGGACGAATACTTACGGCACCAGGGATTCACCGGGCTGCAACGCTGTGTCCAGGAGCTGGACGGCGAGCAGATCATTGAGGAAGTGCGGGTGAGCGGCCTGCGGGGACGTGGTGGAGCCGGGTTTCCCACGCATGTCAAATGGCAGAAGGCACGTGCCGCCCAAGGGTCGGTGAAGTATGTCATCTGCAACGGGGATGAGGGAGATCCCGGGGCGTTCATGGATCGCATGCTGCTCGAGTCGTTTCCCTACCGAGTGATCGAGGGGATGGCCATTGCCGCTCGAGCGATCGGCGCCCGGGAAGCGATCTTCTATATCCGCGCAGAATATCCGCTGGCCGTCCAGAGAATCCGCGCGGCGATTGAGCGTGGCACAGCGCACGGTTTGGTCGGCCGCGGACTGTGGGGAACCGACTTCGACATCAACTTCCGTGTCATGGAGGGGGCGGGAGCGTTCATCTGTGGCGAAGAGACCGCTCTGATCAACAGTCTCGAAGGACGGCGTGGCACGCCCACGCTGCGGCCGCCTTATCCGGTCGAAAGCGGGTTATGGGAACATCCTACCCTGATCAACAACGTCGAGACGCTGGCTTGCCTGCCCTGGATCTTTCGGCACGGGGGGCGCACATTCGCACAGCTGGGGACTCGGCAGAGTAAAGGGACCAAGGTGTTTGCGTTGGCAGGCAAAGTGCTTCGCGGAGGCCTGATCGAAGTGCCCATGGGAGTCTCCTTGCGGCAGATCGTCGAAGAGATCGGCGGTGGGGTGATGCCGGGCCGACAATTCAAAGCAGTGCAGGTGGGAGGTCCGTCCGGAGGATGTGTCCCCGCATCGTTGGCCGATACGCCGGTCGATTATGAAGCTCTCGTGAACGTCGGCGCCATCATGGGGAGCGGTGGCCTGGTCGTGCTGGACAACACCGACTGCATGGTCGACATCGCCCGCTACTTCCTCCGGTTCACGCAAGACCAGTCGTGCGGCAAGTGCACGTTCTGCCGCATTGGGACCAAACGCATGCTCGAGATCCTGGATCGGATCTGCACGGGCCACGGGCGCAAAGGAGACCTGGAGGAGCTGGAGTCGTTGGCCAGGTCGGTTGTGGCGGGGAGTATCTGCGGACTGGGCAAGACCGCCCCCAATCCCGTGCTCTCGACCTTGACTTACTTCCGCCAGGAGTATGAAGCCCACCTGGAGGGAAAATGTCCGGCGGGGCGCTGCACGCAGCTGATTCGGTACGAGATCTCCAGTTCCTGTATCGGCTGTACGCTCTGTGCCCAACATTGTCCGGTGCAGGCCATTCCTCTCACTCCCTACCGGCGCCATCACGTGATCATGGACTTGTGTACTCGGTGTGATACGTGCCGCCAGGTCTGTCCAGAAGATGCCGTGCACGTCGTGTCATGATGGATCCTTAGCCTGCCGCTGGCGATCGTGTCACGATTCGCCAGCGATAACCCACCAGCGAAAACGAACCTGAGGAATCGACCATGCTCAAACTGACCATCGACGATGCTCCGGTCGAAGTACCGGAAGGGGCCACGATCCTCGATGCAGCCGAGCAGCTGGGGATCGAAATACCGACGCTCTGCTTCTTGAAAGGATATGAGCCGTCCACATCCTGCCTGGTCTGCGTCGTGAAGAACCGCCAGACGCGGCAGTTCGTCCCGGCCTGCGCAACACGCGTGGTTGACGGCATGCAGATCGAGAACGCCACAGAGGAAGTCAGCACGATGCGTCGTACGGCGCTCGAACTGCTGCTGAGCGAACATGTCGGCGACTGTCTGGCCCCCTGCTTCTTCGCCTGTCCGGCGCACATGGACATTCCACTGATGCTCAGACAGATCGGCCAACAGAACATTCGCGAGGCCATCGCCACGATCAAACAAGACATTGCTTTGCCTGCCGTGCTCGGGCGTGTCTGCCCGAAGCCGTGCGAGAAAGGCTGTCGACGCAAAGGAGCCGATGATCCGGTCGCGGTCTGCGAGCTCAAGCGATTCGTGGCCGACGCCGATCTGAGCAGCGCCGATCCGTACCGGCCACTCTGCCGACCGGACACGGGCAAACGCATCGCGGTTGCGGGGGCAGGTCCGACCGGCCTGGCGGCCGCATACTACCTGCGCCGACTGGGTCACGCCTGCGTGCTCTTCGACCGACAGCCGGTAGCAGGCGGCCGACTCCGCTATGAACCGGCACCGGACGAACTGCCCGGTGATGTCCTCGACGCTGAGATCGCTCAGATTCTGCGGTTGGGAATCGAAACGCGTTGGGAATCGCCGATCGCGGACCAACAGGCGTTGGACGCGCTGTGCCGCGAGTTTGACGCGGTCTTGATGGCGTGCGGCGAAGTGGACGCGCCGCAGGTCAAGGCCTGGGGGCTGACGCCGGCGCGGCGTGGAATCGAAATCCAGCGAGAGACCTATCAGACCAAACGAGCTGGAGTCTTTGCAGCAGGCAATGCTGTCCGCGGCAAAGCGCTCGTGGTGCGCAGCACGGCCGACGGAAAGGAGGCGGCACAGACCATCGATCAATACGTGATGGGCCGCGAAGTCCGCGGACCATCTCGACCCTTCTCGTCACGGATCCACCGGCTCTCGGAAGAAGACATGGCGGAGTTCCTCGCGGGAGCCAGTTCGACCTGCCGTTCAACTCCTGCGGAGGCCGCCGAGCTCGCCGAAGACTCGGCCGCCGCACAGGCCGACCGCTGCATGGCTTGCGGCTGCGTGGCACACGGCAGCTGCAAACTCGAACGGTACTCCATCATGTATCAGGCGGATGCCAGTCGCTATGATGGCCAGCATCGTCCGTACGAAGTCCTTGGACGACAGGGATCGGTACTGTTCGAGCCCGGCAAATGCATCAAGTGCGAGTTGTGTGTGAAGATCACGTCTGCCGCTGAGGAACCACTCGGACTCTCGTTCGTCGGACGCGGCTTCGACGTGACGCTGAGAGTCCCTTTTGACGGAACGATGGACGAAGCACTCACTCGCGTGGCTGCCGAGTGCATTGCAGCGTGTCCCACTGCTGCCCTGCAGTGGGCTCGCCACCTGACCCAGGCCGCCGATGGCTGCTGCCAGAACCACCAGCAGTAATCGTAACGCGACTCGGGCTCGGTTGGATCAATGGTCGACCTGCTCGAGCACGTCCGCGGGCGGATTGTGCTGGTCTCGACCGCTGCGGCCGTACTTCAGCAGCAGTCCGAGCAGAATCAGCGCCCCGCCCACATAAGTCCACCAGCGAGGAGCCTGGTAGGTCGGCTCGTTGTGCCAGGCCAGATAGACCCAGACCGGAACGAGAATCGGTTCGAGCAACCCGAGGCCCGACGCCTCATGCCCGGCAATGGAGCGGACTCCGCGAGCAAACAGCAAGTAGGGCAGTCCCAGCTGAAACGCGCCAAAAGCGGCCAGGTATCCCCACTGGCGCCCCTCCGGCCAGATGCCCTGACTGACTACAAACGGGGCTAATACCAGGCTGGTCACCAGCAGATTCAACATGACCAGCCAGGCCGTGTCGTGGCCACGCAGCTGACGAATCGACAAAATCACGCCGGCATAGGTGACACCTCCCAACAAGCCGAACACGATCCCTTCGAGCTGCTGTCCGCGCGCTTCAAACAAGATGATGAATCCCACTCCCAACACGCCGAACACGACCAGCCGCCAGTCGCCCCTCTGCACCTGCTCGCCAAAGAAAAACACGCCGATCAGAAATACCCAGGCTGGCGCAACATTCTGCAGCCAAATGGCGTTGGCGGCCGTGGTCATGGTCATGGCCGTCAAATAGGTGTAGTTCATGGCGGCGAAAATCAGCACCATCGGAATCAGACCAGGAGTCCAGCGCGGTCGCCGTACCAAGGGAATCAGGAGCAGACACGCAAAGAGGGCGCGCCAGAACGCCAGCAGTAGACCGCGCTGAGCCAACGGCCATTCGTCAAACAACGGCGCTTTGGCAAAGAACCCGCTGGTACTCCACAGCACGGCCGCCGCCATCACCAGCAGACGCCCTCGCAAACGCTGGGCTGCAGACGATTCGGGAAGCGCAGTGGTGGCCGTCATGACTACTAGCTCATCGAGAAAACCCGCCTCTTGGCCAAACCCTCGTTCGGCTCCCCAGCCGACGCTGGGGCGTGACAAAGCCGCGCATTGTAGCGAACGTACCAGGTTTGCGCGAGACCTGAGGCGTGAATCGGAAAGCTGGGGCACCTGCTTCAGGCCTTATTGACGTCACGCGGTCATGACGTGAAGGCTCCCGCTTGTGAGCAGCGAAATGACAGGCTGCCCCTCACCCCTCAGTGGCTGAGAATCTCTCGATTTCGAGACACCTCGATCCCCTGTTGGGCGAGCTTCAAAACCAGATCAAAACCAGACACTCGGCGTTTCCAGCTGCCTGAACCGCAGAATAATGAACCAGAAGTGTCCAATCACCAAGGGGAAGCAAGTGACGCGTGTCGGAGGCGTCAGGTCGGCTACTCTTCCTGGGATATTCTGCGGTTGGATATTCGATATGCTGCGGCTATTGCAGCACAGGCCGGACCAGACACCCTGCACGGGGAGTCTCGCCACGGCGTGCTCGTCCATTGTCGCATTGTCGCATTGTCGCATTGTCGCATTGTCGCATTGTCGCATTGTCGCATTGTCGCATTGTCGCATTGTCGCATTGTCGCATTGTGGCATTGTCGCATTGTGGCATTGTCGCATTGTGGCATTGTCGCATTCCCTATTGCCCAACCACCTCCTTGCGGCCGGTCCTGCCC
>JBGSHS010000159.1:0-10245 GCA_041752115.1 Pirellulaceae bacterium | reverse complement strand
GGCTCCAACGCGTCGGCCGGACGCGACTCCGCAGCGGGTGGCACTGCCGCAACAGCAGCGCGCCCGAGCCGAATCCGCTTGCGTCCTTCGCGGTCCCCATCGAAGTAAGTCAGTACCACTTCTTCACCCGGCCGAAATCCTTGCACTACCTCAACCAAGTCGTTGGTAGATCGGATGCGGCGACCGTTGACCAATGTAATAACACCCCCCAACGGCAATCCTGCCAGGGCAGCGGGCGACCCTTCGCGAATGTTGCTGATGACCGCTCCCGATCCAACCGTGACGCCGAATTTCAGCCGCGTCAGATCCGACACCTCAGCCACGGATATCCCGAGAACGGCACGCGATCCCTGGAATACCGTGGGACCCCCCTCCGTGCCCGGAGCGACCTCGCTGCCGTTCGTATCTCCGGCCACCTCCCCGCGTCCTCCTGTCCGCGGTGCGGGCGGAGGCGGCAATTCGTCAATTACCTCACCCGCGTCCGTCCCCGGCTCAGCCAATTCGCCACTGGGCGGCCGGTCACCGAGTACCACGGGGATGCGATACAGTGTGCCCGCGCGACGGACCAGAAACTCCACTCGCGTCCCAGCCGGCCGCAGAATCAATGGATCCAACTGATCAAGATCCCCAACCGTCTGCCCGTCCACCTCCACCAGCACATCGCGGGGCTTCAAGCCGGCTCTGGCGGCCGGTCCGCCATCGGCTACCGATGCGATCGCAACTGCTTTCCCATTGGGAGCGACCAACTCCAGCGAAGCTCCCAAGTACCCCTGCTCACGTCGGTCAGCCTTCAGTACCGACTGCAGCTGCGGTGCCGTTTCGGACACCTCCTTTTCCAGTGCATCAAGGGACCGCTGACCCCAAACAACCGAGGGTCCGCAATGGTATGCTCCGATCCCTGCAACCCCCCAAAGTACCAGCACACGAATTCCGCAATGATCCAGCAACCTGATCGTCATGGCACCCCTCCTCGTAATTGCCCCACATCGCCACGGACTCGATGCGACACGAACGACCGCCTCAGCCTCTCGGAACTCGTCAGAGCTTCTTCAGGATCGAATCGTTTTGCGTCCAGCTGTGGATGACCGCAAACCCAGAGCGTCCGAAATCTCGTCGCTTCGCGAGGGTCGTGCGGATGTCCATTATATTCGTTACCCGAAGTCGGAGGTGTCGGGCTTGGTAGAAGTTCCGCAAATTGTATATGCTGCTCAAACCATGGCGGACCCATTGACGAAACTCACCATCGAACCGACGCCCGTATCTCAGCGCGGCCCGGCGCTGCGATTGCTGCGGCTTGGCCATGCGCGGATCCAGCGATTACTCGGAGCCGCCCAGGTCGGACAAATTGACATGCGCGGCTTGTTCTACGCTCGACGCGGTGATCAACTGGTGGGGGCATCCTGGGGACAGATTGTTCCTGGCCGCACCGCGTTCTGCTGGCCACCCTGCATCTCCCCGCGCGAACCCGAAGCTACGGCCACGCAGCTGCAACAGGCTGTCGATCAATATCTGAACGAGGAGCAGATTGTGCTCTCCCAGGCGATCCTGCCTCTGAGCGATCTGACCGGGGCTGTGCGTCTGACCCGCGCCGGATACCGACACCTCACCGACCTGAATTATCTGGTCAGCGAGCGTCCCACGTTCCCCGCCGATCCTCCCCTGACCAGCCTGGAGTTCTGTAGCTCGGATTCGGTCGATCGGGACCGCTGGAAACAACTCATCGAGTGGACCTACGGCGGGACGTTGGATTGCAGCGATCTTGAGGGAGTGCGTCAGATTGAGGATGTTCTGTCAGGGTATGAACAGACCGGTACCTTTGCTCCACACTGGTGGGTCGTCGCACGGTATGAGAACGAAGATGTCGGGTGTCTCGCTCTGGCGGATCATCCGGAGCATCATCAAGTTGAATTGATGTATATGGGATTGGTTCCTGAGCATCGCGGGCGCGGGTGGGGCCATGAGCTTGTTCGCTACGCCCAGTGGCTGGCGGGCCGTTCCCGGCGCCAGCGTATGGTACTCGCTGTGGACGACACGAACTGGCCTGCGCAGAGCATTTACGAGCGATGCGGCTTCCAGATCTGGGATCAGCGGAGCGTTTTCATTCGTACTGCACAGACCTTACCTCCCCATCACCCCGACCCGAACCCCTGGTAGACTGGCCACCAGGACAAGCATCTGAAGCTCGGCTCTAGTGCAATTCGAAACAGCACGGTATCCCTGGCTTTCCCAGCTTTCCAGACCCTTTCTGGTTCGGTTTCCCGCGCTCTTCGTGACCGACATTTTTTCCACCAGCTTGTGAACCTATCGGGCGACTTTTCTGAACAAAGTTCTGACGAATTTCCCGACGTTTTCGCCGTGGTTTGCCGTGTGTTGCGAAATCTTGAAAGTCCCTTCTTTACAGAAGTGCTAGCACGCGTAAAATCGGCCTGCACAAGCGACATGCGAGACCGTCATCGGCGATCGTAATTCGTTCTGTCGCACGACTTTACCGTTTTTATGGAATGCGCTGCGAGCGCTTGCAGTGTACCACCGGCATGGGGATGCCGCTGTGGTCTTTGGGCAGTTAGCTGGCGTTGAAATGGGCGATCGTGGTTTGCGCAGAGGATGCGTCAGGAAGTGACACAGCACGATAGGGACATCGACTTAGCCGTGCGGAACGCAGTGGCTAGTGAAGTCGGTCGAGAGCGGTTCGATCTATGGTTCGGCGACAGCGTCGCGCTGCGTCTGGCCGATGGGTCGCTGCTGGTCACTGCGCCGGACCAATTTACGCTCGACCGACTCCAAAGCCAGTTCCGCCAGGAGCTCGCGGCTGTGGCTTCGTCGCTGGCCGGAGCATCGGTGGCGGTGGAATTCCGATTGGACGAGTCGATGGCGGTCCCGGAGACCGTACCTTTCTTGGCCGGCACACCCGGCATTGACGGTCGGCCCTCGGCCAACGCAGCCTCCGCCCCCGGTAACGCTGCTACTCGCCGCCATTCTCGATGCGAAGGTGCTGCGCGTCCCGCTGGCGCGGACGGCTCTACCGTAACGACGGGCCCTCGACGATTCGCTCGTCTGGGAGAATTCGTTGTGGGGGCCGGCAACCGAGTGGCCTGTACGGCGGCGCAGATGGTGGTAGAACGGCCGGGAAGTGTCTCCCCCCTCTTTCTGTACGGCCCGACCGGTTGCGGCAAGTCGCATCTACTCGAGGGGATCTGGTCAGCGATTCGCAGCGGGCAGTTCGGTCGGCGTGTGCTGTACCAGACGGCCGAGCAGTTCACCTCCGTATTCCTCGAGGCACTCCAGGGTCGTGGTCTCCCCAGTTTCCGCCATAAATACCGCCATATCGACGTGTTGTTAATTGACGACGTTCAGTTCTTTCTCGGCAAGCGTGCGACGCTGGTGGAGTTCCAGACCACCATCGACGCTCTGCTTCGCGAACAGCGGCAGTTGGTCTTTGCAGCAGACCGTTCGCCGGCAGAACTGTCCCGTTTCGGCCGTGAGCTGACCGCCCGGTTGACAGGAGGACTGGTCTGCAGTCTGGAAACGGTTGATGAGGATACCCGACTGCGGTTACTGCGACAGCTTGCCCTCCGTCAGGGACTCAGCATTCCTGAGGATGTGCTGCAGCTCATGGCCACACGACTCGACGGCGATGCCCGCAAGTTGACCGGGGCACTCCATCAACTCGCCGCGACCAGTCGAGCGTTTCAGCGGCCGATTGATCTGTCGCTAGCTCACTCCGCTCTGGCGGATGTGTTCCGGGCTACACAGCGAGTCGTACAACTGAACGACATTGATCGAGCCGTCTGCGACGTGTTCGGCCTGGAACCGCAGAGTCTGCAGTCTCCCAGCAAGTCGCGCGCGATCAGCCAGCCGCGAGCGCTTGCCATGTGGCTCGCCCGCCGACATACCCGAGCGGCGTACTCGGAAATCGGCGTGTACTTCGGGAATCGCAGCCACAGCACCGTGATCTCAGCTCAGAAACAGGTCTCGCGCTGGGTGGAGTCGGCAGAACCAGTGCCGCTGGCGCACGGCGACTGCACGATCCAGGAAGTGCTGCGCAGAGTCGAGTCGCAGATCCGCGTCGGTTAAGGTATGGCTCGCCTCTGCCGTCGCCGGTCTGGCCCACGTTCATTTCCCACTCCGGTATCCCCCCGGTGAACCGAGAATTGGGACGGTGGGCGATTCGCGTTGGTCCCGTTTCTGAGACCTCCGATGATCTTGACGTCGACGTGCAGGCCCGATACTGTCCGCCGGTATTTCCACGTCACGAGGATCTCTATCGGCCGCGGTCAGCGGCTGACGAGGCACTCTGCACACGTCCCTGGACGCGCCGCCTCAGGAGCAACCGATGTACCGGATTCGGGCTCTCGCGACCGCTGCGATGCTGGCCGTCGCCTTATCGGCGGGCCTCGCGCACGCAGAAGGTGTCCTGCAGCAATTACGGGAGGATGTTCAGGGCACATCCGATGCGCCGCGGGACGACGATGACTCATCCAGGTCGCGGCGACACTGTGACGAATATCCGGACGAGGTCGACAATCCTTTTGCGACGGCCATCGCCAGCTTGTTCTTTCAGGGAGCCTGGTATGGAATCACCGCTCCGTTCTGGGGACCACCGGTCTGGATCGGCGACGACTATTCCCACACAAGTTATCTCTCCTGCTATCCCTACCAGCACGACCCTACCGGCTACGTTCTATCCGAAAGCGCTCTGCCCGAAAGCAGCGACGTGAACCGCTGGTCAATCCGAGTGCGAGGCGAGTTGGCCGACAACTTCGACAGCCTGACGCGCTATGGTGGCCGCGTCTTGTGGGAATCATACAATCGTTTCGGATTGGATTCGAGCGTCAACTATTATCGGGAATGGCTGGCGACGGGCCGCCATGACGAACTGTGGACAGGCGACTTCAACATCGTGTTCCGCTTTGCTGAGAGCCCTCAGCTGATGATGCGGACCGGAATTGGAGCGAATTACCTGTCGGTTCCCCATGAAACGGATCTGGGCTTCAACTTCACCTACGCCGCCGACTGGCTGCCCGCTCGCCCCTGGATCTTCTCCGCCGAACTGGACTGCGGCTGGCTGGGGCACGCGGGACTCTTCCACGGCCGCGCTACCGCAGGCATCAACCTGGGCAACGTCGAGTGCTATACCGGCTACGATTATCTCGATGTCGGTTCGGCCCAAATCGATGGGCTCGTGGCCGGCATCCAGCTCTGGTACTAAAACCGCCCTCCTCCTGCTCCTCCTCCTGCTTGTAGTCAGCGCCAGCGGTGCTCGTGCTCGAATGCGCCAGCGAACCGGTGCGGTATTCCTGGCGCCGACAAGATCTCCGGACGATCGATAGGGGCATCGAACAAGCCGACTGTGGCGTTTCGCGAGTACGAGCACGAGTACGAGTACGAGCGAATACGTCTAGGACAGAAAGCGGGTAATGCCGGGCATGGCCACGGGAGCCGCTTCGACATCGCCCCATTCGTACGTGGTGGGGCCGAGCCGCACGTCGGCGTTGATCGCCTCATTCCAGTTCAGCACGTCACCGGTGTAGCAGGCCTCGCGACCGATGATGGCCATCATGGTCGAGAGCGCCATGTAGCGACCGTTATTGATCGGCGTCCCGGCTCGAATGGCGGCGAACAGCTCTTTGTGCTCCTGATCGTACATGTTGAGCGGCTTCTCACCTTGGTACACGACCTGGCCGTTGATCGAGCCACATGCTTCATTGGTCAGCACCTGGGCTTTCCCTTTGGTGCCATACACGTAGTCTTCCACTTCGCCGGGGCAGCCCCGCATTTGCCTGGTGTAGGCAAAGCACTTCACTCCGCTGTCCCACTCATAGCAGACGGCATGGTGGTCGTAGATGTTGCCCCACTTCGGCTCGTTACGGACTTGCCGTCCCCCCAATCCGAAACACTTCTTCGGCGGCTCGTCACCCATCAGCCACATGGCCTTGTCGAGACTGTGAACAAACTGTTCGACGATATGATCACCGGAGAGCCAGGTGTAGTAGTACCAGTTGCGGTTCTGGTTCTCCATCTCGCTCCAGTCAGGCTGAGGCTCACGATACCACAGCGTCCCGGTGAGGTAGTTCTCGTGGATCGCCGTGATGTCACCGATCGCCCCGTCGCGAATGCGATTGATGGTCTCGCGTACGCCGAAATCGTATCGCCAGCAGAGTCCAGAGACGATGTTGAGGCCCTTCTTCTGCGCTTCCTCCGTCGTGGCCAGCACGCTGCGCACTCCGACCGGATCAACCGCGACCGGCTTTTCACAGAAGATGTGTTTGCCCGCTTCGACAGCAGCTCGCAAATGCTCTGGGCGGTAATGCGGCGTCGTGGCCAGCAGCACCACGTCCACATCGGTATCGATCAGCTTCTGGTAGGCATCGAAACCGTGGAAGCAGTGATCGTCAGCGACCTGGAATTTCGGGCCCAGCTCCTCTTTGAGCGTCTGCTTGGCCGACGCCAGGTAATCGGGAAACAGGTCGGCCAGCGCCGTCAGGCACACATTGTCTTCGGCGTTCATCGCATTGACCGCCGCACCACGGCCGCGACCGCCACAACCGATCAGGCCCACTTTCAGAATATCACTGCCACTGGCGTGTACCAGCCGAGCACTACCGAGCGTGGCAGCCAGCGTGCTGCCGACGACGACTGCCGTCGATTGTTTGAGAAAGGTGCGGCGGGAGCTGGTTCGGGGACGGCCGTGCTCTGACATGGAAGGCTCCTTCAAGGCAGGAACAATGGGGAATGAATCAAACCGGCGGTGCGTGCCAGCCAGGAGAATACGCGAGCCCGCCATAACTGTCTGTTGTAACTGACAGAAATGGAAAGTCCAGATGGCTCCAGCGATTCGAGCCAGCGATGGGGAGGCGGCGTCTGCCGGCGCCCGGTCAGCAGCCCACTACCGCACCTTCCGCATGTACCGGACAAATTCCTGATCCAGAGCTTCCAGATCGTCGCCAAACGCGCTGCGGAATTGGCTCAACCGCTGATCGGCGGGAACTTCGCTCAACGGTTTCAGGCGGGCCAGATCCTGTAAGTACGCCACGTAGTGCTCACGCCGCTTTCGCAGCAGAAAGTAGTTCCACGCCCAGGCCTCCGCGTATGCTGCCGCCGAGGTGCGTGGATCGCGAAACCGTCCATCGTCGGTCAGGAGCGAAATCAGGGAGTTCTCCGGCCGCCGATCGAGCGCCTGTTGGAACTGGTGCAAGTGAAGACGGTTGACCGTGCCAATATTGCGCCACCCTTTGGAACTGGCCAAATCGGGGGTTTCGAAATAGACGGCAATCCCTTCACTCACCCAGGTCGGATTGCCGGCAAGCCGCGTCTGCAGTCCACTGTTATGAGCCAGTTGATGCGTCGCTTCATGGACAATCGTGGCGACCGTGCGTTCCGCTGCCGGTTGCGACAGAATCTGGTTGATGTGCACTGCCGAGCTCACTCCTCGTTGTCGCTCTCGCAGTCCGTCCATGCCGGTCAAGTCGTACATCGTCACTCGGTTAGAACGCATGTTGTAGTAGCCGATGATCGAGGATGTGGCATCCCCCAGCTCTGTCCGAGCGTACTGAGCAAACGAATTCTGGTCGTTGAACACCAGCGCGACCAGCGGAAACTCCGACTTGCTGAGCGTCAGCCCGCGGTTCTTCCAGAAACTGTAAAAAGCTCGGTACAAACGCTCATACAGTCCGCCGCACCACTCGGCATACGCATCGGAAGTGTTGTAACAGATGACGTAATTGGCCGTCTGGTGAATGCGAAATCCGGGAGGCAGTTCCTCCAGCAATCGCTGGGCCACCGCTTGGCCATCCAATGGCTCAAACGCGATCTCATCACTTGTGCGGCGAACGATCTCATCCGGCTGAGCCACCCACAAGATGCCGTCTTGAGCCAGCAACAACAGTCCGCCATCCTGCGCTTCGACTAACACTTTGCCGGAAACCGCAACGGTCTGCTCGCCCTGCTTCAATTCGACGTGCTCCAAGCCGCTGGCCAGCACCGCACCGCAGAGCAGCGACAGCAGGCCCAACCAGAACCTGATGACTCCCGTTCGCACCCTCACATCGACCACGCCGCCTCTCCTCTTCTCGTCACCGCGGGCCCCCAAGCGCCACCCCTGCATGCCCCCCCTAGTCCATCGAGCTCCATCGTGCCACAGCCACGGGACTAATGACTAATGACGAATGACGAATGACGAATGACCGGGCCGCTGGCCAGGCAAGCCGCAACTCCACAGGCCGCTCCCTTTGTCTCGCAGCATCGGGATTTCTCTCGTCCATCTCCATCACAAGGTCTATTATCGCACAAACTCGCCCTGCCGGCAGCGCGATAAATCGGCGAGCCGGTCGAACGGACCGGCCTCAATCGACGCCACGATTCTGCCACCTGCGGTGCCCCCACAACATGCGATGCGGCTTCATCCAGGTCAACAGCGTGGCAAGTACGCAAAATCCGGCAATGACGGTCAGACAAACGGCTGCCACCTGGTTGCTGACTCCAGCATGGATAAGCCCGAATACTCGAATCGGAATCGTCTCCAGGCCGGGTGGTGTCGTGAGGATGGTGGCCGACAGTTCGCCACAGGCAAGAATCCACGCGACGACCCACACGAGTCCCACGGCGGAACGCCGCTGCCCAACGCCGATTCGCCACCAACGGGCTGCGGCCCCGGCGCCGTCCAATTCCGCCGATTCGATCGTCTCCCGGTTCAAGCTGCCGAAAGCGATCCAGCAGAGCAGGATGGAAAGTGGAAGCACGCGGAGCGTCGCGGCCAGGACGGGCGCGGCGATCGTGCGACTGTACAACCAGCTCAACCAGGCACCATCACCGGCTGAAAACAGCTCGATGATCGCCAAACCAATCAATGGTCCCATCGTGGCCAGACCGAGCGCCGCCAGAAATGCGGCTGGCAGAACTCGCCAACCGCCGCGACGAGCCCACCAGGCGAGCAGCGCCCCCACGGTCGTCGAGGTCGTGGCAGCGGTCATCCCGATCAGCAACGTCCAGCGAAACTGATCCGCAAATTGCCCCACCGCCGACACGCGAAGACGGCCAGGCCATGGCACCAGCAGCTCGACGAACCTCGCCAGCGACCAGTAACGTATCGGCTGTTGCCCGACATGGTCCACCACCATGCCCGCCTGATACACCAGACTCGTCAACGGAACTCCGGCGAGCAACAGGAGGACCCCGCTCACCACCGCCAGACAGGGCCAACGCCAGTCCCCCAGCCGAAATCGATAAGGAGGGCGCAGGGGCACATGGGCCGCTGCGACCATCACGCCATCAAAAATCGCCATAGCCAAGCCGGTCAGCATCAAGGTGAACAGCAGTGCCGCTGGCATGCCAAACGTGCTCTGCTCGTCCGCCCACAACGCCATCCCGGTATACAGCTCCTCCGCCAGGGTGCGGATCTGGTACAGATCGGTGACCGTCATCTCACTGGCCGTCATGAGCATGATCCAGACCGCGGCCACCATCACACCAGGCAGCGAACGGCGCAGCGTCACTCGCCAGAAAACGCGCCAGGGCGATGCGTCCAACAGCGCCGCTTCCTCCAACTCCGGTTCGCTCAACTGCAGCGCGACGGAGACGATCAAGGTCACCCACGGTATCCCCCAGACGCCGTGAGTCCAGATCGCGGCCAGAAAGCCCTGCAGAATCGGCGTGGAGAGTGAGTTGCCCGACCAGGCAATCCACCCCAGTCTGCCGAATCCGGCCTCCCAGGCCGTGGCGTGCAGATAGAGCGGCAAACAGAGCAGGGCCGTCACGACGATCCAGGCCGCGCGACGCAGCGGCAGATCGGTGCGTCCCAGCAGCAGTGCCAACATCGTGCCACACGGCAAACTCACCAGACACGCCCCGACGCTGAGCCACGCAGTGTTGCGAGCCAATAGCAGCAGCCGGCGATCCGCCGTCACCAGCAACAGCCCCAGACAACCCCAGAACAAAACCCAGCCGACCGGCCGCAGCCCTCGCTTGCTACCATTCATGGGCTCAGTCTAATCTGACAACCACCGTGAAAACAGGGTCCGCAAGCACCTGGCACGCCGTAGCACGCACTTCAGTGCGTGACAGCCCCTGGCACAGGCGTCTCCCACCAAAATCCGATCGAGGGCGGGCCCGTCGCGCGCCTGAAGCCCACTCCACGCCGCAGACCGCGGGGGAAGTGGCAAGCGTAGGACGGTTTCCCATGCGCTGCGCTGGTGGCCGCGGTCGCGCAGACCGCGGGGGAAGTGGCAAGCGTAGGACGGTTTCCCATGC
>JBGSHS010000158.1:0-3497 GCA_041752115.1 Pirellulaceae bacterium | reverse complement strand
CCTCGATGGCCTGCCGAATCTCCTCGATGCGATCGAAAGAATGCATGTCCAGAAACCTGTTTTCAAGCGAGATCGCGGCTTTCCCCGTCCGGATCATGCGGGAAGACGGCAAGGACGTTGTGCCGCGGCGCTCGGAGCTCGTCGGACAACTCCCGCTCGGCGTCGGCCGGGGCTTGGTCCAGACGCGTCGGTCCTGCCTGCTGTCGTCGTGGGTCGGCCCCGGAATCGTTGCCAGGACCGGCCGCAGCGGAGCTGCATGGGGCTTCGTCTCAGCTCCCAGACCTCCCCAAGATGGTATCAGCGTAACGGCGATTGCCACACTTGGGGATGGCTCCGCCAGGCATCCCGTGCGGGGACGTCACGGGTCGCCGGCGCATCGTTTGCGGCAGTTCATTATCCTGGGGCAATCCTCCGGGTCCAGGCCGCATCGTCCGGCCGTGATACGCTGAGTCGGTTCGATTGCCGGGTGAAGCGGGGTCTCCCGATCCAGTGAAACGCCAGATGGTCTGGATTCAGAGGCGCCTCAGGGTATACTGTAAGGCAAATCCGTGCCGATGTTCCCTGGAGGGAGTGGCGACCCGCCGGGGCATTCACGCGGACGTGGAAGCGTCGCTTCCACATGTTGGGCGGCCCTGGCGACTCGCGGGGCAGGTAGCAGGAAGCGTTGTCGCAAGCACGCCCGCACTCACCTGCAAGCAGTCTCGATCTGGCGTGTTCACTTCACGCCCGATCGTGTTCCTGCTTCGTTGTCGGCCCTCAGAGGTCACGCCTGTCGGGGAATCGGTTCAATGTCCCCGGATGTGATCTTGAACACCCGCAGTCGGGCAGCTCGCACACTGTCCGGCACCGCCGGGCTGGTGGTGGGGCCAGCATAATGCCGAGTAGTTGCCGTTTATGTTCCAAGTGGATCTTCATCGGGAGGTGTCTATGGTGAAAAAGGAGGAAGCCCTCGAAGTGGAGGGTACTGTCACGCAAGCTCTTGCTAACACACGATTTCGCGTTCAGTTGGACAGCGGAACGGAAGTCCTCGCGCATGTGGCGGGTAAGATGCGAAAGCACTTCATCCGCATTGTCCCGGGCGACAAAGTGCGCGTCGAGCTCTCGCCCTACGATCTGACGAAAGGACGCATCACGTACCGCGAACGCTGATTGGCTCTTCCTATCTTACCGCGGTGAAACGGCCTGTTGCGGCGAGCCCTTGTCGGCCGCTCCAGACCGGATGCTCGTCCTGGCCAGCTCTTTCGTCCACCGCGCTCTGAGGCCCCCGCCATATCGCGTTTTGCGAAGTTGCGGTCACGGTGCGCCGCGATGCAGGGCTGCAGGAACGCCATGCTGGTCGCTCGTCTGACCGTCACGTGGACGTCACCTTGGTTGGTTCGGTCTGCCACTCTGGCCTGCCCCGTTCCATGCGCTCGGCTCGTCGGGATCACTCCCGACGTCTGGAATCGTGGTGAACGAGGCTCCCGTCAGGTCTCGGGAGGTTGTGCCTTGGCAGTGGTCTCGCATGACGACACCACGTCCGCCCGGTTGAGGCGATTCGGAGGAAATCCAAAACTCCGTCGACAGCCGGTGGGTATATCGAACCGTGGAGACATCGATAACGCCACGCGGCGCTGGCGGCTGACCTTTGACGGGGTCGTTCGAGTTGGGTTCTTCTGTCGATGTCCCCTGTTGGGCTGTGATTTCTCCTAGGAGTTGCCCTGTGGTGAAGACGATGATCCATCGGAGTGGGTGGGGACTGATCGGCATGCTCGCCCCACTGGCCGGGTTGTTCGCCCCGACGGCCCTGAAAGGGGAGGAGGATTCCAAGCCGGTTGTCGTGGTTTCGATCGCCAGCGTTGATCACTTGATGGAAGACTTCGTCTACCTGACCAAGGTGGCTGGCCGTCAGGCGGCTGGCGAGCAGATGCGGTTCTTGGTCAGTTCTCTGGTGCAGGATTTCGACCGCACACGCCCGGCGGGAGTTCTGATCACGTTGGAGGACAATCAGCCCAAAGGGGTCGGCTTCCTGCCGATTCCCGATTCTGACAAGGTGTTGCGTACCATCAGGGAGCGGTTCGGAGCCGATGTGGATGATCTGGGGGGCGGCATCAAGAAGCTCGGTCTGGGGCGCGGTGCTTATCTGAAGCAACAGGGAAAATGGCTGTTCTTCACCGATCACCCTCGCCATCTGGCCCACCTGCCGGATAATCCGGCGGCCATGCTCGGCGGGTTGGATCAACAGTATGCGGTGGCCGTCCGGCTGCATGTGAGCAATATTCCCCAGGGTATCCGGGACGTTACCGATTACGCGATTCAGACCAAGATCGACGCCGATCTGAAAACGGCTGTCGACCAGGCCGAAGCTGAGATTGACGTGGCGTATCTGCAGTCGCTGCGCGACACTCTGAAACGGTGGGCTTCGACGCTGATCAACGACTCGGACCAAATCACGATCGGCTGGGACGTCGACCCCAACGCTCGTCGGACATTCGTCGAGCTGCTGGCCCAGGCCAAAGAAGGCTCGGTGCTGTCCCAACAGCTCGATTCATTGGCCGATGGCCGTTCGGCCTTCACCGGATTTCTCCAAGATGACGCGGCAATCGCCTTCCAGGGCGCGGTGCGAGTTACAGACGAAGGGCAGCGTCAGGTAGATGCGTTTCTGACCTACTTCCGCTCGAAAGTGGAATTGAGTATGGAAGCGGATCCCCATTCGCCCGAGCCGGTCAAAGAGATCGTCCGGAAAGTGCTTGACGTCGTCGAGCATACGGCCCACGAGGGACGCACGGATGCTGGCGCAACACTTCTGCTGGCGCCCGAATCGTTCCGGTTCGCGGCGGGAGTGCATGTCGCCGACGGGCATGCGCTGGCGGATGCGTTTCAGCAGCTGTTTGAAATGGCCAAGAACGAGCCGAATATGCCCGAGATCCACTTCTTTGCGGCCAAACACCAGGATCTGGATCTGCATACGCTCGTCCTCCCCATCGCCGAAAACGATCAGGATGCCCGCAAAATCCTGGGTGAGAAACTCGACATCACGATCGCCACAGGGGCGGACCGGCTCTACGTCGCTCTCGGAACCGGGGGCGACCAGTTGCTGAAGACCGTCGTGGATCGTTCGGCGCACAACGGTGAGCAGAAGGTTCCGCCACTGCATCTGCAGGTCGCCGTTCGCCCCATCGTGGACTTTCTGGCAAGCGTAAACCGGGACCAGGACAAGGAACGGGCTCTGGCGGAAGCCATGCAACAGGCAACGGGCGGCGATAAAATTCTGCTGCAAATGCAGCCCGCCGCGAACGGCCTGCAGGTCCGATTGGAAATCGAAGAAGGGGTTCTGGAACTGCTCAGCAAGATTTCGCAGCAGTCCCGCCAGACACGCTAGCCTGGATTCCCATGGACCTGAAATCCCCTAAAGAAATGGCGAGGATTCGACCGGGGACCCAGCTTTAGTTGGTCACTTTACACCATGCGAGGCTCAACCGAACACAAATTGAATTCGCTTCCCCCACCAGGGTACT
>JBGSHS010000157.1:0-39867 GCA_041752115.1 Pirellulaceae bacterium | reverse complement strand
GATCTCCGACTCTGCGATCTTCGGTTGCTTGACGCGCTGTTTCGACCTGCACATAAGCTGACGCATCTGCCGCTCGCTCGCTAGCCCAGTCTGAAAAAAAAGCCCGCTAGCAAATGTCGCGCCGAACGACATTGGGAATGTCCGATTGTCAAGAGTTTCTGCCTGGCCTCTCCTTCATTATTCTGCGGTTGGTTATTGGCTATTCTGCGGTTCTTTGCCTTCTTGTGATCGGATTGATTCGTCCGAACGCTCCAGCTGTTGCAGCAGGCAGCGGCAGTTCACTACTTTCTCCACCAGGTCCAGGGGGAGGTAGAAGTACTGGCAGGACGGCTCGAAACCGATCCGCGAGTCCTCTTTCACCAGCGCATACAAGTCCTTGGCGAGCGCGATTTCCGCCTGGGCAGCATCGCGCATCTGAGCACGCAGGCTGCCCCGCTGAGAGTCGGAAAGCTCGGCATCCTGGTTGGCCAGGGTGTCCCGAGCGTTGGTGAAGCGCGCCTGGTTGGCGACCGATTGGAAATGGATCGCAGCGGCTTTGGCATAGCGAACATCGGCGGTGGCCGCCGCTCGCATGGCGGGTGGCGCATGCTGGGCCGCTTGCTGCAGCGTCTCGATTCCCGGTTTCCACCCCTGAGCGACCTTGTCGAATTGATCGGCGAACACAGCGGCCGGATAAGGGCCACGCCAGCCGTCGAGATGGTCGTATGGCAGGCCCCACATGGTGGCGGAGTAGCCGGTCCGCGTGGCGTAGAGCAGGTTTGCCGGTCCCCACTGAATGGGGCACGTGTAGACGACACTGATGTGAAACGGATATTCGCGAAACGCATCGCTCATCATCGTCCAAGCCTGGCGTGCCAGCGCAACTCCGTCGTGACCATAGCGTGCTGCGGCGATTTCATTGAGTGCCGTTTCCACGTCTTGCGCGGGCGTGCGGCTGAGTCGCTGAGCCAACTGGAAATTCGGCGACGGATGGCCACCCATAGTCCAGCCGATGAACATGGCATCCAGATGCGTCTTGGTGCGGAGGTTCTGGCAATGTTCTCCCACCAGATCCATCACCGGCAGGTAGGGGATGGTGGCGATTTCGCACGTGTTGTTGAATTGGATTTCAGTGCCGGTCTTAAGGCCATTCTGTCGAGCGACGGTCCAATGAGCCAACGAGCGGGGGCCGGGCCCGACTGCGGAGATCGAGTACTCGCCAACCGTGGATTCAATGCCGCCTCGCGTGATCGGCAGATGCCACTCGCTGACCGAAATCAAGAAGATGTTCTTGGGCAGGTGCGGGATGATGTCCTGGGCGTCGCCATGTCCGCGCCAACCCCAGTCCGAAATGAGGACGTTCGCGCTGGGGTTACCTCGATGCACTCCTTCTTCCTGGACTGCCACGACTTCTGCCAGGATATCCGCATCGCGCCGGTCTCGGCACCGTGGGCACGCGCTGGGGTCACCATGCGACACGCAGTTGGTCAGGTTTTCGGAGCCTGAAATGGAGTAGATCCCACCGAGCCCGGGCACTTCGCGAAAAATGTATGCCAGAGCATCTCCCATCCATTTGCGCACCTCAGGCATCGACGTACATAGCGCGGTGAGTTCGCCCGTGCGTGCTCCCGCCAGTTCCGGATGCGCATCGAAAAACGCGTGTGGCATGCCGCGAGGTTCGTTGATATAGAGATAGATCTTGACGCCGAACTTCTGAGCACGGTCGACCATCACGCGGAGATTGGCCAAACGAACCTCGTGGTCCTCACCGAACTCCGGGAATGTGGGGCCACCAGGAGCCAGGTCGCGCAGCAGGGCGTGCAGCCAGACCCCGTTGATTCCCACTTCCGAGAGTCGCTGCAAGTATCCGTCAGGATAAGGATCAAGCTGGGGATTGAGCAGCGGATCGCCGAAGATCGCCACGTACGAATGAACGATGCGCGGGAACTGCACGTCGGCTGAGCTCGTAGCAGGCAACTCGTAATCGGGCAGCGGTGCTCCCAGCTGGCGCACGAAGTCAAACCGCGGCTCACCCGGCTCGGCGATCGCGGCTCCGAACTCCTGCTCGACCACCGCACGAATCTCGGCGGCACGAGCTCGTGCACTTTCGTCAGGCGGTTCAAAGCGTAGGGGAGTACAGGCGGGTTTGGTACGTCCGAGTTTGACCCAGAGGAAGTCCTCCTCGCGCAACATGACATCCAGCCGTTGAGGCGTCATGTCGAGCAGTTGCAGCAGCTGCTCATAAGGGAGCAGGTGCCAGTTGCGGCGGATTATGGAAACATATCCTCGCTCCATCATCCTCGGGGGTATCGAGGGTTCTGCCGGCAGCCCCATCGAGACGGCGATTGTCGTCACCTCGGATTCGCCAGTGCCCAGCACAGCGGCTATCTTGGCAGGCGTAATCACGTTCCAGTTGCGCCACACGAACTCGTGCACCCGATCCGGAAAGTGCTCACTCACAATGGCCCTCTCGCCTTGACCGTGCGGCAGGATCTCCAGTTGGCCGAACGACGGACTGACGCTCAGCAGAAACAGAGCAACCAGCGTAAAGCGAAGAAGAGTGATCATGCTTGCTGACCCTTCGGCTAACTACCATAATTGCGGGGATGGACCCCAGGACGGCCTGACTACACGGTGTTGTGGAGAACGCATCGAAGACCCACAAGGCGGGTCATGCAGTGAATCCACGGGTTTACTCACCGACCTATGGGCGAGTGCCATCGTGGCGAACCAAGGAGCGGCGAAGACTAACTTCGCATTACCGTAGCCACGCTCGCGCAGCGCGTGGGTGACTACCAGCTCACCCTCTGGCGACAGAAGCTACAGACAATGAAGTTGTTCTTCCCGCAGCCCTTCGGGACGCACCGTGCATGGAAGGTCTCTCTGCAGGTCCGGTCGAGGAACTCTGATCTTAATGTACCCTTACGGCAGCCGCCGTGGAATGAGGAGCGCTGGATGAGACGGTTTACGGTATGCCTGGCATGCCTGGTGATGCAGGCGGGCGTCGCGGACTGTGAAGAAAGTGATCTGCTGGCTGGTGCAGCAGATCCGGCGATTGCCGTAATCTCAGGGGCGGAGCCGACGTACCTGGTGTTTGCCACCGGCAGAGGCATTCCGATCTTCAGCTCGCGAGATCTGGTCGACTGGAAGCTGGTGGGACGCGTGTTTGACAGTCCGGTCCCCGATTGGGCCCGCACGACGATCCCCGGCGCTACGGCCGTCTGGGCTCCGGATATTTCCTGTCACAAGGGCGAGTGGCGGCTCTACTATTCGATTTCCACTTTTGGCAGTCAGCGTTCGGCGATCGGCCTGGCAGTCAACAAGACACTTGACCGGACGAATCCGGCGTATCGGTGGGAGGATCGTGGAGCAGTACTCCAGTCCCGTCCGGAAGCGAACGATGACAATGCGATCGACCCGGCGTGTTTCGTGGACCAGCAGGGGCGAAACTACTTGTTCTGGGGTTCGTTTTGGACGGGGATCAAAGTGATTGCGTTGGACAACGAGACTGGACTGCCCGAGGCAGCTGCCCAACCGCAGCCCGTGGCAGCTCGCGCTGCCGATGTTCATCCTCCGGCGATCGAAGGAGCGTATGTCATTTGGCGCGACGGGTTCTACTATCTCTTTGTTTCGTGGGATGCTTGTTGTGATGGAGCCCGCAGTACGTACAAGGTGATTGTGGGGCGATCGAAGGAGGTGACGGGTCCGTACCAGGACATGCAAGGTCGGTCGATGCTCGAAGGTGGTGGCACGTTAGTGCTGGCCAGTTACGATCGCTGGCGCGGACCAGGGCATAATTCCGTGCTGCAAACTCCGGAACGGGAATTTCTGGTACATCACACGTACGATACACAGCACATTCGTGCCGGCCGTATACTCCAGCTACGGCCGATGTACTGGGATTCCCACGGCTGGCCGGTTGTGGGCGAGCCGTATCGAGGTCCTGTATCGGAAGGATCTCAGGCGTCCCTGGACGCCAAGGGCATATGGCGGCACCGGGTCAACTATGGAGATGCCGCCGACCTGGAGTTCGTGCCGGACGGAACGATTGCCGGCGCCAGTGGCCCGGGCCGGTGGCAGCAAACGGGTAATCGACTGGAATTGCGGTGGCCCAACCAGCAGGCTCCTGGAGGCGAGTGGATTGACTCCGTGCTGCTTGAACCCGATGGCCATTCGTATATCGGCAGGAACCAGCGTGGTGCAGTGATTCAGGGACTGCGCGCTGACTGATCACCAGACCCGCAACTGGATCGTCGAGCAGTTTGCTAGTGCTTTGTCATCGTTCAGGATGCGGGTGCCACTGGCGAAGCCAATGGCACCCAACCTTTGATTCCTGCATTGACAGAGCACTCGGGTTGAACCGTGGGCGGCGGTGGTCACCGAGGCGTCCGAACCGCCGAATATCGAACAAGGAATGTCCAATTACCAAGTGGAAGAATCACTTCTACAGTCCCCGGCGATCGCTCGATGTGTCGCTCACGCTATGCTCCCTCTTCCTTCTGCATTTCTTGTTCGATAATCGGCGGTTTTCTGTCGATTTCTAAGCTTCGGTCTGCACCCCGTCGAGGTAACCGAGCATGCCGGTTCGGATGTTGGCCGCATTGGCTTCGTCCGTATCGATATGCATGGCCAGCTGGTAGTTGGGACTTACACGCACCAGCACGTCGCCAAAGATCAGCTCACGATCACCGGCCACCCGCACCCGCACGGTCGATTTGTCCTTGACTCCGTAATGGAGTGCATCTTCTGGCGTCATGTGAATGTGACGCAGTGCGCAGATCACACCTTCCTTGAGATCGACCTTTCCTGCCGGGCCTTCCAGCACAACGCCTGGAGTGTCCTTCACGTCGCCCGACTCGCGGATCGGGGCGTGAATTCCCAGTTTGTACTGCTCGGTCATCGCGATCTCCACTTGAGTAGCCGACCGGCACGGTCCGAGAACTCGCACCCGCTCGATACGTCCTTTGGGCCCGGCCAGGGACACCTGTTCCCGGCAGGCGAACTGACCGGGTTGCGACAATTCGCTTTCCGGCGTCAACTGGTGGCCGGCTCCGAAGAGCGTTTCAACATGCTCTTGAATCAAGTGGACGTGGTGAGCCGAGACTTCAATCGGGATGGCGTCCTGAGGTTGCCGCTGTCGGGCTCGATCGACGTCCGAACGCCCGACTGCCCGCAAGGTCTCGCGGGCGATCATCAGCTGTTCCTTAGCTGGTACGACGAGCACGGCGATCGGCGAGTCGTCGGCAGAAATGCGGCAGATTTCCGTCACCGAAGTTGCTCGACGGTTCCGCTCCTCGTCCAGCTGGATTCCCATGCACGCGAGTCCCTGCAGGGCGAGCGATCGGAGATCGGGGCTTTCCTGGCCGACACTGCCGGTGAAGACGAGCGCATCCAGGCCCTCCATGGCGGCGACGTACGCCCCGATATATTTCCGCACGCCATAGCAGAAGGATTTGAGCGCCAGTAACGCACGATGATGGCCAGCTTCCGCCTGCCGCTCGATTTCGTGTATGCCGCCTGCGATTCCCGAAATCCCCAGCATGCCGCTCTGCTCGTTCAAGATCCTGTCCAGTTGCTCGGGCGTCAGTTGCTCCTGGCGTTGCAGGAAGGCCAGGGCGCCGGGATCAACGTCGCCTGAGCGGGTTTCCATGATCAGCCCTGAGCACGGAGTGAAACCCATGGACGTGTCGATAGAACGGCCGTGGTCTACAGCACAGACGGAAGAGCCGCGGCCAAGATGACACGATACGATTTCCAGCTCATTTGGGCGACGCTTCAAGAAGTGCGAGGCCGCCAGGCTGGCGTACCAGTGCGACAACCCGTGAAATCCATACCGACGCACGGCGTACTTTTCATAGTAGTCGAATGGCAGGCCGTACAGGTAGGCATACGAAGGGAGCGTATGATGAAAGGCCGTCTCGAACACGGCGACGTGCGGAGCGTCAGGGACCAGCCGGATCGCTTCACGGATTCCATCAACGTTGCTCTGGTTGTGCTGAGGCGCCAGGGAGTCCAGCGTCTCCAGCTGTGCCAGCAACTCATCCGTCACCACGATCGGCTCCACAAATCGCTGGCCGCCATACATCACGTGGTGGCCGACGGCTGTGAGCTGGGAGACGTCGCCCAGTACGGCGGCGTCACTGCTCGTGAGTTGGTCGCACACGCTCTGCATCGCAGCCTGAACGCCGTCAATGTGCAGATGGTGCACGCGTTCTCCGTGAGGCCCGATCATGCAGTGTCGCGCGTCAGCCTGGCCGATTCGATCGATGAGGCCGCAAGCGTTCATCGCTTCGTCGGCAGTGTTGAAGTACCAGTACGCGACGCCGTCCGCGTGGCAGTCGAAGACGAGCAGCTTCTCGCAGCGCTCTGTGTGCAGGTGTAATCCATACGGGTCAGGACTCTGGCGAAACGCAGCTGCGGCGACAGCAGGGTCCTCGGCCAGTTGCCGAAATCGCTCGGCGAGGATCCGTGACAGGTACTGCACTGCGCGTGGCTGCGCCATGATCAGTGAATGAAACAGCGTTACAGGGACGCGTAGCACATGGCACCGCGTCGTTGCGATCACGTCGGACATGGCCTTGTCGCCACTCATCAGGGCCAGTTCTCCGAACGTGTCACCTGCTTTGAGTCTGCCGACTTCTCGTGGCCTCCCGCCATCGGCCACCGACGCGATCAGTTCACCATCGAGCAACACACCCAGGAAGGTGACATCTTCCCCGAATTCGATGACGGCTTGATGTTGTTCATAGGACACGATGCGCGATCCGTCGACCAGTTCCAACAGCTGATCGTGCTCCAGATACTGACAGATCGCCACGCGATGTCCGAGAAAATCGATCAGATCGGTGAGTGGTGATGGCTCCATAGCGGTCTCTCTCTCCTTTGGATCCAGCAACGAACCGCAGAATATCGAACAAGGAATGTCCCATGACCAAGTGAAAGGGGTCGGCGGTGCCGGCACCAGATGCCCTGAGGCGGGAGCCCCGCCGCCTCACTGTCGCGCATTGTGGCATTGTAGCATTGTGGCATTGTGGCATTGTGGCATTGTGGCATTGTGGCATTGTGGCATTGTGGCATTGTGGCATTGTGGCATTGTAGCATTGTGGCATTGTGGCATTCCCTATTGCGCGACCATTTCCTTGCGGCGTGTCCTGCCCCCGGCAGCGCCGCGAGAGTCTGACTGCTGCCGCGAGGCGGCATGCCGCTTCCCGCCAGTACCGGCTCCTGGGGAGTTGGTATGGGAATGCCACAATGCGACAATGCCGCAATGCCACAATGAAGTGGCGATCGGTGGGCTGCGCGGGACGAGTCGCCCGGCAGCGCGAGAGAAACCGACCGCTACGGATAGCCGTCTCGCGCACACTGCGCATTGCGGCATTGTCGCATTGTCGCATTCCCTATTGCGCGACCATCTCCTTGCCGGCGTGTCCTGCCCCCGGCAGCGCCGCGAGAGCCTGAATGCTGCCGCGAGGCGGCATTCCCTATTCCCCCACCACTTCGTTGCGGTGTGTCCCGGGACAGCAGCGGCGAATTGCCTCGATAGCAGCTGCCGACCGCACTGGCTCTGAGCCCTCAAGCCAATGGTCTCAGGCCTCACTTGGCGAGCGACGGCGCGTACGGGTCAGTTCTGGTTTGTCGTGGGACGGAGCCATCGTTCGCTCAGACCGTTGATATCCCTCGCACGGAGAGACTTGTTCAGGAAGTTCGAGGACGGTTCGCTCGCCGACTCCCGATTGCTCCGCTCAAGGAGTCATGTAACGCCTGGGGCTCTCTTGCCGTTGCCTGCACACTCGGTTCCAGGCGACAGTGAACGCCTACAGAATAGCTTGCTCCACTCCACTTTCGAACCTAATATGAGCTGCTCGGCTGGTCAATGAGTCATCGCTCCATGCGATGGGCAAGGAGCAGCGAGATGTGGAGTATGGTTGACGTGAGGCACGCGTCCACCATATTGTTGCTAAGCAGTTCGCCCCACCGATGCCGGGTGATTCTTCTCTTGCCAGTGGGGTGAGGGAGCAGGTGACTGCGAAGTTCCCTGCCGCAGAGCTCCGCCGGTATCGCCCCCAGGGAGAATCCCAACCGATGCGCTGGAATGTTCTCAACCGCAAAACGCACTATTGGACCAGTGCCGTGATTGCGATTCCGACTTTGATCATGATTTGCAGTGGCATCCTGTTGCAGGTCAAGAAGCAATGGACATGGGTTCAGCCGGCGGAACAGCGCGGGACGGGAACAGCCCCTCAGATTGACCTGGAGGCAATTCTCACCAGCGTGCGAAGTGTGCCTGGATATGGATCGGTCGGTTGGGACCAGGTGCAGCGAATCGACATGCGGCCTGGTCGAGGACTGGCCAAAGTCAGCCTGCATGACGGCTGGGAAGTTCAGGTTGATCTTGGCACGGGGGCCGTGCTCCAGCACGCGGTCCGCCGCTCTGATGTGATTGAGTCGATTCATGATGGTTCGTTCTTCGCGGGGGATCTGATCAAGCTAGGCGTCTTCCTACCGACGGGCCTTACGCTCGCAGTGTTGTGGCTGACCGGCCTGTGGATGTTCTGGCTCCCGTTCTCAGTTCGCCGCAAACGCAGGCTCACAGCGGCTCTGCCATTGCCCAGCGACTGATCGTTGGCTTGGGCGTCGTCGCACTCACACTTGACATTGGCGATCGAAGTATTGGTGACAGGGCGCCCCGGCACGCACCTGGGAGTCCGGCTGGAGTTCTGTGGTGGCACGCTGCAGCGGTCTCGGTATCTGGTACAATAGGGTCCCATCAGCGCCGGCTGCACGAACGGCGTTCACACCGTTTCCTGTTCTCGCCCAGAGGAAAGCACCATGTACCGCCTGGCGATCGTAGGGCTGCTGAGTATAACAGCGTTTTCATCTTTGGCAGCGGAGGAGTTTCGTCCGCCTCAGGAAGGGCTGCTGGTGTGGTTGGATGCGGCGGATCTGGTGACCGTTAGCGACGGCGCCTTTGTGGATCAATGGACCAGCAAGGCGGGTATTGTCCCCGTGACTTTCGTCGCCTCTGGACGTCAGCGACCGCAGTTGCGGCACGCCGATGACGTGCGTGCGGCTGTCGTGTTTGATGGGATCAACGATGTGCTGCGCGCCGATTTACTGAATCGCTCAACGGACACCTGGACTTTGATTGCCGTCATTGCTCCCGATGCGCCGTTGGGTGGTGGTGGCATTTTTTCGGCCAACCCGATTGGTTCCCACGACTACGAACCGGGTCTGACCGTCGACCTGTACGCGGCTTCGACTTCTTTCGATCAGATCAGCATTGAAGGTGCGGGGCGAATCGGCGGCCAGAAGGACCAGATGCAAAGCGATTATCCGCCGAGCGGTATGCATATCGTGTCGGTCGTGCGGGATTCCAACGTGGTTCGACTGTACGTGGATGGGAAGCTCGAGGGGACTCGCGACGTCACGGCTGCGCCGACTCTATTCGACCAGTTGCGCGTGGGATCTCGGTTCTTTGGTGGCGTAGAGCGTCAGTATTTTCACGGCGAGATCGCGACGATGCTGTTCTATGAATGCGCACTGAACGATGCTCTGCGCTATGGCATCGAAGCAGCATTGAATATCGACGACCAGGAACGGACGGCTGGTCTGCAGCGTGCCGCTCGCGCGAGAGATGAGCGTTTGAAGGAGCCGATGACAGCGCCGCAGGTGGTGCAGTCATGGCCTGATGTCGAGTCGTTTCAGCACGATCGGCAGGGAGCGGTCCATGTGGTTGAATTGCCTGTCCGCACTGACTTGCGTCACGCCATCGAACTCTCCATGATCCACCTCAACAGTCTGTTCGATGCCGATCATGACGACGAACCCTACTTCTATGTGAATCGCATGGCCGACGGGACCGGAAAGATGTTCCATTCGATTCCGATCGGCATACCTCACGTTGTCGGGCGTTCGCTGCTGGGGACCATGATGGGGGAGATGGCCACCGGGATTCCGTTTCCCGACCGCGGCCTGGCGATCTACGAACGGTATTGCCGCAGTTCGTTCGATAACCCTGATCATCTGAATTCCTATTTCGATCCAGATCAACAGGGAAAACGCTGCATCGAATTCCACAACATGCGAGAAGGACTGTATGGCTTATGGGCTCTGATTGCCGGCCGGGATTCCGCGTGGGCGCGCACGGCCGCCCACGAGATGCTCGAGACGCTCGACCGATTGACGGACGAGGATGGCCGTTGGTCGATGACACGGGCCGCAGAAATGGGCATGGCTGACCGATGTTACGGTGTGGCCATACCCAATTCAGCCCGCATGGTCGACGCGCTGCTGGCCTACCATGCCTGCACCGGCGACGAATTGGCGTGGAAGCTGGCTGGCCTCTATGCGCGCCAGGGATTGGAGACCATCTTCACGCCTGAAGGGCGTTTCGCCTCCATGGATCGATCTTCCGGACATGTCCATTCGATTACCTCGTCGTTGAGTGGTATCGCTGCGTACGCCATCGCGTCGAAAGACACCCAGATGCTGGAGCGCTGCCGGCAGATTGTTGACGTGGGAGTTCCCGACTACTTCAGCTCCTGGGGATGGGGCGACGAAGTCTACTCCGACCACCCGGCGGATGTTGTACTGCGTGGCGAGATCAACCAGACGGGCGACGTGGTTCGGACGGCGCTGCTGCTGGGAAGTAATGGCTACCCTGACTATTACGAACTGGCGGAACGCCACTTACGTAGCATGCTGCTTCCAACTCAGCATCGTCGTCCGGAGCTCGATTCGTTCTTGCGCGACGCCGATGCTCCGGCCGACGATTCACAGCGCGGCACGGTGGAGCGATCGATCGGAGGATACGCCATGCAGCTGCCCAACGATCGCATGCGCGACGGAGACTGGCCGGTCACCACGCTGGACATCACTTCCGGGGCCGTGCACGCCATGAGTGAATGCTATCGGCTGCGGACAGTGGCTGACGGGCGAGAGTACTCCGTCAACCTGCTCTTCGATTATGCCGACGATCGTCTGCTATTGCAGAGCGGGCTGCCGCTGGAAGGGCGACTGCAGTACGAGGCGAAGGGGGCGATTGATCGACTCCAGGTCCGAATTCCGCCTTGGGTGGACCGAAGCACGATTCGTCTGCAACGCCGCGGTACAGCAACCGCTCTCACCGTGGACGGTTCCTATGCGATCATCACGGGCATCACGGCCGGCGAACACGGTACATTGAGTTTCGCGGTTCCGGTCAAGATCGAGCGCGAAAGAGTAGACGGCACGCAGTACACAACAACGTGGGTCGGTAACCAGCTGATTGACATTCAGCCGCGAGGAATTGTCAGCCCGCTCCCATTCTGAGCGTCGCAGGCGATCCCACCATCGACGAAGAGTCCGAGACGCTCCGCAGTTGAGCGATGGTTCGAATGGACTGGCGGCCCTGCCGCCTCAGGAGATGATGTCATGTTTCGCACTGTTCATAACTTCTCATGCTGCGTGTTGCTTTCGGTGTGTCTGCTCGCCGCTTCACGGCCGGCACTCGCCGCAGATCATCTGTGGGCCAGTCATCCCCTGGCGAAGGTGCTGCGGGACGCTCAGGCGGCTGATTCGGCGAGGGAACTGAAACTGTCCGGATGCCGCGGCGAGATCGTCAGCGGCCAAGCCGTCTATCGACCCGGCGGCGAAGTTCCAGAGTTGAGCGCGCGTATCAGTGACTTGCGACACCAAGACTCCGGTGCGGTCATCGCCAGTGGCCAGACGGCGCTGCAGTGGGTGCGCTACATTGACGTGAAACGCAATTCGGACGGATTGCCAGACGACGAGATCGTGGCTAAGGCCCCCACGAGTCTTCCCGATCCCTACTGGGAGGGACAGACGATACCAGTTGGGGCAGGCCAGGCTCAGCCGCTGTGGATTGAAATCGCGATTCCGCGTGATGTGGCCGCCGGGGATTATTCGGGAGAGCTCCGCGTGACTAACGGCACGACGGAGATGAACTTGCCCGTGGCCCTGCATGTGTGGGATTTCGACCTGCCGGTGGAGCGGCATCTGTCGATCATTAACTGGGGCCAGTTTCCCGGTCGGACTTTCGCCCAGCGACTGGCCGCCGACCAGGCCAATTACTTCGAACTGTATCGCGAGTATTGTGACTTCCTGGTGGCTCATCGCCAGACCGATCTGATGGGGAATCTGGACTGGATTGAGCGTCGAGAGGATGGCAGTTCCGCTAACACCTTCGATACCGAGCGGTTAGAGCGTCATGCGGAAGTGGCATTCGACGCTGGTATTCGGCAGATTCACCTGCACGCCGCCGGACAGAAGACTGCTTCGATTCTCGATCCTGCCAGCCGAGTCGAAGTACCAGAGAAGGAAGGGGGCGCGGAGCGGTTATCTCAACTGAAGGCCCTCGAACAACTGATCCAACAGAAGGGATGGCAGGGGCGATTCCTCGTGGCCATCACCGACGAACCGTTCATTCACCATGAGGAGAGCTTTGCGGCCGCCGTGGATCTCGTGCACAAGACCGCGCCGAGTGTGCGCATTATCGAGGCGGTCGAAACACAGTATCTGGGGAACTTGGACATCTACGTGCCCAAGCTGAGCCATCTCAACCTGTGGTTTGCTGATTTCGACAGGCAACGGAAGGAACAGCAGGGCGAGCTGTGGTTCTACACATGCTGCCATCCGGCTGGACGGTACCCGAATCGGTTTCTGGATCAATCGCTGCTCAAAGTACGAGTACTCCACTGGATCAACTATCTCTATGACCTGCAGGGTTATCTTCACTGGGGCTTGAACTTCTACGGGAGCGAAGACCCGTATAGCGAGGAGGGCATCAGCCGGGAATTGCCCTTGGGGGATCGGGCGATCGTCTATCCGGGTGAGGCACGCATTCTGGGATCCCTGCGTTTCAGCACGCAGCGCGACGGATTGCAGGACTACGAGTATCTGCGGCTGCTGGAAGATCGCCTGCGTGCGATCAAAGAACAGGTTGGCGCGGACGCCTTCTGGCTCGATCCGCGACAGCGATCGCTCGAACTGTGCCGGCAGGTCATCTGGTCGTTCCACGACTACACGCGGGATCCGGAGCTCTTGCTGCAGACGCGCCAGGCGATTGCCGAGGAGATCGAAGCACTCCAGAACGCTCCGCTGCTGGTTGTGCAAACCTCGCCTCCTGCAGGGACAGCGATTCCCGCCGGACCGCGAATGGTCAATGTGCGCGGGCTCGTTCCGCCGGGAGCCGAAGTGACGCTCAATGGCGAGTCGGTCCCGAACGTGCGGCCGAGCGGTTATTTTTCCCACTACTGGTTCCCCGGCAATCAGGGGTCACTCCTGGTCACCGTCAAGCACGAGGGGCAGGAACGGAGCGTCGTTCGCACGTTCCAGCTGGTGGATTAGCGATGCAGCGTGCGGTCAAGCCAGGCGAATCCACCTGGTCGAACATAGTACCAGGTGGTGAACACCATCCGGTTTCCCGCCAGCTGATACGGCTCGCCTGTCCAGGCATTGGATGGGACGGCCGCGAAGGAGATTTCCCCTTCGTCTGCGACAAGAGCGTTGCGCGCAGCACCCCATCCAACGCACAGCACGAACAGAGAAACGGCTGACAGCCAACGGTGCCACGTTCTGAGAATCGCGGACGTGTGGATCATGGTGAGGCGCTCATTGTCGTGCGTTACTGAGAGACCAATGACATTCCGTCAGGTTGCTTTCGTCAGAGGGTTGCCTCTGCATCCCCGGAGACATAGCGACCGTCGTCGTCATCATCATCGTCGATCAGCTCGATGTTGACAATCTGAGCCTCGTCGTCGTCATCGTCTTCATCATCATCGCCGTGAAGACCGGCCGGCTCCGTGCTAACGCGCGTCTCGTCGAGTAAGAATGGATTCAGCCGGTCGTGCCACAGACTGACAAACATGGCGAACCAGATGACCGTTTCGACGAGTGCCACGGCGGGCAGTTCCGGCACGACGCGCAGGTCGTGGTCGAAGGTGACGCCCGTTACGGTGTCTCCGCTAAACGCCAGGTTGTACTGCGGTCCGCGGGCGAACTGACGACGCAGATACTTGAGCAGCAGCACGAGATCCACGTGCTGGCGCAACGCTGAGAAGAACGTCAGGCTGATCGTGTCCAGCTTCGGTGCGACAATCAGACTCAGCCGCACCTCCAGGTCGTGCTGGAAATCAATTTCTGCCGCGTCGCGAAAGACGGAACAGTCAATTACGCGATATCCGTCTTTCCTTTCCGCACCAAGCTCAACTTCTGCAAAATGATCAGATAATACGTCGGCGAGCTCTGCCGCATCCAGCGGCAAAGAGATCGTCCCAGAATCTGGATGGTCAGTCATTGGTTTCTCCGAACGGGCTACAAAGTTCCGTTCCGATTGTAGCCATCAGCCCTATTCGCGGACAAGTGGAAGCCGGCGTCGCGCGCGCGGCCGTCGAATCGCCGGTGGTGCCGCACGATATCGAAGCTCGGTATTCGTTGTAGCGCGGGTTTCGGTCCGCGACCGAACCTGGCCAAGATCCTGGCTGATGGACCGTGTGGGGAAGAGCAGTCACGCACTGAAGTGCGTGCGACGTGCGACGTGCGACGGCAATGCGATGTGTCAGAGCCCTTTTTCACTGCCGGCACCAGCTGCAGGCTGCCATCAGCCATGCCCCGGTGCCCCACGTATAGGTACCGTGGATCTTGGTGGCGTATCCTTGTTGATCGCTCGGGCCAGTCCCGCCTGACACGCCGATGATCCGGCCCTGGGAGTCGATCTGGGTGAGGAGTCCCTGCCAGGTCTTCTGCAGCACATCGCGCGGCGGCACGCCGTCAAGACCGAGCTGGCGGCTCTCGAGCATTCCATAAAGGAACATTGCCGAGGCCGATGTTTCCAGATAGGTGTCGGGTGCATCGAGCACGGTGTGCCACAGGCCGCTGTCTGTATCCTGTAGCGAGACGATCGACTGGAGCTGCTGTTTCAGCAAGCTGCACAGTTCGGCACGTTCAGGCGACCCCACCGTCTGATGGCGGAGGGTCTCGACCAGGGAAATGACGACCCAGCCGTTGCCGCGCGCCCAGAACGACGACGTGCGCCGGTCGCTCGTTTCGTCCCACATGTGATAGTAGAGCCCGGTTTGGCCGTCGCGCAAATGCTGCGAAAACAACTGCAGCTGTCGCACCGATTCAGACTGCCAGCCCGGTTTCTGATCGATCACGCTGCCAGTCGACAATACCGGACAGCACATGGCGAGCGTATCGACCCACAACTGCGGCTTGCCATAGAAGTGGCTCAAGCTACCGTCCTTGGTCCGCTCCGCCCGATCCAACATGAACTCGACAATCTGCCGCGACAGGGCGGCATGCCGCTCATCGCCCGTCTGCTGATAGAGCAGCCAGAGCGGATAGCCTGGTCCCCAATGTCCGCAATAGCCTTTTTCTGCCAACAGCGGCCCAATACCGCGCTGAGCCCAATGATCGGCGAACGATCGCACAAAATCGAGGTACCGTTCGTCGTGCGTGAGGTGGTACGCCTGCATCATGCCGGTCAGCAGCACCCCTTCACCCCAGTTGAAGTCAGGAGGATCGGGGCAGTCTCTCAGAACGGAGTCGGCCACTTGCTTGATCGCCACGCTCGGCTCCTGCGCCGTCGCTGGGAGCCGGCTCATCGAAAGCAAACAGCTTACGGCCGCCATCATCACGACGAGGTGTCGCCAGGTCCGGTCCGGTCGACAGGCAGCGGAGCTCATGCCGTTGCGACAGCGCTTCGGATTCCGTCGGGTCTGCCGGAGCTGAGCCCTCTGGTGCGGTGAGTGCTGTCCGTCAAGTGGAACGTCGCCATTCATTGGTCATTACTCCGATGGAAGACCATACTCCGATGGAAGACCATCGCGGAGAAGCAACAGCGCGCGATTGCCGATTCGCATGCGGCACCATGCCGCAGACAGAATATGGTGTGATCCTCGCACTCCGCAGTGCCCCTGCGCGATGTGAGAATCGCCCTGATCCGCCTCGCCTGCCGACCGTCGGCAGCTCAATAATCCAGCGAGATGATGCGGCCTGGCGTGAAGGAGAAGAACTTTTTCTTGTCGGCGATCTGGATTCCTGAGGCAAGATGTTCTGGGCCTTTTCCGGCAGCTCTCAGGCAGCCAGGGCATGCCATCAACGTGACTTTCTTGCTCAGGAGGTCCTTCAGCTGGGTCTGCGCTGAGGGAAACGGCGGAAATGTCACGTCGGCGGCATCTTTGAGAACCACCTTCACAGCGCTGATGTCGAAGTAGACCAGCACATTATGATCTTCAGCCATGATGTTCGCCATACTCAGGGCCATGAGCAGTCGATGCGCGTCATCGGCCCCGTGGCTCACATGGATGAACACGCCATCTTGCTTCGGGTCCTCAGCCTGGACACTCGTTGCCACCAGTGTCAGCAGAGCCAAGAAAGCGGCAGCCATTTTCACTCGTTTCATCATCGTTCTCCTGTACGTGTGGTGCGTTAACTATCCACGACTTCACTCTTTTTTGGAACAATCCGCACCGCTCTGGGTCGCGACCATCTTCTCTGGATGGAAGAATGACGCGGGAGCGTCGGACCAATAGGGGGTCATTCCCTGGATCGAGAGGACCTGTACGTTATGGAGTTCCAGCGACCAGCCGTCGGGCGGGCCGGAGACAGAAGCCTGCAACTGCAATTCGTAACGTCCGGGGTCTTCGAAGTCAACAAATCGCTGGACTCGCTGAACGGGGACCCCCTGCGGATCGAGCAACGTGGCCGAATGGAACCCTTCACCCTGTGCGGCGAGTGTGAGTGAGACCTCCCGGGCTCCGGCAACGAGCGAACCATACGCGCGTGGCATGATATCGGGCAGCAGCCGGTGTTGCCGATCCACGATGACAATCTTCGACCGATGGTCGCCGTGAATCTGCCAGGCGTAGGCATCTTGACTGTCGAGAGTCAAGCGACACCAGGAACTTGAACCGGGAATCTGGATGGCGTGCGTCTGAATCAACTGACTGGAGCCAGTGAAATCCCAACGCTGCACCAGTTGACTTTCGGCGTCGTAGAGCGCCGCTGTTCCACAGGCCAGCCCCTCACGCACCAGCAATATCGGTGCCACCGCGCTACCAGTGTTCTGTATGTATGCTTCGATACGGGGCTCTTTCAACCGCACAGCCCGCCAGCTGTCCGCGCGCGGTAATTCGGCAGTTGGTTCTGGGATCTGCGGAAACAGATCGTAGCGCACCGCGAACGAGGGGAACCGCCAGGCATGCGTTTCACTGGTGGTGGCATCTCGGTCCATCAGGAACTCAAGCGAACTGAGCCAGGTACGGTGCATGTTATCGAGATAGCGAGCGTCGCCAGTCTGCTCCAAGGCCCAGGCGTAGGCATTGAGAGTACGGCAAGCATACTCGGGATACATTCCCAGCGTCCGAGCGGCGACGCGCAAAACACCCTGTTCCAGTTCTGGATCGGGTGCCAACTCGTTCACGGTCAACAGGCCATTCATGGCGATGCCGTTAAAGAACGCGATGCGATTATCCCAGCGGATGTCGAACCTGCCCGTGGGAGCCTGTTGGCGCACAAGGCGTTGGGAGAGGGCCTGAGCTGCCCGCAAGTAATCCGCTTTGCCCGTCACGTCGTACAATGCGGTGAGAGCGTAGAGTGACCAGCCGATCTGGCGTTCGTTGCCGACTCCGCGGCCGTGCAGCAGCGAGTCGGCGATCCAGTCGCCGATCTTCATGGCGACTTCGCGGCTGCGGGCGTCCCCGCTCAGCAGATGATGAAGCAGCATGCCACGCAGAAAGACATGCCCGAACTCGGCCTGCGTCGTGGTGTGCAAGGGACTATGCTTCCAGGAGAATCCGGCGACGTTTTCCGTGTCAATGTCGGCCTGGTGGCGAGCCATTGGTTCGGCCTGTTCCAGGTACCAGACATCTCCGGTGCGGAGGAACTGGTGCAGGAAATCCATCGCCACATCGTATTCCAGGTTCGAGTACGCGTGGCGCCCCTTGTAGGGACCGCCCATATACGCGTCACCATAGTCTCGCATTCCACTTGGCATGGCGTTGACCCAGTTGCGCATGGCCGTCTCGCGCCAGCACTCCCAATAGGCCAACTGCGCCAGAGCCTGTCCGTTGCGCGGCAAAAGATCGCCGGCCGCTCCCGATCCACACATCCATGGTGCCGGCGGGACAGCTCGCAGCGGAGCAAGTGAGAAATGGTGAGGAACGGTCGAGCCGGGCTCAATCACCAGTTCGTGGGTTTTGGCCAGGCCTCCCTCCCACACAAACGGCTCGTTGCCGGACCAGAGTCGAACACCCAGAACATGACCATCGAGGTACAGCGTCTTGCTGTGGTTTTGCCAGAAGTCGCGCACTCCCAGCGTGATGGCTGCTTCTGGCCAGCTGGCCGAACTCCAACCGGGCGCCCGCGTCCCCTGGGCCAACGGCTGCCCCGCCGATGTGATCTCGCAGTGCAAGTCATCGTTCTGTTTCAGCTGAGCAGTAACAGGAGACTCGATGTGCACGAACGACTTCTCCGTGGCGAACGTCAGTGCGGTCGCCGGTCGAGCCAGTTGCAGGCCGAATCGGAAATCGGAAACGGCGCACTGAGGTTTCATTTCTTCCCAAGGTTCCTGGCGAGTCCGGGCATGGACGAGTGTGAGCGTCAGTCGCAGGCGGCTGAGATCCTTTCCCGCAATCAGCCGCAGGTCGTATCGCATGGGACCAGGTTCGTGAGAAGGGTTGACCAGCGGGCCCTGCCAGCGAATCTCGGCGTGCACTGCCGACTGTGATTCCACCGTCATGGAATCTGCCGGACCCGCCTGGTATCGCTGGGCTCCCTGGTCTGTTCGGATCTCCAGATCCAGTAGCGTGCCGGTGCTGATAGTCTGGTTCTGTGCCTTCACCTCTCGGATCAGGCCGTGGCGGGCCAACGTCAGCTGGATCGCGCCGGTATCCAACAGCAGCTCATCATCGCTCGCCGCATGCACGATCGGCCGTTCCACCGTTTCCTGGGCCGGTGCGGTGGTCGGGGCCGGGAGAATTCGAGCCGTGAGCCGATCGTTTCCCGACGCCACGAAGCGGAGCAGCAGCCAGCGCACCGAACCGTCAGGCCAGTGGGCCAGCACGTTTCGTCCGGCGAGCAAGGCGCGCTTGTCAGCGTCAAGCAGCTCGACCTGGGCGACATCGCGCACGCGACCGGCCGGGAGCGGAAAACCACTGACGATCAGATCGCGATTATCGGCTGATCCGCTGACCTGTAGAGGGATCTCGCCAGTCTGATCCAGTTGGGTGAACTGCTGCTGATGATCGAGCGATCGTGGTTCGCCCAGTGTCTGCGGTAACGACTCTTCGCTCTCCTTCAGCAGAACTGCCGGCTCATAGGGAGGCGCCTGTCCGGGCACGTCTTGGACACAACGAAAGCCGACAAAGTCGTGGCTGCCGTAGGGGACAAGTCTCGCACGCTGCGTTGTCGTACCGGTGTTGGTGGTGGCATACAGATACTCGCCCGCACCGCCCCGGATGACCTTGTAGCCGCGTCCGAAATGAGCAGACCGTGCCGTGGAACCGGGATAGGGCTGAAACCAGTCTGCGGTCCATTCCCAGGCGTTGCCGCTCATGTCGAGACAGCCGGTGGGAGACGCCCCGGCTGCCAATTGGCCGACCGGGACGAGTTTTCCGCTGTCTTTGTTGCGACAGGATTCCTGGTCCTGATCTCCCCAGGGAAAGACGCGTCCATCGGTTCCCCGCGCGGCTTTCTCCCATTCAGCTTCTGTGGGCAGGCGTTTGCCGGCCCACACCGCATAACGCATCGCATCCGACCACGTGATATTGGTGATCGGGAGTTCGTCGCTATCCGCCGGGGGCTGATGGTCACGCCAGCCGATGGGAGCTGAATGACCGGAGTCTCTGACAAACTGAGCGTATTGTCCGACCGTGATTTCCGTTCGATCGATGTAATACGACGGCAAGTTGCGGAGATGAGGCGGTGATTCTTCCGGGGCGCCGCCGAGGCTCCCCATGAGAAACTCGCCGCTGGGAACGAGGATCATCGCGGCACCATCCTTGCCTGTGATGGTCGGTGGCGGCTCTTGGGCACCGGTTGCCGGTCCGCTCGACGCTACAAGCCAGAGCATCCACCACACGTGGGTTGGCCGCAGCCCCCATCCGCGTCTGATGCGGGTCAGTGGCGAGTAATTCGCAGCAGCGCAGTGAAGACGCGAACTGGAGCGTTGTTTGCCTGGGGTATCGACCATGATGTAAGCTGGACTGTCTGTGAGGAGGACGTTTCTCGAGCAAACACGGCATCCGTATGTTACCACGAAATCACCGATCAATCAGCACGCTCAACCGCCCGTCGGCTGTCTGCTCGCTGGCGCTGTGCCTGCTGGTACTGCAGTCCTCTCCGATAGATGCTCAGCCTGGTTCCCTGACGGAACTGCTTGATTTTCAGGGTGCACCACGGCTTAAGAAATGGGTCAGCCAGCAGGCTTCTGGTTACGACCGGTTGGGTGGATTCTATGATTCGGGAAATTTTCTGCGAGTTGACCCTGGGCCGCGATACGTTCTGCTCGACGTCTCCGGTCCGGGGGTCATCGACCGGATGTGGTTCACTTCCAAGGGGAAATCTGGTACCGAGCCCTATGACCTGTTGATCTATGTCGATGGCGCTGCAACACCTGTGATTTGCGAGGACATCGATCGGCTCTGTTCGGGGGCCCGGCCGCCGTTCGTTGCGCCGCTGGTCGGGCACTGTGGAAACCCTGAGTATCCTGGACGGTACTGTTACGTGCCGATCGGATTCCGGTCTTCCTGCCGAGTTGTGCTCCAGCCGACCGCGAAGCAGGAAGAGTATCACTTTCGACAGAACAGCGCGGGCGAGACGATACCGCACGTCTATTACCAGATCACCTACCGCTTGATTCCCGATGGCCTCCCTGTGAGCACTTTCGATTGGGAATTGTCTTCCGACGAGTTGGGAGCACTTGAGCGGATTCGCGAGGTCTGGAGTCAGCCTGGTGCCGCGTTGACAGCGGCGAGGGAACGCTGCGACGTGCAGGTGTCGGTTCCACCGGGCGCGACCACAGATGCGGCGACCATTCTCGGCGCCGGGACGATCACGGCCGTGACCCTACGCACCGATCAGCCTGATTCACTGCGTCTGCAGTTCTGGTGGGACGAATCGGCCGAGCCGGCAGTAGATGTCCCTTTCGGGCCGTTCTTCGGTTGCTGCGATGGCGAACTCGGCACGACCGCCGCGCGCGGGGTCTGGTTCGGATACCATCAGGGTGACTTCTACAATCTTTTCCCCATGCCATTTCGAAATGGCGCACGGCTGAACGTGACGTCGTTAAGCGATCGGCCGATTGAGCTCCGTGGTTCCGTGGCCTACGATTCGAATCCACCTGACGCGTTGGCTGCGTATCTGCATGCGGAACGTTACGATTTCAATCCCCCCACGGCGGGCGAAGACTATGTGGTACTGGATACGCAGGGGCCGGGCCACTTCGTTGGGCTGGTGATGGATCGGCCGGGGAATATGGAAGGGGATGACCGGTTCTTCGTCGATCGGAACGACGTTCCCGCTCTGCACGGTACGGGTACGGAAGACTTCTTCAATTTTGCCTGGGGACTCAGCCACGTCGGGAGCTATCCGTTGCACGGTATTTCCGCTCAGCCCAGCGGACCGTGCTGCTACCGGGTGATGCTGCCTGGGGCCGTCCCGTTTGAGCATTCCTTGCGCATCGTGTGGGAACACGGACACGATCCCCGCTCCGGAGCGAACCGGGACCAACGTCGCTACAGCGGTGTGGCGTTCTACTATCGGCGCGAACCGTAAGACGAAAGCTGCTCAACCTGCCTTGAAAAGAAGCCAACTTGATCCGATCGTGGCGATCCCAATTCGCGATCACGATTCTGCGCAGCGCCGCCGTCGATGACAAGTAACGCAGTATCCCATGACGAATGCCGACCAAGTGTCAAGCCGGCAGCAAGTCCCCTCGTGTATATCTGGCCAGTCGGTTCAGAATGCGATATTCGTCATTGGGTATTTCGTCATTCGCCATTTCACGGGTCATTCGTCGTTTCGCGCAGCTGTTGCCGAATCGCGCACGGTCATTCAATGCGGCCTACACAAACTCGGAGGGTTGACCTGTCGCCGAGAGGACGGCGCACCAGAGCTGCCCGTCGAGCGGCATGCGACGTCGTTCCTTCTGCAGCATCTCAATCGGCACGTGAACGAACTTCGAACTGACATGACCGATCAGTACATCGGTCTTGCCGGCCATGCCGGCATGTACGGCATGCCGAGCGAACTGGTCACACAACACACTGTCTTCACAGTTGGCCGGCACACTGCGAATGATGTAGCTCGGATCGATGTACTTCACACTCACCGGCGGACCATGTTCCGCGAAGTACTCGAGGATGCGATCCTTCAGCAGCAGCCCGATGTCGTGGTGATGGACGTTTCCCGACGCATCACGCACCTGCCGTTGTTGCTCGAACAGATCCTGTCCTGCCCCTTCCGCCACAGCAATCACTGCGTGTCGGCGATCCATCATCCGGCGGCGCAGCACGGCGAGGAAACCTCGCTGGCCGTCGAGTTTGAACGGCAGCTCCGGCACGAGTGTGAAGTTGACGTCCTGACTGGCAACCGATGCGATGGCCGCGATGAATCCCGCATCGCGTCCCATCAGTTTCACCAGCCCGATGCCGTACGGGACACCTTTCGATTCAGCGTGGGCGCAGTCCAGCACCCTCTGCGCTTCGGCGACGGCGGTGACCAGTCCGAACGACTGGTCGCAGAACGGAATATCGTTGTCGATCGTCTTGGGAATTCCGACGATGGAGATGTTGAGTCCCCGACGGCTCACTTCCTGGTAGAGGGCATGCGATCCACGCTGTGTGCCGTCCCCTCCCACGCACAACAGGATGTCGATGCCCTGCTGGACGAGAAAATCGACCATCACGGACGGATCCTGGTTGCCTCGTGATGAACCGAGCATCGTGCCCGCTTCACGGTGAATGTCTTCCACCATCTCGAGTGACAGCCGCACCGGCGGCACACCAATCTCGGGATTGAGGCCCTGATAGCCGTAGCGGATTCCAAGAATATCCTGCACCTTGTAGTTCATGCGCAATTCCAGGAACACCGAACGAATCACGTCGTTCAGTCCTGGGCAGAGTCCCCCGCAGGTGACAATGGCCGCCTTCGTCCGTGCTGGGTCGAAGAAAATCTGCTGGCGTGGCCCCGCCATTTCAAACCACCGCTCGTCACGCAGCGGTTGACCGTCCAGTACTTCCACCGTATCACGTACCATCAATCCATCCGAAACGAAACTGGGATGACCGTCCCCGAGCGCATGGGCCCGCTGCAGCGGCGATGGCCGCAGCGGATTACCCAGCGTGGCAACGCGGTGCGTTTGGACTGCTCGTGTCACAAAGAACCTCCTTACGTGATCGATCCAGCCAGGGTCTCGTCATTCATCCCAAGGTGACGGACGGTGGGAGCAGACGCGATCCGGCCCGGGCGGACTCCCAGAAGACCTGGTTCCAACAGCAGAGATTGTACTGGTGAAGAACGAATTGTGGTATGACACCCATTCTACCGATTCGCCGCATGATTGTGTATTCGGCCAGACTGGACGTATAATCTCGGGGCTCTTTCTCGTTTCGCAGACTTTTCGAGGCAATCACCATGGCTCCTGCAGAACAGGTAACGGCGCATCGGCTATCGCGGCGCACGGCGTTGAGCGTGGCGGCCGGCGCATTGCTGGCAGGCAATGTGACGACGTGTGAAGCGGCGGGTGACGACGACGAAGGGCCCGCCATCAAGAACGGCCGGTTGAAACAATCGGTTGTGCCGTGGTGCTTCGCCGACTATTGGACTGTGGAGCAGGTCGTGCAGGTTGCCAAGGAGCTGGGCTGTCAAAGCGTGGAACTGGTTGACCCGAAGTATTTCCCGTTGCTTCAGAAGAACGGCTTGACCTGCGCCATGGGGATTATTGACCTGAGTCCCGATCTCTGCTTCGTCAAAGGAATGAACAATCCGAAGTATCGAGAACGCGTGTTGAAGGCCACTCGCGATACGATCGACGCGTGTGCACATTTCGGATTCAAGAATGTCATTTCGTTCACCGGCCTGCGTGAAGGTATTCCGGATGATGTGGGGGCCGCGAACTGTGTCGAAGGTTACAAGCAGATTATCGGATACGCGGAGAAGAAAGGAATCACGCTCTGTCTGGAAGTGCTCAACTCACGGGACGCGTCCCATCCGATGAAGGGGGTTCCCGATTATCAGGGAGACCATACCGATTATTGTGTGGACATCATCAACCGCGTTGGGTCACCGCACCTGAAGCTGCTCTTCGACGTGTTTCACATTCAGGCCATGGATGGCGACTTGATTCGCCGGATCCACCAGCTGAAGGACCACATCGCTCACGTCCACACGGCTGGCAATCCGGGGCGCAACGAACTGGATGAGAGTCAGGAGATCAACTACCCGGCGGTGATGCAGGCGCTGGTGGATATCGGATACGACGGTTTCGTAGGGCATGAGTTCATGCCGACGCGTGATCCGCTGGTCGGACTGCGCCAAGCTGTGACTCTGTGTGACGTGTAAGCACGGTGGTTTGCCGGCAACGATCGGGAACGGTGGGACGGTCACGTTTCGTGTCGTGCTGCGCTGGTCGTCTCCGGCACTAGGTCGGTGGCCACCGGACGCAACGGTCGATCGCGGATCACCATCACGCCGATCGTCAAACCGATCGCGCAGCAGGCAAAGATCAGCGCGGACGGAGTCCTGCCGGTCCAGGGCTGCCACGGCCAGGGCTGCCACGGCCAGGGACAACGAAAGAAGAACAGGTTGATCCCGAAATAGAGCCAGGTTACCGTCAACAACCCCCAGCGCGCGAAGCTGCGAGATCCCCCACCCTCTCTCCCCTGCTCTGCCAGCCATATGGCGACGCGTGTGGCCGCGACTAAGGGGATGACCACCAGGACGACCCAGCCGAGAAGCGGCGAGATCTCATCATGTTCGTAGGCCAATTCGCGAAGTGTCTTGCCGACGATGGGGATAGCCACGATCGTCAGCGAATAGAGGTACGGCCAATACCGTCCACCCAGAATTCCCAGCAACGGAAGGATGCCGATCACCAGTCCAAATTCCAGCAGCAGTTCCCAGGCGGGCTGATCGGCAAACTCGGCAGCCACGAGCAGACTGGTGTAGATGACCATCAGCCCCCACTCCCACGCAACTGACAGCACTGCGGGAGTCTCCTTGGCGTCGCGAGTAATCTGGTGACGATTCAGCCACAGGCCAACGGCCAGGACTGCCCCGAAGATCATTCCAAACGAGATCTCCATCATGTTCCACCAGTTCACATGGGGTTCCAGTGAGGCAAAGAACCCCTCCGAAAACCACGCGCGATGCCAGGCGTGCAGGGCCTGCACCGACTGGCCTCCCGAGAACCCGAGTCCGCCACCGAGAAAGCCGATCGCGGCCAGGTTGCGCGCCAGCGCGTCCCGCCGCACCCACTGCAGGTAGCCGATCAACACCACGAGCGCCAGCAGGAGGCCACCCCAGCACTCCGGACGCGGTTTCAGGTCGGCCTGCGGCTTCCACGTCCAAGTGGCCGAAAAGTAGATTCGCGGCAACTCGCGGTGGGCTGGATCAAACGGGCGGTTCAGCAGCCATACACCAGCGAAGAACGCCAGCAACAGTCCGACCATCAGCAACGGCACTTCGACCGGTCCATAGCGTTTGCCGCTCAGTCCCATCCCCAGCAGCGCGCCGCCCCACGCGATCCAGATTCCACCCTTGATGAATAGACCGAGCAGTCCCCACAGCAGAGCCGATCGATGGCCGATCAGATCAGGGTCCTGAGTCAAGCCGATGGTCTGACCGTAGGTCATCGATCCGCCGATTGAGATTCCAATGGCGAACATGGCCACGGCGCGCGCGGCGGTGAGCGATGAAGCATGAGGAAGAAACAGCAGAATCAGCGTGAAGCCGACCAGCACGCCGGCAATCATGGCACCCGTTTCGTGACCATACTGCCCGCGAATGCCCCATCCCAGGCCGCCGGCAAGTGCCGTCAGAACGATCGCTCCCACGATGTTCGGACCGCCTGCTTCGTTCGCTCGACTGTGCACAAGCAGTGGTGAAGTGCTGTCTGGTCCAGTGTTCATGTAGCGGCGTCCTCTATCATTCCAGCCAATGATTCCATCGACCAGAAGCCTCAACCAATGCACGCCTCGTCAGAATAACGATCGTAATCGGACAACGGCGCAGCGACAAGCAGCGCCTGCCGACGCCGGGTCAATCGACGCATGGCTTGCCTTGCCGATAACGCTCAAGTTGCTGCTGCAGTTGCCGAGCGAGGGGATCGATGCTCAACTGCTGCGCCAGAGCATGGGCCTGTTGAGCGACGTCGATGGCCACGTCAAACTGCCCGGCCGCAGCGTAGGCCGCAGCCAACACCTGTCCCGCCTGCGGATCCTGGCGGCCCGTCACTTGCCACGCACGCTGCGCCAGAGTGATCGCCTGCTGCGGATTGCGCTGCGCTGCATCGGAATGCGTAGCCAGGATCCACGCAGCACCGGTCAATGCGGCGGGGTCGTTGGGAACCTCGCGCAGAGCGCTCTGCAGGTGCTGAAGCGCCGGGGTCAACTGGTCGGCATTCTGCAACAGGAAGGCCAGAGCGATGTGAGCTTCAGCCAGTTGAGGATCCAAGGCGAGAGCCCGTCGATAAGCTTGCGCAGCCTGTTCCAGTTCGCCAGTTGACAGCAGGACGTTGCCCATTCCCAGATGAGCGCGGGCGGCACCCGGTTGCAGTCGCAGCGCGGCCTGAAAACACTCCTGTGCTTGCTGATGTTTTCCTGCCATGGCCCAGGCCCAGCCGAGCTTGACTTGAATGTCGGCATCCTGAGGACTCAGTTTCGCAGCCAGTTGGTAATGCTCAATCGCATCGTCCAGTTGCTGCTGGAGAATCAAGGTCCCCGCCCAGCCGAGGTGCGCTTCGACCAGGTGGGGATTCGCCTGCAAACTGCGTCGAAAGCAATCGATCGCCTCAGATAACTGGCCATCGGCCTGCAGCAACATTCCCAGACGGAGGTTTGCCTGAGCGTGTTCGGGCCTTTGCTCCAGTAGTTGTGCGAAGAGTTTCTTTGCCCCAGGCTGGTCCCCCACAGCCGCCAGCGCACTGGCCAACTGAAACATCGTGGAGAGATCGTGCGGATCGGCAGCCAGCACGCGGCGCAGGAACGGAACCGCCTCCCCCATCCGCTGCTGGGATTGCAGCAGTTCAGCGAGTCGAAGGTTGGCTCGAGGGTACTCGGGCATCTCGGCGAGCGCCTGCTGATACTCCAGAGCGGCCTCAGTCAGCATCCCCGCCGACTCATAAGCCTGGCCCCGGTTCGCGGCAAGGCGAGCCAAGACGGCGCCCAGGTTCTGTTGGCGGATCGTGCGACTGTCGGCCAATAATTGATCGCTGTCGGCCGCTGTGATCTGCGTCAACGGTGCCAGATGCTGACGCAGCAGAGCGATCATTTCGGAAGTTGCTCCGCGGCCCGTAAGGGGAAGATATTCGAGATAGGGTCGCTCGTCACGATAAACTGAGCCCCCTTCACTCATCGCCTGCAGTTCCTGCGGACCAGCGAGAAACCCGGCGAGAAACACCTCGGGACGAGACAGATATCGGGAGGGGCCATCCCAGTAGGCGTAATCGAGTTCTTGTTTGAGTTGCGGATGGCTGTCCAGGAACGCCTGGAAACGCTCAGGATCAAACTGCCGTGACGTGTCGCTCGAACCCAGCAACAGCAATTCTGAGGTGTTGTACCAGAGGATGCTCTGCGGGAAAACCTGCAGAAACGTCCGTACCATTGTCCGGAACTCCGCCGGACCCAGAAACTCGATTGGTACGAACTGACAAACCAGTCCACCGGGACGCAGGCGACTCCGTATCTGCTCGTAAAAGTCCCAGGTGTAAAACGAAGCGACTCGCGGGCGATAGATCTGCCCCACCTCGATCGAGATGATATCATAGGTGTCCGCGGTATGTGTCACGTAGTTCCTGCCGTCCTCGACGATCAGCTGGACGCGCGAATCGTGCATCCAGGTCGAGTCGAAGTACTGCTCGACCAGGTCGACCATTCCGTCTTCGATTTCCAGGCAATCAAGTCGCTCCACATCGTAGGCCAGGAAACTGCCCGCTGTCTGCCCAGTGCCCAGGCCGATTACCAGCACCCGTTTGGGGTCACCGTGCAATAGTGCAGGAATATGTGCAGCCATAATCTGATGATTCTTGCGATCCTGACCCTGCCACATGCGATTGACCTCCAGTTGCAGGGTATCGCCCTGGCGGACCACCGCGACGTTATCGGTGATGCCTTCGCGGAAATCGACCAGCTCGGCATCGGTGGCCAGGAAATCCTGCGGCAGCTGAGTATCGCAGTAATAAGGAATCGCACCCCATAGCAACAGGCTCACCAGCGTCCAGCCGGCGCGCAGATAACGTGCCGACTGCTGACCTAGACTCCACCAGGCGACGATGCCGATCGACAGGCTGACAGCCGTGATGACGAACAGGCTGGTTTGAATTCCCGACAGCGGCAACAGGACGAAACCGGTCAGCAGCGATCCGACGATACCACCGACGATATTGACGGCGGCCAGTCTGCCGGCCGCGGACGCCGCCTCGTCGGCATCACGCACCAACAAGCCGACAGCCAGCGGGAATGAGAGCCCTGACAGCACCGCGGGTATGAGCATCACTAACACGATGACGGTCAACTGTTCAGGAACAGAAACCGGAGTGAGCCATTCGCCCCACCAGGCCGGACGCAGTTGCATCGCCAGCATCACACTGAGTCCACATGCTACTTGGGCTGCCCCGAACCATGCCAGGGGACGTCGTACGCGACGCGAGATGGCCGCACTCACGAGACTGCCAAGCACAATGCCCAACAACACGACGGTCAGTGTCAGCGTGTACGTATAGACCGTATTGGGCATCCATAGGGACAGGTATCGAGTCCACAATACCTCATTTGCCAGAGCAACGAAGCCGACGCCAAAGAACAGGATCATCAGTACTCGCGGCGAACGGGTCGCGGCTACCGACGGCGAACTCACCGGACCTCCTGGCTCACGTGCCGATTGCGAATCGATCGGCACCGGGCCAACGCCGGCAGACAATCTGCCGGAAATCCGCAGCGCCGAGAGCCCCACCGCCAGATTCAAGAGACCTGCCAGGTAGATCGAGCTGTCGATGCCGACATGGGGAATCAGCCAGAAGCCCCCGACAGCCCCCCCCCCCGCCGCTCCTAATGTGTTGAGCCCATACAACCACCCGACACCCCGCGTCACCTGCCCCGATCGACGTACGAACTGTCGGCAGAACAACGGCAGACTGCCTCCCATCAGCGTCGTGGCGGGCAAGATGATGACGGTGATCAATGCCAACCGGGTTGCCGTCAGTAAGGGTACGGAGTGGAAAACGTGCGGATAGATTGCTCCATAGACACGGTCTGTCCACTGGAACAGTGTCGGACTGGCGATCGCGGCCAAGGCGACTCCCACCTCCAGCCAACCATACACGCGAAGCGGGCGCGCTACCCGCGAACTGTACACCCCCAGCACGTAACTGCCCAATGCCAGCCCCGCAAAGAACACCGCCAGCACGGCACTCAGCGCCCACGTGGCACTGCCGAACGCCAAAGACGCTTTCCGAATCCAACACACCTCGTAGACCAACGAGAACATTCCGGTCAAGAAGAAGCAACCGACGGCCAGCAACAGCCAAAGCTTTTCCGATCGTTCGGCAACGGTGGAACCGGACGCCATAGAGACTCCTGCGCACTCTGATCACTCAGTGGCGAAAACACGAGCACCAGCCCAGTGGACGGCGGTCGGTCGCTCGTCGCGATGCCCAGACAGGTACCGAGTTATATTGTGCCAAACGTCGGCCTCAGCGACTACGGGTTTTCGGCACCAGAAACAAATGGTCGAGTGGTTTCCTCCTTTGGCAAAATACGCAATGACGAGAGAAGGCCAAGTAATTTTCAGTCGAGCAGGATGCGAATTGCGGCGAGTTCTCCAGGCAGGCTGGTTCGGCACTGGAGATTGGTCCTGACATTCGTCACTGGGTACGGTGTCTTTCGTTCTTCCAGGTCGGTCGTGCGAAATCGCGAACAGAAACGTTAAGTTTCATTCGGCTCAGGCTTGGCGGCGGAGGATCTGCAGCGATCTGGCTGCCAGCTGCCAGGTGCTGGCCGGAGTTGCTGCCGGCTGGTCCAGCGAAACGTAGGCGTCGGTCGTCGCGATCTCCTGCGGCGCGGAACTGTAGTTTGCCAGGACGAGGTACAGCTCCCGGTTGGCAAACGCGGATGCCACGCAGCCTTCCGGCAGAGGTTGCGCCACAAGATCGGTATCCTTCAGCTCCAGGTAAGCCCATGTTCCTTCTTCCGCAATGCAGCGATACTGCTTCAACCAATAGGCATGGACCGATCGCATGTCCGCATGGGGCGGAATGGCATCCCAGCCGCTGTAGACATGCGGACCGTCCGGATGGGCTTGATGATATTCCCACGCCTGGCGGCAGCGTCTCATCCAGAAATCGTCCTGCGAGACATAACGCACGCCAGGAATCATCGCCCGCTGACCGGTAAACGGCTTGCCGGCATGCAGAATCGGAAACTGCAGATAGGGTATAGCGTGCAGGAAGTGGTCCGTGACGTTGGCGATCGGGGCAAACGTCTCATCGATGCACGGGATCACATAGGGAGTATGGTGTTTGACGCTCTCACGCAGCGCGTCTGCATTGCCAACTCCTTCACCGACCCAGAGGTAGTCGTAGACCTTCTGCCCGGCTGTCTGAGGCTCCAGAGCCCCATCGACATGTAGTTTCATAATCCGTCCCTGTCGCTTGACTTCTGCGTAGATCAGGGAGAGCAGATCAGTCAACGCTCCATCGTAGTGGACACTCTCTTCGAACGCCGCCATCTCGTCGCGCGCTGGCTTGACCAACGGTGAGTCGGCGGGGAGCCTCGCTTTGCCGGCATTGGTAATATAGCCTGCATCAATGTAGATCCCATCGACTTCGTAATCCCGCAGGATCCTGGCGATGCGTGGCAGCAAATAGCCTCGCCAGCCGGGACTCCCGGGCGCGCATCGCGCCATATCCCAGAACCCCAACGAGCAACGTGATCCCTCCGGCGACCACTCCTGCCGAAAATCGGGGTCGGTCCACTGCAGGAAACCGGTCGAGGTATAAGCCAGCACTTTGATCCCGCGCTGATGGGCCAGTGCGACGAAACGGCGAAACCCGGCGGGATTCAAGGCGGTGTACTTGTCGCCTCCGAAGAGTCGTACCGAGTCGTTCCAGTCGTCGAACACTTGAATCAACTGAATCCCCGCCTCCTGCAGACGGTCCAACTCCTGCTGATCGTACTCGCCGATTTCCCACGGTTCTACGCTAGGGTATTCCCCGAGGTTGTAGCAGCACTGTCCCGGCAGATAGTTTGTGACCAGGTGCTTCCGCAGGCAGGTGCGGATTCCACGCGTGCAGATCGCGATATGGTGCAGGCGACGACGATGGTCATCGGCCGAATAGTCGCGCACGACCGGCGAAGTGCCGGGATCGGGAATCGTTGTCGAGACCTCAGTGGCTGCACGAGCCGGACAAGCGTTCGAGGCGACGGCAGCGATGCTGCCGGCGGCCGTGGCCTGCATGCCGGTTCTAAGAAATTCGCGTCTATCCATGTTGGATCTCCCGACAGTCAAGGTGATTGGCAGTGGGCGAAGGCTTCCCGGTAATCGTGTTCGTCAACGTAAACCTGTTCGCCAAGGGGGCTGCCAGGGCATGAACGACCGCGCTCTTCTGACGTCCAGAAAAACGAGGACGAGCACCGTTGGCGCTGAGCACCGGCGGGAGGTCGCGAAGCACGCGCGGTGTCGGTTCTTGTGCGTCTTCGTCGCCCAGCCCAGCTCCTGACGCAGTCGAACGCTCCGTCAACATTCAAGATTCGGGTGCCACGGGCTTCTCTCGTGCCGCACGGGCAAGGACCAACCAGCTGCGGCACTGGCGAAGCCAGTGGCACCCAATCCGTAATTCCAGCGTTGACAGAGCACGAGCAGCCCTGATGTTCGGTCGGCCGCTGGCCCAGCTTTCTGTAGCCAGATTTTACCCGCTTCGATCAAGCACGAGTAGGAGTAGCGCTGAGTACGAGGCGGCGAAAAGCTGCCCTTCTCCTCTCTACGCGTGCTGGTACTTTGGCCGAACTCGTACTCGCCATCCTGCCTGCCAATGGGGGCGGCCCAGACACAAACGGCCGCGCTCGAGGGCAGGCCTGCGGATCGAGCGCGAGCACCGCTGGCGCTGAGCATGAGCACGAGGTGAGAGCAAATTACGCCTGGTAACGCTGGCTGTGGCGTCGCCACCATCTCGTCCAGCGGGAAACGGCTGGATCGCTGCGGTGCAGGAGTCGGCTGGCCGCATCCGCGACTGGACCAGCAGGAATTTTCTTCTGCAGTCGTGCCCAGATCGGATGCAAGTGGGGAGCCAGGCTGTCCATAGCGTCGATCAGGTCAGAGAGCGAGGCGGCGCGAGGAAACACGGTGAAGTTCCGCAGTTGACGGAGCGATTCAAAGGTCACCATCGTGCGAATGCACTTTTCACAGGATCCGCAGTTTCCCGCAACGCTGCGGCGCGACCAACAAACCTGCAAGTGCTGCTGCACCAGCGGCTGGTCGGCAATTCGGCCCGCCTTTCCCTGACGGCCAAACGTGGCATCGTCGTGAACCACCGCCAGGCGACTGCTTGACCAGAGTGGGTCGAGACGCCAGTTGGATCCCCACGGATGCTCGTCGCGGTACTGGTAGCTCGATGCGATGACGAGCCGATCGATTGTGCCGCTGAGCACGTGGCCCAAAGCTGCCAATGCCGCTCCGTGCGTTCGTTCCCAATTGAGCTGTCGGAAGAAGTGGTGCGTTCGCAGATTCGTGCGGACAATCACCAGTTCAGTTGCCGTTGCTTGGGCCACTGCCTGCAGCGATTTGTCCATGCATTCCATGCGCGGTCGGTCGTCGAGCGGGATATCGAAGCCATGGCCGAACACGAGTGTATCGATTGGATGAGACCCCTTGAGCAGCGAATAGAAGGAGTCGACGCCACCCGAGAAACAAAGCCCCGTTCTTTGTGGGATGGACACGTTGGCCGCAAGTACCTCAGCTGGGCTCGCCTGCCGTGGCTGATCCAAGCTGCTGGAGGTGTCGTTCGCGTCGTAGATCGACGGCGGCGAAAAATGATGGTCCGACAATGGCGATTGCAGAGAGTAGTCCCACCAGTCATGGAGGAGCGGAAGTGTGGCCTGTGAGTTGGCTAGCCACTGAGGATCCAGCAGGGCGTCTACTTCCATCGGTCGCCGAGCGTGCAGGGCTGGAATCCAGAACAGCCCCGCAAACGCCTCTGGGGCCGGTGACAGAGGAACAGTCGATTCAAACCAGACGGGCTGCCCGTCCACATCAGCAGACACACGGTATCTTCCTGCTGACTGCTCGCTGCGCGGCCGCTGCAGCCGCAACACTCGGCCCGTTCGCGTCATCTCCATCTCACGTGATGAGGGATTTCGCTCCTTCTGACCTGGTACCCTGTCCTGCAGTGTAGTGGATTGCGGAGGGGAATGTCGAGATCGATGCCCACCTCTTTCCTCGTGCTCCTGCTCGTGCTCGCCAATCTGGTCTGGCCGGAGCTTGAACGGTCGCGGCCTTGTGAGCGTCAGGAAATCGAGCACGAGCACCGCTGGCGCTGAGCACGAGCACGAACACGGGGAGGAGGGAGTAGGAGTAGTAGCGTGGACTGCCCCTCCGGTTCACACGGGCGCTACATCAGTGCGACTTCGGCTCCAACCGCACGGCAGACTCCCAGGCGATGATAGCCTTCTTGCGGGTACTGTCCCAGCGGTAGTTACCGAGCACTCCGGTCTCCCGGATCACCCGGTGACACGGGATGAGGTAGGCGAGCGGATTGGCGGCGACCGCGGATCCGACAGCGCGAGCCGCCGACGGGTTTCCCAGCGACGCGGCGATTTGCTGATAACTGACGAGTTGTCCTGGTGGGATCTGGAGCAGCGCACGCCATACTCGGACCTGGAATTGCGACCCGCGTACGAAGGCGCGAATGGTGCCGCGCGCCGCCTGGGGCTGGCGGGAACCAAACAGGATGGCTGCTAGTTGAGCTCCCCGCTCCACTATCCACTCGATGCGAGCGTTCGGCCAATTGGCGGCGATCGACTGCGATGCGGCAGTCCGGTTCTTCGAACTGACGAACTCCAGATGGCAAATTCCGCGCGGGCTCTCTGCGACCAGGCACGGACCGAATGGGCTGTCGAACCAACTCGCAGTGATAGTCCAGCCTGCTCCCTCAGCTTTGATCTCGCCAGGCGACGCGGCTTCCAAGCTGACGCACAGGTCGTGCAGTCGTGCCGGGCCAGAAAGACCTGTCATCAGAGTGGTTTGCAGCACGCTCTCACCGTCGCGCAAAACTTTGCGGGCATGGGCCAGAGTGAGGCATTGCAGGAAGTCCTTGGGGGTGATTCCCGCCCAGCGAGAGAACAGGCGGTGGAAATGGTAACGACTGAGTCCGGCACGAAGTGCCAGTTCGGCCAGATCAGGCTGATCCGTGTGGTGCTGGTCAAGGTACTGAATGATCCGGGCGATGCGCTGGTAATCGTTCATGCCGGTATTCTACAAACCGCCGGACGCGACGCCACCCGATTCTTGCTCACGTCCGATATCCTTCTCCGACGCCATCGTGACAAGGCAGAATTCTACTACTCGTACGGGGTTCTGCCGCTTGCGGCGGCAGGTCCGGTGGATTCACTTCGGTGCCGTCTCATCAACGATCGACTTCGCCCGCGCAATCACTTCCATTTCAACCGGGTCAAGCTGGTCGAAGAGACGGCGTTGTGTCAAGTCGAACGAGCGACGCGGATGATGGTCGTCGCTGTGCTGTTGTTGGCCGTTGTGCAGACACCATCCAGCTGCACCACCCGACAACGCGCCGCGGAGATCGGTCAAATAATCGTCTCGTGTTGGCTCCCAGTTGCCGTACCCTCGTCGGAACGGCTCTTGATAGTGGACGGGGACCATGCGCTGCATGTCCCGCATCAGATCCAGGTACTTGCGACTCATTGGCTGCGTCTGCTTTGGCGAATCGTCGTGTCGCGGGCGATGAATGGCCAGGAAATCCACGCCGATCTCCTCCGTAGCCTCCCGGATATCGTTGCGACTCAAGTCGTGTCCGCCGAAGGAGGCGGTTACCAGACGATCCGGATCGAGCTGACGAACCAACTGGCGCAACTGCCGCAGTTCTTCGGGAGCGACGTAACGATCGTCGCGGACGTCCCGTTCGTTCGCGAGATCGAGATACCAGTTGCCGTAGGAGCGAAGCCGATGGATGAGCAGTTCGACGGCGTTTCGATGTGCCTCGAAGCTCGTCACACCTCTTCCCTGTTTCGAACGCGAGAGGGGGCCGCGCGTGAGCGTCACATCGACGATGATACCACGCTGATCACAGTGAGCAATCAGCTGCTGCAAACGGGTAATATACGGTTCGCGAGCGTTGCCTTGAGCATCCATGGCCGAGACGTCTTCGTCGAACATGCCCCAGGTTGCCCACAGTCGCAGCCAATTGAATCCGTGTTGTCGCAAGTCGTCGAGGTCCTGTTGCACAAAACGCTCGGGCGCCCCGAGCCCTCCGTAGTAGCTGATGCCAAGCAAGAACGTGGGCTGACCGTTCAGGGTGAACTGCGTACCCGTGACAGCGAGCCTGACAGGGCTTTGAGCCGCTTGATTCGTGGCCACAGGCTCGTCGCCACGAGAACCGGGCGGCGGGAATCCCAGGCTCGCGATGGTGCCAGCAAGAATCAGGAATGCAACTCGATTCACTTTCTGAATAGCTCTCTTATTCATGACCAATCCACGCTCCTGTCCTACGGGTCGACTGCGGTCGAGTGAATGATATCAACGTGGATCGCTGAACCGGGCGCTCCTACGCTGATGAAAACGAACTACATGGGATGTTCGAACGAGCCGTGCACGTACGCAAGTGTCTCGAAGGTCTGTTCCTCGCCCCGACGGCCTCGACGCTTCGGCAATCGGGCTGGGGCGCCAGTGTCCGACAAGGGCAGTCACCGCTTTGGTCGAATCCAACTGGGCACAGGAATCAATTGCCTGTCGCTCGATTTTATCCCGATGGTGGCGGCTACGCCAATCGGCCTCGTGGCGGCCACACAATCCTGTTCGGACCACCGTGCCAGGTGCCGGCGTCTCGAGTCAGGTTCGATGCTGGCAGGCAAGGCATGAGGGAAAATCATGTAGCCACGCTCGCGCAGAGCGTGGGAAAACGCCCGCCGTCCGGAGACGGCATCTACCAACACCAGAGTTGTTCTTCCCGCGATCCTGAGAAACGGACAAACAACCAGGGCGGATTGCTGAGAGACCTCGTGATGCGTAGGGGCATTGACACTGCGGCCGGCGTTGTTTGTCCGCTTCGATGCGATCCGGCATCCGTGATGTCCTGTCGTGGACTGGTTGTGGTAGAATCGCTCTTCGTAGTCTCATAGCATGATAGACTGTTCAAACAAGGAGGATAGCATGCTGCGTAGCACCTCGCTTTGGCTGATGATTGTTGCCGTACTGCTGGCTGCTCGCGCGGCTGCCGACGAGCAACCCGATCTCCAGGTACTGCCCGATTGGGCGGTAGGCCCCTTCACCAAGATGGATCAGCCGGTGCTGGAGCCCAATCCGGGGGCCACGTTTCACTGTCCGGTCAGCGGGAAGACCGTGCATTGGGAGTCGCAGAACGTCTATAATCCGGCGGCCGTGGTGAAGGACGGCCAGGTCTGGTTGCTGTATCGAGCTGATGACGAGCCGAGGTCGGAGGGGTGGGGACGGACGTGCCGCATCGGGTTGGCCGTCAGCGAGGATGGCCGCCACTTCCGCCGCTTTCCCGAACCGGTGATCTATCCGGACAATGATCCGTGGAAGCCGTACGAGTGGGAAGGAGGCTGCGAGGATATCCACATCATCGAGGACGAAGCGGGCACGTACTATGTGAACTACACGGCCTGGACCGGCAAGGCCGATTCGATCGGCGTCGCCACCTCGCGGGATCTGAAGCATTGGACGAAACACGGTCCCGCGTTTGCCAAAGCGTATGACGGGAAGTTCGTGTGGGGAGCACGCACTGGGGCGGTCGTCTGCCGACGCGACGGCGAACGGCTGATCGCTGCGAAGATTCAAGGAAAGTACTGGATGTACTGGAGAATCGGCTGCTACGTCGCGACGTCGGACAACTTGATCGATTGGACGCCCGTGGTCGATCGGCAGGGGGCTCTGATCAGTGCGCTTGCGCCGCGTGCGGGACATTTTGATAGTGGTTGTGCCGAAGCGGGAGCGATCGCGCTGCTGACGCCGAGTGGGATTCTGCATTGCTATAACGGGGAGAACCGGCAGCACTCGGCGGGCGGAGATCCCGCCTATCCGGCGGGTTGGGCCGGACTGGGCCAGGCCCTGTTCTCGCCCGACGACCCGACTCGGCCGATCACCCGTTTGGATCGCCCCTTCGTTCACGTGGAGAAGCCGTGGGAGCTGCAAGGGTTCACACCGCCGGCCGTTGTGTCGAACGGTCTGGTTTTGTTTCGTGGGGAGTGGCTCCTTTACTATGGCGCGGCAGACCGGCGCATTGGCCTGGCGGTCTATCGTCCCCCTGCCAACGCGCCGCTGGCGAAATAGTCTTGATAGTCGAACCGAGAACGGCCAATCTGCGCAGCCGGAAATCTCGACATGGTCGGACGCTTGAGCGAAAGAAAGGTGCGTGAGAAACGAATACAGGAGGTTCAACATTCCTGCAACGTCTTCCCCGTTCAACCTGGGCTTCGACAGGTAACGTATGATGGCGAACAAGGCCGCAGCAGTTGCGATTGCCAACCCGGCAGCTCAATACACGGTTCGCTTCCGTGCGCGATCGCAAGCCGCTCGAACGCTGTATCGCCACATGCGGCGACTGGTTCTTGCCAAGCGAATATACCTGGGCAGTGTGATTGGCTACGCCGTATTCGACCCGACGATGGCTTTCATCGTGCTTCCGATGCTGATCTCACTGCTGCCGGTGGTTTGGATTCAGCATCGGATGTTCCAACTGTGGAGCCAGAACGATCGGGCCGCGGCGTTCTACCGCAGGGCGTTAGATCGAATCGAGGGGACGTGGGCCGGCCAGGGGGACACGGGGCAACCGTATCGCGACGCCAATCATCGGTACACCAACGACCTGGATATCTTCGGTCCTGGTTCGTTGTTCGAACTGCTCTGCACCGCCCGAACCGCTGCTGGTCGGGATACGTTGGCCGACTGGTTGCAGGACGCCGCCGATGCGCCGACGGTGCTTGCCCGTCAGAACGCAGTCCGGGAGCTGATGGATCAGTTGGACTTGCGAGAGCGTCTGGACGGAGCCGGTGACGGATTGCGGAAATTCGATCTGCAGCCGGTCCAGGCGGCGGCCGAAGCCAAACCGGTAATGGGAACCGGAGGGTCCGGCAGCTGGCTGCTGCGGGCTCTCGTGGCTTCCTTCGGCTGGACATGGCTGTTGAGTGGAGTGATGGCCTGGAACAGAGGTGGCGACTGGGAACTGTTCTTCCTGGCGGGACTGGCGTGTGAGGCAGCAGCTTATTTTGCTCTCCGCTCGCGCCTGTTGGTCGTATGTGAACACGGCGATGAGGTGGGAGCAAGTCTGGCGTCTGTAGCACGTTTCACCATGGTCATGTCGGCAGCGCGCCCTGACTCGAAGATCCTGCGGAACCATCGCGAGCGCCTCTGTGCAAGTCCTCGCCCATTGTCGCCAGGGCACCCGATGGCCATCGGCCTGATCCTGCAGTTGCCCTTCATCTATTTCCTCGCCATCGAGCTGATTCCCGGCTTGGAAAGGTGGTGGTTGGACAGGATTGCGCGATTGAGCGAGCGGTGGGAGTTAATTGGCGAAATTGAGGCGTTGGCTTCGCTGGCGGCGCACGCTCATGAGCATCCATCCGACTGTTTCCCGGAACTAGTGACTACTCAGACCTGTCTGATCGCGACGCAGCTGGGACATCCTCTGATTCCCGCGAGCCGATGTGTTCGCAACGATGTCAAGCTGGCCGGCGACCTGCGGATGCTCATGGTCAGTGGGTCGAACATGTCGGGCAAGAGCACGCTGTTGCGGACGGTGGGAATCAATTCGGTACTGGCGCTGGCGGGAGCGACCGTGCGTGCATCCTCCTTGCGCATCTCACCTCTCCAGGTCGCAACGGCCATGCGTTTTCAAGACTCCCTGGAGAGCGGCACTTCCTACTTCTACGCCGTTCTGTGCCGACTGCGCATGGTGCTCGATCTGCTGCGTGAGCCGCGGCCGGTCCTGTTTCTGCTCGATGAAATTCTCCAGGGAACCAACTCGCACGATCGGTTGGTCGGAGCGGAAGCTGTCGTGCGTCGACTGCTGGCAAGTGACGCCGTGGGGCTGGTCACGACGCACGATCTGGAATTGACTCGGCTTGTGAACCACATGCCGGCCGCGGCCAACGTCCACTTTGTGGACGAAGTCGTTGGCGGGCAGCTGACGTTCGATTACCGGATGCGCTCGGGCGTCGTGCAGTCGAGTAACGCGCTGGCGCTGATGCGAAGCATGGGGCTCGACGTGTAACGATGCTCGCACAGCGCCGTAGCGATGCTCGCGCAGAGCCGTAGCGATGCTCGCGCAGCGCCGTAGCGATGCTCGCGCAGCGCCGTAGCCATGCTCGCGCAGAGCATGGGCGCAGCTGAATCCGCGTTTCGCTTCCATGCTCGCGCAGCGCCGTAGCCATGCTCGCGCAGAGCATGGGCGCGGCTGAATCCGCGTTTCGCTTCCCCCGCGGT
>JBGSHS010000156.1:0-9839 GCA_041752115.1 Pirellulaceae bacterium | reverse complement strand
GGGGGTCGGGCAGGGAGGGACAAGCGGCGCGGTAGCTCACCATCGGATGCACCGCACGAGCAGAGCTCGGGGGGGTCGGGCAGGGGAGGAACGAGCAGCGCGGTAGCTCACCATCGGATGCACCGCACGAGCAGAGCTCGGGGGGGTCGGGCAGGGAGGGACAAGCGGCGAGGTAGCTCACCATCGGATGCACCGCACGAGCAGAGCTCGTGGGGGTCGGGCAGGGGAGGGACAAGCGGCGCGGTAGCTCACCATCGGATGCACCGCACGAGCGGAGCTCGTGGGGGGCAGGGGTCAGCCAAAACGCGTCCCTCACGCCACGCGTCACGTCATGCGACTCGAACACCGCCCGCGGCTTCCCGTACTACACGAACCATCACGCGCAATACCGTGCACCTCAAATCTCGCGCCGAACGGTATTGTGCCTGTCCCCGTTTGCCTGCGCAGGGAGGACCGCATCTGAGAGCACTGTCAGCTCCGCGAAAGTTGCGAACAACTTGCCTCTCACCTCGCCACCGTACCAGACGAGTCACAACGTGAGTACTCGGCAAGAGCCTCGGACCGTTGACCTCGATCGTGGAAAAGCCCGTGTTACTTTCGCGGAGCAGGGAACGCTATCTGTTGCCATCGAGAAGTCGGTTCTGGTTCAGCGAAAATCGTAATCTCTTAAGAACCACGACCAACACTCGTAGCAAGGCGTCACGCTTGCTTGCCTTCTTACTTGTTGAAACCCTTGTGGTTCATGAATTCCCAGATGCGATCCATCCAGGTATAGCTGCCCGTGCCCGGAGCGGCCTGCCTCTGGAAGCAGTGATCACGTCCGGCGAGCGTGTGGAGATCGGACTGGATCCCCATCCGGCAAAGCTGCTCCCAGCATTTCACCGAATTCATCGCCGCCCAACCGTCCGCGTCGCCGTGGATGAACAGGATCGGACACGTCGCGAGGTCGAACGAGAACTCAGGGACAAGCCGCGAGTCGTCCTCGTTGCCGCCCTTCGCATTCGGGGCGTCCGCGCCGTCCGTGAGCGCGTACGCCGGATAGATAGCCACGGCCCATTGCACGTTGCAGGGAAGCTGGTCAAGGTCGTCGATCGGCAAATAGGAGCGGCGCCGCGAACTGGTCGCGCCCATGAGTGTCAGATGTCCGCCAGCCGAGGAACCCATGATGCCGATGCGATTGGGATCGAGCCCCTTCGCCGCGGCCTGGCTGCGGACGATGCGGACGACGCGCTGCAAATCCTGCCACGCCGTCGTGTGCTTGGCCAGCCCATCCAGCGGACGCGGCGTGCGGTATTTCATGGTCACGACCGCCATACCCTTTTCGTTCAGGTAGCGCCGCGCCGGCGCGACTTCGAATCCATCCGGATCGTTGCCGCCGTAGCCGCCGCCCGAGTAGATGATCTGGATCGCCTTCGTCTTGAGTTCCTTCGGCATGTGCCACTCGAGATAAGGCAGGCACTGGTTCGCCTGCACATCCGGCATCTGACCTTCCGGCCAGACCGGCTCCTTGCTGTATTCGCCGCGCGCATCATCGTTCGGATAGCGGGCCATCAGATCGACTTCCGCGCCGAGGCGCCCGTCGGAATTCATCTGGCGGAGGTACTCGGCGATACGATCGAGCCAGTGGTCGTAGGCGGTGCCGTCCTCTCCCTTGCTCGAGTCGCCCATGAAACCGTGGGGACGGTCGGCGAAGAGATGAATCTCGGCCGGGATCTTCATCCGGCGGAGCTGGCGGTAGATCTGCGTGGAACCGTTCGGCGAATAGGCGTCCGTCCCTCCGTGGAAGAGCGCCATCGGACACGTCTTGGCGTCGAACTTGAACACGTCCGAGAGCTTGACGTCGATCGCGTCGCCCTCCCGCGTGTTGGGGCCGGTAAGTCCATCCGTGAGCGCATAGGCGGTGTAGATCGGCACCGCCCAGTTTACGTGGCACGGAAGCTGGTCGAGTCCGTCGACCGGCCCGTAGGCCGGTGTGAGCGCGCTCGTCGCGAGCAAGACCGTCAGGTGCGAACCCGCGGAGAACCCGAACACGCCGATCTTCTCCGGGTTGAATCCTCGTTTCTTCGCATCGGCGCGGACCAGACGGACGGCACGTTGCCCATCCTCCCACGCGCTCTGGTAGATCGGCAACCCTTGCGGACGCGGCGTACGGTAGGTGAGACTCGCGCAAACGAACCCCAGTTCGGTGAACTTCTTCGCGACCTGATCAATCCACACCCCATCGCAGCAACACTGATAACCGCCGCCTGAGATGAGCAACATGCATCCGCCGTTCTTCTCCGCTGGCGCCTCGTACCAGTCAAGATATGGCATCGCATGGTCGGCCGCCTTGAATCCTGGAGCCTGCACCTCCTGGGTGGTCGCCGCAATCTGACTGGTCTGGAAATCCGGGATCTTTCCTTCCGGCCACAGCGCGACCCGCTCCGCGGCGAACGCCTGAACGGCGACCAGCAACCAAAAACAAACAACTAGTGCTCTCTTCATCGTATCGCTTCCTTCATAGCCCCTGTGTCCTGGGTGCATCTGGATCGTAGTATTCATAAGGAGTCGGCTCATGGAAAGGTCGATAGGGCAAATCGTAACCGAGAATTCTCTTGATGCAAACCATGGCCGCATCAAGAAACGAATGTCGTGGTTTCGACGACGCATTCCAACCTAGTACTTCGATGAAGAACCCAGTGCTGCTCCCGAAGGGTTCGAGAGACTGTCACCAGTATATCAGTCGCGCTGGTATGGATAAATCGTTGTCCGGGGGAATGACCTACAATGGGACAAGATCCGACTCATCTTCTGCACAAGCGACTGGTGCGAACAACTCTTGAAGGGATGACTCCCTCGAGGTTTCCGCATTGGCGACCGTCACAAGCATGGACTTGGTCGTGGACTCGGTCTGGCTGTCCGGGAGTGTCCTCGAACGGATTACCGTGTCGTTGCTGGGATCGGAGCCTCGCAGCATCGCACCCCTTTCTTGTCGTGGCCAGGCGTCGCATGTCCGATTCTGTCGTGGAATGTCCGGTACTCTTGAAGAGTTCTACGGAACCGAGGGCTACAGGTTCGAAAGCTGTCGGGCGTACTCAGCTTACGACGATTCCCCCCGGGCTGTACCTCGGTGCAGCCCGGCGAGCTCTTTCTCATCCCCTGAATCACAGAGCCATTTCAGTTGCCTTTCGGCAGGAGCGTTACCTTGGGTCGGGCCGCCGGCGTTCGGGCAGCTTGGCCGTGCGTGACGCGCCACTTGAGGCATTCGCTGCGAGCTGCTGCCGGGCTGGGGAAAAGTCGGGAATGAGCACCTCTGGCGGTGGTTTGTGGGTTATAAAGGAAAGCTTGCAGGGAGACTGGTCGGGCCGCCGTCGCATGATCGTGACGCGGCAGACTGGCGACAGAGTAACTCCAACACTGCGTTGAGTTGATCAATATTTCCTGAGGGGAGAACGAACTATGGCACGCATCGTGACGCTGGCGTTCTTTGTCAGTCTTCTTGTGTACGCCGGTCCGAGTCGGGCGGTTGACACACTCGACGAGGCCTTCGTCCATCCACCGGCTGAGGCTCACGCCTGGTGCTACTGGTGGTGGCTCAATGGAGCAGTCAGCAAAGAAGGGATCACGCGTGACTTCGAGGAGATGAAGCGGCAGGGCATCAACGGCGCGCTGCTGTTCGACGCCGGTATAGCGGAGCCGCCGGCGCCGCGGGGACCGCATTTCATGAGCCCCGAGTGGCGTGAGTTCTTCAAGCACGCGGTTCGCGAAGCCGACCGCTGCGGGATCACGCTGACCGTGAATCTCTGCAGCGGCTGGAACTGCGGCGGCGCCTGGGTCACCTCGGAGCATGCCGCCAAGCGGCTGGTGGGAGCGGCAAGCACCGTTCGGGGGCCGGGGAGTGTCACCGTGGAGTTGCCGCAACCGGAGCGGGTCCAGGATTATTACCGCGATATCGCGGTGCTCGCCCACCCGGCCCCGCAGGGTGAGGCGCCGCCACCTCGGTTATCAGCCAGTTCGAGCTATCGCGATTACTTGCCCACGCTCGCCGAAGACGGCCTGAGCGATACCCGCTGGATTTCCAATGGCGACCAGCCGGGGATGGGACCGACTTCGGAGAAACCTGAGTATCTGCAATTCGACTACGATGTGGCATGGCCGGCCGCCGGATTGTATCTCCACCCGTATCCCGACTGCGGCCCGAAGGATATCGAGGTGCAGGTCTCTGACGACGGACAAACATACCGCGCGATCACGCGGGCGACGGTCGCCCCCAAACAGGAGGTTGTTCTGCCCTTTGACGAGGTCAAGGCGAAGCAGTTCCGCGTCGTGTTTCTCTCGTCACATCCGTTCCAAGGCAAAGAAAACTGGAACGTGCAGGTTGCTGAGATCGCGCTGGTGACCCGCCAAGAACGCGACGCGCCAGGTGGTATCTCGCGGGGCACCTGGCAACGGAGCAAAATGGTCGATCTGACCGGACAGGTCGACCAGCAGGGACGCCTGCGCTGGGATGCGCCAGCCGGTATCTGGAGCGTGCTGCGAATCGGATATACGCTGCACGGCGATATGGTCAAGTGCACCGGCTCCGGACCCGTCGGGCTGGAGATCGATACGATGAGCGCCGCGGCGATGGACTCTCATTTTGCCCAGACGGGGAGAAAGCTGATTGACGATGCCGGACCACTCGCTGGAAAGGCACTGCAATACTTCCATATCGACAGTTGGGAGCTGGGACAGCCGACATGGACGCCGAACATGCCGGAGGACTTTGAGCAGCGGCGCGGTTATGATCCGCTCCTGTACCTGCCGGCCCTGCTCGGACGCACGATCGACAACGCGCAGGTCACCGCACGGTTTCTCGCCGACTATCGCTCCACGGCCGCTGACCTGGTGGCGGCCAACTACTATGGCCGACTACGCGAATTGACGCTCGCCAGCGGACTGCGCGGCACGCATCCCGAATCGGGCGGCCCTTTTTTCGGCCATTGGATCGATGGTCTGCAGTGCGAAGGCATCAATGACATTCCGATGGGCGAATTCTGGAAGCGAAAGGGGGAACCGGACGGCCCGATCAGCTGGCACCCCAACGAGAATCCGTCCGTCAAACAAGCCGCCTGCGCCGCCCACATCTACGGCAAGCCTGTCTGCCAAGCCGAGGCGTTCACTTACATGGGCGCCGGCGACTGGACGTCGACTCCTTGGAACATGAAAGATATTGGCGACGAAGCATTCTGCCACGGCCTGACTCGTTACGTGCTCTGTTTCTGGGTGCACCAGCCGAATCTGCACGACATCCCGGGTTACCAGTGGGTCAATGTGGGCACTCATTTCGATCCTTACATTACGTGGTGGGACATGTCCCACGGGTGGTTGACCTATATCGCCCGGTGCCAGCACATGTTGCGGCAGGGCCGCTTCGTGGCCGACTTTGCCTACTTCCGCGGAGAGGAAATCCCCGGCTTCATCGCACCTCGCAACCTGCAGCAGCCGATGCGTCCGGCTGGTTTCGACTATGACGCCGTGAACGCCGAAGTGTTGCTCACTCGCGCGTCGGCCCAGGATCTTCACCTGGTCCTGCCCGACGGCATGAGTTATGGCTATCTTGTGCTGCCGCATGATGTACCGTGGAGCGTATCGCCGGCTGTGCTGGAGAAGATCAAGGAGTTGGCTACCAAGGGCGTGACGGTCATCGGCCCACGCCCGACCACCGCGGTGGGGCTAGCCAACTTTCCTGACAGTGATCATGAGGTGAAGAAGCTCGCTGACGAAATGTGGGGCCCGGACGAGTCCGCTTCGGGTAATCGGCAGCTAGGAGCGGGCCGACTGGTGTGGGGACGCTCACTGGACGAGATCGTTCAAGCAGACAACCTGGCACCCGACATCGAGTTCCGTGTCGTGAGCCCACATGCGAAACTTGATTGGATTCACCGTCGTGACGGGGAGTGCGAGATCTACTTCGTCAGCAATCAGTCCGCCGAAGCGGCGACCGCCGATGTTGTCTTCCGCGTTGGCGGCAAACAACCCGAGTTATGGGACGCGGTCACCGGGCAGATTCGCGATTTGCCTGATTGGCGTGAGCAGGACGGCCGGACAACTGTCCCGCTGGCCTTCGCGCCGCGGGAGAGTTACTTTGTCGTGTTCCGCACGAGATCCCGGTCGGCCGATTCGGACGATGCGAAGAACTTCTCTGAGTTGAAACTGGTTGCGGAACTCACCGGGCCCTGGAAGGTGTCATTCGACCCGCAGTGGGGCGGACCGGAATCGGCGGTGTTCGAGACACTGGAGGACTGGACGGTTCGGCCCGAACCGGGCATCCGCCACTACAGTGGTACGGCCACATATCGGCAGGCGTTCGACATGCCCGAGATATCGCGCAGCCGCAGCGCTCGCATCTTCCTCGACCTCGGCCGCGTCCAGAACGTGGCGGCGGTACGACTCAATGGGAAAGAACTCGGCGTCGTCTGGACCGCTCCATGGCGAGTGGAGATCACAGATGCCGTCAAACCGACCGGAAACCAGCTCGACATCGACGTCGCGAACCTCTGGCCCAACCGCTTGATCGGTGATGCCACGGTGCCGCCGGAAGAACGCTTCACGACGACCAATGTCGACACCTACAAGAAAGAGTCTCCGCTGTTGCCTTCCGGTCTGCTGGGGCCGGTCTCGGTGATGACGGAGGCCCGGATCGACTGAGCTCATGACTCACGCAAAGGCGCATAGCAATGCGTGGGCCGCTCGCCATTCGCATCCGTCCTTCGCGTCTTTGCGCCTTTGCGTGAGCCTTCTCCGGATCGCGGCAGGTCGGACAGACCTGCTGCCGGTGAGAAATGACGCCAACTTTGTTGACTCAGACGCGGATATCGAACACGGCAGCCTGCGCAAGATGGACCCGGAGAACTCAATGTGACACATATGTGTCACAATAGGCACTCGCGTGTCTGGCTCAACGTGGCCCTGCCCCGACAAGAGACGAAAGGCCCGCACGCGTACACAAGGCATCAAAGACACAAGGCCTGGCTTCCAGTCCCTGCCCGCCGGGGACTATAATTCCGGTCTCAGTTATCCGTTGATAGAATGGAAGAGGCGAGTCATGCATCCACGCACATGTCTTGTGGCACTAATCCTGTTGTCAGGTTTTCTGCTTGATTTCACGGCTGCCGCCCTGCCTGAGTTGACACCGGTGCCCCAGGCGATGCGATGGACCTCCGGTGAAGACTGCTGGCTGGATGCGGATGCGCTGCGCGGTGTAACTGCCGACGCCGCATTGCCCGCCAACATGCCAGCCCTGCAACGGCTGGCCAAGGGGTTGAACGCTTCCTTGCCCGCCATGCCGGACGGTAACGTGAAACTGCTGATCGGCGTCCTTCCCGACACCGTTCCGCACCGCACGCGCCATGAAGCGTACACCCTGGTTGTGGACAGCGACGGCGCAACCATCACGGCGGAGACGGCACACGGCATTCATAACGGTCTCATTTCGCTGGCACTGCTGGCGGACGCGGACAAGGGCCTCCCTTGCGTCTCCATTACGGATTGGCCCGACCTGCAGATGCGCGGCACGTATGTTCCCGGCATTGGTCAGGCGGAAGAGCGTTTTGATCAGTTTGTCCAGCTGAAATTGAACCTGCTGTTGCTCGAAGACGGCCAGCTCTACGATTTGGACAATCCCGAAACGTGCGCGCGTTTTCAGAGACTTGCCGAACGGTGTCGCGCCAATTTCATCGACTTCGTGCCGGAGCTGCAAAGCCTTGGCTGGGGCCAATTTGTCTTGGAGCGGGAGCCGCGCGCGGTGGAGGCGAGACAGGTGCAGCGAGCCGCGTTCCCAGTGCGCGACGGAAGGGTATACTCGCCCGATCCGTCGTTGCCGTCGCCCATCGTGCTCGACAACGGGTCGTTCGCATCGGGACTGGTCGCCTGGAAGGCGGAGACGCATTTCAGACGCTGGAATCCCTCTGCCCCTGCTGAGGCGCGGGTGGTGGCTCGCGACGATGCCGCGGATGGGCATGCGTTGCAGCTGACCCTGGTGGACAAGGGAACGGTGCGGGTCGCGCAGGAAGTGGCAGTTCAGCCGAACGCACGCTACACCGTCAGTTGCAGGATTAAGACAGAAAACGTCGCGGGTGTCGGCGCATATATGGAAGTGTTCGGCCTCGACGTGCGTGGCGCCCTGGCGCCGATGGGCCAGATCAACGTGCCCATTACGGGAACCTCGGACTGGCAGGAAAGCAGCATCGCGATTGAAACGGGAGGCTTACCACGCGCCCGCCCGGGTGGAGCGCCGGCGGACGAGAAGAACGCCGCACCCCGCGAAGGATATGAACGTATCTGTATCTTCCTGAGGTTACAAGATGCCGTGGGCACGGCATGGTTTGATGCGATCGAGACGGTGCCAAGAAGATCGCCCAATCCGCTCGCCAATGTCGTCGTGACGCAGCGCGCGAAAGTCACCGTGGAAGATCAAGACGGCAACACCGCTTACGAAGAAGGACGCGACTACACCCTTGAAGTCCCGGAGCTGCGCTACCCCTACGCGTTCGGTACGCCCCTGCAAGTCATCCTCACTGAAAACAGCCGCATCAAGGACGGCGACACGCTGTTGCTCACGTTCAATCAGGCCACCCAGGAAGACATCACCTGTTGTCCGTCAGAACCGCTCTACGATGCATTCATGCGTACATCCATTGCCAAGGTTGTCGAGAAACTGAGGCCCGACTACCTGCATATCGGTCATGACGAGCCGCGATTCTTCAACCGCGACCAGCGCTGCAGAGACCGGAATCTGTCGAATGCCGCCCTGCTTGCCGACGCCATCCAACGCATCCGCGAGTCGGCGAAGGCAGCCAACCCCGACCTACGCGTCATGATGTGGGACGATGCCATCAATCCCTATCAGAACGGTCCGCATCTGGACACCTCGGATGTGGCGAACATGCTGCCCCGCGATATCATCGTCAACGTATGGTGGTACGACCTGAACGCCATGGATGTGCAGTTGGACCAGTCGGTGGCGTACTTCATGGATCTGGGGTTCGAAACGACCGGATCTCCATGGTTTCGCATTCCGAACGCCTGGCGTTGGGCGGAACTCTTTGATAAGCAAAAGAGCAACCCCCAAGCACTCGGCATCATCTACACCAGTTGGGGAGGAGTCCCCGATCCCTGGGCAGCCTTGGAATTCACCGCGCAGCACGCTTGGTCATTCGGCAAGCCGGCGTACACGCGGTAGGGCACACAACCGGAGGCAGACATCCCTTCGACGCCGTCCTGACGCTGCCGCGAAACGTTACGGCTAAGTCTTTGATCTTCTTGAATGGGACGATCCAGAAACTCCATCAAGAGCAAACGCGGCAGCATCAACAGGTGAACTTGGTCGTTGGTGTGATTCCAATGCATAAAGGTCAGGAGGGAGCTTCACAGGCAGATTCAGTTGTCAGCTGCCGCGCTCGGCGGCAGGCGGAGTTGGAACCCTTCGAGTCGGAACCGGTAGGAGCCGGCCGCGGTCGCCGCAAACGCCTCTTCACGCTGTGCAATTCCCGCCTCATCGAGCACAAACGGTCCGACCGTGGTGGGTAGCGTCGCGGTCGCCCGGCCAACTTCGGCACGATCCGACCGGTCGACCAGCGTCCCGGAGACGCGCCGCGTCGCGGCATGGTACTCGACCACCAGGCGATAGCCGCGCCCGACTGACAACGGCGCGGCGGGGACCAGCGGCAGGGACCAGGGAAGCCCGTCGCCGGCAAACCTCAGCGTGACGTCTCGATCGCTCGCAATCCGAACACAGACCGTCTGCGCGTCGGCGGCCGCGTCGCTGTGGAACAATCCAAGGAGCATCGGATTGGTCGCGTCCTGACCGAAGTCCTCGA
>JBGSHS010000155.1:0-4244 GCA_041752115.1 Pirellulaceae bacterium | reverse complement strand
TGACGAATTTGCTCCAATACCTCACACCTATGTTCGTCCGTGAACATCCTTGAGTCCTCCTGACGAGTAAGTTGCCGATACACAACAACTTATGTCAGTGAGGACTCTTTTTTGTCAAGACAAGCTTAGTACCATTGAGCTCCGCTCGTGGGTGCATCAGATGGTGAGCTACGAGCAAACAGGCGCTTTTTGTGAGGTAAACGAGGCTGTCTGGGATGTGAGCGGTGGGGACGACAGCATCTGGGGCCTCCTCTGCGATGTACTCACAACATCTCGCTCACGCGGGCATCTGCGAGAGAATAACCCGTCACGCGAAAAGGCCACACCGCGTGCCCTTACTAAGTCAACTCCACAATGACTTACCCACCTTGCTCAATCAACTGGCGAAATTGTACCTGTCCCCGTTTGCTCGCCAGCGGATGCCGGTGACTCCGGTGCCGCGGCTGTGGCTGCCCAGCGCGCGAGAAAATCCCGAGCCGCCTGTCGGACTTCCAGTGCGCGTTGATCTGTGGGCTGCTTCCGCAACACCTCCTCGGCCAGCTGCATTCCGCGCCAGTAGTTCTGCTGCCGCATATGGGATCGCGCCAGCATGCTTGCGATTTCGAGATCCTCCGGATCCTTGTCGTGGGCCCGCTCGAGGAATTGATGCGCTCGTGTCCGGGTGTTCTCGAACGTGTGGAGATATTGATCGCAGGCCGCGAACATATAACGAGGAGGATTATCCGTTTCGAGACCGGCCATGACGTGAGATGCGACTTTGAGAGCGTTCGCTTGGCCGACATCGGAACTGGGGTCGGGTCCGATGAGACGGGAATAACCGCTCGCCGCGTACACGTGCGGGAGATGTCTGACTTCCCGGAAGATCGCGGGAGCCTCTGTCGCCAACTCAAGTATCTGGACGGCCTCCTCATGGCGGCCGACTTCGAGCAGGAAGAAGCCATGGATGGTGTGCAGCAAGGCGATGGGGAGGATCTCCGCCGCCTCGGCAATCGCGGCGATGGCTCGCTCTCTGCGTGCGGTGAACAGCCTGCCGATGCTCCATTCACGCAGTGCTTCGATTGTTCTCTGCACGGCTCTGGCGAGTTGTGCGGGCATTCTGATATTGAAATCCTGCCCCTCATTCGCGGCAGACAGTTGTTGCCATTTGAGCCAGAGGGCGGGAGCCGACGTTACCAGTTGCGCGACGGCTGCCGGGCCGCCGTCGACGGCCATAGAGAGGATGCCATCGATCGCGTCAAGTACACTTTGCATGCGGTTCACATACTCCTCCGATGTCAACGTCGCCAGACGTTGCATATGTTGCTCGACCTCCTGATTACGTTCCAATGTCCCGGCAAGTGCCAGCAAGAAAGGGAATTGCGGATCCTGAGGGAACAGGATTTGAGCCGCTTCGGCGCGTCGACGCCCCTCTTCGAACTGCCCGCTCAGAATCAGGTTGGCGCACAGAAGCACGTTTGCGCGGTAGTGGAACGGTCGCAGTTTAAGTGCCGCGTGAAGAAACTCGATGGCCTTGGGAATGGTTTCGGCGTTGAGCGATCTCGCGTAAGCCTCATCGGCTGGTTGAAGTCCCAGGTCAATCGCCTGAGCGATCTGTTCGGCCGACGAATCCCGACCGAACACCCAGTTGGCGTCCACCTGCCACAAGAGCGTTTCCCCACGGTGACTTCCCAAGTCTTTGCGGGCGGTCAAAGCGGCGAGTGCTTGTTCCAGTTCGTGTTTGCGCGACAGGGCGTGAATCGCCTCGATCCGCCACAGCGCCAGTTGTACCGGATCCTCGTACGTGGCGATCACCGGGCTATTGAGCGTGGTCAAGACAGCTTCCCAGTCTCCTCGGTCAATGTAACGTCGAATGGACTCGGCCTCGCGTTTCCCCGCTTCCTGGCTTGTCTCGAACTGCGCCTTCTTCGCTTCGATCGCCGACCGTTCCGCGGCTTGTCTGGCAGCCAATTCCTGGCGGCGCGACGAGTTCAAGCCGGCCGCCAGCCAGGACAACCCGACGACCGCTGCCAGCAGGACAACCAACGTGGCCGTCCCTCCCAACGCCATGCCGGGATACTTGCGTTGCCAACGCGACGTTCGTTCGCTCCACGGTTCTTGCCATCCACGGATCGGTTCATTGGCCAGCCAACGATCCAGGTCGTCAGCCAACGCCACAACGGACCCGTACCGATCTTCCGGCTTCAGGGCCATCGCCTTGACACAGATCGCTTCCAGCGGGCGCGGTACGTCCCGCTTGACGGCACGAGGGCGCGGCCAGTCGCCTTTCTGAACCTGACGCAGCAGGTCGTTTCCGCTGATCCCCTCCATGGGTTTGCGATTCGTGAGCAGATTGTAGAGCGTCGCCCCAAGCGCATAAATATCTGTGGCGGGGCCCAGACGCTCGATATGGCCGGCAGCTTGCTCGGGACTCATAAACGCCGGAGTCCCCACACGACTCCCTTCCACGGTCTCGATGCCGCACTGAACGGCCGGAGTGTCTGACGAAGACCGCCCGTGGCCACCGGACGAATCCTCCTGAACAAAATGCTTTGCCAGACCCCAATCGACGAGAATGGTCTCGCCATACTCCCCCAGCAGAATGTTGCCCGGCTTAATGTCGCGGTGCAACACGCCGCGACTATGGGCATACGACACGGCGTGGCAGATATTCAGAAATCGCCCCAGCAGTTCGCGAAACGCGAGCCCTCGCTCCGCCGAGTTTCGCGGGAGCGAACCACCTGCGTGGTACTCCTGGATAGCCTCCGTGAGGCTATTCCCCTTGATGAAACGCATCGCGTAAAAGGGGTGCCCCTCCGCATTGAGCCCGGTTCCGTAAATCGGAACTATACTGGGATGCTCCAGGTTCCCAGTGATCTCCGCTTCACGCATAAACCGCTGGCGACTCTCCGTGTGATAAACGTGCTCCGGCTGGATCTCCTTGACCGCAATATCACGACGCAAAGTCTCGTCGTGGGCCAAGTAGACAATTCCCAACCCACCTCGCGCGTGCTCCTGGATGATGCGAAGTCGTAGAGCGGACATGAACGGTTTGTGTGACCCCACTTCCCCTTCGGATCCGTTTCCGGTCTGGGAAGCCCGCTGTCGTCGTGTCTGCTTCGCGCACTCACTCTGATCACGAAACGCCGTTGCCTGTTCAAAGACACGCGCTACAAGGGCGGCCTCTTGCGAGAATCTGGCCGCATAGGCCCGCAATTCCGGAGTCTGTCCGACCGATTGGCGATACGCAATCTCGATGTGCAACAACTCCTCCAACAGCCTGTCCCGCACCTCCGAGTCGACATCACTGAGAAACTCCTCCAGAGGCCGTGGCGAACCTTCCGCACAGCCAGCCTCAAACTGGTCACATCGAGAGTCAATCAATCGGCGAACTTCCAGTGGAATGCTAGGTTCCGACATCATCGTCACACCATCGTGTCTGGGTACCGCGAATGCTGTACAGAAAATGACCCCAGGAACGCGAACCAAGGTCCGCGCGGGACGCGTCCCCCCGCGGGGGATCGTATCCTTGATTCTCGTCTACGGATCGCCTCGCTTCCAGCCGGTATGCTCCGCATGGAGCGCCGTGGCAAGGTTGTGGACTGCCTGGAAAAGGGATAAGAAACCAAGGTGGTTCTTCGAACTCTGTGATCGAAACGGACTTTGGGGCCTCTTGTTGACGTTGGCGGAGCGGCGAGTCATTCGCCATTATCATTGGGCTCCCCGACCCCCACGAGCTCAGCTCGTGCGGTGAACCAGATGGTCAGCTGCCACGCAGCACTCTTCACTCCTCCCCGACCCCCACGAGCTCAGCTCGTGCGGTGAACCAGATGGTCAGCTACCACGCAGCACTCTTCACTCCTCCCCGACCCCCACGAGCTCAGCTCGTGCGGTGAACCAGATGGTCAGCTATCGCGAGTTTGTGCGAAGTCATATCCACGCGGCATTACGTGCCGAGGCGGGCACGGCACCGCCGGAGATCGCGTTTTGCTATCAGAATAACCTCGCGCATCTGCTGCGACTGGGACGCGTCTGGAGCACGGGGTTCTACGTCGGTACGTTCGGCGAGTACTCGATGCAGGCGGTGAGGAATCGTGTAGCTCACCATCTGATGCACCGCACGAGCTGAGCTCAATGGCACTAAGCTTGTCTTGACAAAAAAGAGTCCTCGCTGACATAAGTTGTTGTGTATCGGCAACTTACTCGTCAGGAGGACTCAAGGATGTTCACGGACGAACATAGGTGTGAGGTATTGGAGCAAATTCGTC
>JBGSHS010000154.1:0-11617 GCA_041752115.1 Pirellulaceae bacterium | reverse complement strand
GGGGGTCGGGGTGTGGTGAGAGTGCCGCGCGGTAGCTGACCATCTGGTTCACCGCACGAGCGGAGCTCGTGGGGGTCGGGGAGGGGTGAGAGGGCAGCGAGGTAGCTGACCATCTGGTTCACCGCACGAGCGGAGCTCGCGGGGGTCGGGGAGGAGTGAGGAGTCAGCGCGGAGCGCGCGTCGAGCCAGCGTGCTCCGACATTAGCGCGACGATCTGCTACGCGAGCCCGGTGATATCCGACGTTTCGATTTTCGGTTGCTTGACTCGCTTGTTCGACATGCACACAAAATGACCTATCTGCTGATCGCTAGTTAACCCAGTCTGAAAAAATGCCGGCTAGCAAGTCTCGTGCCGAACAGGATTGAGTCCCTCACGCTTGATTGTCATCGCGATTGCTGAGTATTTCGCATTTCGTGAAGACTGGCATCTTGAGGGCCGGGTTAATCCGCTTGTCCGGCAATATTGGAATCGACTCGAGTCGATGCTGAGGGACCATCCGCATTTGAGCGAGTGCGTAACGCCCTGCGTCTATTGCGGCATCCGTTTTCTGACCGATCCGCGCAACGCGGGGCACACCGATCTACGCTGCCCCTTCGGATGCCGAGAACATCATCGCCGACAGGCGTCGAACCACCGAGCTACCGCCTACTATCGGCTGCGAGATCACGACCGCGAAGCGCGCCTGCCTACTTATCCAGCACGGCCGCACTGAGTAGCGACTCAAGCGACTCTTCCGTGATTCCTCGGGCGTGTAGACGAACCTCCGTCGATAGCATGTCGGCTGGGGTTACCCAATCGCCCGGGTGACGACCGAATGCCAGGATCGTGTCGGTTGGCGCGTGAAAATAGACGTGTTGCCTCTCAGTCGCCGCTGTCCGCTGTCGCCTGAATTCCAGCGACTCAAGCAACAGGAACAGGTTTTGGTAAGTAATTGACGTTTCAGTCATTGGTGATCCTCAGAACCGGATCGCATTCGTGATGCACAGCGGAGCGACCATTCGCGGAAGCGATCAATGGCGCGCAAGTCGAGCTTATTGCGAATCGGGATGTGCAGGGTGACAGTGCTTGCATCCGACTCCATGACGCCGGGATTTTGATCAACGTACTTTTGAATATGCAGCCAGAAGTCGCGATGCTTTTTCACTTGGCAGACAACGATGACCACCGGGAAGAGCTCAAAGTACCAATAGCGAAGGTCTTTCATCTCGACTCGCAACTTTTTGGCGAAGAGAAGATCACATTCGATGCCGAAAAACTGGAAGAGACGCGGAAGGATGTTCGGCGATGCACCCGAGGTCTTCTGCTGGTTGAAGGGGCGAGGGAGTGGCTCTTGGTGGAGGATGAATGAATGAATGAATTAATACTGGGGCAGTGGATCTTTCGAGCATCCACTGCCCGCAGAGCGTGCTCTCTCAGCCCGAACGCGAGACGTTCCAGCACAACCTGGTTTCTGCACACGAAATCAGCTCATTGCGGTCAGTTATTGTCGGGCACGTTTCCCGTCGTTAGGCTGACGCTCCATGGCGAAGGTTAAATCTGGCTTGGCTACGCCGTCTTCTTTCCGATCAGACAAGACGTAAGCGATTCGGTTCTCGGTGCATTCCACACAGGCAAGCGTCGATGTTGTGGTCGTGGTGGTGCCATCCTTCCGGAAATACTCGTCGACACAGCTAGCTTTTACACCCTGGCCGAAAACTTGGTCTTTCTGTACACCGATAAACTCGAACCGCGACAAAGCGAAGCCTCCGTCTGCGTCAAAGCCCGCTACAGTCCACCTCTTCGACACTGGATCGTAGCCGTGGATGCTCTGAGACGGTGGAAATCCCGCACCCTCATCTTGCCCCAGAAAACATGTCCCTACCGGTGACATGCGTAATGATGCCGTGCCTTCCAAAGTCTTTCCCCCGGACTCAGCTGTTGTTTTCCACGACCCCTGAAACGGCTTCAGGTACGTGATGTAGTCCTTTGCCGTGAGTTCGACGCTGTCGGCCACTTGGCTTTCGGTTGGGGCTGGCCGTCTTCGCCGTTCCTCCGGCAAGCGTTCAAAAGTCCATTCTTCACCAGGAGCAGGCTCACCGTTCATCTTGGCCTCCGACTGAACGAAGACCATGCGATTCTCCGAAAGTTCATCACAAGTGTTCTTCGAGGTCAGTGTAGCTACTGTACCGTCCGGTTGGTGAAACGTCATCTGCCCAGTTTGCGAATGTCCCTTGGCGTAATGCTGGCCCTTCCGGACATCGTGTAGCGTGCCCCGAGACATCATGAAGCCTCCGTCAGCCCCAAAGCCCACCACCGTCCACTGATTCGCCACGGGATCATACCCGTCGATGCTCTGGAACGAACCCACACCGGGAGCGGCTATCCGCCCAATAACGCACGTACTCGACCGAGCAATCCGCGCTCGGTAGGTGCCTTCGACCGAGTTTCCCTCCCTGTCAATTGTCAACCTCCACGAACCTACAAAGGGTCTCACGTACTCAACGTAGTCCTTTGCCGTGAGATCCTCGGCAAGCGCCGTGGGAACATCGGCTGTGAAGAGTAATCCGGCCAGCGACAATAAAACCAGAATTCGTGTCATCGTATTAGTCCCATTTTGCTGTAGTAGTTCCGTACCCCGAACGAGCCTCGCCGAACTCTCACACGGATGTCTCAGGACACATCATCGAACTCGGCGGTACTTGTATTCCTCGTCCGGTTGTTTCACGCCATCGACAACCATGTCCGCATACCGAAGAGTCATCGCATCGCCCTCGAACGTGTGCAGGTACTTCATGGTCACCTCCTTGCCACCGTCAGTCACACCATGGGCATCACCAATGATAGTCTTCCCATCAACACTCCACACGCTGTGTTCAAAAGTCCCCTCCGAGCCGAAGCATTGGCTCACCAGCTTCTTCTGTTGCGGGTCCCAGCCAACCAATTCAACGAATTGAACCGACTTCTTGTGCGCAGTCTTGGCAACCAACTGTATCTGGAGCGCATTCTGCTTGATCGCCCAGGTGTAGGTCACCACAATAGCGATTTCGGTCCCCTTTGGACCGAGTGACGGTGAATCGCTCTGCGTCAAGCCAACATACACCCACTGTCCAATGAGCGGTTGCAGAATCTTCAGATGTTTCGGTGGTGTGTCGGTCTGTCCCACCGTAATTGCCGCCACTAACGCCAGTGTTGCGAAGCTTGTCATGAGATGAATCTCCTTTGATGAAGGTAGCCTGCGTGACAACCGCCATTGCCAGGTGACAGCGGAATGCCACGGAAATCGAACCGGATTACTGCCCACGTGCGCCAGCTATTTCACTCGTCGGTTACTCCTGAGTAGGAAACATGAAATGCCCGCCAGCCTGCCGCCATTGTGAAGTTTTCGCTCGTGCCACACAATCAGCCGTAGCCACCAAGTAACTGCAACACCGCCCGATAGCGGTCCATCGGGGACGGGGCGCAGGATCACCAACGGCAGCCACAGGGTGATCTGGCTATCCCCCGGCGAAATCTGTCCGGGAAGCCGAAAGCCAATTCGTGTCGCTTGCTGCGCCAAATGAGTCGGCTGCTTGTTCGGCACCTCGGAGATGGTAAGACGCTGTAAATGAATGAGTTACCGACTTCCGCAACTACGAAGTCACGTTTGATGCCGGCATTATTGGGATCGTACAGTCATGTTAATGTCATGACAACTCGGCCAGTTATTGTCTTACGACTCCTATACTGGGAAGATGAAAGGCCGGGAAAGATGGCCCAGGTGACAGTTGTGGAATCTGTTCCATAAGTGAGCCGATTCTGTGAGCGTGGCTCACCTCTTTACCGCGAAGCGGTTGCATTCAATAGCCCAGGGTCTGCCGCTGCGAGCTGCCGGGGGGCTCCCGCAGCAGACGCTCGGACATTCCCGTGGGGCATAGCGGCAACTATAAGGGTCGCTGCCTGGGTAACCGTTTCCCCATACATCCGATACGCCGAAGGCGTTTCATAAGGGCGATGGGCCACCGGTCTTCTGTCGTCGTCATTCTCTCGCTTTCGGCCGGCCAGCTCGTCTACGTGCATTGTCTTGGCGGCGTCGGCCGTTCGGGCACCGTGGTTCGCTGCTGGCTGCTGCGACAAGGATTGGCAAGACGTCAGGACGCTGTGAGCACGCTTCGAAATTTCCGACAAGCAGATGTCGCGACCAAAGACAGGAACGCACCGGAAAGACATGAGCAGATTCGGTTCGTTGAGAATTGGTCCGAGGCTCGAGCTTAACGTCAATCTGCTTCAACCGAAGACTCGAGCCACTGTTGCTTCATCGCGGACAATCGTTGACATCCGCACCGACCAGTAGATATGCTCAGCTGGCGCCATTCTGCCCCAGGATCGAGTTCTTTGCATCCAACCGCCCTTCTTTCCCTCTTTCACCCAATGGTGCGCGCACACACATGCCGTCGGCAACGTCGTGACGGCCATTTTGGCGCTGTACTTCTTCCACCTTTCAGCCTAAGGCGGCAGGGCTGCCAGCCAAAAAGGGAGAACGCCATCCATGGGTCCGCTCCCGTTGGTTGCTCGGCAAAATATCCGCGCACGGTGCGCGCATGTTACACAGTAGGGCTCTAATCGTTCACACCGACTCCGCGATGGCGGAAGATGCCAAATCGGCTGTCGGTTTACTGTGCCAAGCAATGTCGCTGCCCTTATTGGCAAGATCCAATTGACATGGTCAATTATGATCACCTGCAGGAGCTGACGTGTCCTGCCTGTCGGGATTTGTTCCGTCTATTGCCAAACAAAGAAGTCACGCCAACATGACTTTCCATACGACCTGATCTTCAGCTCCGGCATGCGGCCTTCCCGGACCGAGCGACGTGGCTGTGCGTCTGGTTACACTTCAAGCGCGATTGGATCCATTGTCACCATGATCGCTGTCTGCAAACGTGGCAACGACTGGCGGGGGGGATTGACATTTCCACTTGGCGTAAGCGGGGATGAATTTCGATTCTCTTCCCGACGGGGTGGATGCTTGCAATCGGTTTTTCGGCGTCCGATAATCCCTGTGCAGTCTTATCTGCTCACTGATCACGGACGTGATCCAATCAATAGGTCGAGACACAGAGTCATTGCTGCCAGTCGGGCGTAATCTGCCGAGATGAATGCAGCACTACGTGGGCGCCACTGGATCGCACCAGGATGATTCGCCATGACGTATGCACTGTCGCGCCGAACAGGTGCGGCTCACGCGGCGATCCCATGTTGGCGGGCGCAGGCCGCCGAGCAGGCCTCGGGCGAGACCGCTTTTCGAGACAGATCGCACGACCCAGCACCTCCTGAGCAACCCCCTAGCTTGCCATCGCGGAAATGCCAGTTGGAGGCAGGGCGATACGATTGGGACTTCTCTGGCAGTCTTGCTGTGTTCCACCACCCACTCCGTAACGACGCGGCGGACGGCATGCTCCTCACATCGACATCGCGCCCGGAAATTGCCCTCGATGTAAGGTTCCTGGACAGGTCACCGGTTAACCCTGGGGAACGCGAATTTCGCCACACCGAGTGCGGGAACCATCTTGCGGGGAGCCAATAGATCGTATGAGCGATGATGAGGAGTTGAATGTGGTGGATCTGGCCAGTGTTGGCAACCTGTTGGAGCAGCATCGGGCTCGGTTGCTGCAGATGGTCCGGCGACGAATTGATCCCGCACTGGCTGTGCGAATTGACCCGGAAGAAATCCTCCATGAGGCATTTATCGTGGCGTGCCGTCGATGGCGACGTTACCGGACTGACCCAACCATTAGCCCTTACGCGTGGTTGTACCGCATCGTGCTCGACACCCTGATCGAGGCTTGGAGACGTGAATCCCGGTTGGTTCGCGACCATCGCCGCGACGTGCCGTGGCCAGCGGAATCATCCGTCCAATTGGCCTTTCATTTGATGGACCCAGCCACAGGGCCAAGTACAGCGCTGGCTCGCGATGAACTGCTGGAGCGCGTCCGACGCACTGTGGAGAACCTCAGCGAAAACGATCATGAGATCCTGTGGATGCGACACTACGACCAGCTGTCTTTCAAAGAAGCCGCGGCGGTGCTGGGAATCCGGGAAAACGCGGCGACAGTGCGTTACGCCCGAGCACTCAAGCGGCTCAGGGACAAATGGCTTCAGACTGCGAGTGAGTCCGACGCATGAACGAATCGTCTCCCCGTCCCGAAGATGCAGATGAGGTTCTGGTCCACTTTCTGGCGGAACTGGAGCATGCTGCTGAGCCAGAGCAAGTGGTCGCGGCGTTCTGTGCTGGATATCCGGATCGCGCTCGCGAGTTGCGTGAGTTGGTGGAACTTCGACACATCCTGGATAGATCTGCCGCCGACGTCGATCCGGAAATCCCGGCGCGGCTGGGGGATTTCCGCATCGTCCGGCAGATCGATCACGGCGGCATGGGGGCGGTCTGTGAAGCGATCCAGGAACCGCTCGATCGCCGCGTGGTTGTGAAGATCATCCGGCACGGCCGGACTTCCCCAGAGTCCCGCGAACGATTCCTGCGCGAACAACGGGTGTTGGCCAAATTGCACCAGACGCACATCGTTCCCGTGTTTGCGGCCGGCGAGGAAGGACTCATCCAGTACTTTGCCATGCCCTTTATTGACGGTGTGAATCTGCAGCGCCTGATCGGGACCGCGCGGGAACGGGGCAGCAGTCATCCGAACGACAGAATGCCGCTTCTTGCGGAACTTGTGGAGACAGCCAAAGCGGTCGGCACGGGAACGGTCAGAGAACGGCGATCAACCGGCACCGCGTCGCGTGAACGGGCGGTTGCCGTGGACGATCCGACGGTCAAACACGCGGCCCCGCTGAAGCTGCCGGGGACACAGCCAGTCGCGAGCGAACCACTGCCGCGTCCTCTGACACTCTCGGTGGATTATTTCCGATCCGTGGCGCTGATCATGGCGGATATCGCCGAATCGGTGCACCATGCGCATGAGCACGGTTTCGTGCATCGCGACCTGAAACCATCCAACATTATGGTGGACCCCGCAGGACAGGGTTGGCTGATCGACTTTGGCTTGGCCGGGCATGTCAACGGCCATGACACGCCGGTCAGCGGTGACGCCGCGGAAGGATGCCAAGGCCATCGGTTGGAGACGGTGGGGTCATTGGGCACGCCAGGCTACATGGCACCGGAGCAGGAGGCGGCCCAGGAGACCGGTGTCTGGACGGACGTATGGGGGCTCGGTGTCACGTTGTACGAGTTGACCACGCTGCATAGGGCCAATCCGAGAAATCGCCCTGCAGGCAGTGCCGATCGGATTCGGAGTGCCGGCCACACACCACCGCGCAGATTAATCACCAACGTTCCGCGCGACCTGGAGGCGATCTGCGAGAAGGCGTTGCGTGTGGACCCTGACCGTCGCTATGCCTCCGCTCAAGCCGTTGCCGATGATCTGAATCGCTGGCTCCAGGGTGAACCCACGGTCGCACGTCCAGCCCGGGCGCCGCGTCGTGTGCTGATGTGGGCACGGCGCAACAAAGCGTGGGCGGCGGCGCTGGCTACACTGGCGATGACCGTCGTAACCATCGCCTTAGCCACGGTGGTAGTACAGCATGCGGCGGCAAACACCGCGCGTCGCGAGGCGGAGGCGGCCAAGCGGGGTCAACTGACGTTGCGCGCGCAAACGCTCGTGACTCGCCACGAAACAACCGGCTGGTCGGACGAGGCGTGGGAATTGTGTCGACGAGCAGTCGCCATCGAGCAGGATGAAGACGTGCGCGATCTGGCTGCTGCCACCCTGGTCGGTTTGGATGCCAGCCGATGCAAACGGTTCCTGGGCATCCATTCGACTGCCATACTCTTTGACACCCAGAGCCAGCGGCTCTTGATGAACACCGACGACGGGCAGGCCGGGCTGTGGGACGTCACCACCGATGAGCTGCGCGAACTGAAGTCCGCCGGAAATGGTCCCGTCGCGTTCGCCGATGATGTGCCGCGGCAGTTGGTTGTTGCGGACGATCATGCGTCGTTGGCATGGCTGGACCTGACGACGCACAGTGAGATCCTGCAGTTTTCCGTACCACAAGAGCTCATGCCGGCTGAGATTGTGCGGACGTGCGTCACCCCTGACAGTTCGACGGTGGCGGCCGTCGTCCATCCGAGCGAACGGAACCTGCAGGTGGTTGTGTGGGATGGAAGATCCGGCCAGTTGTTGCACGGTTTTTCTGCCGCGACCGACAGCTTTGCATTGTCGCCCGATGGGTCGCTGTTGGCCACTGCCGACCAGAACGGTAACATCGCGGTACGCTCCATCCAAGACGGGGCAGACTTGTGCACACTACGCGGCACGGGACACCCAGTTGCGGCATTGGCCTTTGGGCGTGACTCGAGGCAACTTGGCGCGCAGGGAGTCGAAGCGGCGCGGTGCGGATGGCTGTTGGCTGCGGGGCATGTGGGTGGGCCTGTGACGATCTGGGATGTCCAGCGCACGCTTCCACTGTCGTATTGCCGCGGCGGATGGTATTCCATCTCGAGCCTGGCATTCTCGCCTGACGGCGCCTCCTTAGCGTCCGTGGATCACTGGAAGGTCCGGCTGTGGGACGTGATGACTGGCCGGCCGCTTCTGACGCTCGGTACGGGCGCCAATGCAGCGTGTTTGACGTTTTCGCCCGACGGGACGAAACTGGCGGCCACGAGTACCGATCTTGGGCCGGGCGTGAGCGTCTGGGACCTGGAATGGCAGCGCGGTGTTCAGACGCTTCGCGGTCTGGCGAGCCCTGTCGCGTACGTGTGCCTGGCACCGGACGGTTCGCTCTTGGCGGCCAACACGCACGACTGGCAGGTTGGTATCTGGGATGTGCGGACCGGCATGCTCCGCCATGTCCTGGCAGTACCCAAGGGGGTGACGGCCGACAATGCCGCGATGGCGTTCAGCCCCGACGCGTCGCGATTCGCATTCTCGGCGGGCAATCAGGTAACACTCTGGCGTATTGACTCGGGTGAGAAGGTCCATTCGTGGCAGTTGCCGGACGGGTTGGTGGATCTGCTCGCTTTTCCCGACCCAGAACATCTGCTGTCCTTCCGCACGGAAACACGTAGCGGCGAAAGAAAACCTCACGGCGGCACGCCGTACCAGGAAGATCCGCGCGTCTTCCGCATTCGCGGTTTGCTGAGTGAGACCCCAACAGTCCCGATTGCGGAGATTACGGACTTCCCGCGGCTCATCTACAGCGCCGCCTGTGCGCCGGACGGATCGCATGTCGTTGTGGATGGACTCGGTGGCCCGAGCGGCGACCAGCGGCAACTGAAGATCTTCAGCGTTACTGGCGACGAGGTCTGCGAGATTCCCACGACGCGCTATTTTCCGTATGAGGACGGTTGGCTGATCGTGGATCCCACTGGGACACGGCTCGCGGCCCTGACCGAGAACGGATCGGTGGCGACGCTGCTGGAATTCCCCACCGGAAAATACGTGGGACGTCTCGATTCACAACCGACATGTCTTTCGCCCCAAGCGGCCCTATGGGTCTACATCGGAACGCCAGATGATCCGCGCTGTGGCTTGTGGCTCTTCCGCCGGGACGAAGCACCACGCCTCGCCCTGCTCGGCCTTGGTCTGGACAGTCAAGTCACACGCGCGACGTTCAGCCGTGACGGAACACTCGTCGCGTGGGGAGACGCCGACGGCACCGTGTCAGTCTGCAGCATCCCCACAGTCCAACGGCGGTTAGCAGAACTTGGAATGGGGTGGTGAAGGCAGTCATCACAGGCGTTACCAAAGATAGCCACTTCCAAACAGCAACCCGAACCGAAAGCGAGGGGCTGCTTCGATGTTCTTGCGAAAGACCGATGCCCCTCCTGCAACCAAGGGAACGTCCATGCATCCAAGACGACACAGTAACCGCAACCGGTTGAACAAACGCGTTCGTGGACTGTTCTTTGAACCGCTGGAGAGCCGACTGCTGCTCGATGCCGCCGGTCCGCGCATCATCGATATCACACCCACCGAAGTCCGCAATTCCGACTTCGACCATCTTGACGTGACGTTCAATGAAGCGATCAACAGCCAGACGATCACACCTGGCGACGTAAGCATCTCGGGCCTGGCCGGACCCATCGACGTGTCATCGATTGAGCCACTTGACGCCAACAACTACCGCATCCACTTCCCGGCACTCGCCACTCGCGGCACGTACACCGTCAACATCGGGCCAGCGATTGAGGATCTTGACGGCAACTTGATGGACCAGAACAACGACGGAACCAACGGCAATCCCGCGAGCGACATGTATCGGGCGTCCGTAGTCTACGTCGTCGCCGATGTCATCTTCAGCTCCAACGTCACGATCTCGGAAAGTGACACGACCTACGACGGTCGCGACATCTTGATCGTTGGAGCAACCGTTGCCATCAACGGGCCGCACAGCTTCAATTCGATGCATCTCATCAGCGGCGGCCTCCTCACCCATACCGCTAACACCACGACGCTCACCCACAAACTCGATCTGACGGTGACCGAGCAGGTCATCGTGGATGCGACGAGTCGGATCGACGTAGCGGCCAAGGGATATGCGATCAGTCGTACGACGGGCAACACGGCGGAGGGTGGGGCCTGGAGTAGTCGGCCCGATTCGTTTGGGGCCGGCGGCAGCTACGGTGGTATTGGGGCGGTTTCCAACGCTGCAAATGCCCGGACCAATGCGGTGTATGGAGACTACGCAGATCCCGACGACTGGGGCAGCGGTGGGACGGGTGCGGCTGGCGGTGGCTTGGTCCGCCTGACGGCCAACACCTTGCAGTTGGATGGGCAGATATTGGCCACCGGTGGGTTCGGCGGCTATGGAATCAGCTTCGCCGGTGGATCTGGTGGCGGGATCTATGTCGCTGTTGGCATGTTGACTGGCAATGGGCTGATCAAGGCTGCGGGAGGAGCCGCTGAGTACGCCAGTGCCCCCGGTGGAGGCGGACGGGTGGCGGTGTACGCCGCAGACGCATCCGGCTTCGACCTGGCAAAGATCACGGCACCTGGCGGCGGCGGTTCCGCCGGTGCCGGAACCGTGTATCTGCGAGAGACAGGAGCCGCTTTCGGCACCTTGATTGTGGACGAGACTTCTGGTTCGAAGGGATGGACACCATTGGGGTTACCGGGGGATGCGCTGGTGAGTATTCCCGATGCCGTAATCATTCGTGGGGCAAACACACAGGTGAAACCAGAACATCCGGGTCTCGGTTTCCGATTCCAGAACAGCGTGAGGATTGAAGCTCAGGCGTTGCTTGTAGGTGAGCAATTGGAGATGACGCCATCGTCATCACTGACAGTGAATTCGGGTGCGCAACTGCACATTTCCGAGACTCTAGATAGCCAGGTGATGGTGACGATCGATGGGGGCACCGTGACTACGAGTCGTGTAGTGTCGCCGGAGGTGAGGCTAGTAAATGGTAGCGTGTTGACAAGTTGGCCTTCGACGGCAAGCCAGATGCACAAGTTAGAGGTGGATGTCTCCGGGACTATGCACGTGGATGCGACGAGTCGGATCGACGTAACGGCCAAGGGATATGCGATCAGTCGTACGACGGGCAACACGGCGGAGGGTGGGGCCTGGAGTAGTCGGCCCGATTCGTTTGGGGCCGGCGGCAGCTACGGTGGTATTGGGGCGGTTTCCAACGCTGCAAATGCC
>JBGSHS010000153.1:0-4542 GCA_041752115.1 Pirellulaceae bacterium | reverse complement strand
GAGACTCCAGCACCTGAGACTCCAGCACCTGAGACTCCAGCACCTGAGACTCCAGCACCTGAGACTCCAGCACCTGAGACTCCAGCACCTGAGACTCCAGCACCTGAGACTCCAGCACCTGAGACTCCAGCACCTGAGACTCCAGCACCTCAGCCAGAGCCAACCGGTCAAGAGCAAGCTGCAGCCTCGCCCGATTCGCCGCAGCCGTCAACCGCTGAAGAAAGCAAGCCCCAGGCAGCTAAGGCCGAGCCGGCCAAGGAGGATGTGGTGCTCGAGGAAGGGGCCAAACCAGCTGGTGAAGCTGCCGAGGCGGCGCCCGATTTCGTTTCGGGCACCTGGGAGGGAGCGTTTGAGTCGGAGAATATGCCGGCCGAGCGCGCCCAGTTCACGCTCGTTGTGCGTCTGGGCGCCGAGGGGAAGGTCACGGGATCCTTCCGTTCGATGATGTCCGAAGGATCTGGCGAAGGCACGTATAACGCCACGTCGAAAGAGATGGCACTCGCGGTGCAGACCGATCGGGCCACTGTCGATGTGACAGGCACGATTGACGGGACCGACATGAGCGGAACCGTGGAGGTCAACAGCGGCGCCTTTTCCGTTCCCTTTACGGCGAAGCGAACGGGCGACGCGCCCCCGGAAGAGTCTGCCGCTTCCAGATCGCCTCAAGGGGCTCCGGCGGGCAAGCCGCTTCAGGAACTGTTGCCGGGGCCGCGATGGATCAGTTCGATCGAGGCGTCTCGATTCCAGCGTGGTCGGGTCTACATCACATGTGATGGCCATCGATCGGACGACGACAAGCCGTATGTGTTTGTATCGGAAGACTACGGGCAGACCTGGCGGTCGCTCGTCACCAACCTGCCGGATTCGGTCGGTTCAACCCACGTGCTGCGCGAGGATGCGACCAACCAGAACGTGCTCTACCTGGGAACGGAGTTTTCAATTTGGATCAGCGTGGACCGGGGCGAGACCTGGACGAAACTCAACAGCAATCTCCCCACGGTCGCCGTGCATGAGATTGCGGTGCATGGTTTGGCTGGCGAGATTGTGGCTGCTACCCATGGCCGCAGCTTGTGGATCCTTGATGTGGCCGCGCTGCGACAGATGACGCCCGAAACGATCGCCGCGGACTCGCACTTGTATACTCCGCAGCCGGCCATTCGGTGGCGGTCACAACCGAGTCGTGGCTCGTCCGGCACACGGCAGTTCGTCGGAGCAGTGCCTCCCTACGGAGCAGCGATCTACTACTCGCTGGCCCGCGAAGCGGGATCCGTCAAGGTCACGATCACGGACATCGAAGGCAAGACGGTGCGTGAACTGGACGGGGAACCGATGTCTGGATTGCATCTGGTGCAATGGGATCTGCGCCGAGCGCAACGCACTGGCCCGCCACGACAGGGAGGGTCACGCGGGGGACCAGGTTCAGGAGGCCGCTCGCGATCGCCTCAGCTTCGTGGCGGCGGCATGGTCGAAGCGGGCAAGTACCTGGTGACCCTGACCGTGGACGACACTCAGCTGAAGCAGGTGCTGATTATCGAAGAGGATTCCGACGTGCCGTCACAAAGATAGCAGTCAGCTGGTGCAACGTATAACCCGAAAACGCAGCGGCCGCCGCGTCGGCGGCCGCTGGCATTACATGAGCCGCGGGCTGACATATCGCTTGCCGCACTTCTGGCAATAGCTGCAGGGAATCGGGTCAGACGACAGTTGCCAGACGTGGTCACAATTCCCCTGCGGACGCTCCCTTTCCAGTCCGCACTTGTGACAGGCTTGGGGTGGAAAACCACCTAATGACACTCCAAAAACATGTTCGCATCCGTTGTCGAGCCGACGGGCAGCTTCCTCCTGTCGCTTGGTTCGCTGAGCAGCACTCTCGGCCTTGATCTCGGCCACACCGCGCCCCATCTCCCAGTCGCGATAGAGTGAGGCCAGGATACTCCAGCAGAAGTAAACGACGCCCGCCAGGACGCCGCAAATCAAGATCCCCACGAAGAAGAACTGCCTCATGACCTTCCCTTCCTGCCAACGACATCCCCAAACCGGCGGCAATCCCCGCTTCAGCCAAATCGCAGTGTAATCGTCCACCCATTCTTACAACATGCCATTCATTGAGAAATCAGGCCAACTGGCCGGTTCCAGGATAGATCCTTCTGACTGGAGTAAGAGCGTTCCAGCAAGTCGCGTCCGATGGATTGCGTGGATAATGCGGCCCCGATGATACCGCTCTGACAAGGGGGGTGTTTTGCCACATGTGACCCTTTACCACAGACGATTAACAATCCGAGATTTCCACATTAGAGTCGCGCCCGCTGAGGTAACGTATTGTCGTCGAGCAGGTCACCTTGAAGCGAAGCTCGGATCAGACTTGGAACGGTCTAAGGTGGGCACATGAAAGATCAGGGAAGATCGTCCTGGTCAGAGTTGTGGGATTTGCTGCTCAGAAACGACAATGCTGGAGTGGCTGTCGAATGTCTTTACCGCGAAGCGGTGAAGAAGTGAACAGTCCAAGAAAAGGCCTCCCTTATGGAATAGAATCTGCAACTATCGCCTGGGCCATTTGTCCCGGCTTTTCACCTTCCCAGGTCTCGGAGTCCTCCAAGCAGGGAAATTCGAAATGGTGAATAAGAAGACTACCGCCCAGAAGACGGCATCGGTCAACAAGTCCAGGACGAAGTTGGAAACCAACGATACCGATGGCGTTAACGCGCTCCTCGCACGAATGTCTCATCCCATGGTGCGCGATACAAGATATTCGAAAGGCGATTCTGCAGGCCGACCAGGAGATCACGGAGGGGATGAAATGAAATTCCCCCAGCTTCCATTGTCACGGATGGTTTGCGACGATTGGAGCGCGCCGAGCAGATCGGCTGGAGATCGTGCTGCATCACGGCGCCAAAGTAAGAAACGACACAGTACTCCGCAAAACCATCAAGGACCCCGGTAAGCTCTTACGGTGGGCCTCAGCCGACAGAGCCATCCTGACACTGACCAGCGAGACGAAGTTCGAGGAGATTCGCGACCAGTTTGCGAGTATCGTCAAGCAATGGGTCGCGTATCAGCGTCTGCTGGCAGTCGATCAATAGTGGTGATGGCCGCCTTGCCGGGAAGCGGCCCCTGTCGGTCCGTTGGGATGCATGCCGGATTGGTGCTCTTCCAATGACTGCCACTCGCGCCCCGCCACGCCGTAAACGAATCCCCCCGGTTCGTCGTGCCAAATGCCAAGAATTCAATGCGCAAAGCGAAGAGGTGAGCGGACGGCTACGGCAGCTGTCGATTGGCACACACACTGAGTTTCGGTTTGAGCGGCGGATCAAGGGCCTCGCGCGTGAAAAAGTCCCAGAAGCTCGTTTTGATCAGTGCGGTCGTAGCGTTTGCGGTCGGGTATTTCCTCGACTGGTCAGGTCTTCTCTTCCTGGGCGGCATGCTCGTCTGCACATGGGCCATCATGTTAGGTACCTTCATCGCGCTGATTCTGCTGCTATGCAAAGGAGTAGGCCTGATCAAGCGTGTGCCTCTCAAGATCCTTCTCCTGCTGCCCGGATATCTGATGTTTATCACATCGGCTGGTCATCTGGGTTCCATGGTCGGCGCTCCGGATGCTGTTCGAACCGATCAGGGCACCGACACCCATGCGCAACTGCAGCATATGCTCCAGACGGACCAACAGGATCGCTACAGCGGTCGATTCATCACCATGCCCTGGCGCGACAGGGAGAGGCTCGAGCAGACTCGCCGCATCGTGGAATCGGATGCTGGTTCTTTGGACGAACATGGCAAATACGCTGCCGCGATGATCCTGCAACATGGCGCCTCACCGCACGATTACGAACAGGCATATCAACTGGCGTGGGAATCCTCCCAGGCCGGAAACGAGGCTGCAGATGCCCTTTGGAAGGCCGCTTTCGATCGGTGGCAGATCTCCACTGGCCGTCCCCAGCAATATGGCACTCAGTCCAAGGTGACGATTGGCGTGTCCGGATGGCAGACGGAGACTCCCGACAAGTGAATGGCTCGGCTGGCGAGAGCTTCTCGTACCGATGGCCGACGAGTGGCGCAGAACAAGCCATGGCCGGGGCGATTTGCCGGGACTCCGGCTGATCCGCTTAACACGGGTACGCCGAGCGGATTCATTGCGGGGTAGAGCGAGCTCTGTGTCGCCGACTCTCAACACTCCCCGACCCCCGCGAGCTCCGCTCGTGGGGCGAAGCAGATGGTCAGCTACCGCGCGCCCGCTCCTCTCTCCCCGACCCCCGCGAGCTCCGCTCGTGCGGTGAAGCAGATGGTGAGCTACCGCGCCGCTCGCCCCCTCCCTCCCCGACCCCCGCGAGCTCCGCTCGTGCGGTGAAGCAGATGGTGAGCTACGGGGCTGCCACACGACTCCGGACCGCCTGCATCGAGTACTCGCCGAACGTACCGACGTAGAACCCCGTGCTCCAGACGCGTCCCAGTTGCAGCAGATGCGCGAGATTGTTCTGATAGCAAAACGCGATCTCCAGCGGTGTCGTGTCCGGCTCGGCCCGCAACGCTGCGTGGAGATGACTTGGC
>JBGSHS010000152.1:0-43860 GCA_041752115.1 Pirellulaceae bacterium | reverse complement strand
CGCGACCGCATCCTGCTGCTTCTCGTGCGGCCGGGCCGCCAGCGCACCGGCAACTTGCATCCGCGGAGTCGCCGTCGTCGTGTCGCGGAAAACGTCTGCATACTGAGATGCCGGCAGGCGAACCAGCACCTGTACAGCTGCCTGAAACACCGACCGATCCGCGGTGTCGAGCAACTGGCGGAGACGAGGCAACAAAGGAGCGAGGTCCACCGAGCCGGCGTAGCGAACCGCCGCGGCCAGTGCAGCGCGCAAGACGACGGGATCGGTATCGAACAGGTAACGAGCCACGACATCCCGCCGCGCAGCGGTCCCTTCCTGAATTCCCAGCGACCAGACACTGCGAGCTCGCACAGTCGATTCGGGATCGCTCACCAGCGACTCGACCGCATCGGTCGGCAAGCCACCAAACAGTTCTGTGACGATCTCGATGGCCCGCACCCGCTGGGGAGCAGGACGCTGGCAATCCACGACGGCTTGCAGCAGTGGCGGCAGCCCCAGCTGGCGCGCCACCGGGATCCAGCGAGCACGCGACCAGCTCGACAGCGGCTGAAGAGCGGTCAGGCACTCTGTCAGAGGGTCATCTCCTGGTACACCAGTCGACGAGGGTGGCGCACCTTCGATTCCTGCGTAGTGCACGCGATACACACTCCCCTGCGTGCCGCGCCCGCCTACACTGATCATTAAGTCGCCATCCGGCATCACCGCCATGTCGGTGGGGGCAAAACCGAACTCGCCATGGACCGACAGGAACGTCTCGGGCTGCGCCGGGGGAACGGAACCCTCGGGACGCAACTGGAGCACCAGCACACGCCCGAATGTCCAGTCGAGCGCAAAGATCGCACCGAAAAACGGCTCGCGCGGGAACTGCGTATGACGATAACAGACCATGCCGGTCGGCGATCCTCGTCCACATTCGGCGGCCACGGGCGGCATCTGAGGAAAGTAATCCGGATGCTTCCAGCTGGGACTGATCCATCCGGCATGGGTGCCGGGCAGGGCCTGAAAAATACGCGTCGGGCGATACCAGGGGAGCGACACGTCCCGCTCTCCATCGCTGTCAAAGACAAACGCATCACCATTGGCATGAAAGGCGAAGTCGTACGGATTGCGATATCCGTGAGAGACCACTTCAGTACCCCAGGTGTCAGTAGCCCCTGTATCGGGGGCAATTCGCATCAAGACCCCGGCTGCCGGCGCGGCCACTGCCGATGTGGATAATGACACATCTTTGTCACTTATTCCGGCCAGATTCCCCAGCATCACGTACCACCAACCATCCGGTCCCTTCTGCACGGCGTGCGCAAAATGTTCACCGCCGGTCGGCAGCGGCATCAGAACATCGGCAGGCCCGTCCGCACGTCCGTCCTTGTCACGGTCGCGGTACCGCAACAATCCGCCATCCCCGGTGCAGATCAGGTCGGCTCCATCAAAGTAGAGCCCTTGCGCCCCGCTCACCGGCCCCTGGGCAAACGTCCGGAAACTGTCCGCCACGCCGTCGTCGTCCTGATCCAACAGGATTCGCACGTACCCTGGTCCGGAAACGGCGACCTCACCCTGCGCCGTGACGGTCAACGAATAGATGTCGTGGGCCAGTGTGTCATCGGCGAACCGGCTCACCACAAATCCTGCAGGAACGATGAAATGGCGGAGCGGTTCCGCAGCTGAGAGCGGACGAACCAGCAACCCGCCAGCCACTGCCAGCAACATCCACCTGATCCAGCGTGGAGGGGCATTCTGTATCACGCGAAAAAAATGATCCATCGCTGCACTGCGGCTTCCCGAGGCAATCTTCAGGTCATGACCGATCCCCCTGTCGCCAGGATCGATTTGACCGCCACCCGGGGGCACGCCAATTCGTACAGGCTGCCGCATCGGGCCCACAGGAATCGAGACTGAGCTGAAGGGGGTGGAGCACCAGAGGAAACCGCACCAACGAGGCTCCCCGGCAAGACGTCTTCGCCTTCCATTATAACCCGGGAGTTAAATCCCGCAGCCCTCGCCCACCCCACAACGGGCTGGCCGCTGACCATACTGGCCGGTGGCTATGCTGGCCGCGGCTGAGGGTGATCGTGTGTCGCACTGCGTGCGTCGATGTTGACAGGTTCTGAAGTGGTTGATCCCACCGGCTATGGGCCGGAACCGGATGGAAGAGGCGGTGACGGCAACTCGGCTCCACCCAGGTCGGGCAATACGGCATGGGGCTGAGGCGGCGCATCGGGAGTGGGCGATGTAACGTCTTCCGCCGCTGACGCGGCATGTCGCTCGGGCGACAGCTGCTGATACTCACCACGACTCATCGGCCACGGCTGACCAAGGCCGTAATCGATCACACGCGGGGCAAAATGCCGTGACCGATCGAGCGCATCGCGATAGGCGTCGGTCGACCACGGGCCTTCGGTCAGCGACACTCCCTCGTATTCCAGCAGGGATCCTTTCGCTTGATGTACGTCGCGGATGGCCAGCATGTAGTCAATCTGGGCGCGATAATAAGCACTGTCGGAGTCAGCCAGACGCTGCTCAGCACGCAACAACACGTCCAGCTGTTCGAATCCGACGTCAAAGCGTGCTTTGAGAGCTTCGACTTCGTAATAGGCAGCGACACGCCGATTCAAGTTCGTTTTCATCAGCTGGAACGCTCGCAGCTGACGGCGCATCGCCTCACTCAACTCATGCGACACACGATACTCCTGTTCCCGGAGGACCGCACGTTCACGTGCCAACTGCAGCTCGGCATTCCGCAGGGCAGTGAATTCTCGACGAAATCCAATCGGCACATCCAGTTGCAGGCCCAATTGCCACTCCTGGTAGTCACCCGACGTCAGGTTCTGATAGGCGCTTTCATACCCCGTGGGACCAGGCGACCGAATCAACTCGTCTCCCAGGCCGCGAAAGCGATAGAGAGCCACGGCGTCCAGCCGTGGTTTGATGTAGTTGCGGGCGGCCACCAGTTCCAGTTCACGACGCTTGGCCATCCACTTCTGCCGCCGCAATTCCACCCGGCGAATCAATGACTCACTGACCGACTCGTCCCAGGGGAAAATGACCTTGGCCGTCGTCGGCTCTGTCGCCGGCCGAATCAACTCCGGCCCGTTGGCTGGCATGCCCAGCAGGTAACGCAACTCCTGTTCGCGCGCATAGAGAGTGCTGACAGCATCGTCGACCGCTGCCTGAAAGGTGAAGTACTGGGAACGAAGTTGGGCTTCGTTCTCCGGTGTACCTCCTCGCAATCCGATCCGCAAACGCTCGGCAATGTTCCGCCAGGTGACCAGAGCGCTGTCGCGCCCGGCAATCTTGGCGTCCAAATCTCGATAGGCAAAATAAAGATCCCAGTACGCTTGCTCCACATCGCTCGCCAACCCGGTCACTCCGACTTCAAAGTCGGCCAGACTGATATCCGTGTTGATGCGCGCCAGCAAGACGCCATTCGGACTGCCTGCCACCGAGTTGGGGCCGGCGATCCGATTGAATTCCACTCCGGCTCCCTGCAGCAACGGTTGACGATACTCGGCTTCGTAGTCGACTTGATAAATGCTGGGGAATCGCAGCGAGGGGTTGCGAATCTCCGTCCGGTCATAGTAGATGTGATTGCGCAGCGCAAATCGGGCGCCCGTGGCGGTCGTCTTGCCCAACTCCAGCAGGTAATTGCTCTGGAACTGCTGCGCCACCGGCAGGAACAGACCGGAGAAAGTCTGATTGATGCCGCGATCCACCTTGTTCCAGAAGATACTTGACGTCAGCTGGGTATCGAAGGCGCTCAACGCCGCTTCCACACTGGAAGATGGATTCGTCTCGACCAGGGCCGGGTTGAACATCGTGTGCGCGCCGGTCGGCGCCCCGACCACCGTCCCACCCAGATTGCGAATCACCTCGCTATTGGACAACGCCATCTGCATCGCTTCGGCCAGATTCATATCCAGCGATTTCTGCTCCCGCGGGTTCTCGACGGCTCGAGGTCCCGTGCTCGCCGCCACGTTGGCGTCAATGGTCGTCTCCACATCAGGATACTCGATCCGTGTCACGTAATCCTCATGCGGACCGATTTGATGCTCGGGGAAATGGAACTCCCGGCGACCGTACCGGCACCCCACGAACATCAAGAGCAGGGCGAGTGCGGAGATGGTAAGTCGTCGACAGAGCATGTGAGCACATTCCATCCGTGGAAGGTCGCATAGCCAAGCGCACAATCGACCCGCGCGCCTGAAGTCATCGGCTGTCTGACGTATCGTCGACGTCATTCCACCGACTCAAGGATTTCGCACAATCGATACATCCGAATCGACAGGACCAGAAGTGGCTGTGCCAGTGATGACGATTGCTAAATCTAGGCAACCAAGCAGCCCGACCCCCTCTGACCGTGCGCGTTTCAGGCACATCTGCACGCAATGACAAATGACGAAGGGAATGACGAATGACGAAGTACCCAATGACGAAGGGCGGACCAACCTGCGGTAGGGATTCGACGCGACTCGCTGCCGGTTAGTGGTCGGTTTCGTCCGTCATTGGGTATTTCGCCATTCGGCATTGTGAGTGGTACATCGCAGAATCGCGATGGTGGATCTAGGGCACCAGAAAGATCAGCCCCACGACCAGGCCAGCCTCGAATAGCCCCGCGTCGGCCTGCAAGGGGGGGCGCTGCAGCAGCAGCGGAGCGTCACTACCAGGTCGAAAGTGCCCCAACACGCTGCGCGGCTGATGCGGTCGATCCACCACGGCCGCATAAGGCAATGCCGGAATCGTCAGGAAAAATCGGGCGCCGGAAGCGAGCGGCTGTACTAGCGGATGTCGCGACTGACCGTGCCGCTCAAGCATCGCATCCTCGAAGTACAGCGGCCGGTATCGATTGCACGTGGCAAACCAATGGAAGTCCTTGACCATCCAACCCTCCCCGCGAAACGAACCGTACTCCGACTCCCGATGGTCAAACAGCCCTTGGCTGGCGTCGGGCGGCATGAGCCCGTCTCGCACCCGCGTGTCGGGCAGCGACGCCGACAAAGGCTGTAAGCCTCGCCGCAACAGCTCTTTCGGGGGCGGCTGGAGAAAGGCAGGCAACTCTCCCGCATCGTCAGCAGTGCCTGAGCGCTGTTGAGCGTCCAGCCCGGCCGGATGCAGCGTGAAACCCACTCCAACGAGGACCACCAACAGACATAGTGGGGGACGCATTCATCTCTCCTCTGCGGTGAGCGAATTTGCTCCGGACGTGACACGTCGAGTCACCGTTTCGCACCGCCCTGAGATCCTGTTCGTTCTACTATCGGCTGGTGCGGGGGATCGAAACGCCATCGAAACCAGACGCGATCGAAACCAGACCCTCTCGCCACGAGTAATTCTGGTAAGGGCTGTGCGGCGGACGTGCGGGACCCACTGCCGAACCTGCAGGCCGCGCCGTAATCCGCCCCGAGGTTCGTGGAGCGAGCCATCAGTTCCCCAATCGGCACGACGCCCGTCGCATCGTGTCGTCCTGCGAAGAGTCTGTGCTCGATCATTTCCCACCGGACCGTCACAGGCCGCCTATTTTGCCAACATTCCATGGCCGCTGCTGCCGGAAATCGGGAGGCTTGACGGTCATGTCGGTCGGCGTAGAGAATCAAGACGGAGTGGATAGTGTTGCCAGGGGTAGAGCGTTGCCAAGACCCCACCTCCTTGGGGGCCAAGAAATCATCGTCAAGAGACCTCCAGGGACAGCGAACACCCCGATTTGGTGGACCCCGTGGCGGCCGTTAGGCAGGTCAGGTTCGGAAACGACATGTCGAGCCAACAGATAGAATCGGAATCGGGCGGAGCCGCAGCTGCCACTGACAACCCGTCTTGGGGAGGCTTGCTGTTTATGTGGATGGCCCTGGTGGTCGTTCTGCACGGCGCCGTCTGGATGACGGGAGTCGTCCAACATGACTTGGTGCAGGCCGTGGAGAAAGGGGCCGCAGCGGTCGAGCAGCGCATGCTGCACGAAGAAAGTGACGATGTGGTTCGCAAAGCGATCCAGACCCAGCGAGATACGTTGCGGTTTTGGACGGTGATCATGGCGTTAGGCGATTTTCTGGTCGCTCCGCTCTCCTTGGTCGTCCGGGTATTTGCGGCGGCGATCAGTTTCAGCGCACTGGCAGCACTGACAGGTCGTCCGGTTCGCTTTCCGGCGGCAGTGGGCGAGTGCGTGGTGTGGCAGGGAGTGTGGGTGTTAGGCTTGGCGGTGGAGGTCGTGCTGATGCTGGTGTTAGGTCGCCGGCACGTGGAAACATCGGCATTGATATTCCTGCCGCAGGACTCTTTCACCGCGGCGCAGTGGACCACACTGCAGCAACTGGACTTCTTCGCCGTCCTGGGCTGGCTGGGAATGGCATGGGGAGCCTGTCGCCGCGGCCAGACGAACTTGTTTGCGGCCTTGGCTGCCTGCCTGGTCCTGGCGGGCACAGGGGCCTACATCTGCAGTAACGCCTCACTGCTGGTCAATTTGAGTATGCGGATGACGCTCTTTCCGCATTAGATGGCGAGTAGCCATACGGTCCTGCTCCAGTTGCCAGACACGAGCGGCAGCTGGCAAGCCCACATGAACCGAAGAATTGAGAGTGAAAACGGGCCTGCGAATTTCGTGAGGCCATGCACAAACTGGATGGCTGAGCTCGATACGGCGACACCCCCGTAGGGAATGGCGGAGTACCCAATGACCCGCGGAATGACGAATTTCCCGTGCCGAACCAACCTGCCAAGAAAACTCGACGAAATTCGCCTCCGGCTCGACTATTCTGTAATCTGGACTTCTTTCGTGATTGGGTGCTTCGTCATTGGTCATTGTCGGCGGCGCAGTGCAGAGTCGCGATCGTTGATTGGGAACCATCTCGGGGCACTCGGTCAGACGACTGGCGGCAGGCTGACGGCGTACGCCTGGGGCTTGGCCGCACCAACACGTTCTGCTGGTGGACCGGCGGATCGGTCACGCCTGGCACTTTTTGGGGCAGCGGTAGAGTAACATGCGACGAATTCTGGTGATATTGTCCCTGCTAGCCGTTGTGGCGACGATTGTCGTGCTGGTCAACATGCGGCGCAATGCCGACCAGCTGGGAGTCGACTGGCGCATCAAGAAGATCCTGCCGACGAAGGAAGTTCAGGTGGAGCAGCCGAAGCAGAGTCTGATTGTGCAGACAGTGACGGCGCCGGGGACCATTGAGCTGGTGGAAGAGGCCGACATCGCGTCGCAGGTGATGGGGCGAGTCGAGGAGGTGTATGTCGAGAAGGGAGACCAGGTCAAGGCGGGTGACATTCTGGTCAAGTTGGAGGATGAGGACGCCAATGCACGTCTGGCGTCGACTGAGGCGCGGATTGAGCGACTGAAGGCAGCCATCGCTTTGGCTCAGGCAGACCTGAACAAAGCTCGACTCGATTCAGCCGGATACCGACAGTTGGAGCAGCGAGGCTTTTCATCCCCCAATGAGGTGCGTGATGGGGAGACGATTCTGACCAAGATGGAAGCCGCGCTGGCGATGAGCGAGCAGGAGCTGAAGGAGAGCTTCGCGATGCGTCGCAACAGCGAACAGGACCTGGAACGAACCGAAATCCGATCGCCCATGGACGGGACGGTCATCGATCTGGACGTGGAGGTAGGAGAGATCGTCATTGCGGGGACGACGAATCTGCCGGGAACGGTGCTGATGACGATCGGCGACATGAGTCGGATGCGCGTTCGCGCAGACGTCGACGAGACGGACGTCGGATTGGTGCAGCCCGGCCAGTCAGTCCGGATCTACCTGCAGGCCGATCAGTCCGATCCGGTGGCGGGAGTGGTGGACCTGATATCTCCCAAGGGGACGAAATTCAACGAGGTGGTCAGCTTCGAAACGCTGATCAATGTTGAGGGGAAGAGCGAGTCGCTGCGTCCCGAGATGACGGCCACGCTGGAGATCGAGGTCAAGCGGGCGGCCCATGCACTGAGTCTGCCAGTGCAGTCTGTCGTGCATCGACGGTTCCGGGACCTCCCTGATACTCCCCTCCTGCGCGACTGGCTGAGCAAACAGCCGACGACGCCCGCCGAGAAGGGGAAGGATCTTGCGGTACGATACGTGAAGGTAGTGTACCTGATGGACAGCGGGGTGGCTCAGGCGCGGCCTGTGTCGACGGGAATCAGCGACCAGGAACGGATTGAGATACTCGACGGCCTGGCGGCAGACGCACAGGTGATCGTCGGGCCCTTCCGCTCACTCGATGAAATGGTGGAGGGTCAGCCCGTGGCACTGGAAAAGCCCAAAGAGCAGCCGTCACCTGGCTCGGCTCCCGAATCAACTCCCGAATCAACTCCCGAATCGGCTCCGGAAGAGTCTCAATCGGCAGGGACTGCGACGCCGCGAGGAGAGAGTGCGTCATGACCTCGGGCCAGCCGTTGATTCAACTGCGCGGGATCACCAAAGAGTATCAGATGGGGGCCGAGATCGTCCGGGCGCTGCGGGGGGTCGATCTGGCAATCTACGGAAACGAGATGGTGGCGATCATGGGCTCGTCCGGTTCGGGCAAGTCCACGATGCTCAACATCCTGGGCCTGCTGGACGTTCCCTCTTCCGGGCAGTACTGGCTCGACGGCCAGGACGTCGCCAAGTTATCCCAGTCGGCACTGGCGCGCGTGCGGGGACGCCGCATCGGCTTCGTCTTTCAGACTTTTGAACTGCTGCCTCGGCAGACGGCCATCCGCAATGTCGAACTGCCGCTGATCTACTCCGGCGCCACGCCGCGACGTGCCTTGGCCATCGAGGCTTTGCGGCGAGTCGGGCTGGAGGATCGGATGAAGCACCGTCCCAACCAGATGTCGGGTGGTCAACGTCAACGCGTCGCGATTGCCCGAGCGCTCGTGCAGCGTCCCGCCATTCTGTTGGCCGACGAACCGACGGGAAATCTTGACAGCCGAACGAGCGAAGAAATCCTCGACCTGTTTGACGTGCTGCATGGCGAAGGCCAGACGATCGTGGTTGTCACCCATGAACCGGATATTGCTCAGCGCTGTCGCCGCATCGTGCGATTGAAGGACGGCCAGGTTGAGGCGGACGAACTGGTGGCACAGCCGAGCCAGGCAGCGTCCCGAGCGGGTGGGGGCCTCGCTCCGCCGAACGCCGTCCAACAGCCTGGCGACGCGGCCGCCACACAGCGGACCGATGTTCCTGCTGCGCGTCCAGATCGCTGATCAACGAGAGGACATCGATGTTGTTCTTCGCCAATGCCATGAACGCCCTGGAACAGCTCTTCACGCACAAGATGCGTTCCATTCTGACGATTCTGGCCATCGTCATCGCCGTCACCGCGACGATTACGGTGGTGAGCGTCGTGCAGGGCTTCACCCGTTACGTCTCGACGTTTCTGGAAGGGTTGGGCACCAACGCCGTGTTCGTCGGTCCGCAGCGCCCGCCAGGTGAAGCAGGCAAGGCGTTGGGCCGCGTGGAAATGACCGAAGACGATTTCCACGCCATCGAAGCGCACTGCTCGGCGCTCCGACGAGTCTCTCCCATGATTCCACGCCAAGGAGTCAAGATCCGCGTGGGACGCGATGAGATTGCCGCCAACATCGAAGGGGTCGCGCCCGCCTACCACACCATTCGCAACTTCCCGGTCGATGTCGGACGCCCGTTTGCCGTCGTTGACGTCGACCGAGCTCAACAGGTGTGTGTGGTGGGTCGCGAGGTGCTCCGCAAACTCGATCTGGACGAAGGCATGGTCGGCAACAACCTCCTGCTCGACGGCCGCCGGTTCCGCGTGATCGGCGTGCTGGCGAGCAAAGGGAGCTTCTTTGGGCAGAGCCTGGACGACGTGATTCTGATCCCCTACACGACGGCACTGAAAATGTATCCGGTGTTCCGACGCAACATGGTGATCGCCGCCCAGGCCGAAACGGCCGAGGTCGTTCCCGAAGCGAAAGCGCAGGTCGCCAATCTGCTGCGCCGCCGCCACGGCCTGGAGGCGTATCAGCCAGACGACTTCATTGTGCAGACGCAAGGAGAAATCCTGGCGGCCTTCAACAACGTGGGCAATATCGCCGTCTCGGTGCTGGCCGGGATTGTCGGCATTTCACTGCTCGTCGGAGGCATCGGCATCATGAACGTGATGCTCGTCAGTGTAACAGAGCGAACCCGCGAAATCGGCTTGCGGAAAGCCGTCGGCGCTCGACGCCGCGATATCCTCATGCAGTTCCTGACCGAAGCAATGACCCTCAGCCTGCTCGGCGGTGGACTCGGAATCGCTCTGGGATATTCGCTCAGCTCGCTGGCCAGCCTGCATCCGCAGATGGTCGACGTGGTCGTACCGTTGTGGGCTGTCTTCCTGGGCTTCGGCATCTCCGCCGGAACCGGCATCATCTTCGGCATCGTGCCGGCCCTGAAGGCCGCTCTGCTGAACCCGATCGATGCGCTGCGCCACGAGTAAGCGACCCGACGCCGTCACACGCTGGCAGACGTCGCGATCTTCTGCCGGAGAAACTCGGCCAGATTCCCGGAGTCGTCGGTGCCAATCCGCACCGTCCGATTCCCCAAATCGATACGGACGCACTCAAAGCCCCAGATGTTGTACGTCGTGCCTCGCCCTGGAAGATAGTGAATCCCCCACCCCTCCAGAAACATCGTTCGGTCCGGCTCCACAGCGATCATCTTCTCGTAGGCAATGCGGGTGAAGAAGAGTGGCAGAGGGCCGAAACGCACGGCCAACGCATCACTCTCATCGCGCACCGTCAGGTGAGTGAAGCCAAGTCCACAGGTGATCAATACCAGCGATACGCCCAAACAGATGTAATGCCCCAGCGGTTCCTGTCGCAGAGACCAGGCAGCCACAAAACAACCGGCTCCAATCGCAAACAACAGCCAAGACCAATAGCCCCGTTGAGTGTGTTCGTAGTGCATTATTCCGATTCCGATCGTAGAATCCGCAGCGCATCGCTGCGGGTAGGGCAGATCTGCCACAAGTTGTCCAGACGCGTCAGTTCCAGCACCTCCCGCTCATAGGGCGACACATTACAGAACACCATGTTCCCGCCAACACGACGGACCCGCTTCCAAAGCCTGACGAAAAAACCTAACGCCGTCGACCCGTAATAGTCCGTCCCCTCAAAATCGAGCAGTACATCACGAAACCCACTCGCCTCCAACCGCTTCACCAGATTCCGAACCGCCTCTTCAAATGAACTCAACTCCAGCTCGCTGAGATTGGCCACCGGCGACAAGATCAGTATCTCGTCCAGCTGCTCGATCCTGAAGAATTCGCCCCTGAAGAATTCGTCTGGTCCATTCATACGCACCCCCTTTGCCCCCTTGTCCGGAATGATCCGCTCCACTGGACGCTTACCTGCCGGGCAACCAGAAACGGCAGAGCCGCCAGTTACAGAAGGAGACCGTTCACACCTGGCACGCCGCGCTCAAGTCGCTCGTCAGAACATGCTTACACCGAGCGTGGATACCGCCTACCACTCTAACGCATTCGCTGACCGTCGTACAATTGACTGGCATAATCCTCCCGCTCCGGGGGCTTATGGCCGTCGTCCGCCACGTTAACGCCTGCCAACCAGAACGGAAAACCGGCTGCGTTGCGACACTTTCGCAACTTGCAGGACTTCGCGACGTCGCGTCAGCAGAGCGACCGAGCGAGCGTTGGGGAAGAGCGTGTTTCGCGAGCGCAAAAAAAATGGCCCCGGCGATGGTGCGAATCGCCGGGGCACGAAAGGGTACCGGTTTGCAGGTCGGAGTCGGGCTCCTGGCTAGGCTGGAGCAAAGAGAAACCGGTCACCCATTAGATCGCCATGCTAATGTGGTCCCTTCACTGGCGGAGTGAACATCACAACGGAGTGAAGGAGAAGTCACGACAAGTCATCGTTTCGCACCAACCACGCCATCGGGTCAGCGCAAAAAATAAACCCCACGTCACACAGTAACCGCTGCATGACTGGGGCCGTCGTGGCCTGGAACTTGTACGTCCGCCATGAACGACGCGTTCCATATCATTCAAATCTAGGGGCTGGCGCCCTTCCTGTCAATTGGCGATAGGGCGAACTGCACGATTTTTTTTTTTTTGCGCTACGAACGGGTGGGGGACTTCGTTCGCTCTTCCGGCACCACTTCGACCAACGCCACGCCCTTACAGACCGACCGGACTCGACCCCACACAGGCCACAGTGCCGGGACGCACTTCAGCCATTGACCATTCGCTGCATACTCTGAGACACTGCACGTAACAGATGGAGGTCGGTCGAGGCACGAATCCCCACTTTCGGCTGACATCCTTACCTTTCGGCCCCAGGAGAACGAGCAGGAGAACGAGCAGGAGAACGAGGGCTGCGATTACGGCATGGCAGTTGCGACAAGAGACTTCCTGAACTCCCCTGCCTGGGCGCGGGCCGGACAGCACTCCCTCAGGCGCGATCCCTCAGGCAGCCAGTTTCTCCTCGGGGCAGACGGCGATCACTGAAGGAGGGTGGCAGGCCAGGGCTGACGCGCTGGCAGCAGGACCAAGGGCCACCAGCAGGAACCAGTGCTTTCGCTTGAGCAGGTGGAAGTGGCAACTGTCGGTGGGACGGTGGCAGTGGCAAGTCAGCGACCGAACGGTCGGGGGTGAGCAGCCGACGTGGCCACGCGTCCCGGCCACATGTGCCAGGAGAACGACGAAACGAATCATCGATTGGATCATTATCAATTGGATCATTCAGGTCGAGATGTGAAGGATGAATGCTGTGCTGCGGATTGCCGTCGCTGATGATGAACCCGATATGCAGGAGTATTTTGAGAAGATCCTCCCGAGACTTGGCCATGAGGTTGTATCGGTCGCCGAGAACGGAAAGCAGTTGGTGGAACATTGTCGGGAACTGCATCCCGACCTCGTGATCACCGACATCAAGATGCCGGAGATGGACGGGATTGAGGCCGCCGAAGCGATCTTTCACGATCGGGCGGTGCCGGTCATCCTCGTCTCCGCTCATCATGACACGCACTTGATTGATCGTGCCGAATCCAATCACATCCTGGCGTACCTGGTCAAGCCGATCAAACAGGCCGATCTCGAACCGGCCATCAGTATCGCCGTGCGACGGTTCCGCCAGTTCCAGGCCGTGCATGAGGAAGCGGCCAGCTTGCGGCAAGCGCTGGAGGATCGAAAGATCATCGAACGGGCTAAAGGAATTCTCATGAAGCGCGCGGACCTCGATGAATCCGAGGCGTTTCGACGTCTGCAGCGTCTTGCCAGCGAGAAGAACGTGAAGTTAATTGAGATTGCTGGCAGTATCGTGACGGCCGAGGAGGCGTTTCGGAAATAGCGAGGCTGGCTCTCGAGGCACAAGAAAGCACTTTCTGGCCGGTTCTTGCCGAACCAAGTTGACACATCCAGCCAGACAGGTATCCTAAACGATGTCAGGTCTCGTGCGGCGCTGATGTTTGTGGGTAGCAGGAAAGCGGAGCCGCTCGAGCGGGGCGAAGATTCGGGGCAGATTAGTTCCTGCAGTTGTGCTATGAAGCGAGTTCTGTCCGCGCGCAGGAACCCTAGCTGCCGTGTTCGCCGGCGATGTGCAGCACCGTGATTTCACGGAGCCGCGTCTTGTCCGACGTTTCAAAAGACGGCCGTTCGAATCCTCACGCAACTAATCAACAGGAGTAGCTGCTCGCCAGCCTCGGACTGCGACGAGTCATGTGGTGAGAGCTGTCGAGGAAGGAAACGCAGAACGATGACCAAGCACGCATCATCATCATCGACATCTCAGCGACTCAGCGACGCTCCTCCTGTCGACTCGGAAAGCCTGGAAGTCGAACGGGCCCTGCACGGGAGCTCCCATTGCGGGCTGCGCAACGTTCGATGTCACTTTGCGGAAGGCAGTGTGACATTAAGCGGCGACGTCGTTTCTTACTACTTGAAGCAGATTGCCCAGACTATTGTCGGCCGGCTTCCGCAAGTCCAACGCGTCCACAATCAGCTACGCGTGGTCGCATCAGACATTCACCCCTCCAAGTCATGAACCGGCAGGAACTGGGCAGTTCGTCCCGCCAGGCGGGCATCCCGCCGATCCCAGTTTCGCCAACGGCTCGCTCCCAGACATAGGACGTATCCAACTCCCCCTCGCCGGCCGCTACGACGCATCTTCTTGCGGCATCCGTTGCCGGTAATCTGCTTTGACCGTCAACACCGGGCAGACCGCGTGACGTACCACCCACTCGGCAACGCTTCCCAACAGAAACCGCAGCGGACCCGAACGACCGTGAGTACCGATGACGATCAGGTCGACCCGGCGCTGTTCGGCCAACCGGACGATTTCGACGGCAGCCGAGCCCGTGAGCAATTCGTGCTCAAAGGAAATGCTGGCATCCGCTGGCACGACCTGTTCGAGCATCTGCTTGGAGACAGCGTTCTCCAGCGGCTGCACAACCAGATCGAGTTCATCACCGCCGTAGGCCACTTCAGGCGAGTCGACATGCACAATCAGGAGCCGAGCACCGGTGTCCCGGGCGATGGTCGTCCCCAATTCCAGCGCCGCCTGAGACGTTTCGGAAAAATCCGTCGCAACGAGGATCGTCTGCATGTTCATCACAATGCTCCGCCCGGAACGAGCCCAAGTCACACCCGGTGCCGATCGCCAAACCACTTCCCGCGGAAGACACCACACCCTGACACGAGAGCCTGCCCTGGGGAGAATACCTGTCACACCCTCACGAAGCAAGCACTTTCGGAGGGCCGACGGCCGCCACAGGCCCCCGACTGCGCTGACAACCTGCACCCGGTGCCAACACGCATCGACGGTCGACGGTTGAGCCGGAAGAGCCGGCCGCACGCCGGGCCCGTGACTTTGAATCCCCCAAGAGGATACACCTGTGCTGCGCCATCTCGCACGGAAAGCGTGCAGATGTGTGCATATCGTCTCACCCCGTTTGCTGACCGAAGTCCTCGCCACCGCCGTTGGAGCGTATTTTTTGTCGCTTGAATCACTCGGCCACTGTTGACAGCCGAATCGCGGGAAGTCGTGGCGCGGGGAGGCGACTATGCCTGGGCCAGAAATGGCTTGAAAGCCGCATTCGAGTCGCTTATGTTCTGGGGTGTGCAATGCAGTGTGGAGCAGGCGACAACCTCCTTTTGGTTTTGGCATCCCAGACGCTCGCGGCTGTCTCGCGTTCCGTTCGGCGCTCGCACCATGTGACATCGGCGCCGTCCTGACGGTTTCTTGCGACGTGCCCGTTGTGGTACGCGTCAAGGCACTCGTGCGAGGCTCGCGGGCATGCTGGCCTCTACACAACAGTCGGAGGCGAGCGTGTACGTGTCGTCGTGTATCGCCCCAACGCTTGGGGTGTGAGGCGAAAAACGCCGTCGACCCCGGCTGGCTGAACTTGAGGAGAGACCTGACGCGAGACGAGGCGACGGCCAGCGGGGCCCGTCGCCGCAGAAGCCCCAGGAGAGGACTGAACCATGTCAGACGCAGACTCGACCAGAAAATGCTATGAAGTGCTACTGGAAGAGCATGTGCGGCTCAGGGCCATGCTGGCGGAACTCACCGAAATCCTCCGAGAGCGAACGGCAGACGTTGCCCAGCTGTTGCGGCGGCTGCGCGAGCTGAGCGAACTCATTGACGAGCACTTTCGCAACGAAGAGGACAGTGAGTGTTTTGCCGAGTTAGTCAGCCATGCGCCTCACGTCTCGGAAAAAGTCAACGTGGTGATCGCCGAGCATGGCGAATTGAGGGCGGAAGTCGCGGGACTCATCCAGCGTCTCGCCGACTGCGACGGCTCTACGGGCTGCTGGGATCAGTTTTGTGCGGCGTTCTCTCGGTTCACCGAAACGCTGATGCGGCACGAAGAAACGGAAAATGAGCTGGTGCAGGTAGTCTTCACCGAAGATATCGGTTCCAAAGACTGAGAACCTGTTTCACGGTGCCCCGGGTCTTTGAGCCCGGGGCTCAAAGGGCCCGAACGCGGGACTCATGGAAATGACCGTAGCACAGATCTGCCAGCGACAGGTCGATTTGGTGGACCTGGATGAGAGCACTTGGGCCGCGGCCGAGCGTATGCGTCAGCGGGGGGTAGGCTCCCTGATCGTACTGAGTCGCGAACGAAAACCCCTGGGAATCGTTACCGATCGGGACTTGGTTGAGAAGGTCATCGCAGCGGAGCGTTCTCCCCGGACGACGCGTGTGCGTGAGGTGATGACCACGCCGGTCAAGACCGCTCTGGAATCGGCATCCCTGCAATGGGCTCTGGGCATCATGCGCGACACCGGGATTCGCCAGCTGCCGGTCGTCGACGGTGCCGGCCGGCTGGTCGGCATCCTGACCCTTGACGGCATCCTGGCTCACCTCGCTCAGGAACAACGCGATCTGGGGCAGCTGCTGAACCAGCCGGCACCACCTGCAGCGTCTACACCACCGGAGAGTGAGTCGTAAAGAGCACGCCTGATTCACGGCGTCCCCTGGCGAGGAACGGAAAATCTGCCAGACCAACTCCGGCACCGCGGTGTCTCTGAAACTACCGAGGAAACAACCTATGAATGGAATACCGGTCCTGACCGTCGAGGGAAACTGCATCGCTCAAGCCTGGGAAAACTCGCTGGTCAAACTTTACCAGCAGGGATGCGACGTCAGTACGCAATACGACAAGGCCACTGATCCGCCGAGCAAGGACGCAACGATGCTCGTTACCGTCGCCGACCCGCTCGCGGAGCCGATGATTCATCGCGATATGCCAGGCGGATTTGAGGACCTGCAGGAATATGTCATGGAGGTCTGCGAGGGGATCAAGGACCATTGGGTACGTGATACCTGCAACGCCTCCGACACACGCTGGGAATATACCTATCATCAACGGCTGTTCAACTACGCCGTCCCATCGCTTTCCCAGTCCTTCGACCAGATTGAAGGCCTGTGCCAGCAGCTGGCCAAGACCCCGTACACGCGCCGTGCCCAGGCCGTGACCTGGAAAGTCTGGGAAGACGCCGAGTGTTACGATCCGGCTTGCCTGCAGAGCATCTGGTGCCGGATCGTGGAACAGGATGGCGTGCCGCTGTTGAACATGAACGTTCGCTTTCGCAGCAATGACGCGTACAAAGCGGCATTCATGAACATGTTCGCGCTGGTTCAGCTGCAGCAGAATATCGCCGCTCGCGTGACCCACCTGAGCGGTCAGGCCATCAAATTGGGCCGCTACTGTCACATGGCCGACAGCTATCACATTTATGGCTCAAATCTCGACGAGTTCCGCTCCCGCTTCTTGCGGGCACTGGAAACTCGCGACTTCGCAGGACGTACGATCCGCCTGGCAGATATCAAGGACCTGATGGACGAAGCACGTCCGCTCATCCTGAACAAGGTGGCGAGAAACAGTCCCTGATCGTCTCGACTATTTGTAGGTCCGCCCCAGCTGAGCCACGATGGCTCGCTTGACCTCCAAAGGGTCAATGGAACCGTGGTGGCGGTAAACGACATCGCCACCGGGAGCAATGAGCAGCGTGTAAGGTACCGGCCCAATCCACTGGGGATCCAGTGCTTCGGCCAACGCGTCGCGATCCGCGGACCCGAACAGATAGTTCCTGGCGGCCACGTGCTGCTGCCTGAGCAACTTGAGCGCCTGGCCCTTCTCCTCCGCGGAGTCCAGACTGATCGTAATCAGCTCGAATTCTCGATTACGGTACATGCGATTCATGGTGACGAACTCCGGCAGCTCGTCGACACACGCAACGCACCAACTGGCCCACACTGTAATCAGACGGTACTTGTCGGACTTGTTCTGAGCCAGGAGCCGAACCTGGTCAGCATCCACCTCCTGCAGCGTCACCGGCTCCGAGTTCCATTTCTCAAGTGACTGCGCCGCGCTGTCACGCTTATCCGACCACTTGGTCGAACACCCCGAAACGCGAGTGGTCTCCACAGGGACCGGCTGTTGAGCCAGCAAGGCGTCGAGGGCGTTGCGAGCGTCGTGCGACTTGGGTTTCCCACGCTCGTTGTCATCAATCCGCCCCACATAACGCAGCTTTCGCTCCCGATCAAAAATGAATACGTGCGGCGTCGCCATGGCGCCATAGGCTCGCGACACTCGCTGATGCTCACCGTCGTACAGGTAGGGAAACGGAAATTTCTGCTCCTGTGCCCGTAACCTCATCTCCGCCAACGAATCGCTCAAATCGGTGTAGCCCAACTCATCGAGCCGCACTGCCTGTGGATCGTTGGGGGAAATCGCCACCACCGCGACCCCCCGATCCTGATAGTCCCGGGCCAACTGGATGAGCCGATCCTCGTACGCCTGAGCGGTCGGACAGTGATTGCAGGTGAACACGACTACCAGAACAGGTGCCGCGTCAAAATCGTGCAGTCGATGCCGTTGATCATCGACTCCAGGCAACTCGAAATCAGGAGCCGGCGCACCAATGGCCAAGGGCACAACCTCGTCACCCCAAACTGTCGCAAGAGAAGCAATGCCGCTCACGAAGAACAGAACCCATAGCCAGGTGCTGACCAGATAGAAATCTCTGCGCATCGATGAAGCTCCTCGGAAACAAGACACGGATCTCCCCCCGCCACGACTCCCCCGCAGCGGTCCACCAAACCGCCCTGATGCCAGACCAACGGATGCCCGACCCTGCGGGCAAAGCTGACCCCTGCGCCAGTGTAGCCCTCCCCGCCTCCCCGAACCAGATACTCCCACGACCCCACGACGGAACGCGCCGTGCCGCTTGACGACAGGACTCTCTTGCACGACATTTGACACTAGGTGGTCATATTAACCTTTTTCCCGGGCGCTGGCCGTGCCAGGCCGTACGGCACGGTGGCCTCCCGTCCCAAGCCAACCGGAGGTGACTCGTCGTGGATTTTCTCGTCCTTGTGGGGATCCTGGTTGCCTGGATCGCTCTGCAGGCCTGGATCCTGCCCCGCTTCGGCATCGCCACGTGAATGAGCGACCAATGCTCCGTGAGTTCACGGAAAAGTCAGGCGGCCACCCCTCCCATATCCGATCAGGAGAATCAGGACTCCACACCACACACCTGAGCCACTCCCCCTCGCCCTGGTCACCACTTACGGGGCAATGGCAATCCCATCTTCCTCGCGGTATGCCGACCAGTAGAAACTGGCCGAGCGAACGCTTGGGGCGCGCCCGCGAGGAAAGGGAAGAAAAATCCGTGTGTCAGTCCGGTTTCCGTCCTTGCATAACCGCCAAAGCGCCGATACACTAGTAATGCATTTGCTGAGATTTAGTCTCATTTTCACCGAAATACGACCAACGTGATAGACCGAACTCACGCCTCCGAACTTGTTCCCTTGCATCACCTCCAACCCGGCCAGTCGGCATTGATTGACCAATTTGTGGGGTGCCCTGAGCAGGTACGACGACTGGAAGAGATGGGCCTTCGTCTGGGGATGACGGTCCGAGTGGTGCGGCACGGCCAACCGTGCATTATTCGGGCCGGTGGAAGCCGGCTCTGCTTCCGGTGCAGCGATCTGCTGGGAGTTCTTGTTCGCAGCACGCTAGTTGCCAGCTAGCGAAGGACGCTATCGTACTTCCGCGCCGGGACTCTACCAGGCGGGGGCGTGATGGTGCGCTGTGATAAAGGGAGGACGCGGGCGGTATCTTATTCTGCTGGTATCCACATGACCATCAATACCGCCGGGGCGACGGTGACCGTCGCCCTGCTTGGCAATCCAAATACCGGCAAGTCGACGCTCTTCAGCGCACTGGTCGGGGTGCCGCAGCGCATTGGCAACTACCCGGGTGTGACGGTGGAGCAGAAGCTCGGGTCAACTTCGTATGGCGGACGACAGCTGACGGTGATTGACCTGCCGGGAACCTACAGTCTGGCTCCCCGGTCTCCAGACGAGATGGTAACGGTCGACGTCTTGCTGGGGCGACTACCTGGCGTGCCGGTTCCGGACGTGATCGTGTGCATTGTCGACGCGAGCAACTTGGAGCGCAACCTTTACTTGGTCAGCCAGGTGTTGGAATTGGGCCGTCCGCTGCTGATCGTACTGAACAAGATGGACATCGCCAGTGAGCGGAACGTTCAGATCGACACCGAGGAGTTGCGGAAGCGACTGGGGGTTCCGCTGGTCGAAATGCAGGCTCACCGCCGCGTGGGTGTGGACGAGTTGAAGAAAGCCTTGATCACGGCCGATTCCTGGACACCTCCCGCCAGACCTGCGACGTTTCCCCCGTTGTTTTGCGAGGAAGTCGCCCGGCTGAAACAGTCGTGGCAGCAACTGGCCGGGCAGGAAATACCTCGCTATCTGGCAGAGCGTGTGCTATTGGACACAAGTGGATATCTGGAACAAGTCGGCTTGGCTGGTTGGGACGGTCAACTGCGGGCGGAGGTCCATGCGGCGCGCCAGCGGCTGGAGCAGGCCGGATCTCCCGTCCCAGCGATCGAGACAACCAGTCGTTACAGCTGGGTCGACGACGTCCTGCGAGGGGCGGTGACGTATCCCGATAAGCAAGAGCTGACGATCACCGATCGAATTGACCAGGTGGTAACGAGTCGCTATGGCGGCGTGCTGATCTTTGCCCTGTGCATGATCACCGTGTTCCAGGCCATCTTCTTCTGGGCTCGTCCCTTGCAGGAACTGATGGAACAGCTTGTTTCCACAGCGGGGAGCTGGGTGGAGTCGGCGCTACCGGCGGGTGTGCTCCAGTCGCTGCTGGCTGATGGCGTGGTAGCCGGTGTCGGCGCCGTGCTGGTGTTCGTACCTCAGATTGCCATGCTTTTCCTGTTCGTGGCAATTCTCGAGGAGTGTGGCTACATGGCCCGCGCGGCCTACTTGATGGACGGGTTAATGTCGCGGATTGGATTGAGCGGGAAGTCATTCATTCCACTGCTCTCTTCGTTCGCCTGCGCAGTCCCGGGCATCCTGGCCACGCGGGTGATAGAGAACCGTCGTGATCGGCTGGTCACCATGCTGGTCGCTCCGCTGATGAGCTGTAGTGCCCGGCTGCCGGTTTACACGTTGTTGATCGCCGCGTTCGTACCCGATCGTCGATTGTTGGGAGGGTGGCTGGGCTTGCAGGGGATCACGATCGTGGCGTTGTACATGCTGGGCATCCTGGTAGCCGTATGTGTCGCGAAGATTTTGAAGGTGACGATCCTCAAAGGCGAGACGCCTCCCTTTGTCATGGAGTTGCCTGATTATCGCCTTCCCTCGTGGCGCGTGGTGTTGGGGCGCGTGGTGGAGCAGTGCTGGGCGTTTGTACGGAGCGCTGGCACGCTGATTCTGGCAGTGACCGTGCTGGTCTGGGCCGCAGCCTACTTTCCCCATCCGACGAGTGTGGAAGATCAGGCTCGCGCTCATTTTGCTGGCCAGGTGGCTCAGCTCGATGCACAGATCACCGCCTGGCAAGCCCCGGACCTGTCCGAGGATCCGCAGCAGGGGGCAGAACTGCGGAAACTGGCAGACCAGCGCGCCGAGCTCGAAGCGACCATCGACAACCACGTTGCTGGCGCGTACATGCAGCAGAGTTTTCTGGGACAGATGGGAAAGCTCGTCGCGCCGGTGGTGCGGCCTTTGGGATGGGATTGGCGTATCGGCTGCGCCGTGCTGGCATCGTTTCCAGCTCGCGAAGTGGTGATCGGCGCAATGGGAGTCATTTACAATCTGGGGGAGGAGCAGGACGAGTCCTCAACGTCTCTCAAGGACGAGCTGATCGCCGCGCGGTGGCCCGGCTCGGATCAGCCCATCTTCACGCTCCCCGTAGCCCTGTCGATCATGGTCTTCTTTGCCCTGTGCGCACAGTGTGCGGCCACGTTGATGGTCATACGCAAAGAAACCAAGACGCTCCGCTGGCCACTCTTCACCTTCGCGTATATGACCTGCCTGGCTTATCTGGGAGCACTGCTGACGTACCAGATCGGGACCTGGCTGACGGCCACTTGACCGGATCTCCGAAGTCATCTCCCGGCACGACTGTTCCTTGTACCTGTGGCAGTTTTCAACTCATGAACGAAACCGTGCAGCTGCTGATCACGATCCTGCTCGTTGCCGCAGCGGGATGGTACGTCCTCGGTCGAATATGGCGACTGTTGCGGGGCACGTCGGGGGGCTGTGGAGCCTGCGGCAAGTGCAGTGCTCAGGACGTGGTGCCGCTCGAGTCGCTCATCCGGCATGCTCCATCGCCAGACGGCCGTCCGCGACGGAGTTGAGTCTGCTCACGCCGCGTAGCATGTGAAGTCGAACCTGGTGTGTGAGAGCAGCCGTTCCGCGGGATATGGCAACTGAGTCACGTTCTCACGCGAATCAGCGATCGCGATTCTGCGGCGCGCCATTGCCCATGACGAATCGCGCACGGCCGTTTAGGATCGTCCGCTGTTGCGGGCCAGCAGCAGTTGTTTGGTGATCAGTTCGGGCAGCAATCCGTTCTCTCCAAAGTCATAGCCGGTCCCGATCTCATTCGGATCCAGCAGGATCTGATCGACCGCATCCGGCAGCAAGGTTCCGCCAAGACTTCCCACGCGATCGGCCCCGTCGAGGTAACTTGGCGGCTGCGTTTCGGCCAGACGATAGACTCCCGGCACAAGATTGCTGAACCGGTAGTTCCCAGTCGCGTCAGTCGTTGTGGTCTGAGTGACCGGTGTGCCCGCGAGATCTTCTCCGGTGAGTGTGATCAGCACGTTGGCCAATGGCATCTCGAGCGGATCGGCCTGCCCATTACGATTGCTGTCGACATAGACGCGCCCTTGCAGGCTACCCAGCGCAATCTCGCCAAAATTGTAGTCGCCGGCCCACTGTCCCCAGGCGAGGGCGAGATCGTCAAAGAAGTCATCGCCCATCGTGACCGCGGGGGTACCGTTCTGCTCTTGTCCGTCGACGTATCCGACCGGCTGCGTCTCGGCAATACGATAGGTCCCGGCCCGCAGATACTGGAACTGGTAATATCCATTGTTGTCCGTGGTATCGGTCAACAGCACGTTCTGCCCCTGATCGTCGATCCCGGTCACCGTGATGAGCACGCCGGGCACGCCAGGTTCACTGGCATCGCGCACTCCATTGTCATTGATGTCTACGAACACGTAGCCGACAGGATCGGCCGGCGGCAGTTCCGCGAACAGATAGTTGACTCCGGCCGCTCCCGGAGTGAGTGGAATCGAGTCGAGCTGATCGTTGCCGGGGACCCCGCCCAGCGATCCGGTCGCATCACTGCCGTCGAAGTAGAACGCCATGGCGGGCTGGACCTCGTCGAGTCGATACAGACCGGGTCGCAGATCGGCAAAAGCAAAGGTACCGTCGCTGGCGGTCGTTGTGGATTGGCTGACGGCATTACCTCGGTCGTCGGTGCCGGAAAGATGAATCACGGTTCCGGGAATGCCCGCCTCGCCACCATCACGACTCGCGTTGTCGTTGAGATCCTCGTACACGCTGCCCGACAGACTCGCTGGCAGCAGCTCGCCAAATCGATAGCCGACGGCATTGGATCCGGGAGTCAAGTCGATGGCCGCAATCACATCATCGCTGGCGGTTCCTCCCTCGCTACCGGCGGAGTCGATGCCGTCGAATAACCCACTCGGCTGTGTCTCTGTCAGCGTGTAGCTCCCCGGCCGCAAGCCCGTTTGACTGAACGTACCGTCGGCCAGGGTGGTCATCAGAATGTCCACTGCCTGGCCCCGGTCGTCGGTTCCGGTTAATCGCACAGAGACACCGGCGACCCCCGTCTCCCCCGCCTGCTGCACTCCGTCGTTGTTGTTATCGCGGTAGACCGATCCGGAAATGGTGGCCGGCCGATACTCCCCGAAATTATTCTCCGCCCCATCCGTCTGGGTCCCCAAAGGAAGCGTCAAATCGATCTGATCGTCAGCAACCGTTCCTCCTTGACTTCCCACCGATTCATCGCCGTCCAGGTATCCGGCCGGCTGGGCGGCTGTCACCTGATAAGTTCCGCTGCGAAGCCCGGTGAACGAGTAACTACCGTCGGCCGCCGTCGTAGCCACAAGGGAAACATTATTTCCCAGATTGTCCTGTCCGGTCAGTGTGACAGCGACGGAAGGAATCCCCGGTTCGCCGGCGTTACGCTGAGCATTCTGGTTGTTGTCGGCATAGACAAAACCCGACACCGAGTTGCTCAGCGCCGTCACGTCGGCCGTATCCGTCGCTGCGTAGTCGTTAACATTGCCACCTGGATTGCTGACATCTCCCGTGCGCTCGGTGGACTGAGGGTGATGCATCGAGATGGGCGACGTGACATCTCCTGGCAGACTCGTAAATTGCAGCTCCGCCGTGTTGGTAACGGTATCTCCGGGAAGCACTGACGGCGTGAGAATGGCGGCGAATTGCAGCGTGCTGACGCTCCCCAGCGGGAAGGTACTGTACCCTGCCCGCACGACATCGTTGGCCGCGTTGAGCGAAGTGGGAACCAGGCCGCTCACGTGCGTCAGCGAGCCCGGGACCATATCCAGTCCCGCAGGGAGAATATCTTCCAGGTCCACCTCGTACGCGTCGGCCGTGCTGCCGGCATCATGCGAGATAACGACCCTGTAGGTGACGGCCGCTCCACCGGCGTCACCCGTTGCGCTGGACGGTGTTTTCTCCACAGTCAGCACCGGCTCGACCGCCGTCAGAGCCGGCGCCGATGCGGTCACATTGCCGCTGGAATAGGACACGGTGGCCGCATTGACCAAGTCGACTCCGTTCTGCACCGAAGCGACGTTCAGCACCACGGCGGTAAACGCCATGCGAATCGTCTCCAAAGTCAGGTTATCAGTGTCAGAATTGACGATCGTATCCAGAGCTACCGTGAAATCGTTGCCACCGACGGAGATCATCGCGTCAGCCAATGCTCCGGCGAAGCCACCGGTCGCTGACGTCGTCAGACCGGGCGAGGCGACGATCGAGTCGAGCGATACCAGCGCCATGCCGGCAGGAAACTGGTCGTACACGGTCACGCCGGTCGACGTCCCTTCCACCACCGAGAAGGTCAACTGGTACTCTACCTGCTCGCCAATCAAGACATTCGAGCCGCTGCTGGACGACTGGTTGGTGGACAGCACGATCTTTGAGAAATTCGGCGCGGTCACATCGACGGTGGCATTGTCACTGTCTGCATAATCGTTGACACCACCGGTGCCGGTCCTCTCGCCCGTGCTGCTGCCGGCAGCTCCGGGAGTGACCGATCCCGTATCATTGGGATCCGAGCCGGACGCGGGCAAGCTGGTGTACGTCAGCTGTGCCGTATTGGTGACAACCTCTTCCGGCTGCACACTTCCCAGCAGCACGGCATCATAATCGACCTGCACGGCGCCCCCGGGTGCCAGGCTGTCGATCCGAATGGAAATGGTGTTTCCAGACGAGTTGTTCGTCCATCCGGTACCACCGATCACGATGCTGTCCAGGTCGAGGGCCAGTTCGGCGGGCAAGGTGTCGAGCAACTGCAAGTCGAACGCGGTGGTGGAATTGGCAGCCGACGAATTGGTGAAGGTGATGCGGAAACTGATGGTATCTCCCGAGTCCCCTGACGTGGGATCCGCTGTCTTGTTCACGTTCGTGATCATCGGTTCCACGATCGAAACGCCCACGGTATTCGAAGTGCTCCCCACCGGAACCCCCGCGAAGCGAGCGATGGCGGAGTTGTTGCGGGTAATGCTAGCTTGATTGCCGGCGATATTCTCCACCAGCGCATTGAACTCGATGACCACGTACTCCTGATTGCCGTCGCTGTCCCTGTTGGTCAGAGTACCCAGGTGGAAGATGGGATCCGTGCCGCTGACAAACGGCCCCCCTGTGATGGCCGAACCGGGCAGAATGAAGGAGAGCGGAATGTCCACCAGGTCGCTCTCATTGCCGGTCTTCGCCAGTCCGTCTCCGCTCAAAGTGGACGACTCGATCCCGTCCCCGTCCGAGACGAAGGCAACCATCGCGGTCCCGTCGTTGAGCATCCGGAGCCCCGCGGCCAGCTGATCGAGAAACTCGAAGGAGACAGCAGTCCCTTCGGCCAGTCGAGATGCGATGCGGTAGCGTACGATCTCGCCAATGGCAACTCGGCTGCCTAAGGTCGATGACTCGGACGTCTCAACCAGCGTTTTGACCGGCGTAGGACTGTAGATTCTCAGCGTCACAGAGCCGCTGGTGGCATAGTTGTTCAGCCCGGCACCAACGCCGTCGGAGCCGGTGCGTTCGGTGGAATCGGTGTTGTAGGGTGAGATGGTCCCCGGCAGTCCATCGAGACTGGTGAATCGCGTGATCGCAGTATTGCTAATCGCCTCATCGGGTCGCACGGCCAATGCCAGCGTCCCAGTAACGATGATCGTGATCGTGCGACTGGGATTGGCCGCCATATCGAAGCTGACCCCCGGCTGTGTTTCCAGCAGCCAGCCGTTTGTGTCGTCTCCGGTCAACTGAAAGCTCGCGGCCGTGACCACTCCGCTGGAGTCCGTGACGGAAAAGGAAGGAGACATGATGAGCGAACTGACACCGGTCCGAACCGGAAGGCTGTCGGAAAACGTGGCGTCGTACGCATCCGCGCCGCTGTTGTTGCGCAACGTAATGGTGTACTGCACCACATCACCGGCATCTCCCGTGTTTCCCGCACCATTTACCGTCACGGTCTTCGTCGGCGTGATAGAGGGCTCCACGACCGCGATGGCGCTGGCCGAAACCGGCGGCAGGGACCCTCCCGACCAGGAGAGAACTGCCGAGTTATCGAGCGTCGTGCCCTGCTGGTTCCCAATGACGTTCAGGACCACAACCTGATAGGAGATGGTGATCGTCTCCGCCACCGAGTTGTCGTTGTCGGCGTTGACAATTGATCCAAAGTCAAACGTGATCGTATGACCAGTATTCGTCACTGCTGGAACAACAGGAGCGTTCCAGGTCACATCTGCGGGATCTGATGTCGATAGGCCCAGCAGGCCCACAAAGGCCAGGCCGCTGTCGAGCGTATCGACCACCTGAGCAGCAGGAGTAACCCCTTCCGGAACTGTCAAGGTGATATTGTACGTGATTACTTCCCCAATAACCGCCTGCGTGTCAGTGGTCGACTTGGTCGCCGCAGGACTCGCGATCACTACTTCTGCGTCATCAGTTCGATCCGTCGAAGTGTGATCAGGTCCCCCTTCAGCCCCGGCGAAATGGGTCAAGGTGGCCGTATTCTGCAGAGTCGACGCCGCCTCGACCGTCGATTGGGCGATCAAGTCATATGTGATGACCACGATGTTCAACCCGCTGGTGGCATCGGCCGAAGCCATGGCGCCGGCCGTCGGGTCGTCGACCAGTTCAATCCCATTTCCAAACAGGCCACCACCAAGATCGACGAAGGCCAGGGGAGCGCCAGCCCCGTCGGTGACGGACAGATTGAGCCCGCCGAGCGGGACGGCGAAGCCGGCAGGTAACGTGTCCCGCACCTGCACGTCGAAAGCCCCGTTCAAGCCGGTCCCGGTATTCTCCAACGTGATGGCGAATGTCACGAGATCACCGGCATCGATGCCGGTCAGGTTACTGTCGACCGGCGTCGCTGCCAGATTGGTCGAATGGATGGTACCGCTGAAGCGAGGATTGCCACTTCCCGGCAACGTGAACGCCACCGGCCCCACCGAGGCCGGAGTGAATGTCGCCGTGGCTCGGTCCGTTGAGACGACTCCCTTGCGAATGTCCAGGACCGGCTCGGTCAGCACCACCTGCACCAGGTTGTCGACGACCAGGTCCGGAGCGTTGGTCGTCACCTGATGGGCCCGTACTTGATTGGTCAGCAGCAGCTCATCAGCAAACGGATCGCTCGAGACGATGAAGGTGACCAGCAGGTCGAGAGTCGACGGCAGGCTGCTCGGGTCGTCATAGGACGTGTAGGCAATCGAGAAGCTGTTCGAAGTCAACGACGTTGTGATGGTCGGCGTCAGTCCCGTCCGGGCATGAAAGGTGTCGGCCGGTCCCGGCTTGAGAATTCCCTGGGGAGGCGCCACGTCGCTGACGGTGGGGTCGAAGTTGGTCAGCGTCGTGGCGTCGAAGATGGGCAGCGGCAGATAGTCGATGAGTTCCAGACCATCGAAATCGGTCATCGGCAGTTCGTACCGCAGCCGGTAGGTCACCGCGTCGCCAGGGGCGACCCGGATAGGCGTCGACAGGGGCGTGCTGCCATTGACGGCATACACCTGCTTGCTGAGCGTCCCGCTGACGATGGTGACGGTCCGAGCGCTGGTGTCCGATTCCCAGCCAAAGACGGTGGCCAGGTCGGCATTATCGCGCACCGAGCCAGTGATCGTAACCTGATTGGTGAGCGTATCGCCCTCTGATACGTTCGGTGTATTGGGAAAGTACGAGTCGGAGAACTGTTCTTGAATGATGGTCCGAAAGACGATCGTCCCCGTCGCAGCATCCGCATTGGGCCCTGTGCTGCGTCCTCCCTGCAACACCCCGTCGAGCGCGCCGGCATTCAGCAGGGCTTGCGACAGGTCAAACGTCAGCAACGTGCTGCCATCGGTCGCCGGATTGTCATCGTGACCGATCTGCGACAGGTCAACCGTCAGATCGGGCCAGTCGCCCGTCTGAGTGAACAGCCCGATGACCGTCCCGGACCGATCGGTGATCGTGAACGTCGGGTCAAACGTCCCATCCAGCCGCTGACCGTCACTGAGGAGATCGCTGATCGAAAGGTCGCCGAAGCTGAAGTAGTCTGAGATCTGAAAGGTCAGCGTGTATTCCAGCGTATCTCCCGGAGAAGCTCCGACCGCGCCGACATTGTGCACGATGGCCGAAGTCTTCTGGATGGCGAGCGATTTCACCGTGAGTGTGTGCTCCGCGCCGGCGGGATTCACGACCACGCTGGTCGTTGGATCGCGCGGATCGGCCGGGATCCACTCCCCGGCACTGCTGGCTTGATTGAGCGCGAAGGCATCATCGCCGGTGAGCGGATCAACCACCGCTCCGCTCGCGCTGTCCAACTGCGGCACGTAGAACGTAAACGTCATGCTCGCATCGACGGCCGCCGCCGTTCCCGTCACGGAAGCGAAGCGGCGCGTCAGCGTGCCGCCCGGCGTGGCGGTGTCCGGCGTACTCACATCATCCGCCGGGGCAGAGGCACCGTGCACGAGTGTCGAGTTGACGCTGACAAACTGCACGTTCTCGGGAAGCACATCGGTCAACTCGAGCGATGTGATGGTGGTACCCTCCGCCAAATCGACACTTACCGTATACTGGCGAGGGTAGTTCGGACCGGTCGCCGTTTCATTCTCAGGTCCATGATAGGTCTTGCTCACGCGATAGAGCACCGGGCTGATCCACGCCGCGTGCAGCGGTGACTCCAGCAACGAAGGATCGACCAGCGGGTTGTCCAAGGGGTCATTGCCGAAGCGAAATCCTCCCCGTGCTTGAATCTCCAGTGGCGTGTCGACATCGGCCAGCGGACTGATCGCCGCACGCACATCAACGGTGGCGACCGGCTGCCCTGGCGTATAACTGCCAAAGGGAAGCACCAGGACCACCAACTGGTCGCCCGGCGTACCATGGATCTCGACCGGGTCTCCGCTGGCATTTCGCGCCAACGGATGCGGAGCAACGCCCGCATCGTCCAACGTGACCGTATGGAACGAGACAGCCTGCCCTAAATAGGTTGCTCCGACGAACGTGATACCATCGTCCGTCTCCAAGCCGGCACCATCCGCCCCGGTCGCAGGCAACAGCAGATCAATGAACGGTCCGTAACCAGTATCCGTCGGCGAATTGTTGGAGAAGCCGACGTGCAACGTCACCGTCTCGCCCAGCAGCCCGCCGCTGGGAACGCTCAGCGTCGTGAGCGGATCGGCCGCCAACAGCTGTCGCGGTTCGAGATACTCCAGCCGCAGGGGGCGACTGCGAACAGCTCGACCTCGACGCCGGGCACGAAGGACGTTGCGCGCATTCACATCCATGGATCGCATGGGACTGCGACCGAAGTCGCCTCCTGCAGGTTGACGGCCATGCCTCAGCCGTTCGAAGAATCGTCGGTCAGTACTCCCACTCCAGAGCTGCCGTCAGACCTTGAGCCCAGAAACTGGAGCTGTGCAGAGATATCGCTGAACTGGAGGAAGGGCTCCCTCCAGGTGCCGGCAGTTGATTGCTGTTGAGGGAAGGATCGATCTGCTCGCCAGCGCGGACGACCTGGCTCCAGTACAGGAAACAGTATCCGATCGAACAGCGCAAGCGGTTACTGAAATAGCGTCCGACGCGCAGCTCGGCCTGAGGAACAACCGCAAACTCGCGATCGGTGTGGCGTCCCCAGGCCGCGTCATGGGCGAGCAGACCACCGGCATAGCGAATCGGCTCCAACCCCGGAACGGAAACCGTCGTATTCCCGTTGATATGGAGGCGATGAAAGGAACATCCCAACGCCGCGCGCGCTTCCCCTGCCAGAAAATAGCGGTTCCTCACCAGTTCGCCACGCAGGCCGAGTTCAAAACCGTGAAAGTCCGATTGGCTCCGGAAGACGTCGGCTACGCTGAAGCCCGTGCCGACCAACAGCGGCCCTAGCGGATCAATCGTCATCAACTGTTCGTAGATCTCGACGCTATCCGACAGCTGCAGGAAGCGGTAACCGGCCAACAGATCAAGACGGTATCCTCCCGCATCGTCATCCCAGGCGCAGCAGGTCAGGTTCCGCTCCAATGCGGCACCGGCGCCCCAGACGTCGCTCGATGCATCCACGGACACTCCGCCGGCCAGATAACCCGGAAAACTGATCAGCTCCGAGTTCGGCAACCCGATCGCTTCGTCGAAGAACGGTCGAGCAAGAACTCGCTCTCCCTCAGAGAACGCGTGAAACTGATCGCCCCACGAATTGAGAAACAACCAATCGGTCGCCAGCCACCACTCGCCTGACGAATCCAACCGAGCACTGGCGATCACTCGCAGGCCCGATCGGGGGCCACTCGAAGTCAGTTCGTCGCCGAACAGGACCTCCGTCCCAGGCTCCCCGAGAACGCCGGCATCCGAGATGTCCGTTCCCGTTGGGCTGGTTGTCACCAGTGGAGGCAACTGCGATCCGCGCGTCCACCAGAACAGATAGTCAGCACGCACGCAAAGCCAATGGTCATTACAGCAGTAGGCTCCCGCCGGCGATGCGTGCGTTGCGCCCCTGGTATCGGCCATCTGATCCGACAGAGCGGCCTGCGCGAAGAACGCGGGATCCGCCAGGGCAATGACCAGCGCAAGCCGGGCAAGGCCAGGGGAAAACACCAACAACCAATTGGCCTTCTGAGGCAGCTTTGACATAAGACAGAGCGGAATCGATGAAGACGAGAATCCGTTCGCCGGACTCGCCCGAGTGGAAAAGCGCAGTCGGGAGGCGAGTCAGCGCACTTCGAAGGCGGGACCTTAGGAAACTTCGCCTAAAGTTTCAAGGGCAACCTGCCGACAGGAGTCTGGCGGTCGAGGCGTGAGAGGCTATGCGGCCGGCAGCGTCCCAGCGACGACTCACACCGCTGTCGGAAAGGCCTCGCCGCTATCAAGTGGTCGATGAAGTGGGAATCGGCTCCGAAATCGGAGAGTACCTTGTCGCATTGCGCATTGTCGCATTGTGGCAGTCCCTATTCCCGCTCCACTTCCGCAGCGCATGTCCTGGCCGGCAGCGTCCCAGCGACGACTCACACCGCTGTCGGAAAGGCCTCGCCGCCGCCAAGTGGTCGATGAATAGGGAATGCGACAACGCCACAACGCCACAATGCGGAACGGGGATGCGACGCGGCTCCCGCTGCCGAGTATCGGGTGCTGGCGCCGCTTGCTCTTCTCCTTGGTGATTGGACCTTCCTTGTTCGATATTCTCCGGTTCCGGCAGCCCAGCAGCACAGGGAATCGGCTCCGAAATCGGAGAGTACCTTGTCGCATTGCGCATTGTCGCATTGTGGCATTCCCTATTCCCGCTCCACTTCCGCAGCGCATGTCCTGGCCGGCAGCGTCCCAGCGACGACTCACACCGCTGTCGGAAAGGCCCCGCTGCCGACAAGTGGTCGATGAAGTGGGAATCGGCTCCGAATTCGGAGAGTACCTTGTCGCATTGCGCATTGTCGCATTGTGGCATTCCCTATTGCCGCTCCACTTCCGCAGCGCATGTCCTGGCCGGCTGCGTCCCCGCGACGACTCACACCGCTGTCGGAAAGGCCCCGCCGCCGCCAAGTGGTCGATGAATCGGGAATGCGACAACTCCACCATGCGGAACGGGGATGCGGCGAGGCTCCCGCTGCCGAGTATCGGGTGCTGGCGCGCTTGCTCTGTGGTGCAAGAACCGCAGAAGATCGAATATCCAACCGCAGAATGTCCACCGAAGGAAACAGGCCCGGTTACGACTGGGGCGTTTCGTAGAGGTACGCGCATTCTTCCAGACGAGTTCCCTGTGCGTCCGTCACGGCATATTGGGAGGGCCCCCAGAGAGTGACTCCCGCGTGTCGCCCTGACTTGTCGAGCAGATAGAACTTCAGACCGAAGTTGGGACGACCCTGATCATCCAGCAGATCAGGGCGGCGCGTATGATGGGCGACGCGCCGACAGAGCTCCAATCCCGCGTCACGCGGCGACAGTCCGTTGCGCATCAGTTCAACCGCGGCAAAGCTGCAGAGGTTCTGCAGGTTGGCTTCACCTCGCCCGGTGCTGCCGCACGACCCGATCTCGTTGTCCACGTAAAGCCCAGCGCCGACGATGGGGGAATCACCGACCCGGCCGGGAATCTTGAAAGCCAGCCCACTGGTCGACGTGGTGCACGAAATGTCTCCGTTGGCGTTCATCGCGGAACAATGAATCGTGCCAGTGGGACGACGGAACTGGTAATGCCGCTGGCCCGCAATCTGAACCGGTACACGATGTTGGGCAAAGAACTCCGCAGTCTCCGGGTCCAACTCCTCGTTCGGAGGCGCCAACCAATCGTCCTCCTTGGAATGATTCAATTTCCAGTGTAACCAGATCTTGCGGGCACGTTCGGTGAGCAGGTTCTCTTCAGGAAATCCCATGGCCCGAGCAAATTGCAGAGCCCCTTCTCCCACCAGCAGCACATGATCGGTCAGCTGCATCACTTTCAGAGCCACCTGCGCCGGGTGCTTGATGGTGCGAAGCGACGCGACCGCTCCCGCCCGGTGGGTCGGGCCGTGCATCACAGCCGCATCCAATTCGACGACGCCCTCTTCATTAGGTACTCCTCCATAGCCCACCGACGTATCGGCCGGATCGGCTTCGACGATCGCCACCCCGGCCACGACGCTGTCGAGCGGATCCTTTCCGGACTGAATCATGTCGTAAGCTTTCTTCGTAGCTTCAAGTCCGTTGGCAGAGGAAATCGCTAGCACCGGAAACTCACCTGGTTGAGGAAGCACCATACTTCGTTCAGCAGCTGGGGCCGACAGTTCCACACCTCGGGCCAGCGCACTGGAGGCCAGCCCCAGAGCGGTCGCCGAAATGAAGCTGCGGCGAGGGAACGACGGATCGGTCATGACAATTTGGTCCCACAGGAAAGGGAATGCTGCCGAGAGCCCGCCAGCACCCCTCGACACGGTTCGAGCGGTCACCGGTGCAACGCGTGGCTGAACCGGTTGCAGACCATAGAACCAACAACGCCCGGCCCAGAAAGAGCTTAGGAACGAGCTCAGGGCCTGTGAGCAGCTTAGAGCCGGCCCAGGGAGAAAGCAAGTCACCTCATGGTAAATCCGCCCCGGCCGGAGTATGCCGTTTCACCGCCCGCTCTCCCCCGGCACCAGGTCCCTCGCGTCGAGCCGCCAATCGGCACACGACTCATCGGCAGGGACGTGGCGCCGCCCCACTGGATTGAAATGGCCTTATCGCTCCGAGAAGGCCCCTGACCAGAAAGCGTTTGCCGGACTGACGCGACTCAGTCGATGTGACCGAAGCGGATCGACGATGGGTTTGCTGAGGTGCCCGGACGCGTAACTCATAAGCTTCAAAGCGGCCCGCCGCAGCGTTATCTGCCAACCGCACGGGTGCCAGTTTGTCCTCCCCGTCTCCGCGCAAGCCGAGCCGTGTGTGTCGTCTTGTTGACTGCCTAATGCGGTAAGTTCGTCGCGGTTCGGAAATCGGTTTGGGGCACTCCTCAACTGCAGCAGGTCTGTCAGACCTGGGTGGGATAGGCCCTTACAGGAAACGGCGCGAATGTGCCCCACTTGCACGTGCTGTCAACGCGCCATTTTCTACCGAGGTGTAGTTCACTTGTGCGAGTAACCAGCTTGTATCCCATGGAGAATGCGCACACCTGCATCCGATGAACCCCGAGATCTCCGTCGGCCGCTGCCACTTCCTGCAGAACCACGGCTTTAACGTCACGGTGAACATCGTTGCCTGGCCGCAGCAATTTTACCTGATCGCCGCCGGGGTGGAATTTCTTCGGCGGCTCGTAGTACATGTTGCTCAGGGCAGCGTCGTTACCACGCAGGGCTACTTCGGCTCTTTCCAGGCGGCCGAGAGGTCCAGCTCCACGCAATCTCGCTGCATGTGCCGCCGGGCGCCCGGGTTCCCGGCATCCACGTTGCCCGTGACGGTCCCCCCGCGGCACCATTCGAAGTGGAGCAGGTGTTTCGCGCGGTCGTACCATTCGTCGTCGCTGGGGATGCCGATCGCCGTAACGTCGCGGCAGTTGGCGACAAACAGGTTGTCCCGGACGATCGGCTCGAGCACGTTGGCGATCGCGACGGCGCCCCACCGGTTGTCCACGAATCGGTTGTCGGAAAGCGTCAACCCCTTCAGGACGGTTCCCTCGGCGATGTGGCGGACACGGCTCGGGTGGGGCGGCCCCGGTCTGTCGAGCCAGGCCACCTGCACCATGACCGCGGCCGCGTGGTGCCAGAGGTGCTGTCCCCCCAGGTTGCAGCCCTTCACGAGGTTCCCGGTGAACCGGGCGTTGTGAGGCATGGCGCCTTCGTGGTAGTCGCCGTCGTCCCCGGCGAGCCAATGGATCAGGGCGGCGCAGTGGGTGATGTCGTGGAACTCGCAGTCCGTGATCGTCGCGTTCGGGGCCTGCACCTGGATCCCGTTGAATCGTCCGTCATGGAACCGGCATCTTTCGATGGTCACGCTCGAGGGCACGTGGGAGACGTTGACGGCCCGGTCCCCGACCGCGACCCCCGCGGGTTCCCGTTCGAACGTGACCCGACGGTATCCGCGTCCATCGCGCCAGTACACGTCTCCGATTGCGGCGATCTCGCAGGTGTCCCGGAGGATCGTGCGCCTGGGATCCCAGAACTCGATCCTGTCGCCCACGTGTTTCCGGTGCGTGTACTCGGCCAGCTCGATCTCGAGCACCCGCGGATCCGGGTCCCGTCCGGTGACCTTCTCGAGGAAGGCCCCGATGTTGATGGCGTCGTCCCCCGTGTACCTGAAGACGCAGTCGCGAAAGTTCACGGAGCCGCTGACGCCCATGACCCAGCAGGCGTCGCGACCGCTGCCGGCGAGGCCTCCCGGTTGTGGGCCGCAATCGAGTCCTTGAACGTCCAGGTTGCCGTAAAGGCCGCGGACCCGCAGGACGGTGCATACCTGTTCCCGCGCCGTGATGTTGCGCAACGTGATGTTGCCGCAGTCCTTCAGGTTGAAGTCCGCCGGGCCGAAGAACTGCGCCACGAGGACGACCTTGTTGGCGCCGACGCCGGCTGCCATCGCCGTGAGCCACTGGAACGCCTGGGCAGGATCCCGTCCGAGCTCGTAGTTGCCGGTCTTCCGCGCGTCCCACTCGATGGGAACGTGGATCCTGAGGCGGCCGTCGGGCCGGCGGATGACGCGCGCCTCGACGGGGTTGTCCTTCTTGTAAACGTCGATGGGAAGCGCCAGGTCCCTGGTCACGACGGTGCCGTCGGGCCGGACCTGCCAGAGGTACTGCCAGGTACCGACGTCACCGTTGATCGTGTAGCCCGGATCAGGCTCGATCTCGATCCAAAGCTCGGCAGGCTTCGTCGCGTGGAACTCGGGTTGGGTCACGGGGTCAACGGCCACGAGCAGGCCGTGCACCACGGGCTTTGTCCCCACGCTCTGCACCGCAAGATTTTCGAACGAGACGTCCCCGCAATCCTCGAACCTGAACGTGCTGGGGAATCCCCCTCGAGTCGCGCTTCGGCTCCAGTCGAAGCCGTGGACGTTGAGTGTTGCGGTTCCCTGGCCCACGGTGCGGAAGGTGAGCGCATGGGGGTAGCCGGTTACGTGGACCAGGCCCCTGCGATCGACGGACCATCCCGGGTCGCAGGGGTGGTTGGCCAGGGCCGGCAGGACGAAGGGGTCGTAGACCCCGGGTGTGCAGAGGTCGTACATGCCCGGCTCGAACTCGAAGACGACGGGGCCGTTCGAGGCGAGGCCGGCTTCCACGGCTCGCCGGAGGGCCTCCGTATCGTCGGCCCCGTCGTCGGGAACGACGCCGAACGCCTCTCGGAGGTTGATGACGACCGGATTCGCGAACGCGGGGCACGAGGTGGCCGCGAGGAGAAGGAGCATGCAGAGCTGAACACCGATGTGGTTCATGATTACCCCGTTCCCTCGTCTATGCTTTTAGTTTTCCTGATGACTTCCTTCACCAGCCAGGTAAAGGTGTGGGGCTTCGATTCCGGGACCACTTTATCACGCAAGGGATGGGTGTACCAGCTCTGTACAATCTACCGGTCCGGCCGGCCGCCCCGGGCGGTGTACATCTCCTGGAACGCCAACGTGTCTTTGCAGTACTGTGCCATGTTGGCGCCACCGGACTCCTCAGCGTTGATGATAAGGTTGAACTCCAGCCCGTTCTCATGGGCGATCCGTTCGAGATCGAGAATGCGGGCGGTCCAGTCGATTTTGGCGTGGTCGATGTTGGTCACATGGGGCATGGGCATCGTGCCCATGGCATAGTCGTAGGGGTTGTCCACCGTGATGCCCTTGAGGGGCGCGTCGTGTCTTTTCACCGCAGCCACGAGTTTCAGGATGGCCTCGTGGTAGTTACCCCAGAACATGACGCCGTGGTTCGACGCTTTGGGAGGGATCCGCGATTCGTGAACAGCAACTCCACACCGCACGCTCGGCCTTTTCACGAACCTGTCCCGGCGCGGCAGCCGCGAGGATCGTCACCAGCCGGTCCACGTGTTCGGGACCGGCAAGCGATTCGAGCGCCGTCAGCGCTTCCAGACGAACGGATTCAGACGACGAATCGGCCAACCGCAAGAGCACTTCGTCCAGGCCGGACGCTTGGCGCGCGACCAGCACGCGGAGCATGGCAACCTGCTCGGGGGCCGAGGCGCGCTCCAGATCGTCCAACATTACCTTGTTGACAGCCGCGTCCGGCAAGGCAATGAGTGTGGCCTGTGCCGCGTCGCGGACTGCCTTGTCCGCATCGGTCACACACGTGACCAGGAAGGGCACATCGGCCGGCTGTCCCGAACGGGCCCGGGCCCGGATCGCCACGGCGCGCAGGCTCGCGTTCGGCGATTTCGCAACCTCCAGCGCGGTCGATCGCACGGTTGCGTGCGGCGACTGGCTCAGCGCATTCAGCAGACAGAGCTGGCCTTGTTCCGGGAGTTTCGGCAGCAACGCGGCCAGTCGGCCAACCAGCTCCTCATCCGCCGCAAGCCGCATGGATCTCGCGAATCTGGCCAATGATCCCTTCGCGCAGTGCGCGGCAGGCGAAGGCAATATTCGAGAACGAACGGCTCTGACCGCCCGTTTGCACCACGCGTCCGTATTGCCGCGCGGCGTTGACCATGGCGCGCGCCTCGCCGATCGTGAGCGACAGCGGCTTTTCACAGTAGACGTCCTTCCCCGCGTGGCAGGCTGCGATGGTCTGGATGGCGTGCCAGTGATCGGGAGTCCCAATGACCACGGCGTCGATGTCATCGCACGCCAGCAGTTCTCGGAAGTCGCGATAGACGCGACAGTCGGTGTGGCCGTACGACTCGTCGATCGTCTGTTTGGCTCTCTGGCACTTCTGGCTGTTGATGTCGCAGACGGCCAGCGACCGGCACAGCGGATTGGCCGTGAAACCCTGCACCAGCGAGCCCCAACAGCCTTCCAGTCCCTTCCAACCGACGCCGATGAATCCGACATGGATGCGATCGCTCGGCGCCGGACGGCCAAAGCCGAGCGCCGAGGCTGGGACGAACAGCGGCGCCACGCCTGCCGCCGCGCCCACCCGCATGCTTGCTTGCAGAAAACGCCGCCGGGAGACTGGCTGCCGATTCATCTTGTCGCTCTCGCCCTGGTGACTTCGATGGCACTTTTCAGCATGCCGTGGCCGCAGGGTGTACCCTTCGCGGAATTGACGGCCCGGCCTCTGTGGTGTAAGGCATGTTCCAGGAACCGCGAGGCGGCGTCATGCGGACCCCACGGAAGAACCTCAGGAATCAGCACGTCCGCGCTTCGGTCCACCCAAACGGTTTAGTCATGCCATCGGCACTTTCCCTGCACGACCCGGTTACCGACCGGTGCGTGCCGGCGTCCAAAGTGCAAAGGCCGGCAAGAGACGCGAACTCGCGACGACGGAGTAGCTTGTGGAGGAAGGGGACGACGAACTCCCGCGGCGCTGGTCCCGCCCGATCACTGCCGAGGTGTGTGATTTCCGACCGAACCCGGAAGTAGACGCGAGTTCCCGGGAGGAATCGCGGCAACGCGAACCAGGAGCGATTCACCATTTTACGACAACGGCTCCGCTTCCTGGTCGCACCGACCGCTCCGGTTGCACCGAAACAGGAGCCGAGCCCTGAATCGAAACAACCTGCTGAAAATGAGAGGGAGCACAAATGACACGCCAGTTGAGCGCGGCCATCCTGATCGCCATGACCTGCCTGCCAACGGCCGATAGCCAGGCGCAGGAGGTTGAGATCCTCCGCGATCCATGGGGCGTGCCCCACGTCTTTGCCTCGACCGAAGAAGCGGGCTTCTTCGGCTTGGGGTATGCCAGCGCGGAAGACCGACGTCTGCAGATGGAGTTGGTCCGGCGTCGAGGAGCGGGCCGACTGGCCGAAGTGTTCGGGCCGGAGTGGGTCCAGTCCGACCGCGAATCGCGCATCGCAGGCTACCCGGCCTGGAGCGGCGAGGCGCTGGCCAAGTTGCCTGCCGAGATGCAAAGCTGGCTGAGCGCATATGCCGCGGGCGTCAATGCCTGGACCTCGGTGCACGGCGAAGTGGTCGCGCGCCGGTTCCAGCCGCTGGGTGTCGACCCCGAACTGTGGACACCCGCCGACTGTCTGCTCGCGGCGCGCGCCGTCTTATCGCTCAGCTCACCATTCAGTGACCAATCGGTGTCACAGTACCACCGTTTCCAGGAACTGGTCGCAGAGGGCGGCGAGGCGGCCGCGGAGAACGAATTCCACATGGCGGTCGAAGATGCGGCGGCCATCGTTTCGGAAACCGAAATGGCCATGGACGCAGAGGCCTATCAACGACTGAAGAACCGTCCCCGCATGACCGGGTTCCTCTTGCAAGGCACGCCGACCGACGGGCCCAAGATGAGCCACGCCTGGGCCGTCGGCGGAGCGCGCTCGAAGACCGGCAAGCCGCTATTGGAAAGCGATCCGCAATTGCCGTTGTGCACGCCGCCGTTCTTTCAGGAATTCCATCTCGCTGCCGGAAGGATCGATGCCCGCGGCATCGGGATCCCCGGCTGCCCCGGTCTGTTCATCGGCTTCAATCGCCACATCGCGTGGGGCGGATCGGCTCTGGGAACCGGATCTCACGCGGTGTTTCTCGAGAAACTCTCCGCGGACGGACAGGGCTACTTGTTCGAAGACAAGGCCGAACCGTTCACTCGCCGACTGGAACGCATTCGCGTGAAAGACGGAGCGGATGTCGTGCAGGAAGTGCTGGGCACGCGGCACGGCGTCGTGTTCAACTCGCTGTCGCAGACCACGCGGCCCGGCGAAGCACACGTGCTCTACGATCCGCAGACGATGCAGTCTGGCACCACGCTTCGGGCGATGCTCGCGTTCCTCACCGCCAGCAACTGGACCGAGTTCCGCGCGGCGATGGAGCACTACTACGACCCCGGCCTGCACATCGTTTACGCGGACGATCAGAACAACATCGGTTATCAGACGCTCGTGCATCGCCCGCTCACCGTGCGATCGCCGCGCATGGCACAGGAGGGTTGGACGGGCCAGCAGGAGATCGTCGAACGCATCCCGCTCGATGAGCTGCCTCATCTGCTCAATCCCGAGCTTGGCTTCATCAGTCACGCCAACAACATGCCCGTGGGGACCTGGTATCCGTTCGACCTGGGAATAGGCACGGGCGGCAATGGCCATACCGGCCGTTCGTGGCGACTGCAACAATTGCTGAGCGGTACGCAACTCTATGGCGTCGAGGACTTCGAAGCGTCGGTTCATCGCGACGCCGTGAATCCGGTGCTGACCACACTCCTGCCGATTGCCATCAAAGTGGCCGACGAGGACCAAGGGGAAGACGCCACTGTGCAGTGGCTGATCAACGCGGTGCGCGGCTGGGACTTGAGTCCGAAAACCCTGAGGGAATTTCCGGCGGTGGCTGCGCTCGGCAATATGCTCACCCCCTATCGCGGGTCGGGACTGAACGACCGTTACGGCGCTGGTATGGGCGGCGTGACGAATCTGGCGCGCACGCTGTCGGCCGATTTCGCGCGCGACGGCGCGACACCCCGCGGTGAACAAGAACGGGCTTACCTGAAGAAATGGCTGCAGGCGTCGGCGCAAGGGATACCGGGTCGTGGGCGCGGAGCCGGCGTCTCCGACGATTCGACCGCCCGCATGCGACAGGGTGCGCCGGAAGCGGCAGGTCGAACGATCACCATCCCCTACCAAGGCATGACGCCCCTGCAATTGCCGAAGATCGATCCGTCACTCGATATCATCTCACCGCCTCTAACGTGTCTCGACAATGGCACGATTTGGTCGCAGCCGGGCAACGTCTACACGCACATTGTGGATCTGGCAGACATCGATAACTCGCGCGCCATGATCGCGCCGGGCAACTGCGAAGACGGCACGAGTCCCTTGCGTACGGCAGGCATCGACTTGTGGGTTCAGGGCCGCACGCGTCCCGCGCCGTTGTCGCGGGACAAGATCGACCAACTTGGCTGCTCCACCACGCGTGTCGAAACGCGATCGTACCAGGGCCTGCTCGCGCCGCCCCCCATGACCGTGGACAAAATTGATTCCGCTGCACAGCTCTTTTCAGCGATTCCGGCAGTGGAACCGGCCCAGGAGGTGGTTGAACCGAGATCGCGCCCGGCCGAGGCGCAGAAGCCCGATGACCCGCGCCTTGAGGCCGCGTTTCGCGTGATCTTGCGGTCCAGCGGCACCGCGAACGAGGAGGTCGATGCGCAACTGGCCGAGGCCCGCAAATACGTCGAGGGCAAACCGGAATTGACCAAGCAGTTGCGGGGCGCTGCCGTGCTCGGCATCTACCTGATCGAGGAATCCTCCGCAGGTCGCCTCAAAGTCCCTTACGGATCGCCGTACGTGCTCGAGCGACTGCGTGACGTGCTGAAGGAACTGGATGGCGGTCAACCGCCGGATCCAACCCCGGCACCCACGCCGGACAGCAATTCGTCGACCTCGACGGCCGCCGAACCGGGCTTGCTCGGTTATTGGCCGCTGCGAGGCGATTGCCAGGACCATTCCGGAAACGGACTGCACGCGATCAATCATGGCGTGAAGTTGGACGATGGCACCTTCGATGGCCGAGGGGCCTATCTGGAAATTCCGCCCAACCGAAAACTGCAGTTGGGTGCCAAGGACTTCTCGTTCTCGGCCTGGGTACACACCGACAAGGACATCGACGATGTGATCGGGGATGTCGTGTCGCAGTACGACGCGGCCACGCGACGCGGCGTGAACCTCACGTTGAAGTCGACCGCCGGCGGCTACAGTTCGCATGGCGACGATCGGCACGTTTACTTTGGCATCGACAACGCACAAGAACCGACGTGGGAGGATTGCGGGCGTCCGAGTGCGACGAGCAACTACGTGAGCAACTCGCTGACCGTCTTTGACGGACACCTGTTCGCCGCCACCACCGACGCCGAGTGGCCCGAGGATTGGTGCCACGTCTTCCGCTATGCGGGCGGACAGCAATGGGAGGACTGCGGACGTGTCGGCGACCGGCGCACGCATGGCGTGGGACCGATGGTCGTTCACGACGGCAGCCTGTACGTCGGCACGTGGACCTACGACTGGACGCGAGTTGGTATCGCAGAGCCGTTGGACGATTTCTGCTGCGTGTATCGCTATGCCGGCGGCACCTCTTGGGAAGACTGCGGACAGCCAGGCCCATGCCGCCGTTTGTTCGGTCTGGCTTCGTATCGCGGCGGGCTCTATGTGTCCGCGGAGGATGGCCGATGTTACGTGTACGCTGGCGAGCGGCAGTGGAAGCAGTGCGGGAAGTTCCCCAACTATGCGCATCCCCTGGGCATACACGACGGCAAGCTGTATGCCGGCGTGTTGAACCCGGCGGGCGTATGGTCGTTCGATGGACAGGAGTGGTCGTTGCTGGGCAATCCGCAGGGGCGGGAAGAACGCTGCAACCAGATCCACGCACTGGAGGTCTATCGCGGACAGTTGTACGCGACGACCTGGCCGGAAGGACATGTGTGCCGGTTAGAGGCCGATGGGAGCTGGGTCGATCTGGGACGATTGGGAGATGCGCTGGAGATCAACGCGTTGTCCGTCTACAACGGCCAACTCTACGGTGGCACCATTCCGCGGGCCGAAGTGTTTCGGTACGATCCGACGATTTCGCAAGGGATTCCGGTTCAGGTGACTCCAGAGGAGCCGAAGCCCAAACGCCGCGTGCGACGGCCCCCGCCACCGCCGGAGCCTGGCAACCCGGCGTGGACTTCGGTGCGACGCTTTCTCGACCCGGCCGGTTATGAGTTCAAGGACTCCAACGAATGGGCGCGCGTGACAAGCTTGACAACATTTCAAGGCAAGCAATTCGCGAGCATGGGGAGTTGCACGAGCTCACGGCTTGACGCACCGTGCGACTTCCGAGGTCAAGTGTATGCCCTGGAGGTCGGTCGCAGCGTATCGTATGACCGCGACCTTGGTCCCGGCTGGCATCATCTGGCGGCCGTGCGCCGCGGTGACAGACTGGAATTGTTCGTCGACGGACAACTTGTCGCCACTTCGCCCAGCTTCGATCCGGCCGCATACGATCTCACCTCCGGCAGCCCATTGCGGATCGGCTTTGGCGAGGTGGATTTCTTCTCGGGGAAGATCCAGGATGTGAAGCTGTATGGCCGTGCCTTATCGGCCAGCGAAGTGGAGCAACTTGCCGCGCAGGCAGTGACCGCCGCGCGGACGTCGAACCAGGCGGCCACGGGTCCGTTCCAGATCGCGCGGTCGTTTCCCGTGAGCGAAGCGACCTGGGCGGAGAAAGTCGGCGAGCTCTACCTTGTAGCGGCCCAGCGAGCGGTGCTCGTCTACCGGAAGACGGGCCCAAACATTGCCGACTATGAGGAAGTGAACCGCCTCTTCCCGGGTGTGGACGGGCGCATCGAAAACTGCGCCGTGTCGAACGACCGCCTCTACGTTCCGGCTACCGCGCAAGGTTTGCTGGCCTACCGCCTGGAGGATTTGGAAACACCGGGTGCGCAGCCAGTGGCCCGCTATCAGGGCGGGCGGCGCATCGGCGCGATCAGCGTGGCCGGCGGACGAGTCTATGCCGCCTATTCGCCCGGCGGGTTGGGCGTGTTTGATGCCAAGACCCTTTGCCTGCTGGGCGAGGGACTTCTGGAAGATGGCGTCGGCACGTTGGGACTGACAGCCCTGCCGACGGGCATCGTCTACACGAGTCGCACTCCGCATTACGAAACGCTGTTGATCGTCGATGCCCGCGAGCCGACGAACCTGCGAGTCGTGCACGACCTAACCAATCCCGAGTATCCCACACTGTTCCGCTTCCCGGCCTCGGTCGTCGGCGATCGCATGTACATTGCCGAGAACAACGGCGGCGTGGGGGTGTATGATATTGCGGATCCGTGTTCGCCGACGCTTACGGATCGCTTTGCCGCGATCGGTGCCACGCCGCCGCGCGGCGGC
>JBGSHS010000151.1:0-7519 GCA_041752115.1 Pirellulaceae bacterium | reverse complement strand
CCCAACCCCAGATCACCCATCCCTGGCCTGACAACCGATTTCGCGCCCGACTCAAGACAGGAGCCGTATGAGCTAATCGTTCACGTACGGATCTGTGCGGGGGGCCGCCGGCGACGGCGGTCCCTACCGCGATTGCTCGTGCTCGAACCGGCCCCGTCCGATGCCTTTCCGCGGACCGCCGCAGTCGATTACGAGCGGAGGCCTTTGAGGTTGAGTTCCAGGCACTCGTCGGAGGCGAGCAGCTGATCCCAGTGCACGATCTCGCCGCGGTAAGCGGCGGTGCGGCCCAGGATGGTGACCAGGTTGCTCCGCACGCTCGGCGGGACAGTGGAATTGCTCGTGTCGCCGGCCAGGATGCTGGCATGGAACGTGGCGATGTTGACGACGGCACCGTCGCGATAGATACCAGGTGATGACCCGCCACGGTAGAAGTTGTTGCCGCGGATCATGACCGTTCCGCCGTATTCGGTTTCCAGCACTCCTTCGGTGCCGAACATGCGGTTGCGGATCCCTTCCGGTTTGGTATCGAAGCCATCGAACTGTCGTGAGCTGAAGGCGATTCCGACGTTGTCGGGGTACTGGAACGTGACACTGAAGGTGTCCCAGCAGTCGCCGTAATCGCGCACTTTCTTGCCACCCGTACCGAAGGCGCAGACGGGTGGCTGGTTCATAATCCAGCTGGCCACATCGATCGTGTGGATGTTCTGTTCGGTGATAATATCACCAGACAGCACCTGATCGACTCCCCATGCGCGGATACGAGCTTCGGGATTCGTGGCGGCTTCTCGAGCGGCTTCGATCTGACCCACCCAGGGAACGCCGGCGTGATAGGTTGATTCACCGAAAGCGAAGCTGCCGATCGCTCCTTCATGCACTCGTTTGAGGGCTTCGATGTAGAACGGATCAGCGCGTGTCTGGAAGTCGACCAGGAAGCAGCGTCCCTTCTCCGTGGCTTTCTTGCCGCTGGCTTCCACGGTCTTGCAGCCGGGCACGTCGACGGCGATGGGCTTGGCCAGGTAGACGTGTTTGTCGGCATCCACGGCCGCAGCTGCCTGGATCGGATGGAAATACGGAGGCGACTCGATCACCACGGCATCCAGTTTCTGCTCGAGCATCCGCTGGTAGCCGTCGAGTCCGGTGAAGCGGCCCTCCGGCTTGATCTGGAACTTGTCGCCGAAGGGAGTCACGCGATCATCGAAATAGTCTGCGGCGGCGACGATGTTATAGCCGCCGTGCTCCTGAAAAAGCTGGGCGATCCAGGTTCCACGGCCGCCACAGCCGATGAAGCCGATATCGACTTTCTCGTTGGCGGTCGAGCCGCGTACGAGCTGCGGGCGGACCAGCGAGATGGTGACTGCGGCCGCTCCGGCACCGGCCAGGAAGTTCCGCCGGGAAACACCGCGTGGCGGCGTGCGGTCGTCGTGCGATTTGAGTGCGTCGGACATAATCAACTCTCCATGGACTGAAACAGTGTTTAACTAGCTGAACGACGCTCCCGCCGGGCCGCGTCGAGTGAACGGATGCGCGTGGCAACGGACGTTGCGGCAGGACTACTTGGCAGCCTGGCCGAACACTTCAGCTTCCACGTAGTGATTCATCTTGCTCGCCGTGTTCCCCTTGCTGTAGAAACGTACGTAGCGTCCCTTGGCCCCTTTCGCATCGATCAGCAACCCGAGGTTCGTTTCGATGTAGGGACGGTTCTTGCCAATGCCCAACTTGGACGAAGCGTCGGTGTCGTTGTTGTAGACGGTCGTCACCTCCTTGGCGAAATCCTCGTCATCAGATACCTGCACGATCACGTCCTGATAGCCGCGTGCCTCGCGAAAGTAGTGCCACAGGTAGATCGCATAAATCTCGCAAGGCTTCTCCAAGTCGATTTGAACCCATTGCACTCCCGGCGGCAACTCCATATAGCGGTCCTCGCTGCCGTCCTTCTTGCCGTCGGTCACATAGCCTAGCTCACCCAAAATCGGTTCCGGGTCGCTCGCCGTCACCTTCTTCTTCAAGGCCACATTGGTGGTACCGGGGGGGACCATGATCGGAGGTCGTTCGGCCGAGGGAAGCTCCATGTCGGGAAAAAGCGCAGCCAATACACTTGGTGGGGTGCCCGCCAGAACTTCCTCCGGTAACTCGGTTTCCAGTGGCACTTTGCTGTCATCAGCCTGGGCGAGTGATGCTGCGCCCAACATGACCAGAACCAGTGCCGTCTCAAACACTACGTTCAATCGAACCATCCAATCATCTCCTCACAAAAGAGCTGTTGCAGTATCGCGGAAGCCGTTCTCGACTCCTGGTGGTGTGTCGTGCCAGCGGATGGGCGGGTCGAAGGTGGGTCACGCCTTGGTAGTCCCCGCTTCCTGGGCCTGAATCCTCTTATCATAGTCTACCGGAAGCCGTTTTACTCGCCGCCGCAACTGCCACAAATCGGCTAGAATCCGCCAACCGTCCCGACTCAGGTGCAGTCGGCTCCCCGGTCGTTCGGACCAGTTGATCGGCACCTCCACCACGCAGTACCCACAGCGGGTTGCCAGGGCCAGAACCTCCAGATCAAACAGGTATCCACTTTCACGCGAGAATCTGAAGAGCAGCTGCCCTTGCGAGCGAAGAAACATCTTGAACCCACACTGTGTGTCACGAACTCCCACAGGCAACAGCAACCGGGCCACCGCCGCAAACAGCCGGCCGACCAACGCTCGCTGCCACGTCCGCTGGCGAACCACCTCGTCGGCCGCAACCAGCCGTGAACCGACGGCCAGTTCGCCCCCCATTTTCAGGGCTGCGGCCAGCTTCGCTTCTTCGGTGATCGGTGTCGCTCCGTCCGCATCGGCAAACAGGAGCCGGCGGCCCTGAGCGGCGAGCATCCCGGTGCGCACGGCGGCCCCCTTCCCTTGATTCTCCGCGTGTCGCATCACACGCAGTTGCGGCCATGAGCCGAAGTCAGCCTGTAACCCGTTCGACAGGTCGTCCGCACTCCCATCATCTACGACAATCACCTCGTACCGGCTGTCGTATCGTTCGTTCAGATACTTCTGAATCGTCCTCAGATACGGCGGTAGTCGCCGCAATTCATTGTACGCCGGAATGATCAGCGATAGTTCCGGCTGCTCGCCGGTACCGTCACCTTGTCCGTTCTCGCCTTCGGGATGCAGGTCCTGCTGGATCGGATCACGAGAGTCTGGCAACGACTCGCGACGGTCAAGGGATTGCCGGTCCTGTGAATCTGACATGCGATTGCTCTGGGGTATTCTGACGGTGAGTTATTTCGACCGGGGGGGATTCCGACTGTGGCTGACGGCGCTGGGTGCCGTTGGGTTACAATAGGGAGCAAATGCCCTCGAGTGAAAGGTCTTGTCTTGGTCCCGTGTGCCGTTTCCTCAAAGCGAGTTCTCTTTGGCTGGCTGATGCTGCTGCCGGCCTGCGCTGCGGCGATTGCCCTGCGCGCAGTGAATCTGGACAACCGACCCATGCATGCCGACGAGGCAGTGCAGGCGGCCAGATTTCGCGACCTGTGGCAGACGGGACGCTACGACTATGATCCTCACGAGTTTCATGGGCCTACGCTCATCTACGCCACGCTGCCGTCGGCCCTGATCAGTCGCGCCACGAACTTTGCTGACACGACCGAGGTCACGTATCGAGCTGTTCCGGTGTTCTTCGGGATTGCGCTGATTCTGTTGATGTTCCTGTTGCGAGACCTGTTGGGTCCAGTGGCTACAGTTGCCGCGGCGCTGCTGGCAGCGATTTCGCCCGCCATGGTCTTCTACAGTCGATATTACATACACGAGATGTTGCTGTCCTTCTTTTCGCTCGCTGCGATCGCCTGCGGCTGGCGCTATGTAGCTCACCGCCGAGTTGGCTGGTGCCTGCTCGCCGGGGCATGCATCGGATTGATGCAAGCCACCAAGGAAACGGCTGTGCTGGCTTACTTCGCCGCAGGTCTGGCGACTCTGGTTACCTGGCTTGCTGCGCGACGCCGTCGATCGCCTGAGGCTGCTACATCGCCGCCGCTGAACTGGCGACACATGGTCGGTGGGGCGATGGTAGCCTGTCTGGTCGCGATCATCCTGTTGTCATCCTTCTTCACGAATCTGCGAGGTCCCTGGGACGGGGTGCTCACGTATCTGCCCTGGATCAGTCGCGCGGGTGGGGATTCACCACATATCTTTTCCTGGTCGTTCTACCTGCATCGGCTGTTGTGGTGGCGAGTGGGAAACGGGCCGATTTGGTCCGAAGGGTTCCTGCTGATCCTGGCCGCCATCGGACTGGTCAGTGCTCTGCGCTACAGCCCTCTGTGCCACAGGAATTCATCAGGTGACATCTCGTCTTTGGCCCCCTGCTCTTCGGCCGCGTGTGCCCCCTGGTTTGTATTGTGGGTGGCCAGTTACACCGTTGTGCTGACGGTCACCTACAGTGTGATTCCTTACAAGACTCCGTGGTGTCTGCTGCAGTTTCTCCTCGGGATGATTCTCCTGGCGGGCTATGGCGTTTCCGTGCTGTGGCGGCCTCCACGATCCGCTATCGCTGGCAGCATTATAGCAGTTCTGCTCTTCGCCGGTGGTGGGCACCTGGCCTGGCAAGCCTATCGAATCAGTTTCGTGTTCCCCGCAGATGTGGGGAACCCATATGCTTTTGCCCAAACGTCACCGGATGTATTGCGACTGGCGGACACGGTGCAGCAGCTTGCCGATACCAGTGCGCAGCGCCAGGGGACGCCGGTGAAGGTGATCTGGACTGACGCCTATTACTGGCCGCTTCCCTGGTACCTGAGGAGATTCGAACATCTTGAACTCTGGCGAAAGTTGCCGTCCGATCCCGCGGCTCCGATCGTGATTGCATCGCCTCATTTCGACGCTCAGCTCACTTCGGCGCTGGGAGACGATTACCTGATGACCGATTATTACGAGATCCGACCGCAGGTCTTCGCGCAGCTGTGGGTGCGTTTCGATCTGTGGGAGGCTTATCTGCGCAGACTGGGTCGCATCGATTAGCAGACTTCGTGGAGGAGCGAGAGGCAAGGGAGACAAAAAGATGAGATGACAAGAAGATGGGGTCTGCGGTGGATTTTGTCATCCAATTTTTTGTCTCCCTTCTGCCTGGTTTCCGTCGGCGGGGGCAGATCGCAGAATGAGATCTAACTGAGCAGCCATCGCAAAAAGGGCAAATCCATGCAGGCTAAAACCAGGCGATACGTGGGGTGGATTGTGCTAGTGTCGCTCGTTGGGGCGAGCAACGTTCCGGCGCTGGAGTATCCGGGAGTTGCGCCGGGGCCGGCCAGGCTGGTTCTGCAAGGCGACACGGTGGAAGCCGGCAATCGAGTGTTGTTGGCCAACTGGCGGGTCGCCCAGACCGGCCTGCAGGCCGGCCGTTTCCGGGATGTACAACAGGTTGCAAGCTTGGATCTGACGGGTGAACTGTTCCAGATCCGGACAGCTGACGGAATTGTTTATGGTGCTTCACGTCTGAAGGCACTCGGTGCACCGGTGGTGAGCGAGCGGGCAGTACAGCCCGCAAACGCTTGCCGGGCGCAGCGTACTGCGGGACGACAAGTTGAAGTTCCCATGCAGACAGACGACGGCCGCTTGCGAATGGTGTGGCGAGCCATTTTGCTGGACGATGCCAACTACGTGCGTCAGGAACTGGAGCTGAAGACGGTCGATGAACCAGTGACCATTCAGGAGATCACGTGGCTCAATCAGCCTATTACCGGCGCGAAATCGGCGGGTAGCGTGGATGGCTCGCTGGTAGTGGTCGGCACATTCTTCGTCGGCGTGGAAGACCCGATGGCCGAGAATCGTCTCGGTGATCAGAGCGAATCGCACGCTGAGGCGAATCCAACGGTCTGCCGTCTGCAGCGCCAGGCGGAGTTGCTGCCGGGCGAAGTGTTGACGGTCAGCTTTGTGGTCGGCGTGGCTCCTGCGGGTCAGCTGCGGCGTGCGTTTCTGAATTACCTGGAGCATGAACGAGCGCACCCGTATCGACCGTTTCTGCATTACAACTCATGGTATGACATTGCCTGGACCCCCTTTGCGTTAAATGAGCAGAACTGTCTGGAAGCGATTCAACTTCTCGGCGAGCGATTGATCCAGCGTCATCACGTGGTGCTTGACGCGTTGGTATTTGATGATGGTTGGGACGATCCGCAGTCGTTGTGGAAGTTTCACAGCGGATTTCCGCGCGGGTTCGCGCCGCTTGCGGAGCTGAGTCAGCGCTATGAGACGCATCTGGGGGTATGGCTGTCGCCGTTTGGTGGCTACGGCGAACCACGTGAGAAGCGCCTGGCATACGGCCGTCAGCAAGGATATGAAACGAATGAGACCGGTTTCTCGCTGGCTGGCCCCAAGTACTATCAGGCGTTCAAGCAAGCTTGCGTCACCATGATTCGCCAATACGGAGTGAATCACTTCAAGTTTGACGGTATTGCGACGGGAATGAGCGCTCAAGGGGCTGGCGATTATGTGCGCGATACGGAAGCGATGCGGCGTCTGATGTTGGAATTGCGCCAAGTTGATCCCCACCTGTACATCAATCTAACGACCGGATCGTGGCCGTCGCCCTTCTGGCTGCGATATGCCGACTCCGTGTGGCGTCAGGGTCACGATATGGGGTTCGCCGGGCCGGGGTGTAAACAGCAGCAATGGCTCACGTATCGCGACCAGGAGATTTATCGGAACATCGTCTGCCGCGGGCCACTCTATCCGCTTAACTCGCTCATGACCCAAGGCGTTGCTTATTCGCGACAAGGCTATGCTGGGGATTCGACGTTTGATTCGGCCGGCTTCAAGGACGATGTGCGGGCGTTTTTCGGTAGTGGCACAGGTCTGCAGGAGCTCTACATTCAGCCAGGCCGTTTGACGGACGACGATTGGGCGGTGCTGGCCGAGGCAGCCAGATGGTCGCGTGCCAACGCAGATGTGCTGGTCGATACGCACTGGGTTGGCGGTGATCCGTCGCAACTGCAGGTGTATGGTTTTGCGTCCTGGGCACCGCGCAAGGGAATTCTCATGCTGCGCAATCCGGATGTGCGCCCGCAGGAATATGCGCTGGATGTTGGCCAGGCGTTCGAGCTACCCATCGGCGCTGCCGTCACCTACTCGCTGGCCAGCCCCTGGGCGGAAGATTCCGGACGAGCTCCGCAGCCGGCCACCGTCGGCACGCCGCTGCCGATCCATCTGCAGCCTCTGGAAGTCAGAATCCTCCAAGCTACTCCTCTTCCTTTGAAGTGACTTCGCCGGGACGAGGCGGACAGAAAGATGAGATGACAAGAAGATGTATTCGGGTTTGGATCTTTTTGTCAGGCGATCTTTTTGTCTCCCACCTGCTGGCATCGGTCTGCCGCGCCAGGGCGAGGAGGACAGAAAGATGAGATGACAAGAAGATGTATTCGGGTTTGGATCTTTTTGTCAGGCGATCTTTTTGTCTCCCACCTGCTGGCATCGGTCTGCCGCGCCAGGGCGAGGCGGACAGAAAGATGAGATGACAAGAAGATGTATTCGGGTTTGGATCTTTTTGTCAGGCGATC
>JBGSHS010000150.1:0-21754 GCA_041752115.1 Pirellulaceae bacterium | reverse complement strand
AACCACGCTGCAGCGCTGGCGCGTGCGGCGGCGCGACGTGGAGTGCCGGCTCATATCGTGATGCCGCACACCTCGCGGCCGCAAAAGGTGGAAGCCGTCCGCCAATACGGAGGCAAGCTCACCTTCTGCGAGCCGACTCTCACTGCGCGCGAAGAGACCGCTGCCAGCGTTGTCGCCGAGACAGGAGCAGTGCTGATCCACCCCTATGACGATGATGCAATCATTGCCGGACAAGGAACCGCGGCCTACGAGATGCTGCAACGTGTGCCCGATCTCGACCTGATTATCACTCCTGTTGGAGGGGGAGGTTTGCTCAGCGGAACCGCCCTGTGCGCCAAGAGTCTGCGACCAGAAATCCAGGTCTGGGCAGGTGAGCCGTCGGGTGCCGATGACGCGTACCGCGGGTGGAAGACGGGATCGTGGGTTCCGTCGGTCCAGCCTCGGACGATCGCGGACGGTCTTCTGACGAGTCTCGGGCAGAGGAATTTCGCCATCATTCGACAGCGAGTCGATCGGATCGTGCCGGTCGACGACGAGTGGATCGTCTGGGCGGTGCGGTTGTTGTATGATGAAGCAGATCTGCTGGTGGAGCCATCGGGGGCGGTTCCACTGGCCGCATTGCAGGCTCAGGCAGCTGCCGTGCGGAACAAGAAGGTTGGAGTCATCCTCTCGGGAGGCAATTTCGATCTGGCCGACCTGCCGGCGACGCGGGTGCGGTCCGACGGGTGATTGTCCTGTGGTTCGCCGGCCCTGTGTGGGCAGCCGCGTGCCTCCTGCCGGTCCTGTGCCGGCTCCAGGTGGGATCGACGACGAGTGCCCTGTCGATATGCTCGCTCTTGTTAGCTGGAGACGATGATGGTGCGTGGCCTGATGACCGGCGCTGTGAGTGGAATCTGTTGGGCCAGTCTGTGCCTGGTTGCCTGGCCGCAGACGGAAACCTCCGATGTTCAGGAATATCGCACCTGGACGGACTCGACCGGTCGTCATACGACGGAAGCGGTGATGATCGACTTTGCGCGAGGGGAGGTGCATCTGCAGAAGCGCGACGGGCAGATCGTGCGATTGACGATTGGCAAGCTGAGCAAAGCGGATCAGAAATTCGTCCGCGAGGAGGTGGCTCGACGAAAAGATGCCGGAGCAAGTCGTTCGGGCAGGAAGAAACCGTCGGAATCTTCAGAATCGGACTGGCCTGGCTGGCTGGGCACCAAGCGTGATGGCAAGTCGCCCGATACGGGTCTACTCACAGCATGGCCGGAAGGGGGCCCGGCGATGCTGTGGAAGGCCAGTGGTATCGGTCAGGGGTTCTCCACGGTCGCCGTGGTGGACGGACTGGTCTACACGACCGGAGCGACGGATGGTCAGCTGGTGCTGTTCGCCTTCGATCTGCGTGGTGAACTGGTGTGGAAGGTGGCTCATGGTCCCGCGCATGACAAGAGCTATCCTGGCTCGCGCAGCACGCCCATGATCGACGAAGGAAACCTCTACATTGTCTCCGGCAATGGACTTGTCGGCTGCTACGACGCGAAAACGGGCCAAGGCAAATGGTCACATCAGCTGGCGGAGTTTGGCGGGACCGTACCTGAATGGGGCTACGCCGAGTCGGTGCTGATTTACAAGCAGCTGGCGATTGTTACGCCCGGCGGCAGTCGCTGTCTGGTCGCGTTGGACAAGAGGACCGGTCGGCCCGTCTGGTCTTCACAGGGATTTGCCGCTGGCGCGCAGTACGGTTCCTGCTACGCGTTTGAATACCAAGGCCAGCCGATGGTCGTCACCGGCACGACGGAAGGTCTTGTTTGCGTTGATCCGGACTCAGGGCGACTGCTGTGGTCCAATCCGTTCAGCGCTCACAACACGGCTAACTGTCCGACCCCGGCCTTTGCCGATGGATACGTGTTCTGGGCCAACGGCTATGGGCAGGGGGGCATCTGCCTGAAGCTGGACGTGCGTGGTAAGAGCGTCACGGCGACGGAGGCGTGGACGACTCGGGAGATGGATTGTCATCATGGCGGGTACATCATTCACGAGGGTTACATCTACGGCAACCACGGCCCCACCTGGGTCTGTCTCGATCTGAAAACGGGGGAGCAGAAGTGGCAGGAGCGAGCGGTGGGCAAGGGGTCGCTCTGCTTCGCCGACGGCATGCTCTATCTGTTCTCGGAGAATGGAGGGCGGGCCGGTCTGGCCACCTGCTCGCCCGAAGGGCTGGAGATGCGCGGTACGTTTCGCGTCGACGGACAGGAAGCGAGCTGGGCCCATCCGGTTGTCATCGGCGGTCGGCTCTATTTGCGATATGACGATAACCTGTACTGTTTCGACGTGCGGGCCTCGGCCATGCCCTGATGTCGCGAGCAACGCGGATTGTCGATCGCGTCTTGGGCGCAGTGAGTTACCGCCAGCCAGCGGCCGGCGAAACGTTCCGATCTGGCGACGGCGTTTCTGCGCCGAGCCGCTTACCGTGGCGAAAGCCGAACTCCGCAGCGACCAACAGAACGACGAATCCCGCCTGCCGCATGATGGGGAGTCGGCCTGGATCATTCGTCAGTGGAATTTCGTTTTTGGTCACCGGCCGCTGCGCGACGCTGAATCGCGCTCGTTGATTCAGACGGCGCTCGTGAGTCCTCGTGAAAACGTGAACTGTCCGTCTTCGTAGTCCACCCGCACCTGGTCCCCTTCGCGGAAATCGCCGCGCAGCAGTTCCGTCGCCAGTGGATTCTGAATCCGTTGCTGGATTACCCGTTTGAGCGGCCGAGCGCCGAAGGCGGGATCATAGCCTTCGTTGGCGATGGCATTGCGGGCTGTGTCGGTAACTTCGAGCGACAGGCCTTGTTGGTCCACCAGCGCGGCGAGCCGAACGATCTGCAGGTCGACGATCCGGCGGATCTCCGACCGCTGGAGCGGATGGAACACGATTGTCTCGTCGATACGGTTGAGGAATTCGGGGAGCAGTCGGGTCTGGAGCACGTTGAACACGGCCCGATCGATTTCGTCCTGAGATCCTCCTTCCTCAGTGATCCGTTGGATGGCCTGACTGCCGATATTGCTGGTCATTACGATGATCGTGTTTTTGAAGTCGACGGTCCGACCTTGATTATCCGTCAGTCGGCCGTCATCGAGCACCTGCAGCAGGATGTTGTACACGTCCTGGTGTGCCTTCTCGATTTCGTCCAGCAGGATCACGCTGTAGGGTCGCCGCCGAACCGCCTCGGTCAGTTTTCCTCCCTCTTCATATCCGATATAGCCGGGCGGGGCGCCGATCAAGCGGCTGACGCTGTGCCGCTCCATGTATTCACTCATGTCGATCCGCACCATGGCGTGCTCGTCACTGAACAGGGTATCGGCCAACGCCTTGCAGAGTTCCGTCTTGCCGACGCCAGTGGGGCCGAGGAAGATAAACGAGCCGATGGGGCGGTCAGGGTCCTGCAGTCCGCTGCGACTGCGGCGGACCGCATCGGCTACGGCCGAAACGGCTTCGTCCTGTCCTACCACACGCTGGTGCAGACTGTCTTCCAGTTTCAGCAGCTTCTCACGTTCCGTTTCCATCATCCGCGTCAAGGGAATACCGGTCCAGGCACTCACGACTTCGGCGATTTCCTGTTCTGTGACTTCCTGGCGCAACAGGCGGCGCTCCGGCTGTTGTGCGTCGCGGTGGTCATCGGCCTGTTCCTCGGCTTCGATGCGGGCCAGCAACTGGTTGCGTTTGAGATCCAGTTCGTAGAGCTGCTGGTAGTCTCGTTCGCTGACCGGAAGGCCGGCCGCCTGCTGTTCCTTGATGCTCGCTTCCAGTCGGCTGAACTCCAACGCGACCTGTTCGTAGTCTTTGCGCACCTGCTGGACGTCGCCCAGTCCCAGCTTCTCGGCTTCCCACTGTTCGCGCAAGCTGGCTTCTAACCGCTTCTGCGACTCGATTTCCTGCTCGATATCGGCCAGATTCTGCTGAGCCGACTCGTCGGTCTCTTCGACCAGTTGGCGCTGAGCCAGTTCCAGCTGGCGGATGCGTCGCTGGACTTCATCGATCTCGGCCGGCACGCTCTCCAGTTCCATGGCCAGTCGGCTGGTCGCTTCATCGACCAGGTCAATGGCTTTGTCGGGGAGGAATCGGTCGGGGATGTAGCGGATCGAGAGCCTGGCCGCCGCAACCAGAGCGGAGTCCTTGATTTTGACGCCGTGATGTGCTTCGTAACGCGGTTTGAGTCCGCGCAGGATCGCGATCGTATCGTCGAGCGTCGGTTCGCCCACATAGACAGGTTGGAAACGCCGCTCCAAGGCCTTGTCCTTCTCGACATGCTTGCGGTATTCGTCGAGCGTCGTGGCGCCGATACAGCGCAGCTCGCCTCGGGCCAGGGCTGGTTTGAGCAGATTGGCTGCGTCAGACGCTCCTTCGGCTGCGCCCGCCCCGACCACCGTATGCAACTCATCAATGAACATGATGACGCTGCCGCCGGCATCCGTCACTTCGCGGAGGACCGCTTTCAGACGGTCTTCGAATTCGCCTCGATACTTCGCCCCGGCGATCAGCGCGCCCATGTCGAGCGCGACGACCCGTTTGTTCTTGAGACTCTGGGGAACGTCGCCGGCCAAGATGCGCAGCGCTAATCCTTCCACGATGGCCGTCTTGCCTACACCCGGTTCGCCAATCAGGACGGGGTTGTTCTTGGTCCGTCGCGAAAGAACCTGGATCACGCGACGGATCTCCTGATCCCGGCCGATGACCGGATCGAGCTTGCCTTGTTCCGCTCGCTCCACCAGATCGATGCCGTAACGCTGCAGAGCCTGAAATTTCTCTTCCGGGTTCTGGTCCGTAACGCGCGAGCTGCCACGAAGTTTTTTCAGTGCCGAGAGGATATCCGCATCGCGAACTCCATTGAGCTGCAACAGGTTCCGGGCCTTGCAGCTGGTCTGAGTCAGCGCCAACAACAAGTGCTCGGTCGAGACGAACTCGTCGCGCATCGTGTCGGCCTGCTGCTGGGCAGCATGCAACACATCCGACAGATCCTTACCGACATGCGGCGCGGAGCTTCCACTCGCCTTGGGATAGCGACCCAGTTCGGCCTGCAGCATCCCGTCGAGTTGTCCAAGGTTCACGCCAATCCTCTGCAGAATCGGCTGGACCATGCCCTCCGATTCCTGCAGCATGGCGGTGAGCAAGTGGAGAGAATCGACTTCCGGATTCCCTTTGCTCTGCGCCAGTTGCTGGGCCCGCTGCAACGCTTCTTGTGCTTTGATGGTCAGTTTGTCTGGTCGAAAGTTCATCAGTTTACCTCGATCCGGCGAAGCCGGTTCTTGGGATTCGTTCTGGTGGGTGTCCGGCTCAGTTCCGATCGGCTGCCAGTAAGTCGGGCAGGGGAAGCTCTCCTCGCACGCGACGTCTCGCGCCCTGTCCCCGGTCGCACGATCGTGGCGAGGGAGCTGAGCGGAGTCGGTTTCTTCGCGGCCGAGGGGGGCACGCTTTCGCCGTGGCGATCCTACCACGTTCGACTCGATCACCGGAAGAGTGCTGCCACACAGCCCGCCGCGCGGCGAAGCGACGGGGCGTCTCGAAGAAGATCCAACCAAGGTACTCGACAGCAAACCAGAGACGGGGCTTCAACGGCACTGCTGCTTACGGGCGGCACCGACAGTTGTTGCTGTTAAGCAAATCGTATGCCATGCCAGTGGACGCGATGGCAGCTGGCGCCCACCGTCTGGTGGGCCCGATTCGACGTGCCGCTTGGCCGGATGCTCAGGCGGCCGTTCGAAATGAGGACAGCCTGGCCGGACAATCTGGCCGCTGCCGGTCGGGAGTCGGAATTCCCTCGTCGGCGCAGCGGACGGTCAAGGCTGGCGCGGGAGGTCTGGCAAAGTCCGCAGTGATCGCCGTATGGCAGTTCAGTCGGAACTTCGGTTCACCAGCAGGTCATCGATCAGTCGCATGGCCTCTTCATTGCGATCCATCGAGATAGCCACCATCGCTTCTCCTGCCTGCCGGTGCAGGATCCGCATGCTCCGCATGTTGACTCCAGCCTCGTTCAATCTGCGCATGACTTTCGCCAAGGCGCCCGGCTGGTCTTTGACATTAATCACGACGGCGTCTTCCGTGATGGCGTCGTATTTCGCATCGCGCAACACGCGCAGAGCTCGGTCATAGTCACTTACCGTCAACTGAACGATGTCCCAATCCCGCACAACGAACGCTTCCAGCGTCTCGATGTTGATTCCTGCTCGGCCAAGATGGTCTGAGATGTCGGCCATCAAACCGGTCTGAGCGGGGGTGACGATCGTAATTTGTTTCATCGAGTGGCCTCCTGGTGCAGGGCCGCGGCGATATCGCCGGTCAATGTGTCGATCAACTCGGTGGTGAAATGGGGCATACAGATGATATGAGCGAAGTCATCCTTGACAGCAATCTGCCACCGCTGCAGAACCTCTTCGGGTGGCCGAGGAAAGATGACGGTCACGGCGTAGGGGTTCTTCCAGGCCGCCACGCCCAGAGAGCGGAAGCGATCGACTGCATATTGGGCAAGTTGCTGGCAGCGTCGAGCATTGGCGGCGAAGCCCTCGCGACCATAGCGATGAATGGCATACCACAGGAAGATCGGGGTGATGCCGTTGCGAGAACCTGTGACCGTCGTGTCCAGGGTCCCCACGTATTCGATCGACCGCGCAATTCGGTCGACGTTGGATTTCTTGGCCAGGGCGATGCCACAGGGGATCGGCGAACCGATGAACTTGTGCCCGCTGATCGCCAGGCTGTCGATCCCCGCTGCGAAATCCCAGCGTGGAGCGTTTTCGACGAAGGGGAGAATCATGCCGTCAAGTGCCGCATCGCAGTGAATGTAGGACAATGGGATGGCCATGTCCCGCAGCATGGTCCGGATCCTGGGAATATCGTCGATGGCTTCTTTCATCGTGGTGCCGATGTTCGCCATGATGATGGGAGGTATCTGACGGTGGATCCGAATCGTCTCCCGCAAATCATCGTAATCGATTTCCCCGTTGGGCTGCGAGCGGATCATGATGTTGGGCATCTTCAGCATGCGCAGGTTCTTGCTCACGCTGTAGTGCGTGTCTTCCGAGTAGTACACCATCCCATCAGGCATCAGCTCGCGAGCCAGATACAGCCCGTACAGGTTTCCTTCCGAACCGCCGTTGGTAACGTATCCCCAGAAGGACCCCGGATCGGCGTGGGTCAATTCGGCAAACCAGGCCAACACCTCCCGTTCCAGGTCTTTGGTGTTCACGCGATACGTGCTGGGGGCGTAAGGATCGCCCACGTTGTTGATCGGAAACTGAAGGAAACGAAAGAGCTCCGAGTAATCGAAGATACAGGTGCAGGGGTAGCCCACAAATGTCGCGGATTCTGCCTGTACGCGCCGGTAAACTTGCTCGAGACGCTCTTCTTCCTCCCTGGTCAACTTGAACATAGCTTGGTCCCTCAAAGGTTACGGTCCGGCCGGACGCCTTTCCCCGCTGTGTGTCAATGTACGAGTGATTTCGGGTGGCCGCAACCAGATCGTGCCCCCGCATGTCTTCACCGCAACGGCCTGGCTCCACGGTCGGAGCTGTCGGGAGGATGCCCTGTTCGGAAAAGAGAAAGGGACGAATCGCCGGGCGATTCGTCCCTTCAGGCCATACACGGTCGTGGTGGTACGCGGATCAGGGGTCTGCTGGTCGACCGGCCGCTTCAGTCGAGGAACCCGACCAGTTCCGCACTGCGACTTGGCTCCTGCAGTTTGCGGAGCGCACGGTCTTCGATCTGCCGAATCCGCTCGCGAGTAACTTTGAAAATGGAGGCAACTTCTTCCAGCGTGTAGTTGTAGCCGTCCCCCAGCCCGTAACGGAGGTTGATAATCTCTCGTTCGCGATAACCGAGCGTCTGCAGCAGATGGCGAATTCGGCCCTGCAGCATCTGGTGCCCAGCACCAGCCGCCGGTTCTTCCGCATCCTCTTTGGTCAGCAGATCGGCAAACTTGCTGTCCTCTCCCCGGCCCACCGCCTGATCCAGGCTGGCCGGCATCTGGCGGATCCGAAGGATCTGCCTCGTTTCGTCGAGTGACAGCCCCGTGGCGTCGGCGGTCTCCTCCACGGTGGGCTCGCGACCCAAGTCGTGGAACAGTCGACCGTACACCTGCTTGACGCGAGCGATCACCGGTGCCATATGGACCGGCACGCGAATCGTCCGACTCTGGTCGGCGACGGCACGCGTCACGGCTTGGCGGATCCACCAAGTCGCATACGTACTGAACTTGAAGCCGCGTCGATATTCAAACTTTTCGACAGCCCGCATCAAGCCGGCATTTCCTTCCTGAATCAGATCGAGGAAGCTGACACCGCGATTGCGATACTTCTTGACAATCGACACGACCAGGCGGAGGTTGCCCTGGGAGAGCCCCTTCTTGGCTTCCTGGTAGGCGGCCAACGCATCATGCAAGCTCTTCCAACGCTTCTGCAGTCCGTCGGCCGTGTGCTGGGTCATGCGGAGTAAACGGCGTAATTCGCGTCGATGCTTCTCCGTTTCGCTGTCCCCGAGATGAGCAGCATGTTCGAGAAACTGAGTCAACCTAGCGACACGCTCCGCCACTCGCTCGAATCGCGGATAAATGGCTTCAAAATGTTCCATCCGCAGACCGAGTTCTTCCACCAGTCGGGCAGCCCGGCAGCGACGGCGAATCAAGCGCTTCCAGGCGTCCCGCCGCTGGGCCATGGTGGCCCTGCGCGACATCGCCACGCGATAGTCCTCGCCGTTGCGCAACAACAACACCTGCAACGTCTGCAGGTTGTGCGGGAAACGCCCCGTGATCTGATGCTTCTCCAAGGCATCGCTCACCGATACCTGAATCGTTCGGTCAAACGGCAGTTCCTTGTGATGCACCCGCTCCAGCGTGCGCACCGCCGAATTGAGCACAAAAGCGACCTGCAACAACTCGCGGCGAAAACGCCGTCGCGACAACTCTACCTGTCGAGCCAGGGCAACTTCTTCCTTGTGCGACAGCAAGGCAATCTTGCCGATCTGGTTCAAATAGAGCCGCAACGGGTCGTCCGGCCACGTAATGTTCTCAGCCTCAACCTGAGCGCGGTCGTCGTCCCAAGCCGACGACGAATCATCGGTCAGGTTGTCCGCCTCATCGTCCGCATCCAAGTCCAAACTCACCGGCCCTGCCTCATCGCAGGGCAACGGGTCATCAAATTGCTCGTCCTCGATCTCGTAAGTCTCGTACATGTTGACACCTGGGGAGCCTGGTAGCTTAGGCAGGTCATGTCGACACGCCAGCCTGTACCAAGAGGCACCAGAAATAAGAGAATGATGCTACATACCGCGGAGTGACTCGACGCATCCGGCGCCAAGCGACGGGTGGGCGACAGGCCTCCAGCGTTGCCTGCCGACCTCCCAGTATACTCTCGATCTGGGGTTGCGGCCAGAGTTAGTATGTGCTAAAGGCCCACGCTCTGCCAATACCAAATCGCTCTGTGTGACGTACGGTGGGACGGACAGTTAGGTAAACCGAACGGAACGCCCCGCTCCGCTCCGCAACCGTTACAGATTCTCTGCGGACCAGTGCTTCCGCGCAGTTGACAGCCGCCGGCCCGTTCCTCGCGCTGATGACCTCGGCGGTTCCCCGCATTGCACCAGGAGTGGTCAATTGAACACTCGTTCACATTCACCGCCAGATCGGTTCGTTCTACGTCTGTCAAGTGGCTGCTAGGGGTGCGTCGCCACCGCGAGCCACGTAACTAAGGCGAAGATCGCGCCGCAGAGCGGTTGGCAGCCTTGAGATCTGTGAGTCGCGCGACCGCTCCAGTTGGGGTATCATGGTCCACAGAGGCGTGGGAGGCCGACCCAAATACGCGTCAATTGCGTATGATGGGGTGAATTTTCCTGGTCACCGCCGGCTTGACCCTCGGAACTACCCGAAGGGCGTATCACAGACTCAACCAATGGGCCGACCGAATCCGAGGCCGCGACCGTTGGTTTCCCTTGGGTGCCTGCACGGTGTGCCAGCCAGAGGAAATTGGGAGAAACATCAACGACGGGAGTGAGCATGATGATGAACGGGAATGTGGTGTGGGGAAGGAGTGTTGCTCGACACTTTGTATTGTGTGTGTGTGCGAATCTGATTTCTTGGGGGCTGACACACCCGAGTTGGGGACAGGACTCGTCGATGCTGGAGACGCCCCTCGCCACGGGACAGTCGCAGCCGCCCGAAACCGCTCCGGCTGATCGGCACGCCACGGCTTCTGCCGAGTCGCTATCTCGTGCGTTTCGACAGGCCTCGGCTCGGGTGCTTCCGACGGTGGTCACGATCCGAACGGCGGCCAATGCCAGCGTGCGTGAGAACCCTTTTCGCGGAACTCCCTGGGAGGACCTGTTTGAAGGTGGTGGGTCGCGGATGCCGCGTCGGGAAGGCTTGGGGAGCGGAGTGATTATCGATGCGAAGGGAGTCATTTTGACGAACAACCATGTCGTGGCCGAGTCGGATCGCGTGGAGGTCCAGCTCTCGGACGGCCGCGTATTTCCGGCGCGAGATATCCAGACCGATCCGGAGACCGATCTGGCGGTGGTACGGATTGATGCGCCGAGCAATTTGCCGACGGCCGTGTTGGGAGACTCGGACGCGCTGCAGATCGGCGACTGGGTATTGGCCATTGGCAGTCCGTTTGGTTTGGACGCGACCGTCAGTGCGGGCATCATCAGTGCGAAAGGGCGGTCGTTGAGCACGGCCGAAAGGGCGCCTCTGTTACAGACCGATGCGGCGATCAACCCCGGCAATTCGGGCGGTCCTCTGGTTAACTTGAATGGGGAAGTGGTCGGGATCAACTCCTCCATTGCGACGCGCACTGGCGCCTATCAGGGAATTGGCTTCGCCATTCCGGCGAATCTGGCCAAGTGGGTATCAGGACAGCTGGTACAGGACGGCCATGTTCGCCGCGCCTATTTGGGAGTTGGTGTGGCGTCGATGAATGCCGACGTGGCCGAGCAGATGGGGGTGGATGTGGGGAAGGGAGTCGTCGTCATGAACGTCTACCCGGGCTCGCCGGCTCACAAAGTCGGTCTGCGGCTGGGGGACATCATCACGCATTTCGAGCAGACTCCAATCGCCACTCCGGCTGAGTTGCAGCAGTCGGTGGAGAAACGCGAAGTCGGTTCCCGCATTCGCCTGGCGTATTTGCGTGAGGGGCGCGAGCAAGTGGTCGGGGTGACATTGGAACAGCTTCCTGAGGATGTGAGCCGGGCCGGAAATGGGACGCGCGCGCCGCAACGCCCGTCATCACCTCGATCGGAAGCTGAGGCTGTGTTGGGAATCGAAGTGCAGGATCTGACGGAGCGTCTGGGGCGCGAGTTGGGATACGAGGATCGGACCGCGGGCGTGCTGGTCGTGTCGGTCGATCCCGACAGCGTGGCGGCTGACAAGGGTATTGGTCCTGGCATGTTGATCCTGCGAGTGGGCAAGAAGGACGTCCTGAACGTGGATCAATTCCGTCAGGCTGTGGCGGGGGAGTCCGTCGAGAACGGGATCCTGCTGTTGGTTGCGACGCCGTCCGAAAGCCGTTTTCTCGTCCTGAAGAAGTACTGAGTGGCTCAGAACCCCGCAGCGCGCCGAACGAGCAGCGGCGAACAGCAAGGCGGCCTCATGCGTCGTGACCTTGGCCGTGTCGCGGCTGGGTCAGCCCAAGGGGCGCGCAGGGCGGTGGTAAGCTGACACGCGCGTCCCAAGGGAGTTATCGCTCAATCGCGTCGAGCGCGGTCTTGGCGGCTCGACGCACATTGGGATCGGAGTCGGTCAGCGTTTCGGTTAATGCCTCGACCGCGTCGCCGGCATCAGGGCCAATTCCTCCCAAGGCAGTCGCGGCCCATCGCCGTACGATCGGGCTGTTGTGAGACAGCGCTTCGCGCAGCGCCGGAACTGCGTCTTTGCCAATCCGCAGAATGACACTCGCCGTGGCCGCTTCCAGCGTCAGGGCCTCCTGCAACCGGGAGCTGGATTCCCGTCCCGCTTCGTCGCGCGTGCGCTCGAGCTCCTCGTACACGCGAGTCAATTCGTTTTGCAGGGACTCCAGATCTCGCAACGTCACTTCATGAACGTCGCGCGCCATCGCCAATTGCGCTTCGAGTCGGGAGCGGTCGTCGTCCGCCGTTGGATCGATCGCACCCGCACCGGTCGCGCCTGCGGTGGGCAGAGCTTCCTGAGGCTGCGCGAATGACTCAGCGGCGATCAACCAGGCGTCGTCGTAGCGCCTCTTGAGGTCTTCGTATTGCGCATTCTGCTGCATCAGCGACTGAGATAATTCACGCAACCGGACTGTCTTCTCGGCCAGCATCGACTCCAGCAATCGTAATCTCTGCTGTTCGAAGCCTGCCTCGGCAGACCCGGTAGGACTGCTCGCGGGCAACTCGAATGGTGATGGTGCCAGCTCGGGAACGGGATCGGCCGGGAGGGTATCAAGTCCGGCCATAGGATCGGGAGCACCGTATTTCAATATCCCCACGGCGGCGACCACCATGATGACCATGGCCACGGAGAGATACGCTGCCAGGGTGAGCAATCCGCTTCGATCGTTCATGACCCACCTCGTACGCCCCGCAGTCGAGACTGGTTCCGACCCCCAGGTCCGTGGTTGGGGAGAACGAATCGCCACCGAGAAGAACGTGAGAACAGCTGCCGATTGGTCCCGCACTCCCTGGATTCCCCATTTTATCCCCGGCTCGGACGAAACGTCAACAAAGCAGCCCTGCAGCGCAGACGGAATCACCGATCTCCTGGGAACGGAGTCGGAGTGACCCGACGGCGGGCCTGGTCAGAATGTCGATTGTAGGAATCGTCCGGCTTGTGTCACCGCGGATCCTGCCGTACCGCTGGCTGCAGTTCGCTGGTCCCGCCGCCACACCAACTGGCGTGGCATGCTTATGGTGCAAGCATCGTCCCTGCGATGCAGAGCCAAACAAAAGCGCCGTGCGGCACATGCCGATTCGGCCCGTTCACACCACGCCGCTGCAGGTTGCACGCCGGCTGGAATCCGCGGCTTCTGGAACCAATGTCCGTGCTCACCACGCTGCATCTGCCGACTCTGGAGTCGTTGGTCCGCCACGCTCAGCGCTGGGACGATCTGTGGAATCGCAGTGACGTGACACACCCGACAGCCCGAGCCGCGTTAGTGGCGGCTTGGTTGGAGCAGTTTGAGCAGGCTCCGCGTTTTCAGGCCTTGGTTGTCTGTGAGGAAGGTCGATTCCTCGCCGCCATTCCCTTGTTGCATCGGCGTAAGGCACGAGTCCTTCCTTGTCTCGATGTGCCGGGCAACGAATGGTCATCGGCCGGGCAGCTCATGCTGGATCCTGTCGCGGACGTGGCCAGCGTATGTGACCATCTGGTGGACGCCCTCGGTCGACTATCTGCCGGAGCTTTCTGGTTTGCGTCAATTCCACTCAATGCGCCGTGGTGGCAGGCATTGGTCGCGGCAGCCCATCGTGCCGGGTGGAATGTCGATCAACGTGTGCGCTATGTCGTGGGGCGCCTGACTCTGACCGGCAATTGGATGGATCAACAGAAGAGGCTCTCACGCGGCTTCCGTAAACAACTGCATCGCTCCCAGCGTCGTCTCAGCGACCTGGGATCGTGGCGGCTGCAGTTGGATCGGCCCACCAGAGAGTCGGAAGCACTGCGGCTATTGGCCCGTGTGCTGTCCGTGGAGCACGCCGGCTGGAAGGGAGTCGCCGGCACTTCCCTGCTGGCCAACGCCCAGGCGGCCAGCTATGCCCGCCAGCAGGCTCGATGCCTGGCCATGCGCGGCGAACTGGTGATCCTGACCCTGGAACTGGATCAGCAGCCGATCGCCTTTGAGATCGGCTGGCTCGCCAAACACACCTACCATTCTTACAAGGTGGGTTACGATCCACAGTTCCGGTCGTTCGGTCCGGGGCAACTGCTGACGTACCTGTTGACGCAGCGACTGCAGGAGCGGCACGAGGCAGGGGCCATCGATTTCCTTGGGCCATGCGATGAAGCCACTCGGCGATGGCGTCCCGCAGGTTACCCGGTGGGGCGGTTGCTGCTGACTCGACGAAAGCCACTGGGGACTGCGCTCTATCTGGCATCAAGACACTGGTTATCCGGCCCTGCGCACGACGTCATGGACTCGCCGCCTTTCCTTCCTGTCGAATAGAACGGGCCTGTCGCATAGAACGGGCCTGTCGCATAGAACGGGTGGGACGGGCACTTGGACGGAGACCTGGAATCCTCAGCTCGAGAACCAGGCGGCGACATCCCGACAAGTTCTGCATGAGCCACCGAAACCGGATCCGTCGCTCACCGTCGGTCGCTCACCATCGGTGTCGTTCCAGCATGGCCGGAGCCAGGAAGCACCAGGTCGGGCACGTCCCGGGCGAACCGGCAGATCGCTCAGGTCAGGCATTGGCGACGAGAAATCGAGGGCTCGTGGGGCGCTGCCCCACTGTTGCATATTGCGGATGCCTGCTACATCTGTGGTGTGTTGGCGGCAGGCGGGCGTCTCAGTGGGAACTCGCCTCGCACCACGGTTCCTGTGATGGGCTCGTGAGGCGTGGTGGCCGCGATGCTCGAAGGTGAGGAGAGTTTGATGAATCTGGACGATCCCCTGCAGGCCGTCGTGTTTGATCTGGATGGCCTGATGTTCAATACGGAAGACCTGTATATCGAGGTTGGTTCGCAGCTGTTGAAACGCCGTGGGCAGGAGTTCACGAAGCCCCTGCTGGACGCCATGATGGGGCGTCCCACGCAGGTCGCGCTCCAGATCATGATTGACTGGCATCGGTTGGACGCGACGGTCGGACAGCTATCTGCTGAGACGGACCAGTTGTTTCCCGCCGTGCTCGACGCCGGCCTGCAGACGATGCCCGGATTGCTGGCACTGCTCGATGTGTTAGAGCAGGCTGGCATTCCCAGAGCCGTGGCCACGAGCAGTCGACTCTCGTTCGTAACGGACGTGTTGTCACGATTCGACCTGTTGCCGCGGTTCGCCTTCCTGTTGACGGCGGAAGATGTGACGCACGGCAAACCGGCTCCGGAGATCTATCTCAAGGCCTGTGCTCGCCTGGGACTTGCCCCGCCACGAGTCATGGTGCTGGAAGACAGTGAGAACGGCTGTCGAGCCGCCGTAACGGCTGGGACTTTCGCCGTGGCCGTGCCAGGGAGCCACAGTCAGTCGCATGACTTCTCGGGGTGCCAGTTCCGGGCCGATTCGCTGGCAGATCCCCGAATCTATCAGGCGTTGGGGATCCCTCAGGCGACTTCGTCTTGACCCAGGCTTGCCAACGGTGCTAGACTCCTGCCCACTCGGATGCAGGATCGTGATCGCGTGGTCGAGGTGCGTACCGGTATGACACGAGCGCGCGACCACCAGTGGAAGGATCCACTTCGGTGAGCATCGCCGGTGTGTGCGCGGTCCAAGGTTCGGAAAGGATTCGGGCAACCATGGACGTCACGAGGACTTCGGGTGCCGCCCTCGCGCGTCGCCAGCCGCTACGGCCCTCGGAGTTGCTGCGGAGGCTGCGCGATCCCTCACCGCCGATCGCTGGTTTGCTGATCGATCTGTGCGGAGTGCTCTACGATGATACCGCTTGGCGCCGCTGGCTGCTCAAATTGGTCCAGCGACTCGGATTGCATACCACCTATACCCCTTTCTTCCGCATCTGGCAGCGGGAGTATCTGGATCGCGTCGCCCGGCGCGAGCTGAGTTACTGGGACGCGTTTCGGCTATTCCTTCGTGCGGCAGGTCTGAGCAATGGCCAGATTGACGAGGTGGCAGCCGCTGGGTTGGCTCGTCACCGCCAATGGGAAGCGGAGATTCTGCCATTGCCGGGTGTGATTCACGTGCTTACCCGACTCAATGAAATCGGCGTTCATCTGACTTTGCTCAGCAGCGCCCATTTCGGCATCGAGGAAGTAGTGAGCCGCGTCGAACGACTGGGACTCGACGGCCATTTCCAGGCGATCCTCGCGGCCGCAGAACTGGGTATGGGCTCGCCCAGACCGTCGGCCTTGGAAGTGGCGTTGCAGAACACCGGGTTGAAGGCCTGTCAGATTGGACTCGTCGCTCGGGATTCGCTGTTCCTGGCTGAAGCGGGAAAACACGGAATCCGTCGCATTGCCGTCAACTACGACGAAGATGCCATGGCAGAGGTCTTCATCGAGAGCATCGACCAGTTACTCGACGCGGTTCCTTGGGAGGGGGCACACGCGGGCGATCGCTGACCAGCCGCCGAGTTGCGCGCGTGCTACTTCCGGATTCCACGCCGGCAGCAACCGCCCGCGCTGGTGGCAAAGGGAGTCACAGCACCTCACAGGAAAACGTTCGACTCTGGGGACCTGACAGCGGTGTTCTGAGGGTCAGATCTCCTCAACTCCATCCGACGCGGCTCCCGGCGTTTCATAGTGGTAGAGGTCGCGCTCCGTGGGCTGATCGCTCATACCGCCCGGTTCGGCATATTGCATCGCCGGATCACTGAGCACGGAGCCGACGCGTCCGTGAAACAGGTCCTGGCGTTCGCGGACGCCCCCATATGCCGAATAGGCGTCGTCGTAAGGGGTGTAGCACATGGCACAGCCGGTGGCGCTGATCGCCAGGCAGCACGAGAGCAGGGCGGCGACAAGTCGTTTGACGGACCGTTGCTTGGCGGATGAGCGGATCATGGCGGTTTCCGTGAGTGAGGGCCGGCCCCGGGTGGTTTCCTGGCGTGCTGCGCCGGGTATGCTCCGCGGGCCCCCGTGAAGCCGCACCGGAGTTTGGGCACAGCGCAGCGCCGTTGTGACACCCAGTCCCATCGGCAGCTGTCGGCCGGGGGCTTGAGGAAGACTCTAACGATTGTGCCGGTTTTTCCGCTCCGTCCCGCCGGGTCGCGGTTTTCACCGCCCGCAGGGGATGGTACGGTAAGGCACGAGAGAAAAGCAACTTCTCTTGTAGCCACGCTCGCGCAGAGCGTGGGAACACGGGCTAACCAGGGAAGTTGTTCTTCCCACGATCGTAAGGGCGATGGTACGGCAGAGTCGACTGCCACCGAGGACCGGTGGCAGTCTCCCAGCGAACCGACGAGGGACACGGCCATGGCTGAGGCGGAGCATAGCGAACAGCAGGTGGAGGTCCCGCCCACGACTGCCTGGGGGATTATCCGTCGTCTGGGGCCCGGGTTGATTATTGCCGGGTCGATTGTCGGATCGGGCGAGTTGATTGCCACCACCATTACGGGTGCCAAGGCTGGTTTCACTCTGCTGTGGCTCATCTTGATCGGTTGCACAATCAAAGTTTTCACGCAGATCGAATTCGGTCGTTATTGCATGGTCACGGGCGAGACCACCATGGATGGTTTGAATCGCGTGCCCGGTCCGCGTGTTCCTTGGGGAGGAAGCAATTGGATTGTGTGGTACTGGTTCCTGATGTTCCTTGCCAGTATCAGTCAGCTGGGCGGCATTGTCGGGGCTGTGGGACAGGCACTGGCAATCAGTATCCCGCTGACTGAGAACGGGAGGACGTTCAACGAATTTGTCGACCTGCAGATTGCTCGGCAAGTGAAGGCCACGAGCCTGGCTCGCAGTGATGAGCACGGGGCGTTTGCCGGGCGGCCGGACGATCGAGTCACGTTGCAGCGCGATCTGGCCGCGTTGGAGGTGCTGATCGCTCAGCAGCAGCAGGAGCTGCGCGCCACGTTGGGCGAGGAACGATTACTGGCGCTGAGCAATCGGCCTCCCGCGCCTCCTGACGACAAGATCTGGGCCACGATCACGGCGGTCGTGACGACCGTCGTGCTGGTACTGGGACGCTATCGATCGATCCAGGCACTTTCGACCGTCATTGTCGCCATGTTCACGCTGATCACGATCGTCAACTTATGTATGCTGCAGCTGCATCCCACGTGGTCGGTGGGCTGGTCGGACGTGATCGAGGGGATGCGGTGTCGCCTGCCCGCATCGGGCGGCGGTGGCGGACTTGGCCCGGTGGCCACTGCCCTGGCGACGTTTGGGATCATCGGTGTGGGTGCCGCCGAGTTGATTGCGTATCCGTACTGGTGTCTGGAAAAGGGCTACGCCCGGTTCACCGGTCCGCGCGATGACAAACCGGCGTGGGGTCAGCGGGCGCGCGGCTGGTTGCGTGTGATGCGGTGGGATGCCTGGTGCTCGATGGTCGTCTATACGTTTGCCACCGTCGCGTTTTATCTGTTGGGTGCCGCTATCCTGGGCCGGGCCGGGCTGGTGCCAGCCGAGAGCGAATTGATCCAGACATTGACGGTGATGTATGAGCCGGTGTTTGGGCGAGCGGCGCAGACCCTGTTTCTGTTCGGAGCCTTCGCGGTCCTTTATTCCACCTACTTCGTTGCCAATGCCGGGCACGCACGCGTCTTTCCCGATGCGCTGCGGGTCCTTGGTCTGGCACGACGCGGTGAAGATCAGTATCGCCGGCTGGTGACGGTGTTGAGTGGCGTCTTTCCGATGGCTTGTCTGGTCATCTATCTGTTTTTTCCGCAGCCGACCGCCCTGGTGCTGTTGAGCGGTGCGATGCAGGCGATCATGCTGCCGATGTTGGCTGTCGCGGCGCTCTACTTCCGTTACCGTTGCGGGGATCCGCGCACGATGCCCGGTCTGGCCTGGGATGGCTGCCTGTGGATTTCGGCAGTTGGGATGTGCGTGGCGGGCATCTGGACGCTGGTCAGTCAACTGGCCCGCTATTGGACAGGCTGAAATGGACAAACCGTTACGAGAGGCATCCTGGGAGCGATGAAGGCACGTCGGCCGCAGGAAAGACGACTCCCGGCAGATCAGCGTTCGTGGCGGAACGCGACATGTAGCTGGCGATCACGGCGATGAATCGAACGCGATCGATCGGCTTGGTCAGGTACTCGTCGCAGCCGGCTGCCAGGCACTTGGCGTCGTCCCCTTCCATCGCGTGTGCGGTCAACGCGAGGATCGGGCTCACGTAGCCGGCGGAGCGGAGTCGATGCGTGGCATCGTAGCCGTCCAGGACGGGCATCTGCATGTCCATGAGGATGACATCGAATGGTTCGTGGCGCGCGAGTGCCGCCAACGCGGCTTCGCAGGCGATCAGACCGTTCTCCGCCACGGTCACTTCGGCTCCCGCTTTGCGCAGCAGGAAGGAAATCAGACGCTGGTTGTCCGGCCCATCTTCGGCCAGCAGAATTCTTCCATGCAGTGGAGTGACTTCGGCCCGCACGACAGAGCCCTGGCAGTGGCCACGGTGCTCAGGCAGCGCTGTTTCCGTCTGCAGGACGATGCCAGTCAACGGCCCTGCATCGACAGACACGGTGAAGGTGCTCCCGCGCCCCGGCGTGCTGACCACCGAAATGTCTCCACCGAGCATCTCCGCCAGACGCTTGCTGATCGTCAAGCCGAGTCCGGTGCCACCGAATTTGCGGATGGTCGAAGAATCGGCCTGCGTGAACGGTTGGAACAGTCTTGCGATCTGCGCGGGCTCCATACCAATTCCGGTATCGGTCACGTCGAATTGAAGTTGTGCTGAGCCGGATGACGAGTCGACCAGACGCGTGACCACACGGACGTTGCCCGTTTCGGTGAACTTGATGGCATTTCCGACGAGGTTGATCAGGATCTGGCGGAGCCGCACCGAATCACTCTGGATCTCCTCCGGCAGGTGTCCCTCCAGAACGATTTCCAGCGGCAGGTTCTTGGCTTCCGCGCGGACGCGCATCAGCGAAGCAACGTCATCCAGGACTTTGGTGGGTGAGCAGGCGGCCCGCTCCACCTCCAGCTTGCCGGCTTCGATCTTCGAGAGGTCGAGGATATCGTTGATCAGACGCAGCAGGTACTCGCCGTTACGCTGGATCGTTTCCAACGCCTGAACCTGTTCGGGAGCGGCCTGCTCGATTCCCGCCTCGTCCAGCAACACCTCGGTGTAACCGAGGATGGCCGTCATGGGGGTGCGAATCTCGTGGCTCATGTTGGCCAGAAACTCACTCTTGGCGCGTGTGGCCGCGTTGACCTTCTCGTTGAACTGCTCCAACGCCGTGTTGGCCGATTCCAGGGCGGCGGTATAGTCGGTCAGTCGCTGTTCGGCCAGTTTGCGTTCGGAGATGTCCATGAAGACCGTCGCGAATTTTCCCTTGCCGACGCGATAGGCGTTGACGAAGTAGTGCCGCTGGAGCGGTGCAAAATACTGCTCGAAACTGATCGGCTTGCCCGACTGAATGACCTGCCCGTAGATCTGCAGGAACGGCGTCTGTTCGATTCCCGGCAACACATCGGACGCGCGGCGACCGACCACGTCGGCGACACGCAGGCCGGTATGGACCTCGAAGGCAGGGTTGGCGTCGAGAAAGACATAATCGACCGGACAGCCTGAATCGTCCAGGACGATCTTGTGGACGGCGACGCCAGCCATCGCATGTTCGATCAGCAGCCGGTGTCGTTCCTCGCTTTCTCGCAGAGCCTGTTCGGCCAGCTTCTGTTCACTGATGTCCTCCTTGACCGCCACGAAATGGGTGATCTGCCCCTGCGCATCAGTGATCGGCGAGATCGTGGCCGACTCCCAGAACATGCTCCCGTCCTTGCGGCGATTGTGCATCTCGCCTCGCCAGTCCCGGCCAGCAACGATGGTCTGCCATAGTTCCTGGTAGAACTTCGGCGACTGGGTTCCTGAGCGGAGAAGGCGTGGGTTCTGCCCCACGACTTCCTCGCGCGCATAGCCCGTGGTCTGAACGAAACGCGGATTGACGTACTCAATCGAGCCGTTACGGCCCGTGATCACGATCGTGCTGGAACTCTGTTCCACGGCGCGTTCCAGGATGCGCAGGCGTTCCTGCCCCCGAAGTCGGACGAGGACCTCGCGCAGATGGACCACGACAGATTCGAGTGCCCGGATCGTCGTGGTCGGAATGGACGGGAGCGCATGCGAACCGATGGCCAGTGTGGCGAGCCACTCGCCATCGGCCACGATCGGCAGAATGGCGACGCACCGCAATTCGTTGCTCCGGCACAAGGCGGCCTCGGCCTCGGGCAGGTCGTCGGCACGGCAGTAGATGGGCGAACCGCCTCTGAGGACCTGCATCAGAGGCGACTCCGCCCCAAAATGGGCCAGCGCCTGACTTAGCTCCGGTGTGATCCCGCGATGGCAAACGAGTTCGCCGGTGCCACCGGAATAAATGCGCCACAGAGCGCCGGAACTGCGCCCCGCCACACGCAGCGCGACATCCAGGCAGAGCTGCATCGCTTCGTCCATCGTCTCGATCGTCGAGAGCGCGAGAGCCAGGTCGCGCTCCGCCTGGAGCAGCTCCTGCCGCCGCGTTGCTTCCGCCTCCGCTCGAATCCGCGCTATCGCAGATCCGATCTGCGCGGCGATCCCCTCGAGCAACTCACGCGTGTCCAGCGGAATTCGCTCCCACGTCCGCGACACCAGATTTAGACAGGCCAGCACCTCGCCATGGTGGCAGACCGGCAGAATCGCCCTGCATTGCCCCGACCGCTGCGACGCCCCTCCTTCCTCAGAAAAGGTGGCCTCGTCGGTGCGGAAATAAGTTGGATGCCCGTTGGTGACCAACCGCGTCAGGGTCGCTTCCGGATCGTAGGTGCCAATGGACGCAAGCTCTTGCGAGCTGTAACCTGCGTGGACGGCGAGTTCCAGTTGGCCCCGGTCGCCTGTCAGGTAGATGCCGCCCGCATCCAACCGAGAGATGTCGAGCGTCACGCTCAAGCACTGCTGCAACGCGGCGTCGAGGTCCGTGAGATGAGCCAGTTCCGATGCGAGGTCGCGTTGGGCACGCGTGATCGCCGCCGCCTGCTCCGCC
>JBGSHS010000149.1:0-35379 GCA_041752115.1 Pirellulaceae bacterium | reverse complement strand
GGCTTGGCTCGTCGCATGACCGGGTGTGGCGGAGCAGGTGCAAGCGATCGTCTTCCGCTGTGGCTGGCTCCGCTCTGGCTGGCGGCCCCCAAGAGCTCAGGTCAGCGACTCAACTTCGCAGGCTTCAGGCGACATCTCCCTCACCTCTCGCGGCAACTCATGCTGCAGCCACGGCTGTCGCCCTCGCTTGGCCTGATAGATATCGGCGATCAGTTGCTGATAGCCTTCGACCATGCATGGCAGTGACCAGTGCTGCTGCACGTCCTGTCGTCCCACTTCACCAAACCGCTGCGCCACATCGGGACGCGACGCGAGGAAGATGCCATGTCGGGCAATCGACTCGGCGTCGCCCGTCTCGACGAGAAAACCGTTTCGGCCGTTGTGGACCGTTTCGAATACGGAACCGACACGAGTCGCGATGACCGGCAATCCCGCAGCCATGGCTTCCAGGATCGAGACCGGATTGGCCTCGATGCGCGAGGTGAGCAGGAAGACGTCCATGGCGGCCAACAGGTCGGGGACATCACTGCGCGAACCGAGCAGTTTCACACAGTCCTCCAGGCCGGCCGATGACACGGCAACTTCGATCTGGTCGCGCTGCGGCCCGTCACCAACCAGCAGGAACATGGCATCGGGAATTGCTCGACGAATCAGCTGAGCGGCCCGCAGAAACAGCACATGGTTCTTCTCTGCACGCAGTGCTGCCACCATCCCGAATACGGGTACGTCGGCATGCAGTCCCAGGTCACGACGGACCGCCTCGCGGGCCGCTGGATTGGGCGCGAATCGTGGCGTATCAACTCCATTGGGAATCACGTGGACTTTGCGGGCCGGAAAACCCTCCTGTTCCACCAGGAATCTCCCGTGGTCCCTGGCCACCGCAATGAACCCGTCGGTCAAGGGAGTCAGCCGGCGATTGAGCCGCCCGATGCCGTCTGGCCAGCCCGTGGAGTGCAGAGCTGACAGGACGACTGGCACACGTGCGGTCCAGGCCGCCAGTCGTCCCCAGAACATTTTATCTCCCGCCCCGACCGTCACGACGGCATCAATCTGCCGCCGAATCATCAGTCGCCGTAAACGGGGCAACACGCGCAGGTCGTACTTGGAGCTAAGGAGATGGCTGTGCAGCGGATACTCCCGGGCCAACGCCGCTGCGAGCGGTCCGGGCTCCTTCAAGCAACAGACTTCGGGAGCAAAGCGTGTCGCATCCATGTGACGGACCAGGTTGACCAGCAGCGTCTCGGCGCCGCCCACCGGCATGCTCGTGATGACAAACAGTACGCGCAGCGGCCCGCCGGCGGACTGCCTGGTTGTGACTGCCTCGTCGTCTTTCCAGTTGACCATCGCTTCACCCCTTATTTCGTGCTGTTTCATCGCCACCATCGTTCCTTCTGCTCCGGACCGGAATCGGCACCTCACACAGTCCGGCCCATCGGTGACATCTCTACGTCACACTGAGGCTGCCTGCCTCCGCTTGCCCACCCCGCTCAGCCGCTGCCGAAAATGCGAAACGACGTCGCTGAGCAGTTGCTTTTCGCCGGCATCAAACAACCAGGTGCGACTGGCGGCGAAATACGCCAGGACAATCAGGGCAGCCACGGTCAACCAGGGACTCATCACCAGTGTGGCCGGCAGACAGCAGCACAGCACGACACTGCGTCCCACTTCCAGTCCCAGCATCCGGCTGAACCAGAGCATCAGTGCCAATGCCACGGCGTTGCCGATCGCAGTCGCAATGATCGCTCCCAGCAGACCTAGTGGGGGCAGAAGGAGTGCATTCAGCACCAGGTTCAAGACCAGGCCGACCAGGAACGACAGTGTTCCCAGCCGTGCCCGTTCCGCACACCACAGGTAGTTCTGAGCCAGCACGATCATGCTGAACCAGATGCAGTAGGTCAGCGTCCAGGGAAGAACCGCCAACCCCTGATCGTACTTGCCGCGCAGAATCCACGTGAACAGAATGGGAGCCCCGATCAGCACCAGCGCTCCGCAGGCGGTCAACATGAGACCGCCCAGCTTGACCGTCAGCAACTGACGGCGAGACACGGCCGGCTTGTCCCCCGCTTCCCAGTCCTGGCTGAGGTAGGGCAGAATCACTCCCGCGGCCATGCTGGCGACAGCGACCAGCAGGAACGGAACCACGCGGCTGGCATGGTATTGCCCGACCAGCGCGTCGGCGCTGACGCTTCCATCTTGGGCGAAGTGCACGATCATGAATCGATCCGCCGCGTCAAACAGATTCGCCAGCAGGTTCGTCAACCAGACCCAGGCGGCAAACGGAACCAGTTTTTCCCACAGGCCACGCTGCGACAAGGGAACCACATCTCGACTCGCTTCGCGGCGAATGCTGCAGAGCGGTCCGACCACGACGAAGATGGATACCAACGATGACACGCCAAACGCAATAATGATCGCTTCTTCCCGCAGGCTGGTAAGCTCCAGCAGCACGATCGCCAGTATGGCAAAGAGCAAGCTGCTGACGAATTGCATGATCGCCACCGCGCGGACTTTGCGCATGGCCGTGAGCAGTTCCGTCACGTAGTTGTAGGCGATGATCGCCACCAGCGTCACGGTCAGCAATCGCATGACCGACACAGCCGCCTGGTCCCCCATCACCAACCAGGCCCAGAAGGGGCTCCACCAGCCGAGCACGGCGATGGCGAAGGTGACCAGACCTGCACTGACGAACATGGTTCGGCGAAGGAATGTCCCCAGCTGGCCGCGGCTGCGATAGTACTCCACGTAGCGGCCGAACGAGCCGGGCAGGCCCGCCACGGCCAACGGAGCCGCCAGAAACAGAAAACTGAAGGCCAGCGACCAGCGACCGAGCTCATCGTCGCGCAGCAGACCGCAGAACAGCACGCTGCGCACGAAGCCGATGAGTCGCTGAGCGACGGTGAGGATCAGCATGAAGACGAGACCGGTGGCCAGCGAATCCGCTGCCGTGCGGTCTGTCGACTCCGCTACGGGAATCGGCGGCGACTCTGCCGTGCTGTCGGATCGTGGGGGAGGGTCGGTTACCAGAGTCATGATGTGTGCGTCGCCTTCCTCAGCCCTTCGGCGAGTTGTCCATCTGCCACAGCCTGGTGGCTGCTCGTCTGCCGAGGAGGGCACTGGCTTGTTGGCTGTGGGCTTGTTTGTTTCTGCTGGGTGTGTTCCTGGCTCGCCGGCGTCCGTGCTGACTCGTATTCATACCGGGGGATGTTGCGGATCTTCCGAGGATCGATCGTCAGGCAGTTCTTCCAGCGGCACCATTGTGGATCGGCGTGGAACCGCTGAATGTGGAACGGGTCATCTCCCGGGAAGTTGTAGCCTCCGTACGCGGAGCAGACGCCCAGGTACCCGGCCTTGTGCGCCAGTTGAAAGGCCGCCCGCGACAGGTTATGCGTCAGACCGTACGGGAAGGCGAAGTAGCGGACCGGTCTGCCGACAAACCCCGCCAGATCGCTGCCGGCCGTCACAACTTCGTCGTAGAGCTGATGCGGATCGCGAACCTGAGCCATATTGCAGTGCGTGCGAGTGTGCAACCCGATCTCGACGCCCGCCTTGGCCAGTGCCCGCAGCTCCTCCAGCGTGTTGGCAGGCTGTGGGCGTCCGGTGTCTACGTCGTGAGCAAACGGTTCCTCATACTGCACGTGATAGACCGACACAAAATAGGTGAACGGAATGCGATAGCGGATCAAGAGCGGCAGGGCAAACGCGCTGTTGTCGGCGTATCCGTCATCGAAGGTGATGCTGACCACCGGGCGGTCGTTGCGTCCGCTGGCAATACGGCGTTGAGCTTCCTCGAGCGAGACCAGCGGGAAGTGTCGTCGGAGCCAGCGGATCTGCCGATAGAAACGACGGTTGCTGATCGTCCAGGAATTCGGGCAGTCATCAGCCACTCGATGGTAGAACAGCACAATGATCGGCGCCAATCCAGCTGCATTGCGGCGCGCATTGCTCCACCACCGAAATGGCAGTGTTCCATAGTAGTAAGGAGCCATCAGCAGATTGGCAATCGGCCGGTTCATGATAACGATCACCTTCCCTCGAGGCGTTCGACCCGTGTTGGCAGACACCCGCCAGGAGCTCCGCCACCGCAGTCAGTTTGAGCCGGTCAGTTGGAGCCCCGCTTTGATCCAGTGCTTCATGGCATCACCAGCCGCCCACATCTGGTGACGCAGCAGTGCGGAGTGCCGCGAAGCGACGACGCGATAATCACGGCAGGCATGCGGGGACACTCCCCAGTGCGACTTGTACTCCTCATCGCCCCGCAGCATGTCGAACACGCGTTGACCCTCTTCGATCGCCTGCTTCAAGACGGCCACCTGCATGATCTGCCCCGGACTGCACTCCTCGCGATCGGGATTGATTCCGCCCTGATAGGCGAACGTCGCGTCGCCGCAGCGGAGATGATAGTCGACTGCGATCGGAGTTCCCTCCCATTCCAGCCAGTGCAGACGCAGCATCTGCTCGGCGAGCAGGCGGTGAGAAGCTTCCCACAGAAAACGGCTGAACGCCTCACTGGCAAAGCAACCCGGGCGACCGAGTCGGACACTGCGGCGCTGATGCAGATCGACCAGGATCCTCCACCCTTGCTCCAAGTCCGAAGCAGTCGATGCGGTGCGCAGCCGGACAATGCCGGTGTCCAGCAGCGACTTGACAAACCGCCGCGACCGCTTCCGATAGGTCTTGCTGAGCGTCGCAAGATATCCATCCCAGGTCGGAGGGAGCGTGATACGCCAGCAACACATGGCATCCCGCGGATGGAGGTGACAACCGGCACCCTCCAACTGCTGGACGAACGACCGCATCAGCAGGTCGTCGCCATCGGCACTCACCAGGTCCAGCAGATCCCATCGATGCTCCGCCCCATACTTGTCCTGGGCGGCGTCCAGCAACCACTGCATCAGAGCGGTCGCAACCTGCTGCTGGTGCTCGGGAGTCGACAGGATTCCCAGATACTCCGAACAGACGTCGCCGCTACCCAGCGGTCGCACGGTGCGCCCAGAGCGCAGTGAGTGGTCGAGAAACCAAGGTGCAATACCGACGATCTGACCGCTGTCATCGGTCACCTGCAGCACATACAGTTCGCCGGTCGGACGGCAGTGGTTCCACCAGCTGTGCAGCCAGGCGGTGCGGCGAAACGGAATGCTGTGCGCCATGCAATCCCAGGCAGTGGCAATCTCCTGGCACTGCTCAATCGTCTGCAGTCGCGTCACCTGCATGTTGCTGATTCCCGGTCTTCTTCGCTTCGCGTTCGGAACACGGCGCTGCCCGCGGCCTGCCTGCCCGCTCCTGCCATTTACGCCCCGCAGCGCGCAGACGGCAACTCGAACAGGCGCACACCCACCACGCTCAAGTGTGGGATACGTCTGCGGAAATGCAAATCGAGCGACCTGCTGGCGCGGCTGTAACGGTTGACCGGCAGCACGGTCGGCCAGCTTTCCGTCAAATGACTCCGCGGCCATTTGCCGCCGCTCTCCAGCCGATTCTGATCTACACTTACCGTAGAGACTCTCCTTGAAAATCCCGGGAGAACAGTCCCTGCCCGCCTGGTCGCTTACGGGTCAGTCCAGGCCCTCGTGACGGGGACTCCGAAACTGAGAAGAGGCACCGGGAAGCTAGAGAGCGAGCCGGCGAAGCGTATCCTTCGCCGGCTTTGTTGTTGGGTGCCCTGGGGAACTCGCCTGACGCCCGTGTACGATGGCCAGACGGTTGTCGGAAACGCCGCATGACGCATGACGCGTATAAATGGCTCATTCCGCATACGGCACCAGCCGGTCACGTAGACCTCACCGAGCCAGGCATCTCCCCGCATCAGCCATCGAGACCGCTTCTTCCGACGGGGAGGCTTCGTCACCGGAAATGGGGGGCCGCCGAAGACCGCCCCTGATCCGACAACTCCGTCCGCGGCGTCTCGCGTAAGCTACGCTTTCCCAGATATTCCACGCACGTTGAGTTCCCCAGCCGTGCCCGGAACACGCTCACCGTGGGCGTCATGAACCCCTTCCGTCGCCTGACACAGCAGCGTGCACAGGTCGCCCACACTCCGAGTCAGCGCGAGAAACGCCTCATGTACAACAACCAATCCAGCATCCTTGATCGCGGCTCCGTCCTCATCCTGCAGAACGCCACAAGGCATCCGCTGCGATGGCTGCTCCCCATCGTGGCTCTGGGCGGATTAGGCCTGGCATATGCCATGGTCTACCGTCCCGACTGGCAAGCCAGTCAGGCCTTGTCGATTCGGGAGGAATCGTCCGACGCTGCGCAATGGTCCGGACGCTTCAATGAAGCCGAGCAGTTGAAACACGTGCAGGAAACGGTCCTCGAGTTGGCCAAGAGCCCGCCGGTCATCACCGCCGCACTCCGAAAAATCGGTCCTCCCGCCGACCATTCTGCCCCTCAGAACTGGCCCACCCCGCAGGATGTGGCTGCCGTGCGCGACAAGATCGGCGTCACCTCGCCCAATGGTACCGAATTCGGCACGACGCGATTGTTCTACCTGAATGTCGCGGACCCCGACCCGCAACGGGCCATCCAGCTCGTCGCGGCCGTGTGTGACGAAGCGGAAAAACGGTTCAAGAAACTGCGCGAACAGGAAGCGAAGGAGTCGATCACGGAACTCTCCAATACCGCTCAACTCGCCGAAAAAGAACTCGAAACGAAGACGGCGAAACTGCGGGACATGGAAACCAGCGCCGGCAGCGACCTGGCAGAACTACGCATGCTGAGCGAATCGTTTTCGGGGGGCAGCAACCTGCAGACCACCCTGGCGGAAGTCAGGCAGGAACTGCGTCAAGTCGAAACAACGTATCAGACCAACCAACAACTGCTCAGCCTGCTCGTGGCCGCCCAGCACGATCCTTCCAACCTGGTGGCGACCCCGAATCGTTTGCTCGATGCGCAGCCGGCTCTCCGCCGACTCAAAGATGGGTTGATCGACGCGCAACTGGCCAGCTCGCAGTTGCTCGGTACCATGTCGCCCGATCATCCCCGTGTGAAAGCGGCTCTGGTCGCCGAATCGGAAATACGTGGACATCTCCACCGGGAACTCGAGGTTGCCGTCCGTGGTTTAACCGCTGAACAGACTCTGGACCAAACCCAACTCAGTACGCTCACGCAGAAGGCCGATGATCTGCAGCGACGGATGGAGAAGCTGGCTGGGATGCGCGCCGCCTACAGTAACCAGTTGGTCGAGGTGCGTCAGCAGACCGAAAGCGTGGCGCGTGCTCAACAGGATCTGAATGCCGTTCGCGCCGGCCTGGCCTCCGACCAGGTCATCAGCCTGATGACTCGCGTCGACTCGCCCGAAACAGGTCCCTATCCAGCAGGACCAGGACGCACCATGATTGCCACCGCCGGACTGGCCGGAGGCCTGCTCGTCGGGTTCGGCCTGCTGCTGCTGACCACCCCCATGACACCACCAGCCAAGGCCCAGGTGCCGACTGCTGGAGACCAACACAACGAGCTCGCGGCACCGCCGCTCACGACGACCCCAACACGGGCCGAACCGACCCAGGCAAGTCCACAGCCAATACCGTTGCCCGCGACCCTGCCGCCGGCGCCTGCCCAGCCGATCGGTGCGCCGGTCGAGCCCACGCTTCCCGACCTGTTCCCTGCAGGTCGCACGCTGACGCTGAAGGAAGCGCTGATGCGATTCACGCAGAATGCCAACGTCTGGAACTGACCTCCCACAATCATGCTACAGAAACAGAATAGCCTCGACACCGTCTCCCTGTTCGGACTCGAGATTGACGCCATTGCGATGGATGAGGCCGTGGCGCGACTCCAACGCTGGATCGTTCAACGTGATGGTCACTGCCGCTATGTGGTAACGCCCAATGTCGATCACCTGGTCTTGCTGCGCGATAACACGCACCTGCAGGCGGCCTATCGCGACGCTTCCCTGATTGTCGCCGACGGCTGGCCGTTGGTCTTCGCCTCGCGATTGCTGGGCAAGCCGATTCCGCAGCGTGTGGCCGGCTCAGACCTCGTGCCGGCTTTGTTCGCCACCGCCAGTGAACACCAGCCGATACGGACGTTTCTCCTGGGCGCAGCGCCCGGCGTGGCGGAGCGTGCCGCTCAACGCATTGGAGCGACATGGCCCTGCGTGCAGGTCGCCGGCTCCTATAGTCCCCCGCTGGGATTCGAACATAATCTCTCGCAAAACCGTCAGATTCTGGACCGCATCGCGCACCTGCAACCGGACGTGCTGGTAGTCGGCCTGGGCGCTCCCAAACAGGAACTGTGGGTCCATCAGCACCAGCACGAGATCTGCGCGAGCGTCGCGCTCTGCGCTGGAGCCACCATCGATTTCCTGGCCGGCCACAAGAGACGCGCGCCACGCTGGATCCGGAAGATCGGCATGGAGTGGTGTCATCGCATGGTGACCGATCCTCGTCGCCTGGTGCGTCGCTATGCCCACGATGCCTGGGTCTTCCCGCAACTCGTGTGGAAGGAAATGCGCGGCACGTCGAACGCCGAATCGCCCGACACGACCGACAGAGACGCCGCGGGCAGTGATGACTGATTCCAACGATCGCGATACGGCGCCGCGCCGCTGCCTCCGCTTGTCTGCCACCGCGGATCGAATATCATCAATGATCGCCGCCCACCGTGGGCGATTTGCCCCCTCTTGCTGCGAGGTCCCTGAGTGATGGTCGCCCCACTATGATGCCAAACGCTGTGGTCCTGGTGATCGATCGTCTGGGAAGTGGGTTCCTGGGACCTTATGGCAACACGTGGTTGGAGACTCCCGCCTGGAACCGGCTCGCCGCACGCTCCGTCCTGTTCGAAACCTGTCAGGTCGATTCGCCCGATCTGTCAATCAGTTATCGGTCGTACTGGCACGGTTGCCACGCACTAGCCCCCAGCTCCTTCGATTCAGTCCCCTTGCCCGCCGCTCTGTCCAACCAAGGCATCGACACCTGGTTGATCACCGATGAGCGACTCGTGGCCGAGCAATCCGCAGCACAGGGATTCGGACACCGCGTCGTTTTGCCCCCCGGCTACGAACAAGAGACCGAGTCGATTGAAGATACTCAGCTGGCACGCGTTTTCGCGACCGCGATTGACGCCCTGCAGCAAGCTCGCCCACCGTTCCTGGTGTGGATCCACGCTCAAGCCATGCAGGGCCCCTGGGACGCTCCGTATGCACTGCGTGCCCAATTCGCTGAAGACGAAGATCCCGAACCGCCATCTCTGGTGGCTCCGCCCGAATGCCACCTGAAAAGCGACTACGATCCTGACCTGCTGTTGGGATTTCAACATGCGTATGCCGGTCAGGTCACTGTGCTCGACACGTGCCTCGGCGTGCTGTTGGATACGCTCTGGTCGAGTTCCTTGGCCGATTCTACGGCGCTGCTGACCACCGCGTCGCGAGCCTTTCCACTGGGGGATCATCGTTACGTCGGACGCGCTGAATTGCCCCTCTTTGGCGATCTCATCCAAGTCCCCTGCATCACCTGCTGGCCTCAATCGGCTGGAGCATTGTGGCGAGTTCAACAGATCGTCCAACCACCAGACTTCTGCCCTACCCTGCAGCGCTGGTTCGCACTGCCGCCGGCCCCTGAGCCTGCGTGGGGAAGAGACCTGGCGCCGACCGGACTGAACGACATCGGCACCGGCGGTGGCAGCTTCGACCTCGCCTGCTCGGCCCTTGCCCAACAACGGGCGGTGCGAGTGCCTGCCTGGTTCCTGCACCAAGATCCTCCTGCCACTCCCCAACTGTTCGTCAAACCGGACGATCGGTGGGAGTTCAACGAAATCTCCGATCGCTGCCGTGCCGTGGTCGATGAACTGGCCGACGTGATGGGTCAGTTCGAACAGGCCGCCGCCGCCAATGACCGCACCCAGCTCCCCGCACTCTCCGAACTGCTGCGATCCGGCCTCGCTTAACCGGCACGTAGCACGCACGCAGCACGCACTTCAGTGCGTGACCGCCCCGCTGCCCAGCCCAGCGAACCTCCAGACACGAAACTGGCGGGAAGAAACCACCGAGAGCTGACAGAAAACCACGGCATATCGAACCACCAGCCGCAGAATCAAGAAGCAAGAGACGGCCACGTGCCCGCGACCGTCGAGCGATCGCGGGAAGACGACACGACGTGGTTCTTCCGCTTGGTGTGTGGGATATTCCTTGTTCGATATTCTGCGGTTCGGACCCCTCGCTGACCAACGCCACCAACAGCTCAATCTGCATGAGTTGCTGGACGTTTCACGTTGTGACTGTCTCCTCATAGCGAGCCACTATCCCCCTCCCATCTTTTTGTGCTTCATCTTGTTGTCCCCTTCTTCAGCATCTCCCACCTGCAGACCGCCGGGGGGAAAGAGAGAACGGTCGAAGCTGCTCCCATGCTCTGCGCGAGCATGGCTACGCTCTGCGCGAGCATGGCTACGCTCTGCGCGGGCATGGCTACCCTCTGCGCGAGCATGGCGACTATCGGCGCGGGCATGGCGACCAGCACGAGGACAGCCGACTTCGCGCCCCTGAAGCTGCTAGCACTTCCCGCTAGCAAAGGCACGAATTCGGTCTGGTTGCGCGGGGCCGGACCTGTCTATAATCCCGGACCTAAGCTCTGCGAGCTGAGCATCCATGGTTTCACTGCCCCGCTGGACCCACACATGCACGGACAGGGACGTCCGCATTTACACAGCGCGTCTGTATCACGCTGCGGGTGGCACAGGAAGTGCCTTTGGCTTCGGCTTCTCCCGTGGTCGATCTGGCTCTGCGCCCTGAGTCTGGCGGGTGCTGTCTCCGCCGAATCGGTTGACTTGCATTTGCGGATTGCCTGGGGTGGCGGCGCGGCGCGGCAGTGGCAGGGAACGTTGTCGGTCGAATCGGGCATCTTCTCGCAGCTGCAGTACTTGGGACTGGACGCTGACGAGAACGCGACGATTTATCTGGACTATAAGGAGCGTGATGTTGTCCAGATCCGCGAGCGTGCGCCGCGCGACTATGACGGTTTTGACGTGCACGTAGTGGGTTCGTCGACGAGTGTTCTGCGGCTGGAGCTTGCACCGACCGATCACGGTGAGGAAACGCAGAAGATCGAGGTCACGCTGGCGGAGCTTGTGAGCGGATATCGTCACGCCAACCTGGACGCACAGAACAATCAACTGTTGATGCAGCGGGTGAGCGGCGATCAGCTGCGGGCGCAGTTTGATCGGACTTCACTGGTGTTTAGTCCCGGCGAGAAATTCGAGTTGCGGATCACGCCGCATCAGCTCGGGCTGGACGATCTGACGAACCTGCGTTGTGAGATTCAGCTGTTTGCTGCCCGGCAGGACAAGGTGTTGTGGCAGCAGAGCGAGGATGTCGCACTTGATGAGGTCGGGCGGCCGAAATCGCTTGGCCCGATCAACGTCCCACTCCCTGAAACGGAGGGAGTGTGCGAGCTGGTCATTGCACTGCATCGCAAGCGGTTTCGCGCTCCGTTCGTGCGGTCGAAGCCACTGGTTCAACGGGTGGTGCAGCTGGTGGTTGTGGCCGATAAGGCTCCGGTCGTTACGCCGGCGGCGTGGAAGCTGGTGGAAACACTGGACCCGAATCATGCCAGCTGGATGGAGTGGTTAACTCGCGTCCCCAAGCTCCCTTTGCTTCCCGATTTCCGTCAGGAGCCCTTGGGCAATGGCAAATCGAAGGGGTTGCGGCACCTGGAGCAGGACCTGGTCGAGCTGGCCCCTGGTGGTTGGCAAGCGTATCCGCTGTCGGTGAGCGAGGTGGGCAAGCCGCACGTGCTGGAGGTGGAGTATCCGAGCGATCTTCCACAGACGCTGGGCATCAGCATCGTAGAACCCAACGCGATGGGCAAAGTCATTCCGTTGGGGCTGGACAGCGGTCTTGATGTTCCGGAGAGTTCCTGGCGTGATCGCCCGAAGATGCTGCGCCACAAACTGATTTTCTGGCCGCGAACCGCCACACCACTCGTACTGCTGACCAATCGGCGAGACAACCAGTCGGCCACGTTCGGGATGCTCCGCGTTTATGCGGGTCCCAGTTCGATCCCTGGCCCTGAAAAGGAAGCAGAACCCGATGAGGGAAAGTCCCAGGAAGCCGGCAGCGGGACGCTCCCTTCCGCTTCGGCTGGAGCGACGCCCCGTCTGCTGGCCGCCTATTTCGATCGCCCCTTGTTCCCGGAGAATTTCTCGGCGCGGGAGAGTGCTGATGCGGCGAGCGGCCGGAGCCTGAAGGACTGGCTGACATTCTACGAAGGCGGTTGCCGACTGGTGGAGTATCTCCAGTATGTGGGCTACAACGGCGCGATTGTCTCGGTGGCTTACCAGGGTGGAACGATCTATCCCAGCCAATGGCTGACTCCCACTCCCAAGTTCGACAACGGAATCGTCTTCGCTTCGGCACAGGATCCGATGCAGAAGGACGTGCTGGAACTGCTCTTTCGACTGTTCGATCGGGCGGGTCTGACGCTCGTGCCAGCGGTCCACTTCTCGTCCACGCTGCGAGAGCTCGAGGAACTGATGCGGGAGCATCCTGAGGCGCGGGAAGGAATCGTATTGGTCGATCAGCAGGGCAAGTCGTGGATCGAGGGTGGATATGGTATCACGCATGGCGCGGCGCCGCACTATAATCCGCTCGATCGACGAGTGCAGATGGCCATGCGGCGTGTCTTGAACGAGATCTCGGATCGGTATGGAACTCATGCCTCGTTCGGCGGGCTGTCGCTGCAACTGGGCCCCGACACCTACGCCTTGTTTCCTGGTGAGCAGTGGGGCCGAGATGCCGCGACCGTCAAGCGTTTCGAGCAGGAGAGCGCTGTCGCGGCTCTGCCTGCTTCCGCGGTAGCCGCCGCCTGGCCGCGCGAACGAGTTCGCACCTGGCTCAACTGGCGAGCGAAGGCAATCCGTCAGTTCCAGCGTGAGTTACTGGACGACCTGCAGCAGCGTCGCGCCGACGGACGACTCTACCTGCTCACCGGAGACTTGTTTACCAATCCCAGCGTGCAAGCGATGCTTCGCCCCACACTCCCCAACCGGCTGCGTGTGGATGAAGCCTTGCTGCAGATGGGGCTCAACACGCAACTCTACACCGATCAACGAGACCTCGTGCTGCTGCGGCCTGATCGTATTGCTCCACGCCAACCGCTGACGACGCAGGCAGTCAACATCAACCTGTCGGGCAACGCCGCCGCGGATCACACATTCGGCGACATCTCCCCGGGTGGAGTCTTGTTCTATCATGAGCAGCTTTCTCTGTCGCTCCCGTCATTTGACGAAAAGAGCCCGTTTGGGAGCGAGAACACTCGCACCGTGCTCTTCTCTCACGTGACACCCGCGGCTGAATTCAATCGGCAACGATTCGTGCATCACCTGGCCGTCCGCGATGCTCCCTGCATGGTCGACGGTGGCTGGATGCTCCCCTTGGGACAGGAAGAATCGTTGACCGAGCTGTTTCGGACTCTGAAACTGCTGCCGGCAGTCCCCTTCGAGACCGTCAAACCGGAAAACAACAGCCTCCCCACCCAACCGCTCGTCGTTCGCACGCGAGTTCATCAGGGAAAGACCTATGTCTATGTCGTCAACGATGCGCCCTGGCCCGTGTCGGCCGAGATCGATCTGCGATGTGCTGAGCCGTTTCAGATCCGGGGACTGGGGCGGCCTGGCACGACCACTCCCAAATGGATGGACGGCCAACTCACGTGGCACGTCGATCTGGAGCCGTATGACGTAGTGGCGGCAGAAATGTCGAGCGAGCAGGTCACGGTGGTAACCTGGCGCGTGCCGCCGGACCGCACTACCTTCGCTCACCTGCGGCAGCTGGTCGATGAGATGGACGATCGTATTACCATGCTGGAACGCCCGGAACCGATCAGCGTGTTGAGCAACGCCGGCTTTGAGGCAGCTCCAGATCGACTCCCCGGCTGGATCCACGCTCAGAAAGCCGGCATCACGATCGCCCCCGACGCGAACGAACACTACGAGGGTACTCAGTCGCTGAAAATGACCAACGATGGACAACCAGGTCAGGTCGCCTGGATTCGCAGCGACCCGATCGATCCTCCCAAGACCGGTCGCATTGCCGTCATCGTTCGCCTGAAGACCGATGACCCGAACAAGCAGCCACAGCTCAACCTGGCGATCGATCTGAAGTACCTCAACGGCATGACCTATTACATGCCCTTCAGCGTCGGAACTGGCGCGAAGGAACCGCTCCGTGCCGATTGGGGTGAAAAGCCGTTCGTCATGCTGATCCCCGACCTGCCGATCAACGAACTGGCGAATATTCGCATCGGCTTTGATCTGATGGCCGCCGGAACCGTGTGGATCGACGATGTCCACGTCTACGATTGCTGGTTCCCCAAGAACGAACGCGACGACTTGACGCTGATGCGCGTGCTGGCCACCCGGTCACTCAATCAAGGAAATCTGACCGACTGCCAGCGTATTCTGGCCGGATACTGGCCCCAGTTCCTGCGCGAGTACGTTTCGATGAGGGTGCCGGAAGTCGCTCAACTGCCGGCCGACACGCCCCGCGGCGCCGGCGCTTTTCCACCTCCGCAACCGAAAGAAGGAGATGAAAAGCCGTCGATGTTCGACAAGGTACGGCAGTTCCCCACCAAAGTCTTCCCCTTCCGTCTGAGGTAATCAATTCCCACACACCGGCAAGCAGAGGCTCGAGGGAGCGGAGCATTCCTCCTGAATCAGCCAGCAAGTTTCTGCGGCAGGCCGCGGCCCATGGCGAAAGAAGACCCGGCAAAGACCGAACACGAGTCTCGTCGTGTTTCAATAGCAGGTTACTTCAGACGTGCAGAAAACCAACTTCGGCGTCTCTCCTGCAGCCACGCTCGCGCAGAGCGTGGGAAACCGGTAACCGCCGAAGTCATTTGTCACGCGTTGCTTAGTATTGGAACTTCGTCATTCCATTCGTCATTGGGTCTTTCTTGATTCGTCATTCGTCCTTCCAGGCAGGTGTGGCCGCATCGCGCACGGTCGCCTTGAGCTTAGGTAAGCGCACGCCGCATGCCTACCCGGGCGGCCAACTGAGAGGACGGCCGCCTAACAGATGGAGGTGGAGGTGCGGCACCAGCTGTCCGCCTTCTCGCCCGCAGTTGCAGACCACCCGGTACCCGTCAGTCAGGTTCAGCTGGCGCGCCAAACGGCTGATCACCAGCAGCAGATGACCGGCCAGCGCATGGTCTTCTGACGTCAAGGCGTCGAGCGAGGGGATCTCTTTCCTGGGAATGACCAGCACATGGGTGGGAGCCTGCGGATCAATGTCGCGAAAGGCCAGGCAGTGTTCGTCCTGGTACACGATGTCCGCGGCTATTTCGCCATCAATGATCTTCTTGAAGACTGTCTTTTCGGCCATCTCGTTGACTCTCCTTCGAAAATGAATCGAAGCCGACCCGATGGTCTAACGTACCGAGCGTCTCGTAGTGATCCTAGACTCCGATATCGGCGCTGGCCAGTTGCCCGAGCGAAATGGCCTGAGTGGCAACGAGTGCGGGGATCTCGCCGTGAACGGGATAGAGCAGCTCGAGGTCTTGGGTGACCAGCGCCGCGGCTAACGGCTCGACCACCGGCTGTTGAGCATGATTGGTGACTTGACCCGCGGCGATCGCCTGATTGACTCGGGTCAGCAATTCGGGCTCGGCCGACGTCAAGGGCACGTGGGTCTGCGGGCAGCGAGCCACTTCGAGAAACCAGTGACTGATCATCCTCACCTCCCCGTCGCACGAGCTCTAACTCGTGGCTTTATGCGCGAGCTTCAGCTCGTGACTCGTAGCGCGAGCTTCAGCTCGTGACTTCTCTGCCCCGGAAGACACTTCATCCGTCCGACTCTTCCACGCTCATGCCTCATGCCAGGTGTGGTCGACGTGCGGCGCCCGGCTCGCGTTCAAGTGCAGTTGACTTGCTGCTGCGTCATGGGCAACGTGATGTTGAGGTTCACATGAGCGCGGCTGCGGCGGGTGCGGCGGGTGGGCTTGACGTTGCTCCATTCTTTGGTGAGCGTTTCGAACACCTCGGGCGATTCGTACCGAACGACGTCCTTGCCTTCTGGCATCGGGCCGATGAGGCCGCGAAAGACGGGAAGTCCGCGCAGCGCGAGATCGGTGCTGCAGTCGTCGATCCCGATCTGGGTGTGCAGTTCCAACAGGGCGTCGGGCGACGGATAGTCTTTGATGCGCAGAGTGCCGTCACCGGCTCGGGTGACGACTCGGGTAGTGTTCTTTGACATGCGTGCTTCACCTCGCTTCGCGGACAGGGTACCGAGAGGGACCAAGCGGTGGAATCTGCCCCCGGAGCCAACCGCCGGTATGGATATCGGATCGGCAGCGCAGCGATGCTGACGGAAACTCCCTGCCGGCTCATACGGCATGCATTCGCCAGAACCGATACATCAGGCGTGGGTGTCGTGGCCGCCATAAGCCGTTATGCCTCCGAGTCCCGCGACCGGGTGGCACTGGCTATGCCAGTGTATGCCCTGGTGTCGGATCGGGTGGCACTGGCTGTGCCAGTGCATCACATGGGATCGCCCTTCAAAACGGACCTGATGTAGCCAATGCCAGCGAATCTCTGGCTCACACAAACCACGAAGGCATAGGGTCCTGGTCTACATCAGCCATTTGGAGCCGCATTGTGCCACATGCACATTCCGGGTGGCGAGCCTCGGCGGCGAGGGGATGATGGGTCCGTGTCGAGTGGGTGGAGCATGGTTTTCGAGCGCAACGACCGCAGCGTGGTGCGGCTGGCGCGTTTGTGCCGCTTGCAGCGTCTGGACACTGGGCCGAGCACCGATTGCGAGGTGGTGCGGTCACCTTGAGCAGTTCGCGGAGTTCACGCGCGCGTCCGGGGCCGAGCGTGAGAGCGGTGAAGAGGACCAAAGGTGGAGTCATTTCCGGAGCGGGAGCGAATTCCGGTGGGGCTTGGCTGAACCTTTGCGACGCGTTAACATCCGTACATAGAGAGTAGAAAGCAGTGACGGGCGACCGATAATAGCTGAACCCCCTCTGTACCGGGGGGATTTTAGCGACTGCCCACTACTACCACGACCATTCGGAGGGTAAGCGAATGGTTAGCAACCTGATTCGAAATCAGGCGCCGGCTTGCCGGTTGCGGGTTCGAGTCCCGTGCCCTCCGCCTTCAGAAGTCGTTTGACGATAAGGGTTTCGAGCAAGACTGCTCGGGGCCCTTTTTCTCGTTTTGGACGGTACCCGGCTCGGTGGTACCCAAAATGGTACCCAAACCGTCCTTGTCTGAATCCGCAGCGGGTGCGTGCTGAGCCCACAGATCAGCCGCCACTTCATCGGCCCGGATATGGACGTAGTACTTCATGGTGGTGGTGATGTGGTGGTGGCGTGCCAACTGCTGGAGAAGCGCCGGCATGACCTTCCGGGCCCACCGACTGCAGAATGCTCTGCGCAGGTCGTGGGGACCAGCGAAGTGAGCCACCTCCCTCTCCACCAACCTGGTTTGACCGGTCCGCTTCCCGTCGTCGTCCAGAATCGGGTCGCGAACCCATTTGGTCTCCCGGATCCCGGTACCGCATCGTCAGGTTCGCACGGTCCTTTTCCTGGATCACATAAACAGTCACCTTTTCGCTCATCGCTGCTTCCCTCCTTTCTTTCCGCGCCTTTTCGGCGCTGTCAAACGCATCTCGAGAACTTCTGCAATCTTCGACGCCACATCCAAGGTCACATTGTCACGTAGCCCGGTCGCAAAGCGATGGAGAACCGAGTAAGGCACTTCCGCTTCTTTCGCAATACGGTACAAGCTTCGTCCGTCCTCCACGATCGCGGCCCGCAACTGATCCGCCAGTATTGACATATCATCGTCCTCCGTTGGCCATTACATGCACCGTATGGTTCATATGTCAAGCAGGTTTCTTCTCGTCCCAACGGGGAACCTGAGGACGTGGCAAGGCATCAGCAGCCTGAGCGCCGCGATCTTCGACCAGCCAACGTATCTCATGGTGACGAACAAGGACGAATGCCTAGATGGTCCTGGGCGGTCGCTCGATTGCCGTTCTCTCGTCTCGTCTTCCGGTCTGTTGAACGACCGGTTCCACTCACAATACTCGGGGATGTCCTCGAATCGCGTCCGCTCGGGGATGAACCTCAATTTGACCCAGCATGTTTGGTTCCCGCGATGTTTCGCTACCGTCAATCGGGTTTCGTTCCTCCACAACTTCCAACGCTCATCGGCCGTTTTCTGCAGCGCTGTGGAATAATCCCAAGCTTGCGTCTCCTCCAGGTCGCGGTGGAGGAAGTGCACGTCATTCGCACACCGCCGCGTTTAAGACCAGCCATAATCCGCCTCAGACATCTCACCATTGAGAATCATCCTCGCCACGCTGCGCTCACGCGGGTCGTGCCTCTCCCGACTCGCCAGGAAGGTTGCGTTCCGGCCCCCCGGTTTTCCGCCCACAGCCCCCTGCCGCTAAGGGGCGATTACCGATCGCCAGCAGATTGTCCCCAAGCTCAATCACACTTTCGTGTGGCAACCGGATCGTCACTGGCGGTCGATTATCTTCCGACGGTAGGACCAGCACAGAGCGAAATCCCGAGGAGCGTGCTACTTGGGCCACAGAACCACGAGACCGCTTCCCGTGAGTGTTCGGCAATGGGCAACTGCCTCGCAGTCGCTGTCTCCTGACGTAGTACGCCAGCCGAGATACGCTTGAGGACCGATGCAAATCTTCGCTACCGTTCGCCGCAACTTGTCGCAGCGATTCAGTCGGTCCTTCCTGGTTCGGACGTTGGCCGAGGTAGTTCGACGTGGCGTAGCTCGTCTCCTTGCCAAAAGCTCAGGGGGGAGAAAACCTCAGCGTAGGCCAGCCGTCAAAAATGGCTCTGGTGTACGCTCACAAAGCGACTGCCATGTGCCGTGAGTCCGTCAGCAAATACCCACAAGAGACGTTTAACTCTGAACGCATCCTACACATGCTGTCAGAGGGACAGCGTGATAGAATCACCGACGGGCATCTTACCGTATGTGAGCATGGCCATGTCCGACGTAACACGCATTCTGGGCCAGATTGAATCGGGCGACCCCAAAGCGGCCGAGCAGTTGCTGCCGCTGGTGTATGAAGAATTGCGGAAGCTGGCGGCGGACAAAATGTCCGAAGAACAGCCAGGGCAGACGCTGCAGGCGACGGCACTGGTGCATGAGGCATACCTCCGTCTGGTGAATTCGGACTCGGTTAGCCGGTCCACGAGTACGCCGGTTTCGCCAGTTCGGACGAATGTTGATCCGGTGCGTACTCCCACAGTCGGAGACCCCGCGAGCAGAATCTCCTGCAAGGCCAGCGGCCGATGGTCGTCAATCATCACAATTCGACCGTGCGCGACCCCGCGGAGGTCTCCTTGACCGCTGTTTCCTGCGAAGGCCTATCCCACCCCGGTCTGACAGCCCTGCTGCAGTTAAGGCGCGTCGTCCATCGGGCTTTGGCTCACTCGGAAGGCGGCCGATAGCGCATTCTTCTTGACGGCGGTTTCCTCACGATTCTCGCCCCCTGGACCCCCTCGCCGCCTGTTTTATCCCCCTCGGCACAACACAATGGAGACGTGGTCTTGTCTCAATGACCGGAAGGTCAGCAACAGCCTGACGTGAGGGCGCGATGCCACCGGGTGGGGAGAATCGGGCGTGGGGGCAAGCTGAGTGAGCTGCAATTTGAGCGCGGTGGGTATGCGTATGTGGGGAGTGCCCAGGGACCGGGTGGGCTGTGCGCACGCATCGGTAGGCATGCCGGGCGAGACAAGACCTGTCGCTGGCACGTGGATTATCTGCGCGCGGTGTGCGAGCTCAGAGAAGTGTGGTATGTGAGCGACTCTCCACCCGGCGAGAGTGCTCTTGGGCGCAGACGCTTCAGCAGTGGACGCCAAGTGGCAATCTGAGCCAGTGCCATCCTGATCCGCTGTTGTGCTGGCCACGCCCGAGGCCGAGGAGATGCTAACGGCCATACGCGACCAAACGGATATGGAGTACGAGCGAGCCGAAACACAAGCGGACTGCGTGGGGACCACGGTCTGAGGGCGTGTGAACGAATACGTTCGCAAACTGGCACTGATCTGCGCCGTCAACTTGCAAGCCGATGGCTCACGGGCGACTACGGCGAACAGCGCACTGCGCCCTCTTCACATCCGCAAGTCAAGACGGGCTGGACCGTGTGGGTCACGCCAGTATCTCAAACCACCGCCAGATCGCCCCAAAGCCTCTCTCACGCGCTTGCATCATTTTCTGGAGCAAGAGGGGGACACCCTTTTTCAGGATCGCGTGCGAGCGCGCGTCTCCGCGGCTTGAGCGCGATCCGCCCTCCTCCACAACCTTGGATGAGTATTTGCATCTCCGCCGGAGAGACGGTGAAAGTCGGCGGGCCGGTACACCGCCACCGATGTTGCCTGACGATTGCCGGCGGGGCCTTCTCGGGAAAACGCCGGGTGTGTCGGGCCAAGGGAGATGGTACAATCGTGGACGGGCGGATTCTCCCGAGCGAGCGCGGCTGTGAAGGACATTACCCCGATTCTAGGCAAGATTGACGCGGGCGACCCTACCGCTGCCGAGGAGCTGCTCCCGCTCGTTTACGAAGCGCTACGAAAACTAGCCGCGACGAAGCTGGCCCAGGAGAAACCGGGACAGACACTGCAGGCCACGGCGCTGGTGCATGAGGCGTACATCCGGCTGGTGGACGTGGAGACGGTTCAGCGGTGGGATTCACGCGGCCATTTCTTCGGTGCCGCCGCCGAGGCGATGCGGCGGATTCTGGTGGACAACGCCCGGCGCCGGGAAGCACTCAAGCGCGGCGGTTCCATGGAGCAGGTCGACATGCCGGAACTCGTTGCCCCGGCAGCCAATGGGCAACTTGATGTCCTGGCGTTAGACGATGCGCTGCGGGAGCTGGAGTCGCAGGATCCCCAGAAGGCGAGACTCGTCAAGCTGCGGTTCTTCGCCGGCTGCTCGCTGGAAGAGGCGGCGGAATACCTCGGGGTCTCGCGCGCAACTGCCCAACGCAATTGGGCTTACGCGCGGGCTTGGCTGTACGGACAGCTGCATCGGGACTAGTCGGACAGCGTCAGTTCGCAGTCCTATCGTAACCCGAAGCGTAAGCGAGGGAAGCACTGGTGGTGATTCTCCCTCGCTCACGCTTCGGGTTACGATTTCGAGCGGCTGTATTCGAAGTGACGCTGTCCAACTAGGACCGCAGTGACACGGGCCAGTGGCACGAATTTCCAAGATTGTCTGTCGTTGCGTGAGCACGAGTGCACGTGGATTACGCATTAATTAGTGGAGTGGCGTGCCGGAAAGGACGACACATGGTGGGGAACGTACATACCGAGAGGGCGTTTGCCGACGCCATTGCGATCGCTTCTCCGTCGGAACGGGCCGCGTTCCTGGATCAGGCGTGCGGGGCCGATCCGGACCTGCGCGCGGAGGTGGAGCGGCTGGTTGCGGATTACTTCCGGGCGGGCGACTTCCTGGAACAGCCGATCGTCCAGATTGCCGCTCCTGACATCGACCCGCTGCCATTCGAACGCCCGGGCACCCAGATCGGCCCTTATGTGTTGCTCGAGCAGTTGGGCGAAGGGGGCATGGGCGTCGTGTACGTGGCGGACCAGCACGCGCCCGTACAGCGCCAGGTGGCGCTGAAGATCATCAAACCGGGCATGGACACGCGGGAGGTCGTGGCCCGGTTCGCGGCCGAGCGGCAAGCGCTGGCGCTGATGAACCATCCGAACATCGCCCAGGTGTTCGATGCCGGGGTGACCGACGCGGGACGGCCGTATTTCGCGATGGAACTGGTCGACGGGACTCCCCTCACGGAGTTCTGCGACCGGCACCAACTGGCCATGCGTGCACGGTTGGAGCTGTTCGTCACGCTGTGCCAGGCGGTGCAGCACGCCCATCAGAAAGGCGTGATCCACCGCGATCTGAAACCGGACAACTTGCTGGTCGAGCTGCGGGACTCCCAGCCGATGCTGAAGATCATCGACTTCGGCGTGGCCAAGGCGATGGGCGCGCCGCTGGCCGGCCAGTCGCTCCACACGGGTGTGCATCAGTTGGTGGGAACGCCGCAATACATGAGCCCCGAGCAGGCGGGTCAGACCGCTGTGGACGTGGACACGCGCAGCGACATCTACTCGCTGGGCGTCGTGCTCTACGAGCTGCTCACCGGCCACACGCCGTTCGCGAGTACCGCGGAGCCCACGGCGGGCTACGACGAGCTGCGGCGGGTGATTCGGGAAGTCGATCCGCTGCGTCCCAGTGAGTGTGTCAGCACCCTGAAGGCGGCCGATCTGTCGACGATTTCCCAGCGGCGTCGGGTGGAACCCCGCCAGCTCAGCCAGCAACTGCGCGGCGAGTTGGACTGGATCGTGATGAAGGCGTTGGAGAAGGACCGGACGCGGCGCTATGCGACGGCCAATGACCTGGCGGCCGACATCACGCGGTACCTGCACGACGAACCGGTGGCGGCCTGCCCACCATCCGCTTGGTACCGCTTCGCCAAGACGGCCCGTCGCCATCGCGCGGCCCTGGTGGCCAGCGCGCTGATCGCCATGGCCTTGATCGCAGGCACGGGAGTGAGTGTCTGGCAGGCCCTGCGCGCCCGATCGGCCGAGCAGCGGGCAGAGGCCCGTTACGAACAAGCCCGCCAGGCCGTGGACGAAATGTACACACAGTTCGCCGAGAAGTGGCTGAAGCAGCAGCCCGAGTTGACCGAAGTCCAGCGTGAATTCCTGCAGAAGGCACTGGCGTTCTACACTCAGTTCGCGGCCGAACAGAGAGACGATCCGCGGACCGAGTTCGAGGCCGCCTGTGCCCGGTTCCGCACGGCCAAGATCGAACAGGCACTCGATGAGTTCGACCAGGCGGAGGCATCCCACCGCGAGTCGATCGCGCAGTTTGAGGAGTTGGTGGCCCGCTACCCCGATGACGCCGACTGTGCTGAGCAGTTGGGCGCGGCGTTGACCGCGTTGGCCACTTTTCACGGCGATCTGGGGAAGGACGACGACGTGGAGCGGCCGCTCCAGAGAGCCGTGCCAGTTCTGGAGAAAGCCGTGCTTGCGCATCCCGAAGACCTGAGCCTGGCGGGCCAACTGGCAACGACGCTGCGAATACTGGGCCACATGACCGTGGCCACGAACGCCGGTCCCGCGGAAGAGTGCCTGTTGCGCAGCCAGAAGATGTGCCGGGAACTCATCGCCAAAGGGTATGAGCCGGAGGAATTCGGTTTGCAGCTCGGTCACGGCGACATTGCACTCACCGCCTTGTATTACTTGACCAATCGAACGGCCGAGGCGGAACAGGCGAACAGGCGCGCCCTCACTTTTTTCGAACAACGCGCCACCGAAGACCCCACCAATCCGGCATACCAGAACATGTTGGGGGCGGCTGTGCAGGCTCAGGCCATTGCGCTGATGGTGGCCGGGAAACCTGACGAGGGACTGCTGGCTTTCCGTCGCATGGCGACGATCTACGAAGCGCTGGCCCGGGATTGTCCGGAACGGAAGTCGCGCGGCTATCTGCTCGAAGCGTATTTCTTCTTGATCCAAGCGGCGACCGATCCCGAGGAAATTGCGCAGCTGGGGCGCAAAGGCATCGAACTGGGTGAGCAACTTGTCCGCGAGTATCCCACGGTGCCCGAATTCCAGAGGAACCTGACGGTCTTCCATATGGCGACTGGCAACTTGCTCCACGCGACGGAGCCGGACCAGGCGCGCAATCACCTGGAGCGCGCCTACACGCTCTGGGAAAAGGTGGTGGCCGAGTGCCCCAACGATCCCGACTATGTGTCCGCGTTGGCGCAGACCAGCGCCTTCACGGCCGCGCACTACGCGACGGGTCCATCGAATGACCCGCTCTATAACCCGTCGTTAGCCCTCCAGCGCGCGCGGCGGGCGGCCGGGTTGATGCCCGAGGATGCGGAATACCAGCTGTTGACAGGTCGCACGCAGTATCGGACCGGCGACTTCGCCGGCTGCATCGCCACGATCGAGAAGGTTACCGGGCGGGAAGGGACCGACTTCTTCGATGATTTCTACCTGGCCATGGCCTACTGGCGATCGGGCAACGAGGCCCTGGCGCGAGAGCGATTCGCGCGGGCCGAAGAATCACTCGAAGCCGAGTGGGATCCCAGTTGCTACCCCGACCTTGCCACGGCGCGCCGGATTCGCGATGAGGCGGCGGAGCTGCTGGGGCTGCCACCAGCGTCTGACACACCCGCACCGGATCCAACGAGCGCGGTCCTGGCTGAGCTTCCGGACAGCCCTGACGCACTGCTCACGCTGTCGAACTCATTGGTGGATCGCGAGCAATATGACGCCGCGATCGCTGTCTTGAAGCGGCTGATTCTAATCCAGCCGAACCGTGTCGCGGCCTACAACAGCCTGGGCATCGCGCTGGGGAAGAAGGGAGATCTGGACGGGTGCAAGGCAGCCTATCGTATGGCGATCTGGATCGACCCGACCTTTGCTGTCGCACACTACAATCTGGGCACCAATCTGATGCAGAGCGGTGCCTTGGACGATGCGGAGACGGCTCTTCGCGAGGCGATTCGCCTGAAGCCGTCGTTCGTGGACGCGTACTGCAATCTTGGCTCCGTGCTGGCGAACAAGGGAGATCTGGATGGTGCCGAGGAAGCGCATCGCACGGCGGTCCGGATCGATCCGACGCACGCGCAGGCGTGCAGCGGGCTGGGCGCGTTCCTGTGCGATAATCGGAAGGACTACGACGGAGCCATCACTGCGTTTCGGCGCGCCATCGAACTGGGCCTCACGGACGGTAGGGCCCATTTCAACCTCGGCAACGCGCTGCGCGAAAGAGGCGAACTCGACGAGGCCATTACGGCTTACCGCCAGGCGATTGTCCTTGACCCCAAGGATGGCAAGAACCACCGCAATCTGGGCGGCACGTTGTGGCAGGCAGGCCGACTCGAGGAGGCAGCGGCGGAACTGCAGATCGCCCTCCAGCTCGACCCGAACTCGGCGGCCGCCCACATCTCACTCGGTTCCGTGCTTGCCGACAGCGGCGATCCGGACGGTGCCATCGCCCAATTTCAACAAGCGGCTGATCTCCAGCCGAACGAGTTCACGGCGCACATGAACCTGTGCATCGTGCTGATGAGGGAGCAATTGTGGGATGAGGCGATTGCCGCTGCGCGCGAGGCGATCCGCTGCAAACCCGATCTGCCCGAAGCACACTGCAATCTGGGCCATTCACTGCGCCACAAGGGACAGTTGCGGGAAGCGCTAGAGGCGCTGCGACGCGGCCACGAACTGGGTATGCATGACCCCAACTGGCAGTACCCGTCCGCGCAGTGGGTACGCGAATGTGAAGAGTTGCTCAAAGCGTCCGAGTCCGACGCGACCCGCCCGGATGTGACGACACCCTCTGTCGAGCCGGTACCTGAGCCGGCCGGAAAGGAGGAGGAGCCTTCACACGAATAGAAGAAACGCCCGGTGAGGTACCAGGCGCCAACCACAGTCCTCACCGGGCCAGACATCCCCCGAGCGGCTCGTGCTGCGCGCTCCGGGCGATGGTCTTGTGTTACCTGCATTCTAGCCAGATCAACACCCTTTGACAAAGGAACAAACTAATGTCCCACACGCACATCACCCAACCGCCATCGCCTGGAAACGTGGCAGGCTCACCACGCCGGCCCCGGTCCCGCACTCGCGAACAGGCGCGCCTGCGCGACTGTGGCTCCTCGGCGGCTACGCTGCGAGCCGCCGCGCTGCTCTGTGTGCTGGTGCTCGCCCCCTCCCTCCCGGCGATGGCGGGCATCTATTCGGCACACGATCCGTCCATCAGTCCGACGGCCGGCCACTTTGTGACGGGTGATGGCAACGTGACCATCGACTCGGAGAGTGACTTGGCTTGGCTCGATCTGACGCTCACGACGGACCTGTCGTACGACGATGTCGTTTCGCAGACGCAGACTGGCGGGCCATTTGCCGGATACCGCCTCGCCACCCCGCTCGAACTCGCGTCGTTCTGGCAGCACGCCGGAATCACGGTGCCCAACGACTACGAGTACGATGAGTCCCCACAGATGGGATTCCTTCAATCGGTATGGGGAGCGACTGCCGTGGAAGATCAGCTTCAGCTGAGCCTTGTTCTCACGTCGTTGGAGGGCCATCCTGGGTATCCGGCAGTGATGTCCCAGTTGTTGAACTTCACAGACGAGTTCGGGACGGATTTCGCCTACATCGGAACATGGGAGGACGGTTCGGCTGTCGAGGCTGGTTTCCACGATGTGTACTGGGCACCCGCCTTGGTGCGGCCGGCGTCTGAAGTCGCGGAGCCCAGCTCGTTGATGCTGGTGACGTTGGGGCTGTTGTGTGGCTTCGGTTGGTGGAGGCAACGCGCGCGTCGAATCAGATGCTGAGGCGATCCCGCCATGAGCATTCACAGTGGCTGCATTCTTGAGAGGTTCAGACATGACAATGTTCCGCACGACTTGTTTCTGTGTGATCACGGCCGTCCTGCTCGTACCGAGTGTGGGCCGTGCATCGTTCATCTACAACTTGGTGCCGTTCCCATCGGACACATTCGATGACCCGCGGTTCTCTTTGGACGGTGGCTATCTCACGACGGATGGTACCATCGGGTTGGTATCCGACATCGGGCACATCACGGACTGGTCGGTCTCCATCACGTCGCCCCGGGGCTCGGAGACGGTGGCCAAGGACGCCCGGCCTGGAGCGTATGCGGATCTTGGCGGCGAGCTATTCGCGACCGCCACGGGGTTGTACTTGCGCGACGGTTTCTTGGCGGTCGGCCTGGATGAAATCGCCCCCGAAGGCGATGAGCTGTACACATTCTGGCTGGATGTGCCGGGCTGGTCACTTCCGCGTGGCGTGCAACTCTTGGTGCTCGAAGGCGATACGTGGATCGATGGCGGGGCGGCGGTTGCGGGCTCTGCCGATTGGCTCATCGCGACGCGTGCCGTCCCCGAGCCGTCGACGATCCTGTTGTTGACGTGCGGGTTGATGGTGGGTGGCGGCTATGGCATCTGGCGACGAAAGAAATCCAGACATAACGCCCCCTGAGGTTTAAATCAGGAACTGCGTCGTGTTTGGGCGCGTTGCTCGTAACTCCGAGCGATCGTCGCTCATTGGTTCGTTTCCGGCACAGCACAACATTCAGACATTTCCTCCCCTGAGGCGTACTTGCGAAAGGGTCATCCTGTGAGCGTTCACGACAGAACACGCCCGTCTGCACATCGCCGGAAGAAAACTGCCCTCAGCGCACATCGCAACAGGAGCCGGAATTCGCTGTACCTGAAGCTGGGGTTGGAGTCGCTCGAACAGCGGCAGCTGCTGTCCGTGTTGCTGTCCGACAGTTTCAACCGCAGCGACGCTGGGGCCACCGCGTTGGGCGCGGCGGATCTGGCACAGGGTGGTAGTGGAGCCCACTACTACTCGCCGTTGTTCGCGACCGGCGGCGATCCAGCTAATCCGGTCGGGGCGAGCATTGTCGCCAACGCCCTGCAAAACAACGGCCTGGATTACGGGGGCGTGCAATTCAGCACGTTTGCCGACGCGTCTACCAACCCCGCCCGTGTCGGCGAAGACCTCGGCCAGGACCTGAACATCCAGGTCGACATCCTCGTGCCGACCGATGGTGCGGGACATATTTCCGAGGCAGGCGTTTATCTGCGGGGCAAAGCCTTCGCACGCGGCGCCAATCTTCTCGACGGAACGAGCGCCGGCTATTGGATTGCCCTGCAGAGCACGGGCCAGGTGGAGGTCGAGCGACTGGACACGGGAGCCCTGGTCGCTTATAGCGGTTTGCCGGTATCATTCGACAACACCGTGATGCACAGCCTGCGGGTCGCTGCACAAGGTGACGATTTGCAGGTGGTCGTCGACGGCAAGTTGTTGGCGTTCTGCCAGAATGGTGTGATCAACACCACCGTGTCGATTCCGGTGACCGGCGGCGCCAACAATGGCGCCGTGGGGATCGCGTTTGGAGACGAACCGAACCCCAATCAGATGGGTGGACAGCGTGTCGACAACCTGGTGGTCTCCACGTTCAGTTCGCTGTCCGGCCTGCCCGTACAGAACAATTTCGAAGAGCGCTTCGCCACGGCCGTTGACCTGGGCGTGGGGCCGGGCGTTCACATGACCAATCTCAGCCTGCCATCGGCCACCGACCACAACTGGTACCGGTTTGAGTTACTCAGGCCTGACAAGCTCGATGTCAGCCTGGGCTTCGCGCATGCGCTCGGGGAACTGACGTTGGAAGTCCGGGACTACTTCCAAAACGCCCTGGGCACGGTCGCGTCCACGCCGGTCGGCCTGTCTGCCAATCTGGCCGACACGCTGCCGGCTGGCACGTACTACGTCCATGTATCCGGCGCTGCGAATACGTATGGTCTGAGCGTAGATCCCCATGCGGCCAGCACGACGCGCATCTTCTACGTCAACGACGCCAGCACGGCCAATGGCTACTACACGTTAGCGCCGGGTAACGACGCCAACGACGGCACATTGCCGACGACCCCGAAGGCATCGGTCCAGTCGGTGCTCGCCAACAACATTCTCGGCCCCAACGACCTGGTGCTGATCGATACGGGCAGTTACGGCGGTAGCACGGCCCTGATCGGCGCTGCGGATGAGGCCGCCGCCTACGCCGGTTCGCCGGGTGGCAGCAATCTCAGCTTCGGTTTCGATTTGACGGATGCCGACTTCAATACCATCTACGGTCTGCGTTTCACCGGAGGTGGCACGAGCATCTATGCTCACGCGACCGCGATCGATCAATCTACGAATAACGTGTTTCGCAGCAATGTCTTTACCGCCGGTTCCACCGCCATCCAGGTCAACGGCGGTGCAGCATATCAGATTCTCGACAACACAATTTCCGGGAACGGATCGTACGGCATCAACTTCGCGGGCGGTGGTTCGGCCACGATACAGGGCAACACGATCAGCAATCGGACCTATGCGATCTATGGCAACGGGGCCAGCACGAACAACTTGGAGTTGCTCATTGGCGGCACCGTTCCCAATACCCTCTCCGCGGGAACCTACGGAATTTACGTTGGATACTCCTATGTCAGCGCCGTGGAGATCGCCGGTAATCAAATCGCTCACTGCGGAACGGGCATCTACTCCGACAGTAGCACGACGTCCGTTCACGGAAACCTGATCCACAACAACACGATCGGCCTTCAAGGCTATGGGGTCTTGGGTGGCAGCGATTGGTCGGTCGGCCAGCCGAACGACATCTATGATAACACCACCGGAATTCTCGCGCGTGCCGGATCCTATGTGCAGTTCAATCGCGTACACGACAACGAAGTGGGGATCGATGCGGCCAGTTCGTCCAACATCCATCACAACGTGATCTACCGCAATACGACCCAGGGTATCCGCGTGAATGCTGTCAGCGGAACCTCGATCACGAATAACACGATCTACACGCCGGCGGGCGATGCGGTGTACGTCGCAGGATCGTCCTCGAACGTCAGTCTCCGCAACAACATCCTGTGGACCGAAGACGGCTATGACCTGTACGTGGCGGACAACAGCCAGCGGGGTTTTGCCAGCGATTACAACAATTGGTTCGCGTCGGGTCTGGGCAAGCTCGTCTGGTGGCAAAAGGACTTCACCGACCTGTTCAACTGGCAGGTGGAAGCGAACTTCGACACGCATTCAATCGGCTTCACACCGCTGAATCCGACGCTGGACGACCCGCAATTCGTGGACGTGGTCGGCAATGACTATCACCTGGCAGACCTGGTTTCCACGAGCATCGACGCCGGCGATCCGTCCAGCGTCTTCAGCATCGAGCCGGGCGACAACGGCGAGCGCGTGGATCTGGGAGCTTACGGGAACACGTCCGAAGCAGCAGCCTCCCGGGCCAGTTACCTGGAGATCGAATACCCGACTTTCTACACCGATTGGGAGGTCAACGTTGCGCACGCAATCCAATGGCACTCCTATAACGTTGCAGGTGATGTCGACTTGGACCTGTATCAGGAAGACGCCGGTGGTGGAGATCCGATATTCGTGGCACGGATTGACCGAGTGGCCGCGTCGGACGGGTCCTGCAGTTGGACGCCAACGAACAGCGGAATCTCGGGTGACACGAGCACACACTATCGCATCCACGTCACCTCCGTTACCGATGCGAGTGTGCACGACGAGTCCCGCGAGACGTTCGCGGTCCCTCCATTAGGCACCGACTACTACGTAAACGACGCAAGTCAGGCGTTCGACCTGTACACTCAAGCCGTGGGTAGTAACCGCCATACGGGCAAGACAGTCCATGACCCCAAGGCCAACCTGCTGCCGTTGCTGAGCGCCTATAATCTGAAGCCCATCGACGTGGTGCATATCGACACTGGCAATTACATCCACGTCCGCAACGTGCTGATCAGCGGCCAGTCCGGAATTGGTAATGACGAAGGCCTGCGTATCACTGGGCCTGCCGATCTCGTCGATCCGTTGCTGCCACCCCCTGATCCCGTTCATCAAGTCGCCACAATCAATCGAGCGAACCCGAATTCCGGCTCGACCAACATCGAGCTCAGCGCGGGCGATTTCGTCACGCTTGGCTACCTGACCCTCGCCGGCGCGGAAAAAGGTCTGTGGGTCCACAATGGGAGTACGAATTTCCACGGTCATCACCTGACCTTTAAGGACAACGCGCAGGACGGCTTGCGGGTCGAATCCGATTCGGCCGACACAGTGCTTGATTCGTTGACCGCGTCGGGAAACGGAGCGACCGGCATCTACATCGCCACGCCCATCGCCAGTCTCAGCAATAGCGAGGCGTTTAATAATCAGACGGGCATCTACGTCTACAACTCTGTCGCCGGATCGCCCACCGTGATCGGCACGGTCGATCTGGCATCAGGCGGCGGGAACAGCGTCTATAACAACACGAGCGTCGGCATCTCGGCCAGCTACTACGTGGTAGTGAGCGGGAATACGGTGTACGGCCAGAATGGAGCCGGGGACGTAGGCATCTCGCTCGGTTACGGTGCCAAGGCCGAGCACAACGTGGTCTTCGACAATTACCGCGGAATTAATGCCGGCTACGCGGGCGGCACGGTGACGAACAACCGCGTGTACGACAACGACGAGGTCGGAATCTACACCTACCATGGCGGCAATGTATCGGGCAACACGGTCTATTCGAATGTAGTCGGGGGAATCACATGTACCCGCGACGGCAACGGGCCATACTCGGGCGAGGTCGCCAATAACCTCGTGTATGCCAACGGCAGCCATGGCATTCTGCTGGACAGCACGTCCACGAGTGTGCCTCCCAGGATCACCAACAACACGGTGTATCAACTTTCGGGTGATGCCATCAGGCTACAGAACGCGCCCGGTGTGCAGCTCCGCAACAACATCCTGTGGGTCAATGCCGGCTACGATCTGAACATCGACTCGACCAGCCAGGTCGGTGTGGACAGCGATTACAATGACCTGTACACCACAGGCACTGGCCGAGTGGCGCTATGGCAATCGATCTCCCGCCCCACGCTGTCCGCCTGGCAGAATACGGCCTATGCCGATCAGAACAGCCTGTCGCAGGATCCGCTGTTCGTTGTGCAGCCTGACGCACTCGGGAACCTGGGGGGCTATGTGAGTCCGACCGACGACGGCCGCGACGACGATTTTCACCTCTTGAGCCCCCATGGTTACTCTACCGGTTCACTCGCGCCGGTACTGGATGCTGCATCGGGCAAACCCGTGCTGCTCCCGCAGACCGAGATCGTCGATGACGGCAGCGCCACTTCACCGGGGATTGACCGCGGTGACGCATCGTTCAGCTTCGCCAACGAACCAGCACCCAACGGCAACTTCATCAATCTGGGTGCCTACGGCAACTCGGTGCAGGCCTCGAAGAGTGCGAGCAATTACGTTCTCGTCACGCGTCCAGACGGGGGCGAAGTGTGGCCCGCCGAACAGACCTTCTCTATCCGTTGGCGGAGCCAGGATTTTGCCTCTGGATCGACCGTGGCGATCGCACTCCTTCAAGGCGGAACCCCCGTGCGAACGATCGCGTCCGACGAGGCTAATGATGGCCAATTTGACTGGACAGTGCCCAACGATCTACTTGCCGATTCGAACTACCGCATTCGCGTCACCCGCGGGGAGATCGCGGACGAGAGCAATAGCGATTTCGGTATCGCGGAGCCGGTTCACTTCTACTATGTGAACGACGCCTCGATCGTTGGCGACGTCTTCACAACTGCCGTTGGCGATGATGCCAACAATGATGGCCTGAGCCCGGACAAACCCAAGGCTTCGATTAGTGCGGTGCTCAATCAGTATCACCTCAGTGAAACCGACAATCCCGTCATACTGGTCGACGCGGGCACATACGACTTAAGCACGAACGTGGTGATTACGGCGGACGATGCGGGGGTGACGATCCAGGGTCCGAGCACGGGCGGCGCAATCCTGCATCGGGGCGATGCGGGTGCGGCGAAATACGCGGTGGAACTGACCAACGCGGATGATGTGACCTTGGACCACCTCACGATGACGGGGGGCTACGCCGGGATCTATGCGGCCAACGATGCGGACCGCCTGTACGTCACCAACTGCGACGTGTACGGCAATGCCCAGTACGGGATCTACACGGACAGCACCAGTGACCTGGCACTGTTGACGGGCAACACGGTGTACGGGGTGCCCGGTGGATTGTCGGTGGACGACCAGTCCTACGGCATCTATGTCACGGGTCCCAACAGCCGGGTGAGCACGAACACGGTGTACAACAACGGGACGGGTATCTACGCGTCTGGTGCGTCGACGCAGGTCGAGGTGTCGGCCAACCAAGTGTACGGCAACACCAGCACCGGCATAGCGGCTTACTCGAACGTGCTGGTCAGCGGGAACACGGTGTACGGCCAGGCTGGCACTGGGGACACAGGCGTCGTCCTTGATTACGGCGCGCAAGCCGCGCAGAACGTGGTCTTCGGCAATTTCCGGGGGATTTCTGCTGGCTACCAGGCTAGCGGCACGATCTCGAACAACCGGGTGTACAACAACGACGAGAGCGGCATCTACGTCCTCGGCAGCAACACTGTGTCGGGCAACACGATCTATGCCAATGCCGTGGGCATTCAGGGGACGAGATACTACGGCAGCTACGCGTTCTCAGGACTAATTGTCAACAACCTGATCTATGCCAACGAGGATCAGGGCATTCTCTTGGACTACACGTCCTCCAGCACGCCACCGCGGATCAGCAACAACACGGTGTACCAGTCGGTGGGCCAGGCGATTAAGCTGCAGAACTCACCGAATGTCCGGCTTCGCAACAACATCTTGTGGGTCAACGCCGGCTACGACCTGCACATCGACTCGGCCAGCCAGGTCGGCTTCGATAGTGATTACAACGATCTGTCCACCGCATTGCCCGGCAAACTGGCCCTGTGGGGATCGCAGGAGTTCGCGTCCTGGGTCGACTGGTTCTACGAACTGGGACAGGACGGTCACAGCCAGACCAGCGACGCACATTTCATCGATCCGGACGGGGCGGACGGCGTGCTGGGATTCAGCACCGAAGCGGCGGGCCCGACCCAGTACCTTGATGACGGCCAGCCAGGCTTCAGTACGACCGGCACGTGGACCAGTCAGAACAGCGGCTATGGGTCGAGTTCCTGGAAGAGCACTGGCGCGGGCGCCCAAGCCACCTGGACGTTCAGCGGACTGACTCCCGGCCAGTTCTATCAAGTCGCGGCGACCTGGCCGGCCACGAGCGGTGCGTATACCGCCCGGTATCAGATGTATGACGGCGATTACGTGGCGAACACTACGGACGTCAGCCAGGCGACCGCGCCGAGCGACTTTACCGATGCGGGCGTGCCCTGGAAAAGTCTGCCGATGATCTATGTCACCAGCGGCACCGTAGTGGTCAGGCTCACGGCCGCGAGTAGTTCCTATCCGGTCGTCGTGGCCGACGCTGTGCGTTTGCAGATGGTCGTGGGAGAGGGCGGCACGGACGACAACTTCCACGTCTCGAGCCCCTCCGGCTACTTCACCGGTTCAATGACCCCGGTCCTGGATGTGGTTTCCGGTCTGCCCCTGTTGATCCCACCGACGTTCGTCCCACCCAATCCGATTAACTCTCTGTCTCCGACGATCGATGCGGGAGATCCCGCCTCGTATTACTTAGCCGAGCCGGTGCCCAGCGGCGGCCGGATCAACTTGGGATTTGATGGCAACACGCCACAGGCGGCCCTCAGCGCTGCGCAAGCAGTGCAGGTGATCGCACCTAACGGACTGGAGAAGTTTGAAATCGGACAGCCGGTCAACATCCAGTGGCGCTCATCGGGATTAATGGAACGGCAAACGGTGGCGCTCATCAACGCCGGCAGCACGGCCGCGGTGGATAGCTGGTTGCCTAACGCGTACCAGACGATTGCCTACAGCAACAGCTCCTTCAGCAACCCGGTGGACCGCAGCGACGTGGTGAATTCGGCGCCGGAGGCGGTCTACCAGTCTTACGTTTACGGATCTGGTGTGGGCAATCAGTTGGCTTATGCCCTGCCTGTGCCGGACGGGACGTATACGCTCCGGCTGCACTTTGCTGAGCCCAGCCAAACCAGTGCGAACCAGCGGAAATTCGACGTGCAGCTGAACGGGTCGGTGGTGCAGAGCGGCTACGACATCTTTGCGGCAGCCGGGGCGCGGTACAAGGCGACGGCGCTGAGCTTCGAGGTCACGGCCGCCGGCGGTCACGGCATCCTGCTGGAACTGGTGAACCTGACAGCCAATGGCGCAATCCTCTCGGGCCTCGAGTTGACCGCGGCCAATGTCGGTGGCGCACCGGCGCCTTCGGTGAACCTGGACGTCTCGACCGACAACGGCAGTTCGTGGACAGTGGTAGCCACGGACCTGGCGCTGGACGCTAGTGGTCGGGGGGACTATGACTGGACCGCGGGGCCCGAGACGGTCGGCAACACGGCGCTGGTGCGGTTGCGCGCCAACGACGGGACGCAACCGCAGGATACGTCCGATCAAGGCTTTTTGATTGCCAACGCTGGCGCCGACTATTACGTGGCGGTGGAGGGCGACAACGCGCAGAGCGGCAAGAGCGCGGACCAGCCCATGGCCAGCTTGTCGGCGCTCTTGGCGGCCTATCACCTGACGAGCGGCGATGTGATTCATGTGGGTGCGGGCACCTACAACTTAAGCACGAACGTGGTGCTTACTTCGGACGATGCGGGGGTCACGATTCAAGGTCCGAGCACGGGCGGCGCGATTTTGCATCGGGGGGATACGGGTGCGGCGAAATACGCGGTGGAACTGACCAACGCGGATGATGTGACCTTGGACCACCTCACGATGACGGGGGGCTACGCCGGGATCTATGCGGCCAACGATGCGGACCGCCTGCACGTCACCAACTGCGACGTGTACGGCAATGCCCAGTACGGGCTCTACACGGACAGCACCAGTGACC
>JBGSHS010000148.1:0-25167 GCA_041752115.1 Pirellulaceae bacterium | reverse complement strand
GTAATCGCCGAATACGACCGACCGTAACATAGGTTTGCCAAACAAGGTGTTACTTTTCTCTAATATTTTCCTTTTGATCAACCCCAACCCGGGCTCTTCCAACTGCTCAATCTCGCTTTCCCGGATTTCGGCGATCACATGGCTGCGGAATCGGTTCTTGTTGCGTTGGAACGTCTTGTTGAATTCGTCCAACTCGCTCTCGGCGATCGTACCCCACAAATGGAAGTCGGTGCGGAATGTGGCTTCGGTGAGGCGATGATTGGTGATCGTGAAGTTTCCCAGGTCGACCTCGACTTCCAGGACTTCCTTGTCATCGGCGGCTTTCCCATTTTTTTCGACTGCGGAGTTTGTCTCTTCTGCGACCTGTTGCATCTGGGCCGCCACGTCCGCGGCGCTGGGGAGCCAGAAATAGGCAAAGAGACACTCCGCGAGGACGACCGCTCCCATGAAGCCTGCGACCAGGAGGCGTCCGAGCAAAGACCCGCCGGAGCGGGGCGCGGAGGTGGCTTGTTCGGTCTCTGTCATGGCATTTTTCTCCTGCATCAGGTTCGTTTCCGTGCCCCAGAAAGGTGGGGCATGTTGTCAGGGGAGACTGCCATCCGTGAAGCGTTTTTCCTGTTCTTCCTTGGTACCCGTCAGATCACTGACGGTTTCGTCGAGCATGAACACTTCGACGCGGGGGTTTTCGCGTTGGGCCAGGGGATCGGAGCCGATATGCATTGGCTCGTAGGGGCCGGCCACCGCAATGCGGATTCGTTCGGGATCGATTTTCTTCTCTTCGGTCAGGTAGCGGTACGTGTTCCAGCAGCGGGTGTAGGCCAGTTCCCAGTGGTTTTTGCAGGGGGAACTGGAGGGAAGGGGCTTCTTGGAGGTATGCCCGCGGATTTCGATTTTCTGTGGCTTTCCGCCGAGCGCCTGCACGACCGCATCCAGTTCGTTTTGCGCGGTCTCGCTCAGGTCGGCTGACCATTCGTCGAAGAAGATCACGGTCCCGATATTGGTCTTGGCGCCTTGCCGAATGATTCTGACACGCTGGTGGTCACCGGTGGGGGCCTGGGTGCGATCGCCACCTTGCATGACGTTCAATCGCCTGGCTCGCCCGTCGTTGGCGACCTTGGCGATCATGGCGTTCCGGGGGTGCGACTGTCCCGGCGCGAAGCTCTGGATGGAGGTGTCGTATCCGAATCGTTTCGTCAGCGATTCGACCATGGCCTGGTACTTCTGTTCTTCTTTGATTTCGCTCATCGATACGAGCATGATGAAGAACGTCAGCAGCAGGGACATCATATCCCCGAAAGTGACAACCCATTCCGGGACGCCGCAGCCATTATCTTCTTCGACCAGTGCCATGGTCAGGCAGCCTCCTCACTGGGACGAAGTTTCGGTGGCAGGAAGGTATTGAGTTTCTGTTCCACGACGCGCGGGTTCTCACCCGATTGGATCGCCATGATCCCCCGCACGATGATTTCCATGCAGAGCATCTCCTGTTTGTTCAGGAAGCTCAGTTTTTCTGCAAAGGGAAGGCAGGCAGCGTTGGAGACGATCGCCCCGTAAAGGGTGGTGATGAGTGCGACAGCCATGCCGGAGCCGATCGTGGAGGGATCGGACATGTCGCTGAGCATCATGATCAACCCCATCAGAGTGCCGATCATGCCGAAGGCCGGAGCGAATCTGCCCAGTTGGTCCAACACCGATTTCCCGTCGCGGTGTCGCGTGGCGATGGCGTCCATTTCGGTCCGCAAGATATCCTCGATCACTTCGGGCCTCGTGCCGTCGACGGCCATCTGGATTCCCAGCCGAATGAAGTTGTGTCGGACTTCACCCAGGCGTGCCTCCAGGGCGAGCAGGCCATCGCGCCGGGCGGTCTCGGCCAGACTGACCAGCTGTTCAATGAGATCGGGGATGTGTTCGCTCTTGTTCAGGAAGACTTTCTTGGCGACCATCGGTGCCGACAACATGTTCTTGAGCGGGAAGCAGATCAGAGTCGCCCCCAACGATCCGCCGATCACGACCAGGATCGATGGGATGTCGATGAAGGCGGTAAAAGGAGCGGTGCCCATTGCGATCGAGCCCACAATGAGTACCACGGCAATGATGAATCCAACTACGCTCGAAATGTCCATCGTTCCCTCGGTTCGCTCGCCAAGGAGCGCGTCGTTACAGCCTCCCCCGCGGCAATCGCTGCCGTGGTGGGAATCGTGTCGTCTAGACCAGGCTTCCTTGGCCCGCATTCGGCCTGTTCGCCGGGCGTGGTTCTGCCCCGCACGGCGCGGGTATCAAATATTTGGATTGCTGGTACGTCAAAGCCCGCACAAGCACTTCGTCCATGGTTTCCGCTACCACCACACGCTCACCGGTAGTGAGTGTGATGAATGTGTCGGGGCGGGCTTCCACGTAGCGGATGAGGTCGGCGTTCAGGATGAACCGCTCGCCGTCCAAACGAGTCAGTTTGATCATGTCCGCCATCCTCTCGGTGTGCAGTCCGCGACCGCTCGGGGCGCGCGGACCTCAAAAAAACATAGGCCACAACCGCCTCGAGGGAGCCGAAAAGTTGCCTTTCGCCGGTGCCTGAGCCGCTTCTGGACCACGGTATACTCCCTTTGGATGGGTTCCTTACCGCCGCATATTCAACAGATCATCCAGCAGCTGTTGCGACGTGGAGATGACCCGTGAGTTGGCTCGGTACTGGGTCGAGGCCAGCAGCAGCTCGATCAGGTTCTCGCCGGTATCGGTGTTGGACAGCTCCAACGCTCCTGCCACAATGTTCCCCAGCCCCAGTTCACCGGGATTACCCTCCACAGGCAGGCCGGAGTTGAAACCGAGTCCGTACATGTTTTCGCCTCGCTGCTCGAGTCCCGTGGGATTGGCGAACTGAGCCAGGCGGATCTGACCGAGTGTGCGGGCGATGCCATTACTGAACACCCCCATGATCTCGCCCCCCTCGCTGATGCTGTAGCTGGTCAGCGTGCCGACCGGGGAGCCGTCCTGGCGGGAAGCGGCCAAGTCACTCCGCTCGGAAGCGAAGCCTGAGAGTTGGGAGAAGTCGAGGTTGAACACCAGCGGATTGAGCGACGGGATGTCATTGCGGCCGATGGTGACAACCGGGTTGTTGGCTTCGATCAGGTTGCCTTCGCCGTCGAAGGACATCAATCCATTGCCGACGGAAATTGCATAGTCGGGGCCGGCAGGATCATTATCTCCCGAGTCGGCGAACCAGCGATAGGTCGCTCGTTGTCCGTCGCGTGATTCGAGCACTGCGGTGAGTCGCACGTTGAGTGGGATACCGAGTGTGTCATAGACGATGAAGTCGGTCGAGGCGCTCTGACCGGCTGCGGTCTGCACGCTGGAGAATCCCAGATTCGGTGCCGTGGTCGTCCCGTCGCTGCGAGTCAGCTGGAACCCGGACGAGGAGATGCTCAGGGCGTTGCCTGTGCCGTTATTGGAGACCATACGCAGTCGCCCGTCGGCCGTGACCACGCCTCCAGGTGCCAGCATTCCCGACTCGCCAGGAATCGTGTTGATGGACTCGGGAATCGGATGGGGATCCCCCGCCACCGGTTTCTGGATACCGGAGGCCATTTCCAGGAACCGCAGATAGTCGGCGACCGTCGTGGTTTCCGTGACCTCCAGCGACTTGCTAGTCAGCAGGTTGCCCCCTTTGCGACCGGTGTATTCGAGCGTACCGACTTCAAACAGGTTCTCATATTCCAGGCCGTCTCGGCGCACCACGTCGACCAGGCGTGTGGCGTTGTTGATTTTGGGGCCGTCCATATCGAGTGCCGGATGGGAGACGAGCTCCGCGTCGCTCACATGATCGGTGAAGTCGGTTTCGCCGGCGGCAGGCTGCAGGCTCCCGACCAGGTAGTACTGATCGGGGTTGGAGGCCAGCGACCTGTAAACGTTGATGGTGTCGTAGTTGGGAACGCCTTCACCGGTCGGGATGGTCGGCAAGTCACTCAAGTAGATCCGGCCATTGACGACTGGAGGTGGCGAAAGGAGTTCGGACGGACGGCTTTCGGGCACGCCGCTGGAGCCGGAATAGGTGATGACATAGTTGTAGATGCCGTTGAGGCTGGACGTGTCGAGAGCCGGTTGTCCACTGGCGTCATAGAGCGAGTCGGCGAAGCTGGCTTGTCCCTGGTTGGCCGTACCAACCAGCTGATACTGCGGATTGGTGGCCCCCTGCAGTCGCCGGTAGACATTCACCTGGCTGTAGTCGGAGCTGCCGGGCAGGCTGGTCAGGGTGATCGCGTTGCTGTTGGCTGTGACCGGGACCTCCACCGCGGTGTTGGACGGCATGGTTTCATTGCCGGTCGAATCGATGAATGTAAACAGGTACTCGAAGACATCTCCCGCGTTGAAACCGGTGCCGGTGTTGGAGGACGATCCACCCACGCCCGTATCATCGGGGGTGGCCGCGGCGGCGGCGGACATGGTATCGATGTCGGGGCGGTGATATTGCCCGTCGCCCAATACGCTGCTGTCGATCACACCCGCGGTTGTGGCCACGTCACCGGTCGGGGTGAGATTGCCATTGAGGTAGACGTTCTGTGTGGCTTGTGCGGCGGCGGCGGAGCCCAGGGGGATGACGAGTGGGACGAGGGTGGTTTCCTGCAGTTGATAGAATTCATCCACACCGTATCCCAGCAGACGATTGCCGGTGGCTGATACCAGCTCGTTTTCCGAGTTGGTGGTGAAGATGCCGTTGCGTGTGTACAGAGGCTCCCCTTGCGGACCTTCCACGATGAAGAAGCCATCTCCCTGGATGGCCAGATCCGAGGGACTCGAGCTGATCTCAATCGTTCCCTGGCTGAAGTCCGGGGTGATTCCTGCCACCTGCACGCCCAATCCGATCTGACGCGGGTTGGTGCCGCCGCTGTTGTCGGACGGGGGAGAGCCCTGTCCGATGGTGCGCAGAAACTGGTTGGCGAAGATCACGTCGGATGCTTTGAACCCGACCGTCTGGGAATTGGCCAGGTTGTTGCCTGAGACGTCGATCTGAGTTTCGGCCGCGTGCAGCCCCGTCAACGCGGTTGTCATGGCTGATGAAAGTCCCATCGCGTTTCCCTCCGTCGTCGAGCCGGTGAGGGCTCGGTTCCTTCTGTGTTTGAGTGCTGGGAAGCCGGTGTGGCTTCGAAGATGTCGTGGCTGAGTCTTTCACGGATCAGCCGCTTCTGCTCTCCACGTCTTGGCCGGTGTTTCAGTCGGCTTCGGCCGGCAGGATTTCTCGCACGTTGGAGAGCGTGACGCTCTCCTCGCCAATGTGAACACGAATCGTTCGCGTTTCGTCCTCGTCGTTGGTGACGACACTGACTCGATCGACGACCCCCTGGAGGTTCGTGCCGTCATCGCTCAACGCATTGACTTCCTTGCCGATCAGCGCGCTGGCGGTCGTAAGGTTCTGTCCGATCAGCACGGCATCGAGTGTGGAGGTCAGCTTGTCGGTGGCTCCGATCGAACGCATCTGATTGAGCTGCTGCAGCATCTCGCTGTTTTCCATCGGGTCTAACGGATCCTGGTTCTGCAGTTCCGCGATCATCAGCTTCAAGAACGCATCGATATCGAGGTTTTCGATCCCGTTATCCCCGAACTGCGAATTACTCGAGGCGCTCGTACGGCTGGCACTAGTGGTGGCTGAAATGTCCGCCATGGCAGAGGTCCTTACTAGATGACGATGTTTAAATTCCCGGGATGCAGGAACCGGCGCGTGCGGGCTGCGGTATCCGAGTCGGATGCGGTTTCGGGTGACACACGCGCCGTCTGGTGTGGCAGGGGTGACTGGTGCTCCGAGCCGTAGTCGTGTGATGGGTGTCGCCCATCGCCGGCGTCGCGCTGCGAAACATTCACTTCGAACTGATCGATACGCAGTCCTTGTTCGGCGAGCCGATCGCGCAGTTGGGGCAGATTGTCCAGCAGCACGGCGCGCGCTGCCTGTGTTTCGGCTTCCAGACGCGCGGAGAGGGCACCTTTTCGTACGGTCACCTCAACCTGCAGCGAGCCCAGTTCGGGCGGACTGAGACGCAGGCGAATCGTGCCGCCGTGTTGTGGCGCCGCCTCGATCGCTCGCGCCACACGCTGGATCAGTCTGGTCTGATCGACGTGTGTGGCGTCGGCGTTGGCAGCCGGGCGATTGGTGGCCCGTGTCAGCAGGTGGTCGGGCAGTCGTTCCGCAGGGGTGGTGGCCCGGGAGGCGTCCGCGGAGGTGGACGCGGTTTTGCTGTCGGGGCTCGGTACCTCGTCCGTTTGTCGAGCGGTGAGGTCGATATCTGCCGGCGCCTCGGCCGAGGCGTCCGGAGGCTGGGATTGCTGCGCCGCCCCGCTGACGCCCGCTGAGTCGTCTCCCGATTTCGCTTCGGACAACCCTCTGGCGGCATGCTTCTCGGCGTTCTGCGCCCGGTCGGTTCGAGGGAGCGATTTTCCAGGCGTTGGCCCTCTCAACTCCTCGGCCGTGGTGAGGGAAGCGACTGCCAGGGCGTCGGCTTCAACAGTGGTCAATCGATCAGCGGTTTCTTGATCAGTGATTTCTTGATCAGTGGTCTGCTGCGTGGCCGCGGCGATGGCGGCAGTGATCTCTGCGGGTAAAACGCTATCGGTGTCCGCCGGCTCGGTGTGGGACGCGTTGGTCGTTGGAGCGAACTTGGGTTCAGTCTGCCTGGCCTGTGGAGTGGGCGGTGTTGCGGAGCCGGTCACGGAGGCCGGGCCTGGAGCAGCGGTGGATGCATCGTCGGCAGCGGTTTGCTGCGTGGAGGTCTTCTCACCCGTTGGCAGGGGTGTCGCCGAGACTGCGGTGCCGTTTGTCCCGGGAGTTGTCGTGGGGCTGTCGGTCGTGGCGGTCTCATCGTTGGCGTGTGTTTCACCGGAATCGGTCTCTGCCGATCCACGCACCTCTCGGTCGTGCCGTGCATCTTGGGGTGGTGGCGGTCCTACGGAAGCGCTGGCGTCAGAGGACTCATGGCCGGCGTCCTGCGGCGAGCGTTGCTCGTCTTCGCGCGACTCCGCCCGCGTCGTGTGCGGGGTCGTCGCCGTTGTGGACGATTCGCTCGGTGAGGACGCGAGGTGTTGCGCAAACGAGCTTTCTCCGCCACCTGGTTCGCTTTCGGGCGCGCCATAGCGTGAGGTCTCCAACGCATCTCTCAGGGCCAAGTTGTCGAGAATCGGAAGTTCCATGGCCAGTTGCCATTCCTTGGTATCGGGGCTGTCTATTTGGCCGGTCCGAACTGCTGCAGTTCGTCCTGGGCCTTTTTGAGATTCGAGACTACCGGCTCACCGAGTCGCAGGTTCTTGAGGATCTGATACAGTTCGTCTTCGTCGGCACCTTCCTTGAATTCGGCGATGATCTTCTTGCGTTTGTCAATCGCCATGTTCTTGACGATAGTGACGACATCATCCAGCGCGCCGTCTTCGACCATCTTCTGGATCTGTTCCTTGGCTTGAGCCGGGCGAATCGCTTCCAGTGTCCGCTGCAGCTCTTTCATGGACGTGGAGAGTTCTTCTTCTTCGAGTTCTTTCAGCTTGGCGGCGTACGATTTCTTCAGATCTTCAAAGCGCGTCGTTTCGATCTCCAGATGGGCTTCCAGGGACGTCAGCGAATCCAGTCCTTTGGAGACCGATCGTTCGCGCAGATCAAGATCCAGGCTCTTGAGAGTCTGCAGAGCCAGTCGTTCTCTGGCGGAAGCCTGTTCCTGATCCGAGGCTTTTGCTTCTTCGATCAGCTCGCGCTGCATGGTCACCAGATCGATACCGTGCAGAGAGGCCATCACTCGATACAGTCGCTGTTGGTCGAGAGCGCCTTTGAACCAAAGTCCGGCGATGGCGGCCAGCAGGGCGATGACTGTGGCAACGCAGAAGTACATGAACATCGTCGAAGTGAGTGAGACGATCTTTTTCATAAGCTGCCTTCCGTCTGCCGGTTGCGTCGCCGAGTCAGAGCGACTTCGTCCAGTTCACGCGACTGTGCCTTCTCTTGAGTCTGCTGGAATTCCAGCAGGTGACGTTCGCGCAGTTTTTCCAGGATGCGCAGTTCGCGGTCTGCTTCCACCAGGGCCTGGCGGCGGCGCTCGATTTCCACGGCGACTTTCTGCCGCTGAACGGCCAGTTGGCGGAGCTGGGAAGTGAGAATCAACTCGTAACGATGTGCGTGCAGCAAACCGTCCACTTCCAGCTGGCCCGGCTCCGATTTGCGGCGCACCAGCCGCCTGGTTTCCGCGATCTCCTGTTGCACCGCTGCCTGCCGATCGACCAGGATCTGGTCGGCACGGTATGCCTGCGCGAGTTCTTCGCGACAACGGTCGCGATGCGCTTCGCGGATCTTCATCAGCGGTTGCAGGCGAAAGATAAACTGGCTCATGGTGATTTCACGTCGCGCCGTGTGCGACGCGCAAAGGCATTACGTTCGCACCGTGGCCGCCCCTTTGGCGTCCGCCGGTTGCCGGCCGGTCTGACGACAGCGACCGGCCAGTGTCAGGAGCGCTTTGACCGACGTGTCGGCATCGGCCGACTCGTTCATGGACTGGCGCAGAAACTGATCGATTTCTCCTTTCAGGGCGATGGCCGCATCGACCAGGGCGTTGCTTCCGTGGCGATATGCACCGATCGAAATGAGGTCCTCATGTTCGTGGTGCACTGCCAGCAGCTCGCGGACGATCTGTGCTGCCTGCAGATGTTCGGGGGCGGCCAGATCGGGCATCAGTCGGCTGATGCTGTTGAGCAGGTCGATGGCCGGGTAGTGGCCGCGTCCGGCCAGGCGACGGGAGAGGACCGTGTGACCGTCGAGCAGGCCGCGCACGGTATCGCTGATCGGTTCGTTGGTGTCGTCACCTTCGACCAGTACGCTGTAGAATCCTGTGATGCTGCCGCGGGGAGTCAGTCCGGCGCGCTCGACCAGTCTGGGCAGCATCGCGAAGACACTGGGCGGATACCCACGCGTGGTAGGGGGCTCGCCGGCGGCCAGGCCGATCTCTCGCTGCGCCATGGCGAACCGGGTGAGGGAGTCCATCATCAGCAGCACGTGCCGTCCTTGGTCCCGAAAGTACTCGGCCACAGCCGTCGTCGTGAGCGCGGCCTGGACGCGTACCAGAGCGGGTTCGTCGCTGGTAGCAACCACCACCACACTCCGCGCCAGGCCCGCCGGGCCGAGATCGCGCTGCAGGAACTCGTTTACTTCGCGACCTCGTTCGCCAATCAGGCCGATGACATTCACGTCAGCCGACGTGCTGCGAGCCATCATGCCCAGCGTCACACTTTTCCCGACACCCGATCCTGAAAAGATACCGATCCGCTGGCCGCGGCCGCAGGTGAGCATCGCATCAAGGGCCCGAATGCCGGTGGCCAGACGGTCGTGAATGCGCGGACGCTCGACCGCCGACGGCGGCTGACGGTCCAGTCGCGTGCGGGCCATCAGTCCTGGGGAGGGACCGTGGTCGATCGGATTGCCATGGGCATCGATCACGCGGCCGAGCAAGCCGTCTCCGACACGAATGTAGCGGGTGGTGCTGATCAATCGGACTCGATTGCCACGTCGCACACCATGGACATTGCCGAAGGGATAAATGATCGTCTTGTCGTCCCGAAAGCCGATCACTTCGCCGCGCAGGGGCAGACCGGTCTGACGTTCGATTTCGACCAGGGCACCGACGGGTGCCGGGAACGAGGCGACCGACGTGGCGAGGCCATCGGTATGCACGACGCTTCCCACCAGCTGCGTGGGCATGATCTGCGGTAACAAGTCGATCAGGTCCATGATAGATGTCTTGCTTGAGTTCGGGAAACGGCCACCGGGCGACTGCCATGCGCTGACGCGTCAGGTCGTCAACTCCTCTTCAATGCGAGCCAGCTGACTCCCCACTTGCTGATCAATATGTCCGTAGTTGGTAAGCACTCGGCACCCGCCGGGGGTGATGGATAGATCGGAGACAAACTGCGTTGGTCCAAGCGTGGAGAATTGCTGGACGATCCGCTCCCGCTCCGCTCCGAGTGCCGCCAGATCATCCGGATGGAGTTGGACGGTGATCGTGCCGGCACCGCTGGCCAGCTCCAATGCTTCGCGGATCCAGGCTGCGGAGATCTCGGGTCGGCGGGAGAGTTCACTGCGAATCACTCTTTCCGCGACGGCCACCACCAGGCGTACCACGCTGCGTTCCCATTGCCTCATCCAGCCATCACGCAGTTGAGCGGTCGCGTCGATGGCCTGCTGGAGTGCCGGCTGGAGCGTCTTCCAGCGCGCCGCGATGTCCTGCAACGCAGCCTCTTTGGCGGCTGATTCCGCCGCCTGCCTCCCCTGCTGCTCGGCTTGCTGCATGATCTTGCGCGACTGCTGCCGGGCTTCCAGCACGATCTGGGCCGCCTGCTGGCGCACGCTGTCGAGGTAGTGCGAAGCGTTCTGAGCCATGTCTTCCAGGTTGTAGTCGGCGTGCTGGATCGTGGTCCCGCTGGGGATCACGCGGCCCGCCTTGATCACAGTGGCCATAGGTTAGTCGATCTTCGAATCAAGTGGTTGTCGAACGGACGGTAGTGATGGACGGTAGTCGCTTTCACGCCGATCATCTCCCGCAGGGCTAAGCCGCCACGGCGAATCGTTGTTGCCTCGGAAGTGTGATCGTTCCTTCATCGATGAGTTGTTGCGCAATGTCGACCAGATGCTGTTGGGCTCGTTGCACGTCGTCCAGTCGCACGGGGCCAATGTGCTGGATCTTGCGGTTGAGTTGTGATGCTTCGCGACTGGGGAGATGCCCCAGGATTTTCTGCACGAAAGCATGACTGGCTCCAGCCAGTGCCAGGAGCGTCGTGTTCGGGTTGCTCCGGCGCAGCACGTGCGCCAGGGCGGCCTGATCGAGCGACTCAAGTTCCGCGAAGTCCAGGTGGCGATTCGTCCTGGGATCTGTCGGCGCGAGCCGCGTATCCAGTTGGCCTTCCTGCGTGTTCCGCTCCGGCACGCCAGAAGCGAATCGATCGGCCGTGGGGACCAGACGCGAATCGGCGGTGCCGGCTGGGATGCTGATCCGGAGCTGCCGCACCAGAACACGGTCCTGCTGCGCCAGTCCAGTGACCAGATCCTGTCGCTGATGGGGCGAGGCGTGTTGGAGTATCGCTTCGACACTCGCCAGTCCATCCTCGGCCACCGGTTCGCCATGGCCGCGGTGTGCAAGCAAGGCCTGGATTTCCAGTTCCAGATCGCGCAGCACTTCCGGATGAGGAGCACTCAGCCGTGCGATGCGCGTCAAGGTGTCGGTCTGCCGCGCCGGCGGCAGGTGCTGCAGGACTTCCGCCGCTCGGGCCGGAGCCAGGTGTGCCACGACAATGGCGGCTGTTTGCGGGTGCTCGTTGGCCAGCACGGCAGCCAGTTCACCGGCATCGATGCCCTCCAGGAAAGCAAAGGGACGTGGTCGCAGCGGGGCCACCTGGGCGAGTCGAGGGCTTGGGCCGGAGGGGCTGGAGGACTGGAACTTCCGCACGAGCTCCGGATCAAACTCGACCCCTGAATCGGCCGCCGCGTCGTCGTGGGCGAGGTTTTCGGCGGACGCCACGCTGCCGGCCCGCGAGTTATGTTGCACGAACTGCTGCATTACCTGTTGTTGCTCCGCCGCGCTGATATCTCCCAGTTCCATGACGGCATGGCGAACCAGAGTTGCCTGTTCGGGCGACATTTCATCCAGCAGGGTGTCGGCACTGTCGGTATCCAGGCTGGCGATCAAGATGGCGGCTCGTCGGAGTGCGTGATTCATCAGGCGGCGTCTCCAATCCAGGTGCGAAGCACGTTGGCCGCGGCATCAGGGTCCTCACGCACCATGGCGGTGAGCTCTTCCCGCAGGCTGGCGCCTGTCGGTCGCGCACGCCGTTGCAGGATGGCCGGGGCTTCTTCCGATTCTTCCTCTTCCGTTTCGGTAGCCTGTTGCGCAGCCTGAGCAGGTGCCGTTGCTTCGCGCGGGGTGGCCGAACGAATCGTGCTGCGCAGCAACAGCAGGCTGAACACCCCCACGCCGAAGAGGCCCAGGGTCTGCCAGTTGTCCGAGAACCAGGTCAGCGCCGTGGAGGCGAACGATGGTTCTTCCGGCGGGAGTGGCGGGAGATCGTCGTAGCCACTCACCTCGACCTGCGGGAACGGGCTGTCGCCCACATCCATCGTGGGGAGCATGTGGACGACCTTGTTCTTGATCTGTTCGGTGATCTCCTTTTCCTTGGCCGCGATTTCCGTGTCCGTGACCTGGCCCGGGCTTCCACCAGCGGTCGTGGCGAGTTCCTTATCGAGTTCGCACAACTGGCGGAAATAGCTTTTGGGGAGCGAGATCGTGGCGGTCACGCTTTGCGGCACCAATCCCGCCTTCTTGCGTTTGGTCTGTTCGTGACCTGCGATCGATCGCTGCTGTTCACGGTTCTCATCGCTCGAGGACTTCTGTCCCGTGGTGCTGGCCACCTCCCGCGGCACATTGCCTGCCACTTCGTTGGGAACCGCACCGGGACGACCTCCGTTGACCGGTGAGGATTCCGTCGTCTTGCTGAACGTCTGGGAATCGAGTGCGATGGCTTGCGGATCGACAGAGACTTTCGTTGATTCGTTGATGATGTCGGGATCCAGTTCCACATTCACACCGACCACGATGCCTGGATAGACCGACAGAATCTCGTAGATATTGTTCTGGTACTGCTGTTCATACATCGCCTTGACTTCGGCGTAGATCTTCGATTCCTTGCTCACGCCGTCCGTCTCGGGCCGATACGACTGCTCGCTGTTCAGGTCGGTGACCATCACATCTTCGGGCTTGATGCCCCACCAGCCGGCTGCCGTGTCTCGGATCACGCCGACGGTCTTCATGCTCAGCGGACGGTTTCCTTTGCCGGCGACGACGATCGTAGCCTTGCGTTGATCCTCCGCCGGGAAGCCCCCCTTTTTGAAGTGTGTAAATCGGGCCGTGGCCCGCTCGATGCCGGCCATGGATGTGACGGCTCGTGCCAGCCTCTGTTCCTGGGCGTGTTCCAACCGCTGCCGCGTCAATTCGGACGACTCCAGGAAGCTCCGCGAGTTATTCAGCGCTTCACTCATGGCCGATTCGAAATTCACCGGCTGGAAATCGGCCTTCTGCAGCGCCTGCAGATACAGGGCCTGCTGGCTTCCCGGAACACGCACTCGTCCAGCGCTGATCTCGTAGTCCACGAGGTTCGCCGCGGCGAAGGCCGATTCCATATCGCTCAGTTCTGCCTCGGAAAACTCGCGCCCGTCGTAGAGAAACCTGTTGGCAGTATTGGATTGAAAGACGAACAGGTAGGTCAGGCTGACAACGATCAACAGCAGCAGCATCCCGGCTGTGATCCGTGAGCCGGGAGTCATGCCCTTGAAAAGCTCAGCCAGTTGCCGATACGCCTTGTTCAGAAAATCCATCCTGGATGCTCCGTGTCCTGTCCGTGTCCTGATCGACCGAGTGCCGTCGTGGCGTCGTGGTGTGTTGCGTGTGGTTCAGGTGCTTTCTCGGCTCGGGCCGACATGGGTTGTGTGTGGCTCTCTGAGGGCGGCTGACGATCCCCAGCCGACGCCTGGCGAGACCTCAGATCCGCACCTCTTTCAGTTCCTGATAGGCCTGCACCAGTTTGTTGCGGATTTGCAGCATCATCCGGAATGACATGTCCGCCTTCTGGATCGAGGTGAGTACCGAGGCCGGGTCGACATCCTCGCCGGTCAGCAGTTGTTGCACTGCCTGATCGGCCTGGTGCTGCATGGTATTGACCTGGTCAATCCCCTCCAGCAACAGGTTCTTGAACGACGCGTCGCTCTTGCCTGCCAGCGAGGTCGAAGCCGGCGGAGCGGGGGGCATCGCGATCGACATTAACGGGCTGCCTTGGATTGAACTCATCGCGAATTGCTCTCACGTGGTACTCGATCCGTTCGGTTTCTTACGGCTCCAGAAGCGCTGACCCTGGGAAGCACTGGTTTCTCGGCGACTAGCTGATAATCCGCAGGGACTGTTCATTCAGGTTCTTGGAGATCTCCATGACGCCCAGGTTGGCTTCATAAGCCCGGGTGGCCACGAGCGAATCGACGAACTCGCTCATCATGTCGATATTGGGATAGGCGACGTAGCCCTTCCACCGGCCCTCCTTGACGGACAGGGGATTATCCGGCTCGTAGCGGTAGTTCGGCTCCACCGTTTCCGTGCGCACTTCGCTCACTTTGACGCCAATTGCTCCGTCACGCGATTGCAGGTCTTCGTCGGGCTGGAAGACGACGAATCGCTCCTGGTACGGTTTGGCCTCCCCCTTTTCGTTTCTCAGCGAGTTCATGTTGGCGATGTTACCGGCGATGGCATCCAGCCGGATCCGCTGCGCCACCAGGCCGCTCGTGCTGATATCAAGTGCTCGTAACATGTTGTTCGATCTCCCGGAGCGTACCAACTTGGATTGCCGATCCCTTACACGCGTTCACTGATGGCGGTCTGCAGCAGTCGGAACTGGCTGCTCATGATCGCCACGGACAGGTTGTGGAGAAACTGGTTCTTGGCGACTTCCGTCACCTGCTGTTCCAGGGCGACGTTGCTGCCGTCCAGGAACTCGATGTTCTTCATCGACTCGCGCACACGTCGCATGTCGTCGCCCGGCTCGCTGTTTTTGAGTTGGCCAGGAGATTCGACTTCGTACCGGCCGGCGCGTCCCTCCAGGAGTTCCTTCAATCGCTGTTGAAACGTGTCTACCGAGAGATCGCGCAGCTGGTAGTCGGGAGTGTCGGCGTTGGCGATGTTGCCTGCCAGGACCTGGTGCCGCGCTTCGGTGAAGCTGAGCGTCTCCTGGAGGGCGGGAATCGTTGTTTTGTCGAACAGGCTGGGGAGCATCGGTTACACCTCCGTGCCAGCAGGGGTGAGGGTGCCGTCGGCGATCGGGTCATCGTGCACAAGCCACGGCGCGGTGGGCGAGCAGGGTGTGAAGGCATCCAGGTTGGTGTGCCGCTCCGTCGTATCGGCAGGGCGAGTGGCCTGCAGAAAGAGCAACTGGCATGCCGCACGTGCTGGCGGACTCCCCGTCCCGCCGCCGGTGCGGCGGCTCAAAGGGAGCTGGTCACACGAGTTAATCGGCATCTGCGGGTAGCTCATGGATGCGTCCTGCGAAGACCTGCTGCCGATCGTCACCGGGCAGATCGGCACTTCTTGCGGGTGGTGATCGGCAAGAAATGCCGATGGGGCAGTTCCCGCATCTGCCCGCTCAGGCGGCTTTGGCAAACGATTTGGCACGTGGTCCATATCCGTAACCTCGCAGTTTGTTGGCGAGTGTGCGAATGCCGATCCCCAAAGCCTGGGCCGCTTTGGCGCGATGGCCATCGTAATGTTCCAGGGTGGCTTCGATCAGCCGACGTTCCATCACTTCCAGGCTCACGCCGACTTCGATTCCGGACAACGCGTCGTGGGGAGAAGCTTGGGCGGTGCCGGGGACCCGAATCAACCAGCAGCTCAACTGATCGGCCGTGATCGGCTGCTGGTTTCCCAGCACGCTGGCGCGGGTGATGATATTTTCCAGTTCCCGCACATTGCCGGGCCAGCAGTGTTCACTCATCAGGTCCATCGCGCCGGAAGTGATCGGTGCAATGGGTTGGTTCAGGCGTTCGGCGGCACGTTGCAGGAAGTGCTCGACCAGCTCCGGGATATCTTCGCGGCGTTGTCTCAGGGGAGGAACGTGGATCGGAACGACGGCCAGTCGGAAGTAGAGGTCCTGTCGAAAACGGCCTGCCTGTACCTCGTGATAGAGATCCCGGTTGGTGGTGGCCAGGACGCGTACATTGACGGTCCGTGTGGCACTGGATCCCACGCGTTCGAAGGTCTGCTCCTGCAGGACGCGGAGCAACTTGGCCTGCAGGGGGAGTTCGATCTCGGTGATTTCGTCCAGCAGCATGGTGCTCCGATCGGCCAGTTCGAAGCGTCCCACGCGTGGCGCATCGGCGCCGGTGAACGCTCCTCGCTCGTGGCCGAACAGTTCGCTCTCCATCAGCTGGGGCGAGAGTGCGGGGCAGTTGAGGCTGACCAGTGCGGCGGCGGCCCGTTTGCTCAGCCGATGGATGTGGCGTGCCACGAGTTCCTTGCCGGTGCCGCTTTCTCCAGAGATGAGCACGGTTTCGTCGGTGGGGGCGACTTGAGCGATCCGCTGCCGCATCGTCTGCATGGCACGGCTCGTCCCGATCATTTCGGCCTGGGGAGAGCTGTGGCTGGGGCTGCGATGGGAGGGGACGGCGGTCCGAGTGCGGTGCGATTCGCCATGCTGCAGCGCTCGGTGTACCAGTTGCTCCAGCCGATCGGCGCCAAAGGGCTTTTCGATGTAATCGAATGCGCCATGACGCATCGCGTCGACCGCCGATGCGACGGTGGCGTGCGCCGTAACCATCACGACCTGTGCGTCGTACGAACGCTCCGCCAGCGCGCGAATAAAGGCCAGGCCATCCATGCCGGGCATCTTCAAATCGGTGACGATCACATCGGCCGACCAGCGGTCGAGTTGCTGCAGCGCCTCGATCGCGCTGCTGCAACAGCGGATCTCATGACCGGCCTGTCGCAGGACTTCGCCCATCGACTCGCGAGCGCTGGCGTGGTCATCCACGATCAGGACGTTCCCGGTCAGGGAGGTGACGTTGCCTGGGACGATCATGCTGCAGCCTCCCTGCACGGGCCGGGCAGATGGATCGTAAAGGCGGCACCACCTTGCGGGCAGTTGCTGGCGGAAACGGTTCCACCGTGAGCCGCTGCGATGCGTTCGACGATGGCCAGACCCAGTCCCGTGCCCCCGCTCTTGGTCGTGAAAAAGGGCTCGAACAGCCGCAGCTGACTGTCATGGACGAAGCCCGGCCCACTATCGGCAATTTCCAGTTCCACGCCACAGGGGCCGCTGGTCCCGAACACTGCCAGTTCGCCGCCGTGGGGCATGGCGTCCAGGGCGTTGAGAATCAGGTTCAGCGTGGCGCGACGCAGCATGTCCCGGTCGGCATGGACCGAGAGCTGAGGAGGAATGTCCAGTTCGGTGGTGATCCCTTGTGCGGTGAACTGAGGCTCCAGTGACTCACAGATTTCTTGCACCAGTGGCTGCAAACGAAACGTCTGCCTGGATGGTGCCCGGTTCGCGGTGAATTGAAGCAGGTCGGTCACGATGGTCTCCAATGCAGAAAATCCCGCCTCGATCTTGTCCAGAATGGCCGACGTCGCGTCGGTGGTACAATGATGGCGGCGAAGGAGGCTGAGGTAGAGCGTTAACGGAACGAGGCTGTTGCGAACTTCATGTGCTACGTGCGATGCCATCTGGCCCAGGTCAGCCAGTCGGTTCTTGCGAGCCAGCTCACGGTTCTTGAATTCCAGTTCGTCGGTCAGCCTGCGCACCTCGCGTTGCAGCGTCTCGTGAGTCTGCTGCAGTCGATCGGTGGCCGCGTGCCAGGCTTCCAGCACCGCCTGCAGGTCGAGGTCGCCATAGCAGGTGGAGTTGGCTGGCGGCGGAGTCGGCGTGGTTAACGTGTCGATCATCGAAGACGTCCGTGATGCTGTTTTGTCTGATCGTAAGGGCCGGGCGCTGGCGGAGCCGCGGCATTTCATTGATCGGAACTAAGGTCGAATGTGGAGCGTGACGAGAGCGATGTGCCCATATACGCCCGTGTTGCTTCGGCCGACGAGTGCGTGCACTGCAGACGAGCTGCCGCATCGTCGCGGCGACGGGCCATCTCGGCTTCGCTCTGTCTCTCAATCAACATGATCTCTCCCAGCAACGCTTCACAACGTTCCACCACCTGGCGGCAGCGCTGTCGATCTGCCGGACTTCGCCAGACGCGGGCTTCCGGATCCTGCTGGCGAAACGGCTCGAGCCGTTTCTGAATCTTCTGCAGTTCGGCCAACAGCGTTTGCTTGACCGACAACAAGGACAGCAGACGCTGAATGTCACCATCGGCAATCAGGTCAGACTGGCGTCGTGAAAGATCACGCAGTTGCTCAAGTACGGCGAGCTTCTTGCCGATCAATTCTGCCAGTAAGTCAGTATCCCACTGCTCATCCACGCCTGGCGATCCTCAGGGGTGAGTTGTGATTCGAACGGGTTGTGAGGAATTCACCCGACAAGGGTGACGTCCCGCGGCGAACTGGTCGGAAGATCGGTTCCTTGCCCAGGCCCCCCGGGCGCGCTGCCGCACCAGAGCGACCGATCCGCTGATTGTCTCGTCGCTGTGTATCGAGCTATCCGCGCGGCATCCATGGCCGCGCGGCATCCATGGCCTCGCGGCATCCATGGCCTCGCGGCTCTATTTCCGTATCCGTGGCGTCTCTCTACCACATCGTGGTACGTGGCTCCCGCTTCCGCTGCAGTGGTTCAGAGTTGGGAAAGCCAGGCCAAGACGTTTTGCCACTGTTCTTTCCTGTAGCGGGTTGTTTTCGTGAAGTCAGCATCCGGCCGGATGCGTGACAGGACCGACTGTGCCTGCAGCAGCGTGCCATGTGCCTCGGCGGGCAGATGCAGTCGACGATAGCACTCGGCAACCTGCATCAGCGCCTCCAAGGCCTCCGGTTCGTGCTGGTAGCGATTGGTGGCTGCGGAATAGGCGGCGATGGCGCCGTCGTAATCTTCCAGGTCGAACAACGCGTCGGCATAGGCGAAATAGGTGTTACGCAGCATCGATAGCTCGACCGGTGACAGGCACCCCTGGTTCTGCTTGCGGATCAGCCGTTCCTGCAAATCATGATGTGCCGCAGCCGATTCCCGCAGGTACTCACGCATGGTGTGGGTGAGAGCGGTGCGGCGCGTTTGTGTCGGTTCGGCGCTGAGCGATTCGCGTAAGATGCTCGCCGAGCGGCGGTGTGCTTCCGCAATGTTGTAGCGAGCCAGCGTGGCTTCCTGGAGGAACATGGCCTGAAGAGATTCGGAGTCGCTCTGGTAGCGACGGATCGCCATCCCCAGCGTATCGATGGACTGCTGGTAGAGGTCGTCGGCAGCCAACAGCTTCTGCAGGCCGGGCTGCCGCTTGCTCACCTCCACCTGGTCCAGCAGAATCTGCCGTCCTTCGGTCTCCTCCCTGACAGCCTGCCGGTAAAGGAGCTTGCCCCGCTCGTATTGTGACTGCTTCCACGGAATACTGGGTGGCTCGAGTGATGAGTTGTCGAGATTCTCAACCAGCAGAGCCTGAGCTTTCTGCAGTTCTCCCAGTTCCTGGTACGCCTGGCTGGCCAGGATGCGAGCGCGATAGCTTTCGGGGTGATTGGGAGCGGAATCGATGCATTCGTGCAGCGAATGGAGTGCCTCCTGGTAGCGTCCCAGGGCCAGTTGGGCTTCTCCCAGTCCGACCCAGCCATGGGGCGACAGTTTCTTCGGGGCGTTTCGCAGGTATTCCTGGAGCATGCGCACTGCCATGGTGTAATTCTGGCCGCGGAGGAAGCAGTGACCGCTTTCCCACAAATCGTCGGGATACTCACTGGTCGCAAACCGCATCGTGGCCAGTAGCCGATATTGCTCGCCCGCCAGGCGGAAGCGACGGCGCGCTTCCGCCTCGGTGACCTCGGCCGCCATCGCATCCTGCCCCGCAGTGGACTGCAAGAGATATTCCGCCCAGGACTTCTCCGTCTGGGCTTTGGCCAGTGCGACTTCGTCGGGGGGAAACGCATCGACGAAAGTCTCGACCAAGGCGACGGCGGCGGCGAAATCCTTGTGGTCTCGGAACAGTTTCTGTCCCGCCACCAAGCGGCTGCGCAGTTCGCGCAGCGAGAGCCACATGTTGGCGTAGGATTCCGTATCGCCAATCTCTTCCACCGCCTTCTTCCACAGGTCCAGCGCTTGTGCCCCCCTGCCCTGCGCCTGCACGATCTCTGCCTCGGCCACCGTGGCTGCCAGAGCCTCCGGAGTGCGGTAATGGATCGTGCGTGCACGCTCGAAGGCGGAGAGCGCTTCCCGAAGATCTCCGAGTTTCTCGTACGCGACTCCCAGCAGATAGCGTGCCTGCGGCGTCGCATCGCTCGCCACGTGTTGGCTCAAGGACCGCTCCAAGGCGCCGATGGCCTGGCGGTACTTCTCCCTGCCGGCTTCCGCTTGCGGATCTTCGCTGCCGCGGCCTGTGGTCAGTGTGTCCCCTTCGAGCATCAAGACGCGCGCCAAGATGATCAAGGCCTGCGCGTGAAGGGGTGAGTCTTCCTCGACGCGAGCGACAGCCTCGTGGCAGCCGGCCGTGTCGCCCCGCAGCAGCAGGATTTCGCTCTGTTGCACGTAGGCCTCATCACGCTCGTCACGATTCATCGCGGGATCGTCCAGCCACAGCCGGTTGTATTTCAGGGCCTGCTCAAGATTCGGGTGCCCGTCCCGCAAATAAGCCATGCTCAACTGCCGGTAGAGCTCGAAACTGGCCTGCGGGTCGTCGTCCACCGCTTTCAGCAGAGGACGCAGACTCTCCGCATAATGGCCGCTGTGAAACAGACTGGTCGCCAGCAGGTACCGCCCCTCTTTCTCGCGCCCAGGTGGAAAGCTGCGGTTCCCCGCCTCCTGCAGATAGCGGGCGGCGACCAGAAAGAGGACCTGACGCTCCTCCCCCGCAGGCAGCTCGCTGGCCTGATATGCCAGAGCGGCTCCCTGTACAAACATGGGATAACCCTGCTCCGCAAAATGGTCCTTCATCTTCTGCCGCAGACGCTCGGCCAGATCCTTCGCTTCGTCGAAGTGGCCGGCGTCGAGTCGTTCGAGAGCCGCCTGGATCGTGGCCTCGCGGTCCGTGAAGACCCCGCGATGCACGGCGTAGTAGGCCAGCGACAATGCCGTGGCACCGATGATCCCGCTGCCGCAGAGCAGCATCACCGACAACAGAATGTTGCCGCGCACAAACGCCCACATCCGCGCTGGAAGGCCCAGCACCCGGCGGACCAGCGAACGGCCCGGGCCGTTCGCCTGCGGCGTTTCGGCTTGGTTTTCAGCAGTGGGCATGGCAACTCAACTTCCGTGTCACAAGGCTCCCGATCCGTCGGGAGAATCGCGGCGAGTTTGTACCCCAAACTGCCACTGCCTGTCAATGGTCGTTGGTTTGCCCCTTCGACCCGCCGGCCGAAAGCTATCTGGGGAACCTGATCAGCTTGACCGTCGACTTCGAAGTGGACGACGCTCTGGCGAGACGGCAACGGCTGGGAAGCGTCGTCGGGACGATGGATGGTCGCTGGATGGCGGTTCCACTCGCCATCCCACGGGCTCGTCTCGACCACATGTGGGACGGACGGTCTACGTTCCCTGAAAGCGGATCCGGAGGCATCGCCGACCTCGCAAGGGGACAGCGGTACGCAGTTTCCGATCCCCGAGCGACTCCGTGACCCGATTGCCGGTGAAGGGCCTGGTTAGTGATCGTCGCCGCACCGGGGCGAAAGATCCTCGACAGCCGACGATGTAGTGCCCGTGACTTGTTCCATGATCCAGACATTCATGTCGTGCAACATCTGCGTGCTGAGTTCATCGCCGCACGGATACTGACGCAGCGTCACATGCATGCCGGCGGCGTGGAACAGCCGCAACTCATCACACGTTTGCTGCTCGGGGTACAACTGCGACACGCGTCCCTGCGCGATGAAGAGCGGAACGTGCCTCGCTTGATCCAGATAGGCCAACGGTTGGTGGCCGATCGGAAAACACCCGCCAATCGACAGGATGCCGGCGAACCGATCCGGGTGACTCAGCCCGACGCGAAAGGCCATCGTTCCGCCCCCTTGATAACCGGCCAGAAACACGCGACGACGAGCGATGTGGAACTTGGCATCCACGATGTCCAGACAATCAAAGATCGACTGCTCCGCCGCGGACACGTCGGCATCGCACTGAGTCCACTCGTAACCGGGGCTGCCGCTGGCCATCGCATGCGGCGCTCGAGGACCTACCGACACGTAGTTGCGCATGCTCACCAGCGGCATCACACGCAACAGCTGACGCTCGTCATCGTGAGGTCCGTGCAGCCAGATCACGAGCGGGTAGGCATAGTTCGGCTCGTAATGCAAGGGTGCAAAAAGAGTGTAATGAAGTCCTCGTTGGTGGGCGGTTGTCAGGATCGATTGTTCAACGTGAAGCGGCTGATGGGCCACCGCGGCAGCGCGCGAAGCCTTCAGATGAAATCGATTCATAATACGAGTATGATTCACGTGGTGGCACGCAGCACACCTGTCGACGATCCCTCGGCGGATCGTCGACTTACTGCACTACGCGCTCAGCAATAGGTCGTGTTGGCAATCCGTAGACTCTGCTTCCTGTGGCACATTCGAGCGGTGCACACGACGTGCCAAGCGGAGCTTCCTGGCTGTTGAGCCGCAGCCGCAGCCTGTTTCGTGTCGTGCGATCTGTTCGCCACCGAGCATCACTCATGCTGAACCACTGACGGGTTGTAAATCAGACCGTGCCGAATGTCAATGTCACACCACGTCGTCACACCACGTCGTCGGTACGTGTCGGACATTGCAGCGGCGGCCAGCCATGCTGTCATTCTCCCCCCATCAGCCCGGCCATTGTCGTGACCAGGCCCTTCACCGCATCGACACTCTTCTGGAAATCGACTTTTTCCTGCTCGTTCAACTCAAGCTCAATGATACGTTCCACCCCTCCAGCTCCTAGAATGACGGGTACACCCACGTAGTAACCACCGACCCCATACTCCTCCACGCAGTACGCGGAACAGGGAATCAATCGCTTCTTGTCATGTACAATTGCGTCAACCATTTGCGCGGCCGCAGCAGCTGGGGCGTAGTAGGCACTGCCCGTCTTGAGCAGATTGACGATCTCTGCACCACCTTGTCGCGTACGCTGGATAATGTCGGCCAACCGCTCTTCGTTCAAAAAGTGCGTGACCGGGACGCCGCCGACGGTCGTGAAACGCGGCATGGGAACCATGGTGTCTCCATGGCCGCCCATCAGCAGCGCGCGAATGTCCTCGACACTCACGTTCAATTCTTCAGCCAGGAACATGCGGTAGCGAGCCGTATCGAGCACGCCGGCTTGGCCGACAACGCGCGAGGACGGGAAACCGGCCACCTGGAAGACCCGCTGGACCATGGCGTCCAAAGGGTTACTGATCACAATAATGATGGCGTCGGGGCAGGTCTTGATGACTTCATGGGTCACCGACGTCACGATCTTGGCGTTGGTGGCCAACAGATCATCGCGGCTCATACCCGGTTTACGAGGGAGACCGGCGGTGATGACCACCACGTCACTCCCGCTGGTGGATTCGTAACTGGTGGTGCCGAGGATCTGGGCGTCGGAGCCGAGAATGGGCAAGGCCTGCATCAGGTCGAGCGCTTTGCCACGAGGCATATCGCCGGTGGCGGGGATATCCAACAGCACGATGTCGCCCAGTTCCATGGCGGCACACCAATGCGCTGTCGTGGCGCCTACATTCCCCGCACCGATAATCGAGATCTTTGCCCGGCCCATGGTCCGCACCTCCCAGAATGAAATCGAGAAACCACTTAACTTGACCAGCCGATCGACTCCGAACGACCCCTGAACTGCTATGGAATATGCGGTTCTCAAGGGGTAAGTCAAGTAGGGGGGCCGGAATTGCCGCTCTGCTCCTGCTGGTTACCAGGAGAGACCGGTTTCCGCGGGGCGGTCGCAGGAGCCTGCTGCATGGCCCGATTTTCCTTCGTCATGGGGCACGGCACGTCGCCGAATCGCGCGTTGATTCAGGACTCGGGTGGATTGGTGACCTGAACGTCGGGAACTGTACGGGAGCGGAATCGTTCCTGCAGCAACTCCGTACGATGGCGCTGGTCGGTGCGATGAGTCCACCAGATCAGTCCCCATATGAGCGCCAGAATGATCAGGAACCCCGCGCCGATCAGGATGCCGCCCGAATGCGTTTCGCGCTCTGGGCCGGAGAGTGCCACAGGGGTCTTCAATATCAACATGGGGCTTAACTGACGTTGCCGTTGGTCGATCGACGTCACATATGCGTTCGGGTATGCCCACAACTTGAAGAAGAAACCAGTCAGGCGAGCCTCCAGGTTCACTTTCGGCTGTCCCACCAGCGGTTGCCAGACTTCAGGCAACGCGAGGCTGCAACACGTGACGGGGAATGTGTTGCCATAAACGAGCCCCTGTCCCTTTCCTGCCTCGCCGCGCACCTCGATCGGGCGATCTCCGACGTCCACCAGCACGTCGAACTGATAATACCGGTCGATCCCGAAACGTTGCTGAATATCAGGTTCCGAGACCACCACTTGCGTGATCCGTCGAACCGTTCCTCGCGTGGTCAGCAGGCGGCCGTGCCACTGTACCGGTTGTTGCAGTACCGCCGCCAGCGACATCGGTTCGGCCTGTTTGTCCAGTCGATCTTGCTGCGCCCTCGCTGCAGCTTCCAGCAGAGCGTAAAAACAATCGCGCTCCGTTGCGCCAATCGGCAGACCATTGCGGGTGCGAACGGTGCCGAGCAGCGCGACGTCCATGCCCAACTGCGCCAGCAGCACGTCGCTCGGCCCGATTCCCCATTGCGGATCGACACGATCGGGCAACCAGGCGACCGGCGGGGCTGCGAACAGAAACTGCCTTCGATTCCCCAGGTCCGGCCCACGTTTGAGAAACATGCCGGTCACGCGGCATCGTTCGTTCAATTCCGGCTGGTCCTGCCAGGCGTCCGGGATCGCGCGCACGAAGACGAGCGCGCTGAACGGTTGCTGCTCGGCGGCTACCGGATCCAGGTCGATGTGCACTTCGTAATAGTGGTCGAACTCGAACAGCCCCGCCAGTCGCGGTCGGATCGCCTGTCGCGAAACCCGACGTGCTCGCCCCTCGAAGAGATAAAAATTCCCTCGCAATGCGGCGGATTGGACCGCCAGCTCATCTGCTGCAGGGAGCGGCTGTAGCCACCGCTGGATGTCCGTCGGTTCGATTTGCGGCAGGCGAAACAGGATCTTCATCAGCGGTTCTTCATCAACCGCTGTAATCATCTCCCCGTCCACAAACGCACCCAGATCGCTCCGGCCGATGTCGAGCAGTTGCAGCAGTTGTTGCGATTGCTCAAAAGGTCGCGCCAACAGCCGCGGCCGCTCGCCTGCCGCCGATCTTGCTGGCTCCGCGGCCGGCCGCTCCACCTGTGCTGTCGGCGACTGTTCGCCCTTGGCACTTTCGGAGCTGCCAGGCCGCTGACCTCGACATGGCACCCCGAGGCAGCCGACGACGATCAGACTGCAGAGCAGCACGATCGAGCGCCTTCCCTGCCGACCAAGC
>JBGSHS010000147.1:0-6898 GCA_041752115.1 Pirellulaceae bacterium | reverse complement strand
GCGCCGCGTATTGTCACCGACGGCTCGGACCGCCACCTTCCGGCTGAACGGGACTCGGATACCGGCCGAGCGGAACGCGTAGGCCAGCCGACCTTTCGCTCGTTGCGCCACGACGATGGGGGTGATCTCCGGTGTTGTGCTGAAGAGAATCTGCACGCGGCCGTCGGTCCCGCGGTATTCCCATACTCGCCAACTGTCCCGCTCCCAGTGCGGCTTCGTCTGCTCGATCCATTCCCGGAGCGAGTGCCGAGCCAACGAGTAGCCCCGTGACGACCAGCCGGTCCAGGCATAACGCAGCTGATATGCCGCGTCGGCTACTGCCGGTTGGTACAGCGCCGTCGGTGCCTTGACGCGGGACCATGAGTCGTCGCCGCACCGGTCAAGGTGCGTGGTGGAACCGGCCATGGCTGGAATGCTCCTTCGAATGCTTGATGACAGTTACGAGCGACCGGCGCGCTTGCCTTAATCATAAAATCGCGCGACATCGAAATTCGTTACAGAAAAAACGGCAGAGATTCCGTACGCCGGCTGATTAAGGGAGAGGGCGGTGCGGTAGCTGACCGTCTGATTCACCGCACGAGCGGAGCTCGCGGGGGTCGAGGAAGGTTGAGCGGGCGGTGCGGTAGCTGACCATCTGATTCACCGCACGAGCAGAGCTCGCGGGGGTCTGGGAAGGTTGAGCGGGCGGTGCGGTAGCTGACCATCTGATTCACCGCACGAGCGGAGCTCGCGGGGGTCGGGGAGAGAGGAGAGGGCGGCGAGGTAGCTGACCGTCTGCTTCACCGCACGAGCGGAGCTCGTGGGGGTCTGCCAGGGGTGAGGAGGCAGTGCGGTAGCTGACCATCTGATTCACCATCAGACACTGGCGCGACAGTTTGCTGCGCGAGCCCGGTGATCTCCGACGCTTCGATCTTCGGTTGCTGGACACGCTTGCTCGACATGCACATAAGACGACGCATCTGCCGATCGCTAGCTAGCCCAGTCCGAAAAAAAATGCCGGCTAGCAAGTCTTGTGCCGAACGATATTGAGTCTGCCTCAATACTATGAAACCGGGTGGACTGCAGGGCATGAGCAAGCGTTGCACGGGGGACGTACAATGGCCCCACCACACCGACACTGAGGAATGATGCGCGCAGCGCGCTGCGATGGCTTGGCACCCTGCTCCACCCGCGGACCGGTCAGGGCCGAGCAAGCCGCGGACGCCCAGGAGTACGCAATGTGTGCTCCAGGCCAAGTCGTTCTGCTGTCTGAGCAATCCACTCGGGATTGCCCAGGGGCGCGCCCCCCGGATGCTCCGCGCGGTGGCAACAAGTTTCGAGTTGGTTAACAGCTGATTGACCCGCTCTAACCAATCGTCCGGCCTTGGGACAGGCCACTGCGACAACAGCTGCGTGTCTCGGCCGTGCAGGCGGCGTCAAAGACCACTCCACCGCCGATCTCCGCCCGCGCGCCCCGATATGCCTGCAACGCATGCCGCTCGACATACCGGCCGAGCGACAAGAAATTGGCCGTCGCTCTCGATGGGGAAACTCTTGAAGCGGTCTTGGTAGACGTGACCATCGTCAATGGTGCCGAGCGCCGCGTGAAGACGTTTGGCGTGCGTTCCCGCCATGTACTGAAAGTACTCGGAAAGCTCCTGTTGATTGTGCCGCTGAAACTCAAAGTGTCCGTCTATCAGACTCTGTTTCTTCACAGTAATCCCAAAGACGGAAGCTGGTGTTTCGTAGGATTTCGACAACGAACCGGGTTTGCTCGCTCCATCGTTTTGGCCATTAGTTCATTCGGATTCTTAGTTCGCATCGGATTTCGATATTCGGATATCGCATTTCCTACTTGACTGCGGACCGAGTCCGCAGTGGGGATACAGCCGGCGGCAACCAGGCAGGGGAGAATTCTGGCGATTGTTGACGATCGTCTGACACCCCGTTAGGCTAGTGCTACTGGCGCTCAGATTTCTTTCCATCGTTGTCCGAGGAGAAACCACGGGCACCGTAGATTTTTGTGAGCCCTTTGCTCTTGAAGCAGTGACGCCAACATTGCCGAGCCACCCCTGGGAAGAACAATCGTGAAGAAGCCGACACTCCGAGGTGAATGTGTGCGTGTAGCCGTGGCTCTGTTCGCTGTGTCGATGACAGCCACATGGTCGATGACAGCGACATGTGGTGCGGAAACCGCGAAACCGGAACGAAGATTCAGCGTTCCCTTCGGGCTCAACGGTGTCCCGAATCAAGATCACTTGAAAGACCGTAGCCTCGCCAAGGAGTTTCAGCTGGACTTTTTCACCACGATTTTCCAGTGGAAAGAGCCCCAGCCGGGCGAGTATTTCTGGGAGGGAGCTGCCGGGGAAGATCCTTTTCAGAAGCACTTACAGAGCTTGAAACAACAGGGCTATGCCATATCGCTCACGAATACGACGGTCCATATGGATCAGAAACATCTGCCCAAGTACTTGGAGGGAAGACCATTTGACGATCCGGAGTTGCTGGATCGATGGGAGGCATTTCTGCGAGCTTTCCTGGCCCAATATGGAGACTTCGTCGATTTCGTGAATTTGAGCAACGAAGTCGACAGCTATTTCGGGGGTCACAGGGACGAGTGGCCGAAATACCTCGCCTTTATCCGCAAGGGCGCCGCAATCATTCACGAGGCTCGGCCGAAGATCCGCGTCGGCGTAGTGCTCAGTTGCAACGGCGCCGCGACCTATTGGCGCGACCTGGAACCGTATTGCGATTACCTTGCGTTCACCTATTACGCTCCTAACAGCGCCTTAGCAAAATCCCCCACCGCCGAAGCACTCGATCCGGATCATCCCCATTACTTCGCAGTAGCCTTGGATAACATGTTGCGATTGGCGGGCAGCAAGCCGGTCTTGATTACCGAGATCGGTTGCGCGACCCATGAATCGATCGATTCCTCACCCGAATTACAGGCGCAGTTCATCCGGCAGTTGTTTGCCTGGCTGTCTGGCAAGAATAGCCGAATCCTCGGGGTCTCCTGGCTGTCGCATATCGATTGGCCTTATGCGCATACCAAGCAAGCCTTGCAGGGCTATCTTGACGAAGCGCTCTTGCAACGCGAACCATTCATGCGTTACCTGACATCTCTTGGACTCATGTATGAGGACGGCAGAGAAAAGCCGGGTTACGAAGCGCTGAAAGACTCGCTTGTGCGGTACCGCCGGGGCGAAGTCACTCCTTTGCCAAAAGCTCTGCCACGACAGCGTTCCATGGGACTTTCTAACGGAGGATTTGAAGCCGGAGACCTTTCAGAGTCGGCCAACAACGTCATGGGCTCCAAGTCTTGGATGACGTCCAGCCATGGCGGAAATGCCATCGCCGTGACGAAAGAGTTGGCTCACAGCGGTTCCCACGCTCTCCAATGGCACCCGGTTGGCTGGAATGTCAAGGACGATCAGACGATCGAGGACGCCAGCACGTTCATCATCACTAGGGTCGACGCGCAGCCCGATGCCAAATCGATCGCCGTGCGTTTCTCGGGCGTCATGAACACCTCAGCGCTCGATCCCAAATTCGATGTCAGGGTAGTCCTGGCGAACAGTACGTTCACCAGGGTGAAGTACGATACGCTGCTCCATGGTGGCGTAGCAGGATGGCAGACCTTCAGTCCGAGTTTGGAGCTCGGTGGGGAGGGCGACATCCTGTTCGTCGCGTTCATGGTGGTCGGGTCGAAAGGCATAGGTGCCGGCAATGGGTCTGTCTATCTCGATGATCTTAAGCTGACTTATGACAAGCTAACACCAGAATCGCCCCGTTAGACAATACGGACGCAGACTTCGTTTCTTCTCTGCGGGCCCCGGTACGCCCGGCAGGCTGCTGAGGCGATCCATTGGGAGCACGAGCAAGGCACGCTACACCACGACCTGAAGCCGTCGGCCAATAGAACGGAGGAAGCTCCACCTTCTTTCGGCCCCATCTTTTCGGCAATTGGGCAGTTCGAATGAAACAATGTCATGTCGATCCTGCAGATAAGCGCTAAGCGACTTTTCGCCTTCGTCTGGCAGCGATCAGACCCAAACCAGACATTGCGCCCCAGAGTGCGAAGGTGGTGGGTTCAGGGACGGCACGAGTCTGCAGTTCGTTGAACGAGAACCAAAAATTCGTTGTAAGTAAATCGCCGGGTCCAAACCACGTTCCGTCGACTTGCAGTTGCGAGTTGGCGGTAGGAAAACCATTGTATGTAGCGTAGAACGGCCTTTCGTAATGACTAATCAGGCGGTAGGTGTCACCCGCTTGAAGTTGCCAGTCAACGTCCACGAAGAGAGCCGTATCTCCACCCGCTACACTATAAGTTTCGAGGACCTGCCCAAGGGAATCTGTCAACCAGATGGTGTCCGCTTGCCCTTCATTTGTAAAGACAAAGCTCTCTAACGTGACATCCTGCAAAGCCGTGATTTGCAGACCGGAATCAGACCACCCGCTTGCTTGGCTCGTGAGTGTGGGACCTGTTATCAGTTCAGCATTCACCTGCCCACATAGGAGCAGTACCGTCAAGCCAATAATCCATCGTGCCATCGTCTTTGCCTTTCGCTCGAATCTCGTTTACACCTTCAACTAATCTGAACACCCGTATTTCTCTAGGTCGCCACTTCCAGATTTCAGCAGTCAAATACCTCACAATCAAGAAGTTGTCCTCAATCAGGGGGCAATGGCCAACAATAATGGTGGAGAGAAATGCAGCGTGAAAAGGGGTGTGGTGGGCTCGATCACACATCTCTGCCGGCAGGGAATACAGAGAAAACCGGGAGAAAACGGAGTCTGCCTCAATCCTATGAAACGGGGTGGACGGCAGGGCAAGCGTTGCACGGGGGACGCACAATGGCTCCACTGCACGAACACTGTCGAAAGCGGCATGCGAACACCCCGGAGGCCCGGAATCCGTCTGCGTCCGGCGCGTGGCACTGAAAGCCGAATTCGCCTTAGCGGTGGAGCAGAAACACCGGGTTTTCGCCCCGGGCGTTCGTTACAGATGCCAGGGGGCACGGAGAGGGCGAGTCAGCTTCGCGTTGGCCTCCGGATCGTTGACGAAGACCTCTTGATCCGGATCCCAATGGAGCTTGCGTTGCAGATGGAACGTACACCAGGCAAGCTGACAGACGGTATCGGATCGCACGGCCACGTCGATATTGCTGATGGTCTTCTGCCGCGTGCGAACGCATTCCAGGAAGTTGGCCTGGTGGAACGTACTGACTGGCAGACGGATTTCGTCCGGACCCATCTGCTCCTTCCGCAACCACGGCGGCCCGGCATCGAGTGACCCGCGGTTCACCCAGACCCAACCATCCGTCCCTTCAAAAGTGATTCCATGCTGCACGCCGTCAAAACCTGGACCTGAGCCTGTGAAGATGAGGTTCACGCCGTTGGCGTACTTCATCCGTGTGTCCCAGCTGAGCGGGTTATCGCAGAGAACATCGTCATGGGGAAAGCGCGCGGTGCCTTCAATCTCTACCGGCCCGGTGAGCTGCGTGCCGTTGCCCCACTGAGCGATGTCGATGTGGTGAATGCCCCAGCCGGAAACATAGCCCAGCGAATAGTCACTGATGTGAAACCAATGCGGATACGTCAGCCTGGCGGTCGTGTAGGGGGACCAGCGAGCCGGGCCGAGCCAGAGATCATAGTCCAACCAATCGGGCACTGGCTCAGGCGTGTACGTTTTCAGGCCTGAGCGTTCCGTGGCCCCCGCGTGAACACCGACTTTGATCGTGTGTACTTTGCCCAAGCGGCCGTTGAGGGCCAGTTCGCAGGCCCGGCGGAACTCCTGGCTGGACCGCTGCTGGGTTCCAAACTGGAAGACGCGGCCATAGCGATGCACGGCATCCCGCAGAACCTTGATTTCGTTGATGCTCATCCCCAGCGGCTTTTCGACATACACATCCTTGCCGGCGCGGACGGCAGCCAAGGCGTGCAGCACGTGCCAGGAATCGAGCGACGCGATGTTCACCGCGTCGATGTCGCGTCGGTCGACGAGTTCCCGGAAGTCGTTGTAGGTAGCGCAGCTGGTGCCCTCATAGCGCGCGTCAACCAGTTGTTTGGCGCGATCACGTGCCGTGCGGTTCACATCGCAAACCGCGACAACCTGCGCGTCCGGTAACGTCATCAAGGCTCGCATGTCGGCCGTGCCCATGTTGCCGACCCCGATACAGCCGATGACAATCCGCTCGCTCGGTGCTATGCGGCCGGCCCGTCCCAAGGCCGTAGCGGGGACCACGAACGGGACCGCACAGGCGGCAGTTTGAGCCACTGTCCCGAGAAACCGCCGCCGGTTGTGTCTGCGTGTCATGAGCCTTTCTCCGTCGCGGGCGGTGTGTTGCTGCCCGACGTGTCCGGTGGGAAATTGCCAAAGATCTGGCACTCGTGGATCGCCGGGCTGACCAATCCACTGCGGCCGGGGATCACGAGTTCCACGGATAGGCAACGAACGGTTGGAAAAGACACGAACATCTCGTGTTCGAAACACGGCATCTCGCGAACTTCGGCCACGATCGCGCCATCGCACAGAACGTCCAGGTTCTTCGCCTGGTGCTGCTCGTACGGATGCCAGAGGAGATTGATCGACGATACATCCTTGGGTTCGCCGAAGGTGATTTTCAGCCGGTACGTTTCCGCGTTGTCAACTTCGTCCCAATAGGTATTCGGGTCCCCGTCGATGGCTGCCTGATCGCCACCAGAGGCCCCGTCCGGCTCGACGCCATCAGGGCTGCTGGCGGCAGCGCCGCGAGCCAGATTGACGGGCTGCAGGATGTCCTTGAGCACCTTCACGGCCTGCGCGTACACGGCCGCGTCCCCGTTGAGTGTGATGATCTGCTGCAGGGCTGCCACGGCCTCCGCGCGATGCGTCTCTCGAACGGCCGACGCGACCTGCGTCACCGCCCAGCCGGCT
>JBGSHS010000146.1:0-13897 GCA_041752115.1 Pirellulaceae bacterium | reverse complement strand
GAGCAGCTCTTGCCGCTGGTGTATGACGAGCTCCGAAAACTGGCCGCGGCCAAGCTGGCCCAGGAGAAACCCGGCCAGACGCTGCAGGCCACGGCGCTGGTGCACGAGGCCTATCTGCGGCTGGTGGACACAGAGCGGTCTGAGCACTGGAATAGTCGAGGTCATTTCTTCTGTGCGGCGGCCGAGGCGATGCGGCGGATCTTGGTCGAGAAGGCGCGGCATCGGAATCGTATTCGGCACGGTGGAGGCCGGCTGCGCGTGGATTTCGAGCAAGTTGCTCCCGCGGCCTGCGCAGCCGATGATCGCCTGTTGGCTCTGGATCATGCTCTGCACCAGTTGGCGGCCGAAGACCAGGCGATCGCAGATGTGGTGAAGCTCCGATACTTCGCGGGTCTCACAATTGAGCAAGCGGCCCAGGCGACCGGCATTTCCGTACGGACGGCCAACCGCCACTGGGCTTACGCCAAAGCCTGGCTATTTCAGAACTTGCGATAACCTCCATTCTCCGCAAGAAAAAATCTTCAACTTGCGTGGCACAATTCGCCAGGCAACGTCGCACTACTGTTAGCAATCAAAAAACAGGGCGTTCGGACCCATGAATGACCAACAACACAGAGTGAAAGCCCTCTTCGATCGCGCTCTCGAGCTTGAGTCGACCGCCGGCCGCTCGGTCTACCTAGCCGAGGCTTGTGGCCCGGATGTGGAGCTGCGCGACAAGGTACAAGCTCTGTTGGATGCTTACTTCGAGGCCGGGAGTTTTCTGGATTCTCCGCCGCCGGGTGTCGCCGTATCGCCCACCATCGACCAGCCCTCCCTGGAAAAATTGGGCACGCAGATCGGTCCCTACAAACTGCTCCAGGAAATCGGCCAAGGCGGCATGGGGACGGTCTTTATGGCCGAACAGCTAGAGCCGGTACGCCGCAAAGTGGCGCTCAAGGTCATCAAGCCAGGCATGGACACGCGACAGGTGGTTTCGCGCTTTGACGCCGAGCGACAGGCCCTGTCGCTGATGGACCACCCGAACATCGCCCGGGTCCTTGACGCCGGGACAACGGACAGCGGCCGGCCCTACTTCGTGATGGAGCTGGTCAAGGGCCTGCCCATTACCGAATTCTGTGACGAACATCATTTGACGCCCCACCAGCGGCTAGAGCTGCTGCTCCCGGTCTGCCAAGCCATCCAACACGCGCACCAGAAGGGGATCATTCACCGCGACATCAAGCCGACGAACATCTTGGTTGCCGAATACGATCAGCAACCTGTCCCGAAAGTGATCGACTTTGGCGTAGCCAAGGCAACCAGCCAACCGCTCACCGCGAAGACCATGTTCACTGGCCTGGGCCAGATCGTGGGGACGCTGGAATACATGAGTCCCGAGCAGGCCAAAGTCAACCAACTGGACATCGACACCCGGAGCGACGTGTATTCGCTGGGCGTGCTGATGTACGAACTGCTGACCGGTTCCACGCCCTTTGACAAACAGCGATTGCGCTCGGCCGCCTGGGACGAGATGCTGCGGATCATCCGGGAGGAAGAACCTCCCAAGCCCAGTACGCGCCTGTCGGATTCGAAGGATTCGCTACCATCGATCTCAGCCCAGCGGCAAACCGAACCGGTTAAGCTCACCAAACTCGTCCGGGGAGACCTCGACTGGATCGTGATGAAGGCGCTGGAGAAGGACCGCAACCGGCGGTACGAAACGGTCAACGGCTTTGCGATGGACATCCAGCGGTATCTCAACGACGAAGCGGTCTTGGCCTGTCCACCGAGCGCCGGTTATCGCTTCCGAAAGTTCGCACGAAAAAACAAGGCACTATTGGCTACGATTGCCTTGGTCTCAGCGGCCTTGGTGCTGGGCTTAATCGGTACCACTTGGCAAGCCATCCGCGCTTCCAGGGCCGAGCGATTGGCTGTCGAGTATGCCCTGACTGCTGTGCAAGAGCGAGACGCGAAGGAAGCCGCGAGAAGTGAGGCTGCTCGCGTGGCCGAACAGGAACTTCAAGCGCGTAAAGCAGCTGAGGACGAGCGTTTCCGGGCGATGGAAGCCGTCGTAGCTGAACGTGAAGCGCGTCACAGCGAAGCCCAGCAACGCAAGTACTCTGAAGCCATCGCGGACTTTCTAATCCGGGATCTTCTGGGCTTAACTACGGCCGAAGGCCAAATGCGGTTTGATGATCTACCCAGCGATGGATTGTCGTGGGATTCAAAGTTGATTGATCTGCTTCATCGCGCATGCCAAAAGCTGGAGACTCGGCAGGATCTTGATCCCCAAATAGAAGCCAGAATGCGCTGGATCCTGGGGGTCAACTTCCGCGCGTCGGGCGATTTCGACAAGTCGATCGCACAACTGGAGAGGGCGCTGGCGCTGGAGAGCGAACTCCACCCTGAAAGCCATCCCGATAGGCTTAACGCGGCCAACAGCCTAGTGATCGCTTATGAAGAAGCTGGGAAGTTGCAGGAAGCAGAGGCTCTACATCGCCGCGTTATGGCAACCCAACGGGAAACGTTGGGCTCACACAATCCCGCCTGCCTGCGATCGCTGGAAACTCTGGGCCGGCTGCGGGCCGCTCAGGGGGCAGTTGGCGAAGCGGAGCAGATTTATCAAGACGCACTGGTTACGGCCAGACACTCGCTCGGCAGTGAGCATGCTGTGACGCTCGGGTTGCTGCACCGACTGGGACAAGTCTATGTTTCGCAGGGGAAGGTCGCCTTGGCTGGCCCCATCCTGCAGGAAGTCGTCCGCAGTAGCGAAAAAACTCTGGGCGAGCGCAATTTCGCCACCCTGAACGCCATGACCTCGCTGGCTGGTGTATATGAGGATCAGGCTCGCTACGCGGAGGCGGAGTCGATTTATGGTCAGGTCCTGGCCGGGTACCAAGAACTCGTAGGTCCTGACCATGCTTACACGCTGGCAATTCTAAGCAACCTGGCCGGCCTGCATTTCCACCAGGGTCGGCAGGATGAAGCGGTAAGCATGTACCAGCGACTATTGGCGGCGGCACCACAGACTCTGGGGGATAAACATCCACATACCCTGATGGCAATGAATAATCTTGCCAGCATCTGGATGGCTCAGCGCAAGTACCCGGAAGCTCTGGAGCTGTTCGAAACCGTGGTGCAGATTCGCCGTCGCACCCAAGGGCCAGAGCACCCTGAGACTTTGTCCGCAGTCAATCAATTGGCAAAACTCTATCGCCACCAGGGAAAACTCACCGAGGCCGAGCCGCTGCTGTTGCAGGTTGTCGAGATGATGACTTCCAAGTTAGGCCTCGAGCACCCGGATACCCTGGCTGCGATCGGAAACCTGGCTTTTCTGTATCAAGCTCAAGGACGCCTGTCCGAGGCTGAAACGTTGTGCCAACAAGCGTTGGACTTGCGGCGAAAGGTTCATGGAGCCGAGCACCCGGCCACGCTTGAATCGCTGGGCAACCTGGCAACCATTCGGTTTCAACTGGGTGATTTTGATTCGGCCATGTCGCTTCACCAACAGGCTCTGGAAACAAAACGAAAGATGTTCGGCGAGGAACATCCAAGTATTGCCATCTCGCTGGGACATCTGGGCGCGATCCATTTTGCGCAGCAGAAGTATGAGGAATCGGCGAGCCATTACCGGCAAGCCATGGAAATTCGGGCCAGGAATTTAGGCCCTGACCATGTTCTCACCACGGGTAGTCAGATGAGGTTCCTGCTTGCCCAGGCGTACGTGCTGGCCGGCTCAGGTGAACATGCTGACGCCGAGCAGAGATTGCGTCAACTGCTTCCTAAGCTACAGCAGATGGAGCCCCATGCGTGGACCACCGCTGATGCTGTGTCACTCCTGGGGGAAACCTGCCTGGCCCAGAGTCGATTCGAAGAAGCCGAGGTCCAGTTGTTGGAGGGATGGAATGGTTTGCAACAGGTCGCGAGCTCCAGTTGGCCCTCCAACTTGCGGCGACAAGTGTTCTATCGAGCCGCGGACAGATTAGTCCGTCTCTACACCCAATGGAATCAACCAGATTCGGAACTGAAGTGGAGGACCGAACTGGAGTCGTTAACCGATCCATGAAATGTCATTTTTCTGTGAGCTAGAGGAGTGAGTGCGATGCAGTCTCGATACCAAACTGTTCAACGCGCAGGAACACGCCTAACCGCGGTGTTGTGGGTGCTGGGAGTGTTTCAACTGGTCCCGTCTTTGACAGTTTCGGCTCAGGATGGAACGTATGCGATCCATCCCCTAGAAACGGTCATTTGGAACGATGCGGCCTGTGAGGCTTTTGGCAAAGGGATTACGGAGGTGATTGGTGACACGCGAATGGTGGCTGGTTACGCGCGTCGCGACGATGCGGGGTTACTGCCAGTGGTCTGGATTGTTGATGACTCTGGCGCGTCCAGCGCAGATGTGCTCGCGTTTCCTTCCCCTCTCTTCGCAGGTGCTGTGGCGGTCTCGGCGAACAAACAGGGACAAATTGTCGGTGGCGGAATTCTGGATCCGACAACGGGTGCCGCGGTCGGGCTCTATTGGGCAAATGTGCTCGCAGCGCCCATCGCTTTCCCCACACTGGCAGGTGAGAACATTGGCCAGGTTCAGCAGATCGGTGACTCCGGCGTCGTGGTCGGGATTTCCAAATCCGGATCGGGAAGCAAAGCGGTTGCTTGGCGTATAAAAGCCGACCACTCCATCGTCGGCCCCCTCGTGTTGCCAACGCGGTCCCGGGCAGCCTTCGGCGACGATGCCGCGCTGGGCATTCGATCGGTAAGCTCCAGTTCGGTCGAAGTCGTTGGAAGGTCGGCCGGGGTTCCAGTGGTCTGGAAAGTAAATGTATCCAGTACAGGCCTGACACTCAATGGAGGAGCCGAGGTCCTCGATTCCACGGGCGAGGCGACCGATGTAAACGGCACCGGCTCCATCTGTGGAATGGCTCGTGATCGAGTGGTCGTCTGGGGCCCTCTCGCTGGAAAGAAACGAACCAAATCTCAACTCAGCTCCAACTCCATCGTGTTTGGAAGTGCAGGCAAGGGTTCTGCGATCAACGATCTGGGCTTGGTGATCGGCGATGCCAACCTGAAGGTAATTCACCCAGCCCAACGAGCCGTGCTCTGGATGAGCCTCACGGCACCGATGAGAACGTTGGAGTCGTTCACAAACGGGAACTACCCCTTTGCCTATCTCGAGTCGGCCAGCGCGATCAATAACTCGGGAGACATTGCCGGCTACGGTTGGCAAGGACCCGAAGCAGGTTATCAGGCCTTTATTGCGATTCCCAACAATTAGTCACGATTGAAAGGTTGAACACCATGAAAACCACGTTCCTCTGTCTGCTTGCCGTCTTGCCATGCCTGGCGGGCGAGATGGTGGTTTCAAAGGGCAACGCAGCGGAAATGCAAGCTGCCATCCATGAACGAACATTGTATATCCAGGGAACGAGCCAACCGGACTCGGTTGGAATCACGTATGACGGTCAAACATGGATCGTATCCGGTATCGGTGCGATCGATGCATCGGCCTTCGATGCGATTGATATCAGTCTTGGGGCAGGAGACGATATGCTCTCGTTCATCCCCCGCTCGAGTGTCAATATCTCCTCCCTGACGATCGAATTGGGGTCGGGGAACGATTTTGTCGAGATCGGAGAAGCCCCGTACACGTCCAACTTACTTCACGTGGCCGGCGACGTTCGCGTGGAGGGATGTTCGGGGAATGACAGGATTTCGATTTTCAGTGTGATGATCGATGGCGAGTTGGTCGTGCAGTCGGGCACTGCTGACGACGCGGTGTTCTTGAACGGCCTATCGGTGGCGGGCCCGGTCAGTATCACATGCGACGCAGGCAACGATCGAGTCACCACAGCGAACTCCGCCAATGCTTTCTTCAGCTCCGTATCGATCGACACTGGCATCGGAAGCGATTTGGTGGTATTCGACTCGGTCACTCGACCGGTCGGGGGCTCGCTCACAATCCTCCTGGGCGGGGGTGTGGATATTCTAGGCATAGCTCTGTCGACGGAAGTGTGGGGAGATCTGATCCTGGACGGTGGCGGGAACCACGATGAGCTGTGGTTTCCGGATGCCGAGGTCGCGTCAGACTGGGTCGCAGGCACAGTTTTCGTCCAACGCTTTGAGGAGTTCTTTGACGCCATGTACGAATTCTGGGAATGAACGAATGCGCGAAATCGGGATTGAAGCAGCCACCTCAGAATGTCCGACGAGGTAGCCTTGCAGCCGGTGTGGCTGCAGTCGCGTGCTTGGTAGCCAGGGGCGGCATCAGCTGGGCGGTGCACGACTGTTCGGGTTGGTGTTCCGGTCGTACGGATTCGCAAACCCTGACTTCACCCGCGAGCGATGCTCACCTCTTGACAATGCCCCGTTTCGTTGCCCTCCGTTTTTACGCCTGTCCCCCGCCTTTTCCTGGGCTATAATCGGGCTCGGAGTCAAACTTGTTCCCGAGCCCTGGCCATGTCAGACGTCACGCGCATACTGTCGCAGATTGAATCCGGCGATCCGTCGGCGGCCGAGCAATTGTTGCCGCTGGTGTACGAAGAGTTGCGGAACCTGGCCGCCGCCAAACTCCACCAGGAAAAACCGGGACAGACATTACAGGCGACGGCGCTCGTTCATGAAGCGTACCTACGCTTGGTCAATGTGGATGAGGCCCGCCATTGGAACAGCCGCGGGCACTTCTTTGGGGCGGCTGCCGAGGCCATGCGGCGAATCCTGATCGAGCGAGCCAGAACCAAAATGACGATCAAGTCGGGCGGCCGGCAACGCCGTGTCTCCCTGGATGAACTGTGCGTCAAGAACCCCGAACCGCAGTGGGATATTTTGACTGTCAGCGGTGCGCTGGAACAATTGGAGCTCGTCGATGCCTTGGCGGGAGAGATTGTCAAGCTGCGGTATTTCGTGGGCATGACGATCCCGGAAATCGCGGTGGTCTTAGGCATCTCGCCGTCCACCGTCGATCGCCAGTGGGCTTACGCCCGCGCATGGCTCCACGCCAAACTGCAGGCCGCCGATGATCCTCGCGCGGGTCATGACTGAGCGGGCCCGCGTGGGCAGGAGGGGCTTGTGCCGGCCTGCCCAGGACGACGAACGCACTTTTTTCCCCTCGGCCGCCGATTTTTGTGACGTGAACATGCACCGCGATTTCGCACTGTCAATTGGAACGCATCGCCGCCGCGACTTGCGACGGCTCAACAGGTTCTGAAGGCTTGACGGCAAGGGACCTCCATGACGAATTCTGATCAAGAGAAACAACTGTTTCTGGCGGCGCTGGAGCTGCCCACATCGGCGGAAAGGGATGCCTTTTTGCGAGGGGCCTGTGCTGACGATGCCGATCTCTACCGCCGGCTGCAACTGCTGGTCGCGATGCACGACCAATCGCGCGGTCCTCTCGATCAACCTCCCAGCGGCCTGGAACTCGAAGCCACGCGCAGCCATACCTTGCCCGAAACGGTCGGCGCGCAGATCGGTCCCTACAAACTGCTGCAGCAGATCGGTGAAGGGGGCATGGGGACCGTTTTCATGGCCGAGCAGCACGAGCCGGTGCGGCGTCGAGTCGCATTAAAGGTCGTCAAGCTGGGGATGGACACGCGACAAGTGATGGCTCGCTTTGAGGCCGAGCATCAAGCACTCTCGCTGATGGACCACCCCAATATCGCCAAAGTGCTCGACGCGGGAGCCACCGCCAGCGGTCGTCCCTACTTCGTCATGGAGCTGGTCAAAGGCCAGCCGATTACGCAGTACTGCGACGAACAGCATCTCACGCCGCGAGAACGGTTGGAGCTGTTTTTGCCGGTCTGCCACGCGATCCAGCACGCGCACCAGAAAGGCATCATCCATCGTGACATCAAGCCCACGAACGTGCTCGTAGCTGAATACGACGGACGGCCCGTGGCCAAGGTCATTGACTTTGGTGTTGCCAAGGCGACAGGTGGGACGTTGACCGAGAAGACGATGTTCACGGAGCTGGGCGCCATCGTGGGAACGTTGGAGTACATGAGTCCCGAACAGGCGCGCGTCAACCAGCTGGATATCGACACGCGCAGCGACGTCTATTCACTGGGGGTGCTCTTGTATGAACTGCTAACCGGTTCCACACCCTTCGACCGACAACGACTCCGCTCGGCAGCGTTGGACGAATTGTTGCGGATCATCCGTGAGGAAGAACCTCCCCGACCTAGTGCGAAACTCAGCAGCAGCGACACGCTTCCCAGTATTGCCGCCAACCGGCGTATTGAGCCGGCCCGGCTATCCGCGTTGGTGCGCGGCGAACTCGACTGGATCGTAATGAAAGCGCTGGAGAAGGACCGCAATCGGCGCTATGAGACGGCCAATGGCTTCGCGATGGACGTGCAGCGTTACCTGGCCGACGAGCCGGTCTTGGCCTGTCCGCCCAGCGCGGTCTATCGCTTTCGCAAATTTGCCCGGCGGAACAAGGCAGCCTTGGCGACGGTAGGCCTGGTCGCCTCGGCTTTGATCCTGGGCTTGCTCGGGACGACGTGGCAGGCGTTTGTGGCGTCGTGGCAACGAGACCGCGCCTTACGGGCCGAGCAGTTGAGCGCGAATCGACTGATCGAAGTGGAACAGCAGCAGCAGGCTGCACATCTCGCGGAGCAACAAGCGCGGGATAACTTCGCCATGGCCGTTCAGGCAGTGGATCGCCTGTATGACCAGCTCGCAAATCGGATTGAAAATGAACCTCATTTGACGGACTGGCAGCAGGAAATGTTGGAGGCTGCGCTGGACTACTACCAGCGATTCGCCGCCATGGCTGGCGACGATCCGCAGCTGCAAAATCGCATCGCCCGAGCTCACCGCCGAGTCGGGGAGATTCACCGAATCCAAGGAAATTGGCCGGAGGCACAGCAGGCGCTGGAGGAGGCGGTCCGACAGGCCCGCCAGCTGGCCGCGACCGGACGATTACAGCATGCCGGCGAGTTGGCCGAAACCCAAATGAGATTGGCCGAAGTCCTGTCCAAATCGGCGGACCCGGCTGCCGTGGAAGCGGCATTTGAGAATGCTCTGGCCAGTTGGCAGGACCTGCGAACAGCGCAGGCAGGTGAGTCGCGTTTCGCGGTCAAGATGGCTTTGACGCGGATGATACGCGGCAACGCTCGGCACCATTGGGGCCGATATCAGGAAGCCGACGACGATTTCCGTGTGGCGACCCAAATCCTGCTCGACACCAACGCAACGTCGAGGGAATCCACGGAGATTCTGCATGCCTTGTGTTCCGTGCGCATCTCGCGCGCCACGAATTTTGTGCGTTTGCACAAGCCAGTTGAACAGGAACAGGAAGAACGCGAAGCTTTGAAGCTGGCAGTCGCATTGGTTACGGCAGTCCCGGAGAAAGTCGATTATCGTGAACGGGCGGCTCTCGTTCAATCCAATCTGGCAGCGACCTTGATGGGTCGCAACGAGTGGGAAGAGAGCCTGCTTCAGATCCGCGGCGCCGTCGCACGCTATGAGGAGCTGGTGCGCGATTTCCCGTCTCGTGCTCCGCTCCGTTTTGCGGCAGCCAGCGCCTACAATAACCTGGCCATTGCCCTGCAGCGGCACCCAGAGAACGCCGATGAGGCCAGTAAATACCAGTCGCTTGCGCTGGCTGAACGCGAACGATTGGCGACGCAACACTCCGAGAATCTGGAATACCAACGAGCATACTCGGAATCCCTGCTGAGTCGCGGATATGATCTCGTGGCTCAAGGGCTGGCCGCCGAGGCCAGCAACGTCATGCAGCAGGCCGTGGCGGTTCTCCGGGAAGCGGTTCGCCGCTTTCCCGAAGATGCCGGGGCGCGGGACGGGCTGGTGAAAAACCTGGGCAATCTGGCGGTGACCTTTCGGCGGTTGGGTCAGCTTCAGGACAGCGAAAAGTGTCTTCGCGAGGCCATGGAGCACAGCGACTGGCTGACAGCGCACTTTCCGACATCGCCACTTTACGCCGCCCATGCCGCGATGTTGCGGGACTCGCTGGCCTCCACGTTGGCGAAACAGCAACGGATTGAGGAGACCTTGTCGCATCGCCGAGAAGCGGTTCGCCTGATGCAGTCGCTGCCGGCGGAACTAAATCGCACGGCATTTGCCCCCAACCAGCGGGCGATGTTGATGGCAAACCTGGCGCACACGCTGCATCAGGTGGGGCAATGTGGCGAAGCGGCCGAGTTTGCCAAATCAGCCTTGGCCGAGGACGCCAGCTATCCACTTGCGCGCGGATTGTGGGCCGAGATCCTAGCGAATTGCCCCGATCCGGCCCTGCGTGATCCACGACAGGCTTTGGAAGTTGTTCAGCCTCTGTTGGATTCCGAACGTTCGGCGGCGTATGGTGCCGGCATTTGTGGGATCGCTCACTTTCGGCTGGAGGATTGGGCGCAAGCGAAACCCTTGCTGGAAACTGCCGCGACCGGGTCGGGCGACTTGGCTTGGGACACCGTTGTGCAATTCTACCTGGCTGCCACCTTGCACCATTTAGCCGACCAGGAACGTGCGCAGACGATTCTCACGGACGCGCTGCAACGCGCGGCCACCCTTCCCCACACGGGGCGAGATCTAGAAGAAGCGCGGGACACGGCCCGGGCTCTAATCGAGCCGAGTCGAGAGTGAGCGCCCGGCGCGCAAGGTGGAATCGCTCCGCTTCATGGTTGGCCTCTTGCGACAAGGGCTCGGTTCATCGCCAGGTCCGCCGGGACGTTTGCCGCCAAGATCCCCCGAAAATTTGTTCGTTTTCTTGACGTGGCGCGAGTCGCGATTTCGCACTATCTGACGGTGGGACGTGGCGGGCAATTCTCCCGCGTCGCAGGCAGGCGTCCCGGTCTCGCATACCGTTTTCTGGAGCAGCCTGAAGCCGGCTGCCAATCCAAATCGATTTCGGGAGGACGAACATGATGTGCAGTGAATTGTCGACGCGTCGTCTCTGTGTCATCTTCGCGGCAGTCGTGGCTCTGGTCAGCCAGAGCCCGGCAAACGCATTGGCTCAAGGGGGGAAGAAAGGGGGTTCCGTCACCAAAACGCACCGCTTGGTGACTCTGGATTTGAACCTGGGTGGTGCGAGTGACATGACGGAGGCCGTGACGGCCAATGGCACGACGACTGTAGACCTTGTGGGGTGGCTTGGTGATTTCGCTCAATTCTGGCGGGTCTCGACCTCCACGTCCGACACCATTGAGAAGATTCGCCTGTTCCTGCCTCCCGATATCGATCCGCAATCACCGGGTGCGTCGGCCCAAGCGATTAACCCGGATGGCATCATCGTTGGCGGATGTCGACTGATCGATACACGTGGGGGGCAGCCGTTACTGTGGAAGGACGAACTTGCCAGCCCCCTGCTCATGCCGTTGCCGGAGGGTTTCAGCGGCTGGGCCATGCCGCGAGCGATCAATCGCTCAGGCGTTATTGTGGGCGATTTGTCGGGCGAATTGATGAGCGGCGGGGAAAGCGAGCACGTCGAAGGCCTGATCGTCTGGCTGGCCTGGTGGAACCAAGACGGACAGGTGCAGGTCAGCACGCCGACCTGGTTCCCTTTCAGTGCCATGTCGACGCCCAAGTTGAATGACTTGGGTTGGGTGGCGTTCAGCAGTAACGACGGCGGCGCGCTCCGCTTGCGGCTTGCCCATCGCTGGAACTGGAACGAGGAGTTAAATGATGAAGTCTGCGAATTCTACTTCAGCGGTGGAGAGGGACCCATGTTCGGCAGCGATAAATTGGCCAACGTGGGAGGAATCAATCAGGCGGGGGACGTCGCGGGTCACTACGCAACCGTGAATCGACAGGGACGCGACGTTTACGTCAAGCGTCTGGATGGAACCTTTCTGAATATGCCCGTGTACGTCGATGATCGCTTTATTGGAACCTACGTCCATGCGGTCGATGCGGTCAACGACGCGACGACACAACACGCAGTCCAAGTCCTGGGTGTGGCGGGAATTTACTACAAAAAGTCTAATAGTCTGGGGCAGTGGTACCCGGCGATTTGGGAGTCAGGTGGCAAAGTGGCCTTGTTGAAGGATGTAACGGACCTCCCCACGGACACCACCTATGACTTGACGAGCGTCACTTCGTTCGATGATATGAACGATGCTACTTGGATCTGTGGACGCGTCGCTCGCGGCGAGAATCGGGTCGGTGTTCCTGTCGTACTGATTCGCAAACCTTGACGTCACCAGCGATCGGTGATCAAGTCTTGACGAAGCACCCGTTTCGTTGTCCTCCGTTTTTATGCCTGTCCCCCGCTATTTCCTCGGCGATAATCGGGCTCGGAGTCAATTTGTACACGAGCCCTGGCCATGTCTGACGTGACGCGCATTCTGTCGCAGATCGAATCCGGCGATCCGTCGGCGGCGGAGCAACTGTTGCCGCTGGTGTATGACGAGCTGAGAAAACTGGCCGCCGCCAAGCTGGCCCAGGAGAAGCCCGGCCAGACGCTGCAGGCCACGGCCCTGGTGCATGACGCCTACATCCGGCTCGTGGATGTGGAAAAGGCCCAGCACTGGAACAGCCGCGGTCACTTCTTTGGCGCGGCGGCGGAAGCCATGCGGCGAATCCTGGTGGAAAGCGCGCGCCGCAAACTGGCCGACAAACGAGGGGCTGGCTCCAGGTGGGAAGCAGAAGGCCGGAGGTCGGCGATGGAACTGTCCCAAGTGCAAGGGCATCCTCAGGCGCGGAGTCGGAACCCCCGCGCCTTCCGACGCCCGCCTCCAACCCTTCGCCGGCCACCGGCGGCCGGCCGCTGCCCGCCTCAGGCCTCCAGCCCAGCTCCCTGCCCTACTTCGTCATGGAACTCGTGCCCGGGTTGCCCGTCACCGAGTACTGCGACGCGAAGCAGTTGACGCTGCGGGAGCGATTGGAGCTGTTCCTTCCCGTCTGCCAAGCGATCCAGCATGCGCATCAGAAAGGCATCATTCATCGGGACATCAAGCCGTCGAATGTCCTGGTCACCGAGTATGAACAGCAGGCCGTGCCCAAGGTAATTGACTTTGGCGTTGCGAAAGCGATTAACCAGCCGCTCGCCGAGCGGGCGGAGTTGACCGGGTTCGGTCAGGTGGTGGGCACGGTGGAGTATATGAGTCCTGAGCAGGCCAAGTTGAATGAACTCGACATCGACACCCGCAGTGATGTCTACGCGCTGGGCGTGCTGCTGTACGAACTGTTGACCGGTCTGACGCCCTTTGACAAGGTGCATCTGCGTAGTGCCGCCTGGAACGAGGTGTTGCGGATCATTCGTGAGGACGACCCGCCGACACCGAGCACGCGGCTCAGTTCGAGCGACGCACTGCCGTCGATGGCGGCCATTCGTCGCATGGAGCCTCGGTTACTCACGGGGCAGCTGCGGCGCGAGTTGGATTGGGTCGTCATGAAAGCCATGGAGAAAGACCGCGCCCGCCGTTACCACTCGGCGGCCGCCATGGCCGATGACGTCCGGCGTTACCTTGACAACGAGCCGATCATCGCACGGCCGCCCACGGCGGCGTATCGCCTGCGTAAATTCGCGGTTCGGCACGCGGCGCTGCTGACGGCCCTGGGCGCCTTGTCGTGCGCGTTGTCGATCGGCTTGGTCGCGGCGACCTGGCAGGCTTTCCGTGCGACGCGAGCCGAACGCTTTGCAGAACGTCAGTTGGGTTTGGCCGAGGGGCGTTACCAGATCGCTTGGGAGGCGGTGGATACGTTCCTCAATCATGTGGCCCAAGACGAACAGCTCAAGTCGGCGCCTCTTCAGCGTCCCAACCCCGTCGCTGCCACCATCGCAATTTGAACCTTCCTAAGGCAGGCCGATCGCTCTGCGCGCTCACCGCGTGTGGCAACGGCTGCTCGTCGTGCGCAGCGCCTCAGCGCATCTCCCTTCAGCCCGGACGGGCCACTCCGTCTGCTACCGCCCAGCGACTTGTGCCACCTCAAATTGCCCAAACCCGCACCGCAACGCCGCCCCTCA
>JBGSHS010000145.1:0-12065 GCA_041752115.1 Pirellulaceae bacterium | reverse complement strand
GGCGGGCTTTGCCGCGGCGATGTTGCTGGCCTGGGGCGGCGAGCCGGATACGTTGCGGTGGATTTCGTTTCCTGCCACGCTGCGCGACCTCATGGATCGTGTGCTGGGGCCAACCTGGTTCATGGTGGGGAGCAGTCTGGCGCTTGCCTGTGCCTATCTCGGCCGGCGGATCTTCTCGCGGCCGGAGGTGGCTTGGGCCGGACTGAACCTGGTGCTGATCGCGATGGGATTCTCGCTGACGGATCCCGATTTTGCGGCCATTGTCGCCAAGCCAGACAACGTGCCGATTGTGGGATTGATCTTCCTGCTGGGCTTCTTCACCTGGCTGGCTACGCGCAAAGCGGTCTTGAACGACCAGCGTCTGGCGCGTGGCGAAGGGCCGATGGAGGCTGACGACAACGAGCAGGTCTTGGTCTGGCCCGATCTGGTCTACATTGAGCTGATCTGTATGGTGGCGGTGACGGTCCTGCTGATCGTCTGGTCGATCGTGCTCAAAGCGCCGTTGGAGGCGGAGGCCAGTACGGTGGTGACGCCCAATCCGTCGAAGGCTCCCTGGTATTTCCTCGGTTTGCAGGAGATGCTGCTTTATTTCGATCCCTGGATGGCGGGCGTCGTGCTTCCGAGCCTGATCATCATTGGGCTGATGGCGATCCCCTATCTGGACGTCAATCCGGCCGGTAACGGTTACTATACGATCCAGCAGCGCCGGTTCGCCTACCTGGTGTTTCAGTTCGGCTTCCTGGTGTTGTGGATCGTGTTGATGCTCATCGGCACGTTCTTTCGCGGGCCGAACTGGAGTTTTTTCGGTTTTTTCGAGACGTGGGATGTGCACAAGGTGGAAGCGTTGAATAATGTGCAGCTCTCCCAGCGGTTCTGGGTCGATTTCTGCGGCGTTCCTTTGCCCGCGGCGCCGCAGGGGGCAGGAGTATGGAGCCGCATGGGATATGTTCTCTGGCGCGAGTTGCCCGGCTTGGTACTGCTGTGCGGCTACTTCATCGTGTTGCCCATCGCAGTGACGCGTTGGACCCGCCTCTTCCGGCAGTTATCTCAGCGTGTGGGAAGGTGGCGATATCTTGTTCTGATCGCTTTGCTGTTGATCATGATTTTGCTCCCGATCAAGATGGTCTGCCGCTGGTCATTGAATCTCAACTACTTCCTCGCGATACCCGAATTATCGTTCAACTTGTGATGAGCTTCATGGTCGAGCGTTGTGGTACTAGTTTGATGGAGTTCAGCATGCTCAGCAGTAGAACGCACGGCACGTGTGCCTTGTACAGGGCGTATGCCATCGAGTGGCGGTGAGCGGGAGGGGGGCAATCATGCCGGCAACGGAACAGACGCGATACAACATGAAACGCTTGCATCGCATCTTTGCGGTCTGCAGTGTCTTGCTCGTGGCGGTCACGATCTGGATGTTGGCAGGCGATCATGCGCGGCCCTGGAAAGCGATCCAGCGACGGAGTGACAGGATCGAGTTGCGGCTGGCCCAGTGGCGTTACGAACAGGCGATGGCGGACGAAGTTGCTGGCGAGCAGGAGCGTCTGGAACTGGCTCTGTCGGAGACGCTGTCGCAGTCCCTGTCGGAGAATTTGATCCGCGTCTACTGCGAAGCGGTGCGTGAGGACGCTGCGCGCAGGCAGACGAGTCCTCCGTCGTTCGAGTCGCTGGAGCGGGCCGTGGCGGCTCTGGAAACTGCGGCTGCACAGGCTGTGGCGACTCACAAGGCGTGGCAGGCCGCTGTGATGCAGGCCGATAAGGCTCGGCTGGAGGCGGAAGACGCCTGGAGCCGAGTGCGGCAGGAAGCTGGTTCCGAGTCGGAGTTATTGCAGCAGGCAGCCCGCGACCGGGACGCGGACTGCCGCCAGGCCAGGAGCGAACTGGAAGCCGCGGTCAGTGCCAAGCGAGCGGCCGAAGCTGCTGTGGTGCCATTGCGCAGCCGAGTGTTTGCCGAACTCGACGATTTATCGTCGCCGGCTCAGTTTCGCGAGGACGAGATTCTGCGGCAGAGAAAGGAGCTGCTCGCCGCACTCGACGTGGCGAAAGCGCGTTTGGGGTTCGCCGTGCGCGACGGACTCCCCGCGACTGAAATCAAACAACTCCAGGACCAGATCGATGCCCTCCAGCAGCGCATCACCGACCTGTCGCGCGAAGCGGAGGCGGCGGGCGCTCATGGTCAGGAATTGGCATCCATTCGTGGACAGCTCGGCCAGCGGGAAGAAATTCTGCGACAGCGGATCGCGCAGTGCCGAAGCGAGGCGGATCGATTCAGTCGACTCGTGGCGGACAAGCAGTCGAACTATGTCGACTTCTGGGGAGTTGTTCCACTGCCGGGCAAGAAATGGCTGGAGCTTCCCTTCTTGGACGCGTTCAATTCACCTCGCAAGATCGACAACGTCTGGAGTGCCGGGTTGGATCGATCGTCGGGGAGCTTTGGGCGCGTCACTCGATTCGATCGCTGCACCACCTGCCATCAGATGATCCAGAGTTCACACCCGGATGAGCCTGGCACACCCGCGCAGGCTGCACCGACCATGCTGGAGCTGGCACTGCTGCTTCCGCTGGAGCGACCGGCCGATCGGGCTGGCGATGCGGGGGACGATCCGCCCGGGCTCGAGTCGCAGTTGCGACGCTATTTCGGGATGCAATTGGCTGATAGTGGCTTGCTCGAACCACAGGATGTCACTGTGCGCACGGTGGATCCTGAGGGCCCGGCCCGCCATGCTCGGCGTTGGGATCAGGTCGGTCGGAGCGAGCGGGGAGGTGACATCCGTCGTCAGATGCTGCATGCCGGCAACGCTGCATCGACCGGTGATGATCGAGTCGCGACAGGCCTCCAGGGCGCCGATGTGATTGTGGCCGTTGATGGCCAGAATGTGCCTTCCGATACCTCGGCTCGCCGATGGGTCATCGATCGGTTGCTTGCTGCGGCCGATGCACGCTGGCGGTCTGCCGCGGATGACGACCAGCCATCCACGCCGATTCGCCTGCTCGTGCGTCGGGGACTGCCGCATCCGTATGCCGGGCATCCGAGGCTCGATCTGTTCCTGGGCCCGGACAGCCCGCATCCATTGAACCGCTTCGGCTGCTCGGTCTGCCATGAGGGGCAGGGGAGTGCCACGGAGTTCGCCTGGGCCTCGCACACTCCCAATGACCTCGAGACGCGAGCCCGATGGCGTTCGACTTTGGGCTGGTTCGACAACCGGCACTGGGAATTTCCCATGTATCCGCGGCGTTTCGTCGAGAGCTCGTGTCTGAAATGCCATCATGACGTGACGGAACTGGACGTGAGTGACCGCTACGACGATCCTCCCGCTCCGCAGGTGACTCACGGCCATCGACTGATCCGTACGTTGGGCTGTTTCGGGTGCCATGAAATCGCCGGAGTGGATGGCGCGGGACGTCGGATCGGACCGGATCTGCGATTGGAGCCGAACTACTCTGCGGCGGCTCTCGAGTTTCGCGGTGCGGCAGGAACGGGCTTTGATCAGCTGACGGATGAGGAGAAACGGCTGGTCGATTCCCTGGTTCGGCATCCGGAAGATGATCCGACACGGCTTCAGGTCTGTGAACTGCTGCGCGCGGATGCTCGTCGTGCGGTGCCTCTGACGAGTGACATATTGTTGGCAGATGCTAATGCGGGCGAGGACGAACCTGAGGAGATGAAGCCTCGTTTCTCTGACTATGTGCATCAGACGCTCACTCCGCTCCTGCAAACTCAGGCGTTTCCGGGGACGCTGCGCAAGGTCGGTCCGTCACTCCGGTTCGTGGGCTCGAAACTGGATCGAGCTTTTCTTGCGGACTGGATCACTCAGCCCACGCATTTCCGCCCCGGCACGCGGATGCCCCGTTCGTTTGGTCTGTGGAACCACTTGCCGGCTGAGCGGTTGCGCGCCCGCCGACAGGAACTGCTGGAATCGCTGCAGGAGCACTCGGATCCAGCGCCTGGTACGGTATCGGATCGTCGGCAAGTTGAAGCGGACCTGGCCGCTGTGGACGCTGAGCTCGATCGTCTGGATGAGGTGGAAAAGCGATTCGAGCCGGTCGCGATCGACAGCATGGTGCAGTACCTGCTCGACCGCAGCCAGCCGTTCGACGTCATTCCGCCTCCCGCCGGAGTCACCCCCGTACTGACTGAGCAGGATCAGCAAGCTCAGCTCGCCCGCGGCAAGGTCGCGTTTGAGCAGCACGGGTGCCTGGCATGTCATGAGCACGCGGACTTTCCCGCCATGGCCGATTTCCGCGAAGCGGACGAGATCGTCAAGGGGCCCGATCTGTCGGACCTGGCAGCGAAATTCGCAGCGGATCGTAATCCACAAGGTGCCGCCTGGCTGTACAGTTGGATCACCGACCCCGCGGCCTACAGCGCCCGCACCACCATGCCCAGTGCCCTGCTGACGCCTGAACCGCTGCGCGACGAAGCAGGGAACGTCACCGGCGTGGTCGACCCGGTTGCCGATCTGGTGGCCTACTTGATCAACTCAGCGACGCCGAATTGGCAGCCGGCCGAGCCGGGCCTCGAGCGTTGGGATGCGGAGCAGCAACGAGCGCTCGACGAATTGGCGCTGGTCTATCTTCAGGAGAAATACTCGCTGGCCGATGCTCAGCGGATCCTCGAGCAGGGAATCCCGTCCAGCGCACAGGCCGACTGGCAGGGGGCGGAGCGAGAACTGTTCGTTTCACCCGCGGAACAAGGACAGATTGCTCCCGAGCAGATGGCGCGCAAACGACTGCACTACGTGGCGCACAAGGCGCTCACGACCAGCGGCTGTTTTGCCTGCCACGACATTCCCGGCATGGAAAGTGCCAAACCGATTGGACCCGGCCTGAACGATTGGGGACGCAAGAGCACATCGCAACTGGCGTTTGGTCACGTGGCGCAGTATCTGTCGCAACAGCAGCGGGAGACGATCGATTCTTCGGACCGCGAGTCGGACGCTCCGTCAGTGCGATCGGACGCGTCGGAGGAGGTCGATCGCGCATCGTCGGCCGCCTATTATCGTCAGCAACTGGACAGGCAGACACGCAGCGGTTTTGCCTTTCAGAAGCTGACCGAACCGCGCAGTTTCGACTTCTCCGAGGCACGTAACAAGAAGTACACCGAGCGGCTGCGGATGCCTCAATTCTCGCTCACCGTTGACCAGCGCGAAGCGATTATCACATTCCTGCTTGGCCTGGTTGCCGATCCCCCCTCCTCCACGTACGTCTACATGCCGGACGCGACCGTGAAGGCGCTGCTGCAGGGGGACGAAGTGATGACGCGGTACAACTGCCGCAGTTGCCATCTTGTCCAGCACGAGAAATGGGATCTGGCCTTTCCCCCGGATGATTTCGGAGCACAGACCAGCCAGACGACCTTTCCCTTTGTGCCGCAGTCGTTCGATCACAGGACGCTGGCAAGGTCAAAGGCCATCGATCGGCAGGGGCTGCGCCGCGCGCAGATTGAAGGGATGCCGGTCATTGGCCAGGATGGTCTGCCGGTCATCTTGGATGATGAGGAGTTTCCGTTGGAGGAGGAAGAGGACGAACGGTTCGCACTCGATCGGCTGATCTATTCGTTCAGTCTGCGCAAGGCTGCCGCTGTGGACGGGGAGCCGTATCAGGTGGGGGAAGTCGCCTTTGACGTGCCGCGGCCGTATCTCACACGGCGGCAACGCGCGCGCGGCGGGACCCTGGCAAAATACCTGTTGCCGCGCGTGGTGGCCCGCGAAAAAGAAGTGAATCCCAATGCCAAAGGTTCAGAAGCGTGGGCCTGGCTCCCACCGACACTGGTCGGGGAAGGAGAAAAGACTCAACCGGAATGGCTCTACACTTACCTGCTCGAACCCCACCTTATTCGGCCGGCGACCGTGATGCGAATGCCTCGCTATAACCTGTCCCGCGCGGAGGCGCAACAACTGGTCGACTATTTTGCTGCCCGAGATCAGGTCTCGCACCCCTACCATTTCGACCCGCTCCGTCAACCCGCCTACCTGGCTCAACAGGATCGGCAGTATGCCGAGCGTTTGCAGAAACTGGCCGACGAAGGTACTGTTCAGTTAGACGGCCCGTTCAGCAACCGCCATTTGGCCGATGCGATGCGGATGGTCGTCAGCGGCAATTACTGTGTGAAATGCCACCTGATCGGAGATTTCAACCCGGCCGGAATCGAACGGGTCAAAGCGCCTGACCTGGCGCAGGTCTACCAGCGTTTGCGTGCGCCGTATGTACGCACATGGCTGGCCAAGCCGACCGCGATTCAGCCGTACACCAGCATGCCGGTGAACATTCCTTACGATCCGTCCGCACCGCTGCAGGGAACCACCGTGCCGCAGGAGCTGTATCACGGGACAAGTATCGAGCAGCTCGACGCGCTGGTCGATCTGCTGATGAACTACGATCGGTTTTCGCACGGCCGCGCGCCGGTGACGCCCCTGGTCGAGCAGAATGCCACGAGCGCGGAACAGGGGAGTGGCTCGGCCGCGTCCGAGTGAATGGAGCCACATATGACGGCCCACTTGCTGGAACGCGACGCAGAATACGTGAACGGTGTTTGCTCCTCCTTCCAAGGGCCTGTTGATGGCGGCGACCCCTAGATGGTGGCGGCCCGTTGATGGAGAGCGCGGAGTGCGGGGCATCGGAACCAGGACGTCCGTCTTCCAGCTCAGGTATGTCGAGGTGCCGATGAGCACGAGCGTGTGTTATCGTCTGAGCCAAGTGGTCGGCCTGTGTGTCGTGCTGATCTGTCTCAGGTCGGACACGGTCGTGGCTGAAGAGTGGGGCAACTTGAAGGGGACGTTCATCTATGGCGGTGATCCGCCACAGCCTGCCAGGCTGGTGATCACCAAGGACGAACAGGAATGCTGCCAGCATCATCTGGTGGATGAGTCGTTGGTCATTCAGACTGGAAATCACGGGCTGCAGAACGTGATTGTGTTTCTGTATCCAGCTCGTGATCAGAGGGTGACGATCCACCCCAGCTATCAGGCGGATGAGAATCGAGAGCAGAAGCTGGATAACGCGGCCTGCCGTTTCGCGCCACGCGTGCTGCTGCTTCGCCGGCCGCAGACCTTGCTGATCGGCAATTCCGATCCGATCGGTCACAATGCCATGATGGACACGCGGAAGAACCCGCCGATCAATGTGACGATTCCCTCGGGAGGTACAGTGCGTTATTCGTTTGGTCACGAGGAGCGAGAGCCGGTTTCGGTCTCCTGTTCGATCCATCCTTGGATGCGCGGCTGGATTCTGATTCGCGATAATCCCTATATGGCGGTCACCGACGAGCACGGGCAGTTCGAGATCCAGGACTTGCCGGTTGGGAAGTGGGAATTCGCGGTGTGGCAGGAGCGAGCCACGTTTCTGACCGACGTGGTGATCAACGATACGCCGGTGCAGTGGAAGCGGGGCCGCGTGGAGATCGAGATCAAGTCAGGTGAGAACGACCTGGGGGTGGTCACCGTCCCGGCCGCCGCGTTAAAGTAGCATGGATGCGTCGGTACGAACCACTTCCTTCACACACCTCCAGCTCTCGTTGTCTGTCATGCGTTCTCTGTGCTGTCGAATCGAGTCAAGCTCGTGGCGGAGCCTCCAATGCGGCTCCGCCACGGTCCGCTTCCTGCAGGCCGCCTGTGGGGGCTGGCTGGTTGGTGCACTGTTGATGGCCTTTTTGTTGATGGCCCTTTCCGGATGCTCTCGGCAGCCGGCGCAGTTTGAGCCGAATCGGGTCTACATGCGTCACCAGAAGCTGGCGGAGCGAGCGGATGATTTTCAGACGGAGCGGTTGCAGCGGCGCGTGCAGGACGTCATGCACGTACTGACCTTCTTCTTTGGCACGCCCGACGAGCCGAATTTTCCTGACATCGAGGGATTGCCGCTGGGCGATCACCTGCAGCTGAATCTGCTGCAGATGGCGGCCGGTTCTGCCAACCAGTCCCGGCCGGGTGCACCGCGGGGGCTGTACCGGTCACACTGCGCCAGGTGTCACGGCATCACGGGTGACGGTGCGGGACCGATGGCCGGCCAGCTGGATCCGTATCCACGTGACTATCGCCGAGGGATCTTCAAGTTCAAACGGACTCCTTCCACACTGCCTCCGACCCGTGACGACCTCCACAACGTGTTGATGGGGGGAGTGTCTGGCACCGATATGCCTGCGTTTCGCGAGCTGACGCGGGTACAGCGTGAAGCGCTGGTGCAGTATGTTGAGTATCTGAGTATCCGCGGAGCATTGGAGCGAGCGCTGATCGAAGAGGCTGCTTTCCAGTTGGATGAGGACGAACTGCTGCTGGATCCGAATCTGGAGCGCACCAGTTCGACGCTCCACGCCGACCAACTGGCAGTGCTCAACGACATTGCCTCGGAAGTGATTCAACCGTGGCTCGAGGCAGATCAGCAGGTTCTGGAAGTCACGCTGCCGCCGGACGATCTCAACAGCCCTGATTCGATCGCTCGCGGACGCGAGCTGTTCTTCACGACCCTGACGAACTGCGCGACATGCCACGGAGCCACGGCGCTGGGAGATGGTCAGACCGAGGATTATGACGAGTGGGCCAAAGAGCTGGAACCGAGCAACGCGGACACGCTGAGTCAATACCTGTCGCTGGGAGCTCTGCCGCCACGTACAACGCAGCCACGTAACTTGCGCGACGGCATCTACCGTGGCGGGTTTCGGCCAGAGGAGTTGTTTGTCCGGATCAAACATGGCATCGCCGGTACGACGATGCCCAACGTCGCGACGCAGCTGACCGATCGAGACATCTGGCACTTGGTGGCCTACGCACAGTACCTCCCGTTCGACCCGCTCAGCCATCCGACGCCGCTCCCGGCAGACGATACGTCGGAAGGTACACCACAATCACCCACGGACCCAACCGATCGTAATGCGTCCGGCTCCGACGCGGATCGTCCTTGACCAAAGCAGGATAGCAGCTCACCATGGCCCGCAAGCGACCCAACCACCACGCACGTCAACCGGTCCGGGAGGAACCATCGGTTTCTCAACCGGTCGTTGCCGCGTCGTCGGCGAGCTCTGCGTCGGGGCCGCGGACCCGTCTGGGTCGGCGCATCGACTATTTGCTTGTGGCGTTGGGATGTGTCGCCGTGGCCGGTTGGCTCTGGCTGATGGCGACCTGCGTGTGGCAGCGTTGGATAGGATCGCAGGGGCTCTGGCCGACTCCGTCGGAGGCTGGGCTCGACGTGATCGTTGGTGCTGTGATTGCCGTCGCGGCAGTGCTGGCCGCCGGATTCGCTCTGCTGGCACGCCGCGCCGCCGCAGCGACAACTCGACGTCTGGCACCACGCCTCTTTCTGCTGCTTGCTCTGGTGCCGGCTGCCTTCGCCCTGTCGGCCTATTATTACGAGAACAACCGATTGCGTGCAGCCGGTCTGATTTCCCACGGGAGCGGCGCAGCGCTGCACGATGATCCGGGGATCTATTACGTCCAGGCGGTCCGGCAGCGTCTGCAGAGTTTGTATCGAGAATTGGACGAACGTCGCACGAATCAGCCCGATCAATTCTCCGATGGCGATGCGGCCCGGTTGGAAGTGGTGATCGCTCTGCAAGAGAACGTGGTTGGCTGGACCGAGCAGCAGATCGGTCACTGGCTCGACGACCCCTCTCAGGGGCGCGGTTTGATGGCTGTGGTGGCGTATCAGGTTCATCCCTTGGCCTCGTCCCGATGGGTGGTGGAGCAGTCGCTCGAGCAGGAATCACGCGACCTGGACCGGAGGAAACAGTGGCTGGTGCTGCTGCAGGACTATTGCCAGCAGAAGGAAGCCGCGCTGACCCGGCAGCAGGAATCCGGATCCGGCGGCGACTCGTCTTCAGCAGGAAACGGTCCGTCCTCCGCAGCGGCACCGGCATCTGGAGCGGTGAAACCGGCTGCTGTTGCGTTCCGGTTCGCCTCGGCGGCCGAAATGGAGCAGGTGATGCGGCAGAAGCTCGAGTCGCTTGGACTGCAGCATTGGGCGTTTGCCCGCAGCGTCCGGGATGATACGTCGGATGGCCCGATGATCGCCGAACGACTCAATCAGATTGTCACTCAACAGGATGCGAGCGAGGCGCGGTCGGCGTACGCGCAGCAGACGCTCCAGCCGCTGCTGGCCGCACCGCAACCGATCGGGCTCAACGAGCAGCACCGCTGGCTGCAGTTGCCGGTCTACTTCCCAAATGCTCGTGAGTGGGCAGCAAATTACTTTCCGGTCCGGCGACTCAATCAGGTGTTTGTTTTCTACGTGGTCGTGGTCAGCCTGTTCGCGCTGGTTTCAACGGGCCAGCCCGCATCTGAGGCTGGCGTACGACGCGTGCGATTGGTGCTGTGGGGATGGTGTGCTGCCGCTGCGATGTCCCTGCTCACCTGGATGCTGTTCTATCTTCTCTGACTTCCCGGACGATCTTTCCTGACCTTTCGTGTCCCCACCCCCGACCCAGGAGACTTTCGACGCTGGACGCGTGGATGGCGGCAGATGTCCCGTAAGCTGACTCGGTGCCATGGGACGAGTGGGAGCGGCGCTGCGAGGCGATGGGCAAATCAGGCGTGGTTTCCTATAATGTGGGGGTGGAATGCGGAGATCCTGGAAGGATGGCCCGACAGCAGTGAAATGGACTCAGTGAGACGGATACGAGAGGTGAATCACCATGAGGAAGACGCGGGTTTGGATGTCGACGATGCTGGTCGTGGCGTGGCTGGCGGGCAGTGCAGGGGCGCAGCAGTGGGGGGATCTCACGGGACAGATCATCTATGATGGAGTACCCCCGACTCCGCCCAAGGCGAAAATCACCAGCGACCAGCAGGTGTGCTCTCACCACGACGTGATCGAAGAATCGCTGCTGGTAGATCCCGAAAGCAAGGGAGTGCAGAACGTCATCGTCTTCCTGTATCAGGACAAGTCGAGCCGGCGTCCGAGTCCGGAGGATGAGAAGGAAGTTGCGATTCATGAGAGCTACGAGGCTCTCAAGAGCGAGCCGGTCCAGATGGACAATAGCGGTTGTCGATTCGCGCCGCACGTGACGCTCCTCTGGACGGCCAGAAAACTGCTCGTCGGCAACTCGGATCCCATCGGCCACAATGTGAAGATCGAGACCCGGGCCAATGGTCAGTCGAACGATACGATTCCGTCAGGCCAGACGCTGGAAAAGTCGTTTGAGAAACCGGAGAAGATGCCGGCTGCCATCAGTTGTTCGATTCATCCCTGGATGAGAGGCTGGCTCCTGGTCCGTGACACGCCCTACATGGCGGTCAGCGATGAGGATGGGAAGTTCGTGATCGAGAACTTGCCCGCCGGCAAGTGGCGATTCATGTTCTGGCAGGAGTCGGCCGGTTACGTCCGCGAGGTCACGGTGGATGGCAAGCCTCAGACATGGGCTCGCGGTATTGTCGAACTGGAGATCAAGCCGGGCCAGAACGATCTGGGCACGATCGTGGTTAAGCCGGGACTGTTCAAGTGAAGCGGTCTGTGCGGTGGTCTACTGTTCTGCCGAGCCTGGCACTCTTGAGCAGTGCCTGTCGCACGTGGTGCATCGTCCTCATCAGTCTGGCGATTGCCTGGGAGGGGTACGGATTCACTCTCCCACGTCTCTGGGGTGATCAACTCGCCGATGCGCAGGTGCCGGAAGTTGGCAATGATGTGCTGGCGGCACTTGAGCATACGGATGAGTTCATCCGAGGCGGTCAATGGAATGACGCCGTCGAGACGCTGGTTCGCATCATGGAGAACCAGAGTGAGGTGCTGATTCGCCGGCCGGTGGCGGCACGCTGGCAGGAGGAGGGGTTTGCGGCTTACATCACGTTGCGTGAGTACTGTCAGATCGAGCTGGCGTCGTGGCACTCTCGCGCACCGGAGGCGCTGGAGGTTTATCGACGCCACGTCGACACATTGGCAGCTCGATGGTACGAAGAGGCCATTGCGGCGCGCAGCGAGTCACAGTTGCAGCGAATCGTGGATGAGCTGCTGTTGAGCACCGCCGGTGACCAGGCGCTGCTGCGTCTGGGCGAGATGGCATTGCAGCGTGGCAACTACACGCTGGCGCGCTGGTCGTGGGAGCGAATCAGTCCACAACTCCGCGTGACGCCCGCGGCGGCGCGGCT
>JBGSHS010000144.1:0-52300 GCA_041752115.1 Pirellulaceae bacterium | reverse complement strand
GATCACCCATCCCTGGCCTGACAACCGATTTCGCGCCCGACTCAAGACAGGAGCCGTATGAGCTAATCGTTCACGTACGGATCTGTGCGGGGGGCCGCCGGCGACGGCGGTCCCTACCGCGATTGCTCGTACTCGTACTCGACGCCCAGGTGCCAGTCTGCCCGATTCAGCTGCGAACGCAGTACGGCTGAATGATGGATGCGTTCTTTGCGAGCACGAGCAGGAGGCGGAGGCGGAAGCGCGATCGAAGACTGGTTCGTCGCTGGTTCAACGGCTGGACGATTCCTCGTCAGCCGTCAGTTCGCGCTGCAGCTGGTCGTACTGTGCTTTGAGTCGTGCCGCGATATCGGGATGCGCCTCGGCAACATTGTGTTGTTCGCCTGGATCTTCCTGTAGATCGAACAACGCCATGGCGCCGGTCACGTCGCCCGTCTGCAGTCCGGGATAGTCGGTGGGTTGATATTGTTCATACGGCGCCAGGATCGTCACTCCATCGGGTCCGCGTGGGTCGATCCATCGTGCACCAGGTGGACCGACGACGAGTTCCCGTGCCGGCAGAACGTGCAGTTTCCACCGGCCATCCTGCACCACCGCCAGACGCTGGCCCAGGAATCCGAAAATGGCTTCGTGCGGACTTGCTGCATCGCCCGTCAGCAGCGGCATAATGTCGCGTCCGTCGATCACGCGATCACGGGGAGTCGGTACCCCTGCGGCCTGCAGCACCGTGACGAACAGGTCCATCATGACGGCCGGGGAGTGATTGACCTGCCCGGCAGGAATATGTTGCGGCCAACGCGCGATGCAGGGGACGCGATAGCCGCCCTCCCAGGTCGTCGCCTTCATCCCGCGCAGTGGGCCAGCGCTACCGCCAAACCAGGGCCCGTTGTCGCTGGTGAAAATCACCAACGTGCGGTCGTCCAGGCCAAGAGAGTGGATCGCAGCCAACAGTGCTCCAATCTGGTCGTCCAGTTCCGCCATCACGTCCGCATAGAGTCCATCGCCTGATTTCTGATAGAACGCTTCGCTGCACGCCAGCGGCTTGTGAGGCATCGCGTGCGGCAAGTACAGAAAAAAGGGCTCAGCGCGATGTCGTTCCAGAAAGTCGATCGCGCGCTGAGTGTATCGCCGCGTCAGCGTCGCTTGGACAACCGGGTATTCGACCACCTGCTCCCCATCCAGGAGGTGAACCGGGCGCATATCGTTGCTGTACGGAATGCCCAGGTACTCGTCGAATCCGCGGCGAGTGGGCAAGAACTGGGGCTTGTGCCCCAAGTGCCACTTGCCAATGCAGCATGTGGCGTAACCACTCTGCTGAAATAGCTGCCCCAGGGTGAGCTCGGTCAATGGCAAGCCAAGTGCATCGGTCTCGGGCGTGGCATCTGGCGTGGGATTGCCGACCATCCCGCAGCGCAACGGATACCGGCCTGTCAGCAGCGACGCTCGACTCGGCGCGCAAAACGGCATCGGGACATTGAACTGCGTGAGCCGAGCGCCTTCGGCAGCCATCCGGTCCAGATGTGGCGTCTGGAATTTCGGGTGACCGTAGCATGCCAGATCGCCGTAACCGAGATCATCCGCCAGGATAATTACCACATTCGGCCGAGGGGCCGACTCGTCGGCTACGGACGATTCACCGGCTCGGGCGGCCATGACAAACAGAGCAAGTAATACCGGCACAAACCGAGGAAACTCATGCCGGCAGCTCCGGCAGCCATTCTGTCGATCGTTCATGCGGATGTACCTTCCTCACGCTTTCGGCGCGCGTGGAATCAGTCCAGCGGATCTTTCAGACCGGGGGCGACGAGGCGAGCGTGTGCCCACACGGCGTGGTCACACGTGTATCCATCAGCTGCATTGGTGACGCGCAAAGTGATCTGACGGGCGTCAGAAATGTCGACACACATGGTGTGTACCGCGTGAGGTCTCATCACAGGACTTTCGGCTTTCTCTGCGCCGTCGACCAACACCTGGAATACGACACTCCCTCCACCACTGGCATCGTCCAATCCTACGTCGGCTTTGAACAGTGCTGCCGGGTGACCGGTCACGTCATACACGATGTCTGAGGGCGTTTCGTCGGGATAGGCATGAGTCCACAGCCCTTTGACGTACGCATGGCGGCCAATCGACAGGGGCTTGCGATAGTAGTTCTGATCGCGCCGCACGTCGTTGTCGGCCCCGGCAGTTGCCACGGTCCATTGGAGATCGGAAAGGAAGAGCAATCCCTCAGGACGATTCAGCTGCGGACTGACAAACTCGCCGCTCGGCCCCTCCTGCCATCGACGTCCACCCCAGCCAATCGCCTCCACTCGCCAATAAATGGCCTTACCCGCTGGCAGCTCGTCAATCGTTGCTTCCGGGTACAAGACGACTCGACAAGCAAGTTCCTCGCGGAACTGCGCGTCGGTAGCGACACGTACGCGATAGCTTCGAGCGCCCTCAGCAGGCTCCCATGCCAGGCGTGCCTGGACCGAAAACACGCCGGCGGTGGCCACCGCCGGCTGCAGACGAAACGGACCGGGCACGGTCAGTCCGTCAGGCTTGTCCAGCGACTGATCCTGGACATAGACGAGATCGCTGGAATAGACGGAGGGCAGTTCGAGCTCAAGTCCGGCGTCCATGAGTTCCTCGCCGCTGCGAACTCCGGCGGCCAGCGATCCATCTTCGCTCCACACCCAATACTTGCCTTGGCGATCAAGCCCTTTGAGCCGAATCGGTTGCCGCGTTTCGGGTGATTCCGGACGCCAAACGTACAGCGTTCCTCGACGCAACGAAGGACTCCAGTAGAACATCCCGTCCCAACACATTCCGTCGGGGCGCGGCAGGATATGATGAACCTTCACATCGGACAGCATCGGTCGGATCCATTGCCGATAGATCTCGACCGAGCGAACCACCGACGCCTTCTCTTCCTGGGTCCAGGTGATCGTGTCCGTAGGATCGATCTGCCAGGCCCCCATCATGGCCGACCGCCAGAGGAACGTGCCCGGCTGATCGCCACGCACAGGATAGTAGTTGTCATACGTATAGCATTGGAGCACTTTCGGGGGAAAGGCATACGTCGAATCATAGATCGCCTGCCGGTTGGGCAGATTGGAGAGTGTATCGGTGGCCACGGTGTAGTGCGTCTGAGCGATGACTCCGAAATCCTTGATATGCCCGCCGCCCGAGCAGTTCTCCAGGATCAAGCCCGGAAACTCCTGTCGCAGTCTCTGCTGGATGCGATAATACGCCCTCGTCGACCAGTAGCTCGTGTCCACGCCGTACTGATGCCGATGAGCTGTCTTGTTGCACTGCGTGACGATCGGATTGATGTCGTGTTTGAGATAGTCGAGACGGTGGTGCCGCACCAGCCACTGGGTCTTCTCTTGAGCCCATCGAGCGGCCTCGGGCGAGGCCAGGCAGAGCATTCCGCCGTAAAATGGCCCCGGTTGCCAGTCGCTGGCGAAATCGGAGCTGAACCAGTCGGGACGTCCCACCTCACCACGCACACTCAGAGCAGCCGAGTCATTCGACACACCTCCATTCGTCCAGGCACACCACAACGCGAATTGCATTCCCGCCTTGTGCACGTACTCTTCAATGGGCCGTACTCCCTGAGGAAATCGCCGCGGATCCCAGCGCCAGTCCCCCGTTTCGGGAAACCACATGGCGTCCGGCATAAACGCCTCGAACCCCAACTCCCGGCAGGTCGCCGCACTTCGCAGCACATCGGCCTCTGTCGCACGATTGCCTCCGACATCCAGGTACAGGTTGTAAGCCAGGATCGGATCGGGAGTTTCAGGCGGAAGTGTCGGGCGCAGGTGCGCCAAAATGAACTGGTGCAGACAGTAACTACCCTCGTCCAGCTCGCCTCGATAACAGCCCACAAAGGCAGTCGGCACCGTAAACACTTCGCCTGGCTGCACGTCGGTGCGAAAATCATCATGCAGCCCGACATGCAGAGACAGCTGTAGCGATTCTCCCTGCTTCGCTTGAGCATGAACGCGTCCCAGTCCGGAGAACTCCCAGCCAACGTACAGGCCGTGTTCGTTTCCCACCTGTACGGCCATCCAGGGTACCGGACTGGCGCCGTCCGAACAGTCACTGGCCAACACCAGATCCAGTCCTGCTGCGAGTGGCTGTTCGTAGGTTCCTCCTTGAGTGCTCGCGTTGCTTCCTCCGCGCCGGATCCACCACAGCGAGGCCGGGCCGCTCGACGCAAGACCTTCCAAGGTGAGGCTATCCTGCTGGGAAACAGCGATCGTGGCACCCGACAGATTTTCGAATTCAAACCAGTGTTCCACCGGACCATGGCCCGGACGTACCTGCCATTGCGATCGCAACTGGACCTGGGGAACCGCATTTCGATACGACAGCGTCAAGCGGCCACTGGGAGCGTCCCACGTCCCTTGCTGATACTGCCAATCCAATTTCATTTCGGCACCATCGTGCCAGATCGTCTCCATCAGCGAGACTACAGCAGGGCGACTGACCCAGTTATCGTCGGCGCCAACTGCCGCCAGCTGCAAAACCGCTTCACGATTCTCCACGAGGCCAATCCGCAGCTGCGTGTCCTCATTCTGCAGAATCCACGACTTAACGTCCTCTGCCGCAGATGCGGCTTGCCACAACACGACGAACACCAGCCATGCAGCAACGATCGTGCTGTGCCGCTGCCACTTACAGCGCTGAGCACAATCACGTGGGGGATGCGTTGGTCGGGACGTGAGTACAGACGCTGACAGTTGACGGGAACCAAGGTGCTGACGAAGGCGGCACATGACGGAGTCCCTCCAGGAGGTGAATGGGAACCGCTGCGCAATATAACCGCTCGCCGGCCCGGTCGCCACACTCGGCCGCCGGTCCCGGGAGGATGAAAGGCCGAAAGAGTGGTTCCTGGTGATGGTTTACTTGTATCTGCTGCATACCAGATTAACTTCGTAGAGAAGGTCTACATCTTCACCGCGTAACGGTTATGTTCAACAGCCCAGGGCCGCCAACCAAAACGGGAGAACGCCATCCCTTGGTCCGCTCCCGTTGGTCGCTCGGCAAGTATGCGCGCACGGTGCGCGCATGTGACGCGGGAAGGCTCTGAGAGAGCGGCTCACCTATGCAGCAGATTCCACAACGTTCACGTGGGCCAATTGCCCCGGTTTTTCACCTTCCCATGTCCAGTAATTCACGTGGGATAGACCATTGGCAGCGTGCGGCACCGAGGCGTGTAAACCGCAGAAGATCGAACCAGGAATGTCCAATTACCCGGTGGAAGAACTGCCTCGTGCCGTCTCCGCGTGCTCGTTCGACTGTCACTCGCGTCAGGCCTACTCGTCTCTATTCATTCGCGGCTGCTTGTTCGATCTTCTGCCGTTTGTCTGTCGGACTCTAAGGAGCTCCAACATAACCGCTTGTTCAAGGCGCTACCAGCTGATTTCAACCCCTGAGCCCAGTCGACATCCAGGTGTTGTCAGAGCTCCTGAGTTATCACCGCACGTGGATATTTTTCCCTCAGGGACTCGACGTGCGTAGTACGACGAGGCGAGAATGGAAACCAGAAGGCAGTCAACCGAAAGGACCCCCCATGACACGATCTCGACATTCATTGTGTGAGCGATCCGCCATTGAGGAGTCGCGGCGGACCGTGCTTCCCTGGTTGCTGGCCCTGATCCTGGTGGGCTGTTCGCGGCTGACGGCAGCCGGCCCCGAGCCAGTCCCTTACGAGCAATACTTGCGCGAAAGCGCCGTCTCGAAGGAACTGATCGATCGCTTTCTGGCAGGTCCCAGCTGGGCTCAGTTCGATCCGGAACTGGGCTATGTCCTGGGCAACTACATGCCGGCGGACGGTATCGACCAGAGCGCCACCATGTCGACGGTGCAGAGCAATGGAGCGCGCACGTCACACGCATACACCGGGCGCCCGTGTCGGATCAACACTTACGGAAACAGCTTCACGCTCTGCCATCAGGTCAGTGATTGTGAGACCTGGCAAGAGTACCTCGCCGGTCACCTGGCGGAGCCCATCCGGAACTTCGGCATGGGAGGATATGGCGTGTACCAGGCCTATCGCCGAATGGTGCGAGAGGAAGCTACTGATCATGCGGCCGACAACATCATCTTCTACATCTGGGGTGATGATCACATTCGTTCCCTGCTGCGTTGCCGTCACGCCAGCATCTACCGGTTCTGGGATCACCAGGGCGGACGCATGTTCCACAACAATTTCTGGGCCAACCTGGAACTCGACCTCGACACGGGTGCCTGGGTCGAGCGTCCGAATCTACTGCCCACTCGCGAGTCGCTCTACCAGATGACCGATCCGCAGTGGATGGTGAATCATCTGCGCGACGACCTGGCACTGCAACTGAATGTCTACAAGGCTGGGCTCATCACGGACCTGGATCAGGCACAGGTCTCGCAGTTGGCTGCTCGCCTGGGCTACGATATGGCGTGGGACGATCCGGCGAAGCTGCGCGAGCAAGCGAGCGAACTGCTCGACCGATATTCGCTGCACGCCACCCTTTTCATCCTCGGCCAGGTACGGAAGTTTGCACAGGAAAACAACAAGCAGCTGCTGGTCGTGCTGCTGGATCCGTACCGAGCCATGCCTGAAATGCGCGATAAAGGAACTCGCTACGATCAACCGGTTGTCGACTACTTGAACGACAAACAGGTGCGTTACTTCGACATGAACGAAGTACATCTGAGTGACTTCCGACGGTACAACGTCCCGTATGGCGATTACCTGAAGCAGTACTTCATCGGCCACTACAGTCCGCGGGGCAACCACTTCTTTGCGTACTGCATCAAAGATCACGTGATCGACATGCTCGATCCCAAGCCGATTACGTACCGCCAGGTCGACCCTCAGTCAGTTGATTTTCGCGGATATCTGGAGAAGTACCGCTGAACTGGACCAAGTCTCGGCTCTGCCCGGGTAGTCGAGTCGAGCTGGAGCGTGTGATTGTCGTGTTGGTTGTCTCGTTCGATCAGAAGAACGGCTTCTCACGGAGGCACGAAGGTGCACGACCACGTCATCGCCCCTGCCTTCATGGCGGACTGCGAAGGACACACTCGGCCGGTTGCTCTGTGTCTCTGTGTCTCTGTGAGGCCGAAATGCCCGAACGTGCGCGTTGCACTGATGGTTCGCAACAGCCCCCACTCCAGGGAGCGATGCGGTGTCCGGCTCGCCAATTTGGCCAACAGCAGGCAAGATAGGGAGAAATCGGGGGAGCCGGACTGGGCCGATCGGTGTTAAGATAGTGGGAACTGCACGATGCTGTTCGAAGACAGGCGGACAGCAGGCTCAGGTTTGGGGTTCCGGCACGGAGTCGACATGATGGCTACCTCGACAGCACCAGAGAGAAGTCGCATCGAGCTGGGACCAGCCGACCCTCTTGGGCACGGCGAGGGAGCCTCCGGTCCGATCCGGCAGCGGGCATGGCCGCGCCGGCTGGCGGTGGGAGTCGCTCTGCTGTTGATCCTCGCGACAGCCGGCTGGGGTGCCGTTCGCTACATCAATGCGCATCGTCCCAGTCCGATGCGGGACATGAAACTGGCCACCGTCCAGCGTGGCGATCTGGTCGTGACCTACCGGGAAGAAGGAAACCTGGAAAGCGCGGCGAACATCGACATCAAGTGTGAAGTTGCCGGCGGCAGCGTGATCCTGTGGATCGTGGAGGACGGCCAGCAAGTCACGAAGGATGAGAAGCTGGTCGAGCTCGATTCGTCGACGATCGAAGAACAGACCGATCAGCAGAAGATTGCCTATGAGAAGGCGCGGGCAGCGATGATCCAGGCCGAGAAGGACTTTGCCGCCGCCAAGATCGCGGTCCAGGAATATCTGGAAGGGACCTTCGTCACGGCGCTGCTGGACGCCGAGAACCAGATCACGATTGCTTCGGAGAATCTGCGTTCGGCACAAAACAGTCTCGAGCATGCCGAGGTGATGTTCCGCAAGGGCTACATCAGCAATCTGGATCTGGAGAGCGAACGTTTTGCTGTCGAGCGAGCGCAGCTGGAACTCGACTCGGCCAACACTGCCAAGAACGTGCTGACCCGCTTCACCAAAGAGAAAATGCTCCAGGAGCTGCAGAGCAAGAGCGACGCTGCGGAAGCACGCGTGCGTTCCGAACAGGCGTCATTTTCGCTGGAGGAATCGCGGCTCAAACGACTCGAATCGCAGCTTCTGAAATGCATCATCCATGCTCCGGCCGACGGCATGGCCGTGTATGCCAACGAAAGTGATTTTCCCGGCATGTCACAGGAACCACAGATTGAAGAGGGTTCTGCGGTCCGCGAACGGCAGACGATCCTGCGACTCCCTGATCTGTCCCAGATGCAGGTGAAGGTCAACGTGCACGAATCCAAAGTGGAAGAGCTGGGACAAGCGATGCGGGAGGCGGAACGGACCGGGCAGGAACTGCGTGCCCGCATCGAGATCCAAGGACAACAGCTGCCCGGTCGCCTGGTCCGCATTGCCAACCAGCCCGCTCCTCCCGATTTCCGCACCGGCAACATCAAGCAGTATCCGACGGTCATCGCCGTGGAAGGAACGGCCGAGGGACTGCGCCCCGGAATGACCGCACGCTGCGAGGTCGTCGTCACTCACCTGTCCGACGTGTTGACCATCCCCGTGGCTGCGGTGCTGGAACATGGAGGCGAGTATGTCTGCTGGGTCGCCACGGCCATAGGACCCCAGCGACGGCCACTTGCACTGGGCACGGCGAACGACACGAATGTGGAAGTCCAAGATGGACTAAGTGAAGGGGAAAAGGTCATCGTCAATCCGCGTGCCACGGTGGCTGAAGCGCGCAATCTGATCGATACCGGCGTCCATTCGACCAAGCGAAAAGCGTCGGCCTTCACCTCTACAAATGACGAATGACGATCAGAGAATGACGAATGACGAATGACGATTAGAGAATGACGAATGACGAAATACCCAATGCCGAATGCTGAGCCATCGTTCTTCCCAGACTCGACGCGGGCCGACTGCTGACTGCGGGGCCATTTTTCGTCATTGAGTCTTTCGTCATTCGGCATTACAGGCAGGTGGTGCCCAACCGAGCTCACTCATCTAATACCGCTGATCGGATTGTGGCAGCAGACCACGCAGATCGCGACGCGGCGCTGCCCACGCGCGCTGGACCGCCTCGCTGACGCTGCGCAGCGCCGCTTGGTAGTCGACATCGTCCGTATCTGCATAAGGCGGCTTGGCACAGCGACGGCCTGTGGTCGCAGTTGACGGGGTCGCATCGGAGAGCGGAGCAGACAGGAACAGGCTCTCGGCAGGCTGACGCAGGTCGATCCAATCGGTGCGAGTCACCTCGTCGGCCGTGTGGCAGGGCGTGCAGCGGCGCTGGTGTATCTCATGCAATGTCCCCGACAGCTGCGGGTCGGCAGGCAGGTCGTAGGACGCCGTTTCCTGACGCATGTTCAGGAAGTGGCTGTGGTAGGGCGCATTCCCGTCGACCCACGTCACCAACCGTAACCAATCGTCAGCGCTGAGTGAGACTCGCGACGCGCAAGGACCATCCCGCAACGCCGCAATCAACCGACTGCGATGCGAACCAAACGCCAGCGTCTGCGACAGAGCGTCGGCCGGATCAGACTTGTTGCTATACGCGACGAGTCCCTTGGTGATCAAGGTGCGATAGGCCGTGTTGTGCCCGTCCAGCCCGAGTTCACCACCGTAGATAGTCTGGAATCGCAGGCCCGTCGTCAGACCGCCCGTGAAATCCAGCTCGCCGGCCGGCCGGAGTCCGCCGTGACACGCCGCACAATGACGATCAAGAACCGGTTGAATGTCGCGCAGGAAATTCACCGGGCGTACGCCCCAGGGAGGAGGTGCAGGTATGGAGGGCTCACGCTGCCAGGCCAGAGTGCCGCTCACGGCTGCGGGCGCGTTCGTCTGCGACTCGTGACATCCGACACAGCTGCGCATCTCACCCGGTTGAAAGCTGATGAACGAGCGCATACGCCGCAACTCCATGAAATTCTCGTCCAACAACTGAAAGTAGACGGGCGTGTCGACCGGCACGCGAAAATGCGCGCTCCCGTCCGCTTCGATCGGAACGGTGCCGAGCACTTCAACTGGAGTCCAGCTGACCCCCTCGCTCAATGCCACTCGCTCGTACCGCAGTCCCCCGTACCGCCGATCGTAGGGCCAGGGAATGCGGTGCGAAATGCGCAGGTAGCGTGCCTGCTGCGGATCGATTCCCTCACACCCGTAGGTCGCGTCACTCAAGGTACAGATGGCATACGATTTCGACGGATCGGTCACGTCGGGCACAACGGGCGGACGAGGCCGCGACTGGAGCGGAGTCGGCAGGAAGCACGAGATCTGCGGATCGCGGTAGATCAGCTCCTTGTTGCCAAACACGTCGATCAAGTACAAGCCATAGCCTGTCTCATCCATGCCACGAAAGTGTTCCGGTAACCCTTGCGGCCAGGTCTTCAGATAGCTGTACGATACGAGGAAGTACTTGTCCGAGAGTGGCCAGGGGGTCATATAATGACCTCCGTCATCACGCACGCCTCCTGTTCTCACCGGCGTCCCCGACATGCCTCCTTCCGGCGGCGTCACTCCGGGAGTCACAATCCCGATGCCCTGATCCGTGTTCAATCCGCGACCGGCACTGATGATCACGACCGGACCGGCGGCCAGCGTGTGGTGACCAGCTGCAATCGCCACGAACTTGCGGTGCGGCGTGCCAGGAATCGATCGCACATCTTCCAGCGCCCACGGATTGTTCAGGTGCTGCTTGAACAGCACATCGGCCCAGGTCCCATCGGGACGCACAAACCAGAGCGATTGGGTCTGCATGAGATTCCGCTCCTGGTACTCCCATCGCGTATAACCGATGGTCCCGTCATCCAGGCAGTGCGGCAGATAATCGCCGTCCTTGTTCACACTCAGACGCCGCATTGCCTCGCCATCCGAATCCATGACGTAAAGGTTGCAGCACGTTTCGTCGAGATGTGGATCGTGATTGCACTGTAAGCTGTAACCACATCGTTCGGACACAAACGCGATCTTTCCGTCGGGCAGATACGTGGGATCCAAGTCACTCCAGTAGTCGTGGTCCGTCAACTGCCGCAGGCCCGTACCGTCGGTCCGAATCTCAAAGATATGCGTTGGCTCGATCGTCTTGCGGAGTCCGTCGTGGACGTTGTCGCGACAGGCACAGAACGCCGGCGGCCACGGCGTAATGGGAGGATCAAATGACTTCTTGCGGGCATAGCCGAAGACGATTCGATCGGCATCCCACCACAGGTCCATGCCATGGACGTGGCCAGGCCCCAACACACCGGCAAGAATATTCCGTATCGGCGGATCCGCTGGTGGTTCACCAAACGGATTACTCAAAACACAAATGTCGCCGCCAGGCCGAGAGACCCATGGCATGTGATTCAGGCAGATGTCAGGGTATGTCTGCTGAGTGAATCGCTTGACAAACAACAGCTGATCGAACTGCAACAGCGGATTGGTCAGCGCCAGCCGGCGCACGATGCGGCGAGCCCGAAAATACACTTCGCGTCGAGCGTCATTAGATGCCCCGGCCGGCAACTGTTCCCACTGCCGGGCCACGTCACTCAGCTCTTCCTGAAACGGTGACGTATCAACTCCTGCCTGCTGCAGGTCCTCAGCCAGCAGGCGGCCGCGCGCAACAATCTCTCCCGTGGGGTACTCCAGAGGCGTATTCGGCTGAGGCCCGGTTACTTTGGCCGTTGACCAGGGACTGAGACTGCTCTGATCCGCCGGTTTTCCTAATGCCAGATTCCGGCCGGGATCGTCCGCTGCATAGACTTCGACTTCATCCAAGTGCAGGAAGATCGGCTGCTTGCTCGGAATCTGCAGCCGCACGAAGCGGGCAGTGACTTCCCCGGGCTCGAAGGTGACATCCAAGGGGGGTGCGCCAGAAACGCCGCCGAAGTGCTTTCCCTGGTTGTCATAACACCCCACCCAGGCTTGGCCGTCCAGCGACGTGAGGACGATGAGCCCGTCGGCGTTATGCAAGCCTGGTTCGTAATCCAGACGATTGAAGACCACGAAGCGAGCCAGTGATACCGGCTGCCCCAGATCCACTTGCCACCATGGATCCGGCTCGGCACCGGTGTGGAATGCATACTTCCCGTTCTTGACCCCGTCGACAGCCCCGGCAGCGTCGTCCTGCGTTGCCGTCACTCGACCATGCTGAACACCACGCCGCCAGGCATCGAGCGCCTCGGCCTGCAACACCCAGTCATGTTCGACGTTGGCCTGCATGTCGGTAACCCACGTCGGCCCCGCAGTGCTGGCATCCGCGACCTGAGCAACTGCTCGCTCCGCCGCGGCAAATAGCAGGAACGACACCAACAAGGTCCAGGCCACGAAGTGCAGACTTTGCATCGACGAGGCGTTGTCGATCGCCACGTCGCGACAGCAACCGATGTCGTCAGCCGGCGCAAACCGCATGGAAACCTTGCCACATCCGTCGGACGATCGACACCATCCGCTCACCAGACTCAGGTTGACCATCAATCGCATAGTGCGTCTTCCCCGATTCATCATTGATTTCCCATAGAGTTGATGAACGCTCGGCAGGATCCTATTGTACCAGAACGGCACCAGGAAAGGCATCTCGATCGCCGGCTGCACCAAACCCTGGCATTTCGCCGCGTGCGTCGGCACATGCTCCGTCAGAACATTTTGTTCACGCGGCCATGGATCCCAGGTTGCGGGGCTACTGCCGAAGTGACAGAATCGAGCTACCGCTGGCTCTGAATCCACAGGCTGCCGGACATCCATTCACGCACCATGCTGCCAGGAGCTGTTCCATGCTGGAAGAAAATAAACAACTGGTTCGCCGCTACTATCAGGAAGTGACTGGCGACCTGTCGGGGATCGACTCGATTGTGGCATCCGATTTTGTCGATCACCACTTCCCGGCCGACATGCCGCCCGGCCCGGACGGCGTGCGCAAGTTCTTTGTGGAGTGGGCAGGGAGCGTGTTTGGCGACATGCGGATCGAGATCGATTTCTTGCTGGCCGAAGGGGACAAAGTCGATTGCCACTTCGTGTTCCATGCCCGCCACATCGGCCCGTTCGGCGAGTTGCCGGCCAGCGGCAATGCCATCCGGCTCCCCGCCATCAGCACTTTTCGGATCGCCGAAGGGAAGTTGGCCGAGGCCTGGGAGATTTTTGACAGCGCCAGTCTGATACAACAGCTGCAGAGTGCCTGAATCGCTAATATTCCTGATTGGCCTCGGACGATCTTGCTTGGAGGACCTTGCAGCTCGACTCGACTTACCGCACACGGTGTGGTCACGCTGCGCCCCCTTGTCAGTGGCACGTACGGCCCCGCCAATGGATGCATGAACGAGAGCAGAGTTCGGTTGCAGTGGGTGGGCCAGCGATGGGGCAGTCGGTCCGCCCGCAGCAGAGATCGGACTCGTGTGCTGGAAGGCAGGGTAGTTTGTGGCATACATCTGGATGCTCTGTTCCGCCCTGTCGTTTGCCACCATGGGTGCCTTTGCCCGCGGGCTCCGGGAGCAAGCCAGCTGGGAAGTCGTGGCGTTCGTGCGATCGATCGTCGTCCTGCTGCTGATTGGCGCTCTGGTGGTCGGATCGGGGCTACGGTTCCATTTCTGGCGACCGTGGGCGTTGTGGGCACGGAGCATAGCTGGCAGCATCAGCATGTTGCTGGTTTTTTTCTCCTTGAGTCGCCTGCCGATCTCGATCGTGGTGACGCTGATGAATTTAGCGCCGGTGTGGGTCGCCATTGCCTCGTGGTTTCTATTGCCCAAGGGGCGCAGCCGGAGTGTTTGGATCGTGATTGCAATCGGGCTCGTGGGCGTGGCCATGATCCAGCAGCCGCAATTATCTGACGGAAACCTGGCCGTCCTGGCGCCGCTGGGATCGTCTTTCTTGCTGGCCATTGTCATGCTGGCGCTGCATTTCACGAAGCAGATTGATACGCGCTGCGTGGTGCTCCATTTTGCCATCATTTCGTCGTTGACATCGCTCGCGGTGCTGGGCTATACGACATACCGCTCCGTGCCCATGCTGGATCTGGATGTGACCAGCGGCCTGATGCTCTTGGGCACGGGATGTTCCGCCGCGTTGGGGCAACTCTTCCTGACGGCCGCATTCGCCTCTGGCCCGCCGGCCAAGGTGTCGGTGGTAGGACTTACTCAGGTCGGGTTTGCCATGCTCTATGACGTCGGCGTGTGGAAGCAAGAGTTTGGAATTCTGTCACTGGTGGGCATCGCGCTGGTGGTTGCCCCCACAGGCTGGCTCCTCTACTTGGATCGTCAATCACTGATCGAGGAATAGCCAGGCCCGGCAGCGTACCGATCCGGTCGGTGGGCACAGCGGCTACGTGAACTGGAAGGTTCAGGAGTGGCGGAGTGACATAATATCGGCAATCGGCTGGCTGTCGGGTATGAGCCCGCCTGAGGGATGGCATCTGAGAATTGTCGGCTGTTCGTGTCCGCTTCTCGCACTTTGCCGTTCGGCGCGGGCGACCAAACAGGGCGGACTTAACGGAAATCACACGAAATCCATTGACACCGCGGGTCTGCCGGCCGGAACGATGTTGAGCCTTCATTGACGCTATTGCTCGCGCCCGCTAGACTGCATTCCTTATCCGACATCGGGTCGAGTCGGCTCATTTTGAGCCTGATTCGCGCCTGTAGGACCTGCCGGCTCTGGCATGTTGGCCGCCTGCTTGCGGCCCCAACCTCGACTGGCCGAGCGCAGGGCAATCTTCATAGACCCGCAGTGCAATTCAGGACCGCGAACGCACATCAGGCGGTCGGGTTAAGCACCATCCGTCCTCCGAAGGAAACATTTATGTCAAATCCTGTCACGGCCTCGAAGCTAGACTACGTCTTCAAACCTACGTCGGTGGCCATCGTTGGCGCCTCCACCCGATCGGGCACCGTCGGGAACGACATTTTCCGCAACCTGCTCTTCAATGAGTTCCATGGTTCGGTGTTCCCGATCAACCCCAAGGCCAGCAATGTGCTTGGGGTGCACTGCTATCCCGACCTGGTGAGCGTTCCAGCTCCGATCGATCTGGCGGTCGTGATCGTCCCGTCGCTTGCCGTGATGGAAGTCGTGCAGCAGGCCATCGCGAAGCAGATCCAGGCCATGGTCATCATTTCGGCCGGCTTCAAGGAAGTCGGTGGCAAGGGGGTCGAGCTGGAGCAGGAATTGCAGCGGACCGTTCGCGCGGCGGGGATTCCGCTGATCGGTCCCAACTGTCTGGGTGTCATCAATACCGATCCGGCCGTGCGAATGAATGCGGCCTTTGGCCGCAAGATGCCGGGTCCGGGAAACCTGGCATTCCTGTCGCAAAGCGGCGCTTTGTGCACGTCGGTGTTGGACTATGCCGAAGAGCGGCATATGGGCTTCAGTAAGTTCATCAGCTTCGGCAACAAGGCCGATGTGAATGAGATCGACCTGCTCGAATATCTGGCGAATGATCCGACGACCGATGTGATCGCCATGTACCTGGAAGACATCTCGGACGGACGCCGGTTCATTCAGACCGTTCGCAAGATTTTCTGGGAAACGCACAAGCCGATGCTCTGCCTCAAGTCGGGGCGGACGCCGGAAGGGGCGAAGGCGGTAAGCAGTCATACGGGCTCACTGGCCGGCTCCGATTCAGTCTACGACGCCTTACTCGTCCAGAGTGGGGTGCAGCGTGTGGACACGATTGCTGAGCTCTTCGATTCGGCTGCTTTGTACTGCACGCAGCCACTGCCACGTGGCGATCGCGTCGCGATTGTCACCAACGCCGGGGGGCCGGGCATTATGGCCACCGACGCCGCCGTGCGATTCGGACTGAAGCTGGCCGAATTGAGCCCGGCCACGCAGGAGAAGCTGAAGACCTCGCTCCCCTCCACCGCGTCGCTGCGCAATCCGATCGACGTCATTGGAGACGCTCGAGCCGATCGCTATCGTTCAGCCGTACGAACGGTGCTGGAAGACGATAATGTGGACATGGGCATGGTCATTCTCACTCCGCAGTCCATGACCGACATTGAAGACACAGCCGCGGTTGTCCCCGACGCCGTGCGCGGAATCAAGAAGCCGGTGGTCTGCGCCTTCATGGGCGCCAAAGATGTGGCCGCGGGGGTCAACATCCTGCGTAAGGCAGGCATACCCAACTACGCCTTTCCGGAGGACGCGGTCCGCAGCCTGGCAGCTGCCGAACGCCTGGTGGCATTGCACGAAATTCCACGTCGCGAGATGCAGGTGTTCGATGACCTGGATGTGGAGCAGGCCAAACAGATTATCACGGCCGCACTGGCCGGACAGGATCAGCACTACCTGACCCAGGCCGAGTGTCGTCCGCTGCTGGAATGCTATCGCCTGCCGCTGCTCAAGAGCGCGGTGGTCCATTCGCCCGACGAGGCAGCTCAGGTCGCTGACTCATTCGGGGTCCCCGTCGTGATGAAAGTAATGTCGTCCGACATCGTGCACAAGTTCGACGCGGGCGGAGTGCTCTTGAACATCTCAGGGGCCGAAGAGGCTCAGGCAGCTTACAAAAAGATCCTGCAGAACGTGTCGCGAGCGGTCCCCAACGCTCAGATTCAAGGTGTTTTGATCGAGGAAATGGCGCGGCGCGGGGTTGAGGTCATTCTGGGAGCCAGCCGTGACCTGCGATTCGGACCACTCATGATGTTCGGGTTGGGTGGAACCCTGGTGGAAGTCCTCAAGGACGTGTCGTTCCGACTGGCGCCGATGTGGCGGATCTCGGCCGAACGCATGGTCCGCCAGATCCGCTCCTTCAAAGTGCTCGACGGGTTCCGTGGCAGCGCACCATCCGACATCAGCGCGATCGTGGAGACACTCCTGCGGCTGTCGGAAATGGTCTGCAATCACCCGGAGATCTCCGAACTGGATATCAATCCGCTGATCGTGCACGCCGAAGGCCAAGGTTGCTCCGTCGCCGACAGCCGCGTCATGCTGCGACGCCCCCAATGACCAGTGGGAATGACGAAGGACGAAATACCCAATGACGAAGGACTAGTTCCGAAGACCGATCCGACACGGCGTGCTGCCGGTTAGGATGCGGTCGACGTTCGACCACGGGCATGGCGTCGCGCGTCTGCTTCGTCACGCGGCCCGTCTGCGTCACGGCCCTGGTCCAAGTCGCCCACGATGTTGCGTGAGTGCCCAAAAAAAAAGGGCGGCCGGCAGACTTCTGCCGACCGCCCATTGCTATTTCGTAACAACTGTTATTTCGTAACAACTGTTTTTTCGTGGCAACTGTTCTTTCGTGGCAACTGGAATTGAAGACGGTTTAGAGGAAGCCGTCCTTCTTGGCCATGTACTTCATCAAATCGACTACTCGGTGTGAGTATCCCATCTCGTTGTCGTACCAGCTGATGAGCTTGAAGAAGCGGCTGTTCAGTTCGATACCTGCCGTAGCATCATAGATGCTTGACAGCGGGCAACCAATGAAATCACTGCTGACAACCTGATCCTCGGTGTAGCCCAACACGCCGAGCATCGTCGTTTCCGAGGCCTTCTTCATCGCGGCATTGATTTCGGCCAGCGAGGTCTCCTTCGTCGTGCGAACCGTCAGGTCGACCGCCGACACATCGGGGGTCGGAATGCGGAAGGCCATGCCGGTCAGCTTGCCCTTCACTTCCGGCAAGCAGAGGCTGACCGCCTTGGCAGCGCCGGTCGAGGCAGGAATCGCGTTCTGACTGGCACCACGCCCGCCGCGGAAATCCTTCTTGCTCGGTCCGTCAACCGTCGGCTGCGTCGCCGTCATCGCATGAATCGTGGTCATCAGACCTTCGTCGATACCCACGGTGTCCAACAGGACCTTGACGATCGGGGCCAGGCAGTTGGTCGTGCAACTGGCGTTGGACACTATCGTATCGGTGGCAGGATTGTACTTGTCCGCATTGACTCCCATCACGAACGTGGGAATGTCCTTGTCCTTGGCGGGAGCACTGATGATAACCCGCTTCGCTCCAGCCGTGATATGCTTCTGCGCTCCTTCGCGCGCAGTAAACAGACCGGTCGACTCGACCACATACTGTGCCCCCACCTTGCCCCAAGGCAGTTCTGCCGGATCCTTGACCGAGCAGCAGGGGATCTTGCGGCCGTTGATGACGATCGCGTCGTCCTTGGCCGAGACGTCGACCTTGGCACGACCGTGCGTCGAATCGTACTTCAACAAGTAAGCCAGATTGTCGGCCGGCACCAGATCATTAATCCCCACAAACTCAATGTCCGGATCCGTCATCGCCGCACGAAGGACCAAGCGACCAATGCGACCAAACCCGTTGATGCCGACTTTCACAGCCATTACATAACTCCTTGCTGATATTGATGTTGCCCCGCCACGTGCGGGGTATTCTGGCAACACAATTTAGATCAGCTTAGCAACCAGCAGGGCTGCCGAGGAAGCCCCCTTCGTACGAAAAGGAACAGACGCGCTGCACAGAAGGACAAGATCTCCCGCCTCGCAATGCAGATGCGCGACGGTGGGGCGGTCACGCATCCAGTGAATGCCGATTGGGGTGGTTAACTCCCCATAAAAACGCACCCCTCTGGCGCCTTCGCGACACCCACGCTCGGCGTCTGATGGGGCTTCACGCCCTCGACAACGCGTGCTCATGATCGTGCCAGCGCATGGCCACCATTTCGGATGCACGGAATCCGGCACGCTGGTAGAACCGCTGGGCATCCGCGTTGTCAGTATCCGTCAGTAAGGTAATGCGGCGCGCGCCGATCGCTCGGGCATGTTCAATCGCAGCCGTGAGCAGTCGCGTTCCGCAGCCACGGCCTCGGTACGGCGGACTGACAATCATGTCCTCCAGAACCACCACCCGCCCTCCCAAGGCGGTGCTGACGGTGTACAGCAGATTCACCATGGCGACGATTCGCGTTTGATCCCACAGTACCAGGATGGTCCCGATGTCCGGTGACTCAACGATCAGACGCAGCCCTTCGCCCTGCACTCGGGGATCAGGCCGGAACTCCGCCTCTTGTGCGAAGAGCAAACTCAGCAGTTGCACCAACTGAGGGATATCGCTGGTTGTTGCATGAGTGATCATCAACCTGGTCCTGAGGCGCACAGCTCGGTCTGGCCAAATGGTCAATTCAAGCCACTGGATGGCAAGTCACGGTCCCCTCATGTCGACAGGCGACGAAACGGGGGTCAGGCTTCCGTTGGAAAGCTGTGCTACGAGTTGGCACCGAAACGGTCCCTGATCCGGTTTCATTTCGACCACAAATGTCGCCAAGTTGCCCTGGTCTTGCAAGACGACAGGGATGCTCGCCTGAGCACCTTGCGACGGTTCGATCACCCAGAATACCTGCGTCGCGGACGAAGGAAGCGTGCCGCGCAGCTCATAATCGACACTCATCCCCATCGCAGTTCCAGTTGGCAACAGTTGGGGAAGGGCAAGGCCATTGGTCAGCTGCACGCAATGGTCCGCTCGCGATGCTACGGGAGACGGAGTGACGGAGGGGGAGAGGGGTGCTTTTTCCAGCTGCGGGGGCGGTGTTCCCGGCTCCGGAGCAAACGGATTGGGCGGCGGGAGGTGGATCTCTGTCTGACGTTCGCTGGCGAGATTCGACGTTGCTGGCCCAGGTGCGGAGAGTGGCGTTGGCGCCGTCGATTCCTTGCATCCGGTGAACATGAAGGTGGTCACCAGAAAGATGGGCGAAATCGCCATTGCATACCGCCTCGCTTGAGACATATCTTGCACCTCACCCGTGACACCCCGGCTTCCGACCTGTCCATCGGCACCTGTTCGCAACGTACCGACTGCGTCCTCTTCATGCAAGAGACTGACTGACAGGAAGGCAGCGTACCGATCTTTCCGTTTTCTGTTCCTCGAAATCGCACAAAGAACCGTAGATCACCAGCGGCAGGTGATGCCGCCGCAAGGTGCGGTCTTCTGCGCAATCCGGGTTGCCAGTAGAATTCTGAGAGCCTGTCGACGAGGTCGTCTCCGTGTAACTGGGCTTCCAGAAGTCGAACACTCCCTGTGGGTGGATGGAGTTCTGCTATGGCTGTGCGGAAAATCGCCTCTGCTCAACATCGGGCAGATGAACTGAATGGAGGGACGTTACAGCAGTGGGGAAGTCAGCATCAGCCGTATGTCGCACAGGCCCCGCTGGCGACGTTCGTTGTTGATCGTGCTGGCCGTTTTGTAGAGGCTAATGCAGCGACCTGTCGGATCACCGGCTACTGCGAGTCGGAACTGCTGAGCATGGCAGTCGCTGATCTGCTCGACGGGGAGTCCGCGGAGCTGGCACAACAACGGCTGGAGCAGGCCGTCACGCAGGGGCGGGCCAGCGGCGAAATCTGCTGGATCCGCCGCGACGGAGCTCGTCGGTGGAGCACGTGCGATGCGATCCGCATGTCGGACGACCGCGTCGTCGCCTTCTGCCTGGACATCACGCAGCTGCGTGACGATGACGCGTCACGGCGAGAACGAGAGTCGATTATTCATGGCGTGCTGGACGCCATCAGCGAATCCGTCTTCCTCCTGAGTGCCGATGGCACGGTACTCATTTGCAACCCCACGGCCGCCCAGCGACTTGGCACCTCCGCTGAGCAGTTGATTGGGAAGTCGGTCTTCCGTTGGCTGCCAACCGAGCTCGTCCCGCCGCGCAAAGCCAACCTGGCACACGTGCTGCAATCGCGCTGCAAGCTGCAATACGAGGAGCATCGTGACGGGTACTGGCTCGAGCATTCCCTTTATCCAGTAGTGAATCATGATGGGACGGTCGACAAAGTGGCGGTCGTCCTGAAGGACATTACCGAGCGGAAACACGGTGAGATGCTGCTCCGGGAAGCCACCGAGCGATTGAGTCTGGCGCAACAGGCCGCCGAGGCAGGTGTCTGGGACTGGAATCTGGTGAGCGGCGAAATCAACTGGTCTCCCGAGATGTTCTCGCTGTTTGGACTCGACCCCCAGTCCACACCCGCTTCGTTGGAAGTCTGGGAAGCGTTGCTTCATCCGGCCGACCGCGTCATCGCTTCCCAGCGCATTCGAGATTGTATCGACGGGGGCGAGATTCTCAACAGCGAGTATCGGATCATTCATCCCGATGGTCAGACCCGTTGGATTCTGGCGATGGGGAAAACGAACTATGACGATACGGGGCAAGCCATCCGCATGGCCGGCTTCTGTGTCGACATCACCGAACAGAAGAACGCCGAACACACGCTGCGGCAAAGCGAAAAGAAGCTGCGACTGGCCATGGAAGCCGCCGAAATGGGAACCTGGACCTACACCTTCGCCGATCAAGTATGTGAGTTTGGCGAGAATGCTCAACGACTCTATGGCCTGCCCCAGGCAAAGTTCCACCACGATGAGCAAGGTGCGCGCAGCCTGTTCCATCCAGACGACATTCCTGCCATGTGGCAGGCCGTTGAGCAGGCGGGTGACCCGCAGGGACCTGGACGCTATCACACGCACTACCGAGTCCGTCGTTCCGAGGGTGGGTGGCGGTGGCTGAGTGTCTGGGGCCAGGTGGAGTTTGAAGGGGAGGGGGAGAACCGTGTTGCCGTGCGCATGATCGGTGCCAGCCGCGACGTGACACAGCAAAGGCAGGCGGAACGGCAGTTGCGGCTGCAGTCCCTGGTTCTCAACCAGATTCAAGACAGTGTCACGATCACCGATCTCCAGGGTATCGTCACCTACGTCAACGAAGCCCAGTGCCACACACTCAAGCGTACACGATCAGAACTGCTGGGGCAGCCGGTGAGCAACTACGGCGACTCGGCATTCCATGGGGCAACGCAGCCGGAGATTATCCACCACACGTTGACTCAGGGGATCTGGCGAGGAGAGGTCGCTAACCGTAATTCCCACGGCCAGGAAATTGCGATGGACTGTCGCACTCGACTGATCCGCGATGAAGCGGGGCAGCCGGTCGCCATGTGCGGCATCGGGACGGACATCACGCAGCGCAGGAAGATGGAGGAATCGCTGCGCGAAAGCGAAGCCAAGTACCGCACACTGTATGAGACCATGAGCCAGGGAGTGTTATACCAGCGTGCTGACGGAGTGTTGATCGATGCCAACAACGCTGCTCTCAAGATGTTCGGTGTGACGCGGGACGAGTTCCTGCGACGTCGCTCGGAAGACCCGCAATGGCAGGCCGTGCGTGAGGACGGGTCGCCCATGCCGGTGGAGGAACACCCGTCCGTGAAAGCACTGGCCACCGGCCGCCCAGTACGGGACGTCGTGGCAGGGGTGTTGAATCCACGTACGCAGAGTCAGGTCTGGATGGAGGTCAACGCGATTCCGGAGTTTCTTCCAGGCGAAACGTCACCTCATCGCGTGGTAGTGACGCTCCACGATATCACTCAGCGCAAGGAGACCGAACGAGCCTTGCGTGACAGCGAGATCTTCCTGCGGCAAACGGAGCGGATCGCGCGGGTCGGTGGTTGGGAGGCCAATCCCCACACCGATCATCTCCGCTGGACCGAAGGCATCTATGACATCATCGAAGCTCCTCGCGATTACCGGCCCAGTCTCTCCGAAGGAATCAAGTTCTTTGAGGCCGAGTACATCCCGGTCATCCTGGACTGTTTGAAGAACTGCCTGGCGACGGGCGAACCGTTTCTGGTGGAGTGTCCGGCCGTAACTGTCCACGAGAAACGGTTGTGGACCGAAGTGCGCGGGCTGATGTCGGTGGTTGAGAAAGGGAACGCGTATGTCATCGGCACGCTGCAGGAAATCACGCAGCGCAAAGAGGCTGAAGAGGAACGCCTCCGTCTGGAGGCTCAGGTTCTCCACACCCAGAAACTGGAAAGCCTCGGGATCCTGGCCGGTGGCATTGCTCACGATTTCAACAACATTCTGGCGGGCATCCTGGGATATGCGGACCTGGCTCGTGCTCGCCTGCCGGCGGCGGAGCCGGCGCGGGAAGATCTGAACGTGATCAAGCGGGCGGTGCAGCGAGCGGCCGACCTGACACGCCAAATGCTGGCCTATGCCGGACAGGGAAAGTTCGTCGTGGAGCCGGTGGATTTGTCGCAGATCGTGGAAGATGCTCGGCAGATTCTCGAAGTGTCGGTGTCCAAAAAGGCCACGCTTCGTTTCCAGCTGTCCCGCAACCTGCCCGCCATTCAGGCCGATGCTTCTCAGATTTATCAGGTCGTATTGAATCTGGTAGTGAACGCCTCGGAAGCACTTGGCGACAACACGGGCACGATCAGCATCTCAACCGATGCACTGTATTACGAGGTCCTCGAACACGCCCATGCCGTTTTGGGAAGCGAGTTACCTTCGGGGCGTTACGTGGAACTGAAAGTGGTTGACACCGGCTGCGGTATTGACGAGGGGAGTCTCCAGAAGCTGTTCGATCCTTTCTTCACCACCAAGTTCACCGGCCGCGGTCTGGGGCTGGCCGCGGTCCACGGCATCGTGCGCGGACACCATGGCGCCATTCGTGTGATCAGTCAGCCAGGTCATGGCTCCACGTTCCAGGTGCTGTTCCCTGCCTGCGACGTCGAGATCAGCACGACCGCGGAGCCGAGGGTTGCGGCAACCTGGCAAGGCCGCGGGACCGTCCTGGTGGCCGAAGACGAAGTGCTACTGCGTCATTCGGTTCAGCGCATGATCGAAATGGCCGGCTTTCAGGTTCTCGCGGCAGGGGATGGTGAGGAGGCGGTGGAACTGTACCGGCAACATCACCAGGATATCGTCTGCGTCCTGCTTGATCTGACCATGCCGAAGATGGGCGGTGAAGAGACCTTCTCGGCTCTGCAGGAGATTCACCCGGGATTGCCGATCATCCTGACCAGCGGCTATCGGGAGGAGCACGCCTGCGAACCGTTTTCGGGTCGCCACCTCGCAGGTTTTCTCCAGAAGCCATATCAGAGTGACGAGCTAGTCGAAATGCTGCGCCGGGCGGTAACTGGCGATTCGTCCGGTGCGCAACCCCACGCTTGAGACAATGATGCGGGCGTGCTGAAGGGAGCGTGCCGGCCAGTCCGGCAACCCGCAGTCCGGCAACCCGCAGTCCGGCAGCCCGCACATGGTGGCGTGAGTTCACCGCCGTTTCAACAGCGTTCGGCGATTGCCGCCACTGAAAACACCGCCGTCAACGATCCGCTCGTATCGATTCTCGGAAACCTGCGGCTGCCTCGACGCCGGATGTCGGATATCAGACCACAACGGCGTCACCAGGAGCGTCTACGGGCTGCGCGCCTGGACCGGTGTTATCGGCACTATCCTCACAGACCGCAACAGCCGCACGCGTCCCGGAGAATTCCCCACTTCTGTCGCGTTGTCCGCAGCGATCTGCCGCGGCGACGTCGGCCTCAGACAAGCAGCGGCCTGCACAACCGTGAATCCATAACCTACTTTTATATGTTACGTGGGGACAACAGGTACGGCATCGCCTGCGCGGCCAAAGCGGACTCGCTCTGCCCGTCAGCTGCTAACAGCGCAATTCGTGTTGCGGTGCGATGCCATGGTGAAGTCTCCGACGATGACTGCCTGGAATCGTGGTGTTCACGTGATCCTGTGCTTCGGCACCAATCACCAGAAACCGCGCCGCTCGGCCACAGCCGAAAACTGTCGCCGAGCGACCATGATGTACCAGTCCCATTCAGCCTTAGGGTAATTTCAGAAGGAAGCGCGCAACATGAAACGTTTGAATCCTCTCAACAACCTTCGGATTGGCGCCAAACTCGCCGTCGGGTTCGGCAGTGTGATTGTGATTGCGGGATTTCTGGGGTTCTTGGGCTGGAACCGGCTGGGACGAGTGGATGGCCTTGTCAACGTGGTAGAGAACGCGAATCACGCGGTCGAGAATCTGCTGGACGCGCGTCGCCAGGAGAAGAACTTTGCATTGCGCGGGTTCGAGAAATTCGGCACCGACACCCAGAACAGCGCCGAGAAATGGGAGAGCAGCTGTCGGAAAGTGAAAGAACAGCTCGAGACACTGGCTCGACTGCGTGAACTCACGTCGGATGAACGAACGCTTCTGGAAGACGCGACCTTGGCAACCACCGGCTACGAGACGGCGTTCGGAGAAATGACCGCCAGTCGCTCGGTGCAAGACTCTGCCTTGGAGGGTTGGAAGAAGACCGGTTGGGAGGTGACCAGCAACATCGAGCGTGCCGCCACCGATGTGATCGGACCGCGGCGGGAGTCCGCGGAGCAAGCTAAGGACGTTGAACAGATCACCCATTGGGCCCGCGTCGGACGCGAGTTGGATGGAAGAGTCGTCAAACCCTACCTGCTCCTGCGCACGACGGCTCTCTACTACATCCTGAAGAAACAGGACAAGGAATGGAATGCCTACTGTGAACAACTCGAGAAGACCAAGTCCGGGGCCGTGGCCTGGGCAGAGTCGGTGAAGGACCAGGCCGAACTCGAAGCCCCCGCCCAAGCGATTATCGCTCAACTGGCCGGCTATGAAGAGGCTGGAAAGCAGTATCGCGAAGGAGTACTCCGTGCCCTGGCCGCCGACACGCAAATGGTGGAGCAGGCGCGCATCGTCGGGGACAATGCTAACAAGCTGGGCGATAGTGCTCGGCAACGGATGGTCGCCACGATGAGCAACGCCACCATGTTGATGATGGTGCTTGCCGGCGTCGGCATTGTCCTCGGCCTGGGCGGCGCGATCCATATTACCAGCATGATCGTGCGGCCTATTCGAGCCTGCGGCAGGAGCATCGCCGCTCTGGCCAACCAGGACTTCAGCCAGAAATGCCGCGTGACCAGCCGCGATGAACTCGGTCAGATGGCAGCTGCCATCAACCAGTCGATCGACGCCACCAAGAAAGCATTCGACGACGTTCAAGAGAACGCCCAGCGGCAGCGGGAACTGGAGATCGAAAAGGCTGAAGCCGAACGACAAAGGGTGGAGGAGCAGCGCCAGCGGCAGGCGGATGAAGCGGCGAGGGAGCGTGCACGCCTGGACGAAGAACACCGCCGCCAGGAAGAACAAGCGGCCAAGGAACGTGCGCTGGCCGAGGAAGAACGCGCCAAGGCCGTCGCGCTGCGACGCAAGGTCGATCACCTGTTGCAGGTTGTCAGAGCCGCTTCCCAGGGAGACCTCACGGTTCCCGTCCAGGTCGAAGGGAGCGAAGCAGTCGATGAACTCGCCGCCGGCATCCAGACCATGCTGCGAGACCTCGCCGGTGTCATTCGTGAAGTCACGGAGAGTGCGGCGCAGTTCGCAGAAGGCTCACGTGTCATCGCCGAAAGCGCGCAGACGCTCGCGCAAGGCGCTCAAACCCAAAGCTCGAGCGTCGAGGAAATGACGGCAGCTATCGAGGAATTGGCTCGCTCAATCGAGGGCGTCAAAGACAACGCGCTCGAGGCCGACCAGGTGGCTAAACGTACCAATCAGCTGGCCTTGCAAGGGCGGCAGGCCGTACAGAAATCCAACGAAGCCATGGAACAGATCCATACCAGTTCCACCGAAATCGGTGAGATCATCAAGGTCATTTCCGAGATTGCCAGCCAGACCAACCTCCTGGCACTCAATGCGGCCATCGAAGCAGCGCGCGCGGGAGAACACGGCATGGGCTTCGCCGTCGTGGCTGACGAGGTCCGTAAGCTGGCGGAACGCTCCAACCAGGCGGCCCGCGAAATCTCCACGCTGATCAAGGAGTCGACCCGGCGAGTTCAGGAAGGTTCCCAGCTGAGTTCGGAGACCGGCAAGGCACTCAACGATATCCTGGACGGCGTGGCAGAAACGGTCAACAAGATCACCGAAATTGCCACGACCGCAGTGCAACAGTCCAGCAATGCCGAGGAAGTGTCGCAGGCGATCCAAGGTGTCGCAGCCGTCACGGAACAGTCCGCTGCCGGCAGCGAACAGATGGCTTCCAGCAGCGAACAGCTCGGAGCCCAGGCGTCCGTTCTGCGAGAACTCGTCGGACGCTTCAAGTCGAACTGAGGCAGATCCGCAACCCCGGTGTCAACACGCATCCTGCGGACCGATCCCGGTGCGCAGTTTCCACGGGCGATCCGGACAGTGGGCGATCCGGACAGTGGCATTGGGCGGTTGGGCCCGAGTGGCTCGCTTGTACGCGCACTTGGTTCTCTACTGGTGCCAGCAGCGAGAGATCCATCCGGCGGATGCCGAAGACGTGTTGAGGGATGTTCTGCTGAAGGTGGCCACTCACGTGAGTACGTCAAGTGGGCACCGGCCCTGAGGAACGGCGGCGTTCGTCTGTGGCGCACCGCGCCCGGCGATTTTCAGTCACAAGCGAGACTCAGCAACACGTCCAGGGCTCCCCATCGGCACCGGAGAAGCCAACTGTCAATCGAAACAGTCTGCACCAGCAATCAGCACCCGCCGCGGCAACCGATGCGAGCGCTCAAGCGGCGACCTAGGGTGGTTCTTCGCCCGAGTTCGCCACTTTGCCCAAACCGCGCTAATCGCACTTTCTCCCGTAGGAGACACTCGCCGAACTGGTTACACTCAAGCTCCAAGAGCCGCTGCCGGATCGCACGGGCGGACGCTGTTGTGCCTGATCATCGAAGGGGTGCTTTTCCAGTCCGAGCCAATCTCGCTATTGGATGGTGATTGATCGTGAAAGTGCTGATCTTTGGAGCTGCCGGATACCTGGGAACGTACTTCTCGCACTATCTGGCCTGTTCGGTTGGAGCATCGACCGACATTGCCGATCCTCTGGCAGTGGCAGACGCGCTGGACCACCACGATCCTGACGTTGTCTTGAACTGCGCCGGAAGAACCGGCCGTCCCAATGTCGACTGGTGCGAATCACAGAAGGCCGAGACTATTCGCAGCAACGTGTTGGGTCCGATCGTGCTGGCTGAAGCATGTCAACGGCGGGAGATCCTGCTGGTGCACCTCAGTTCCGGTTGTCTGTACGAGGGCAACAATGGAGGCGGCGGTTTCTCGGAAACGGATCCCCCCAATTTCACCGGCAGTTTCTATTCGCGATCCAAGGCCTTTGCTGAGGCCGCGCTGGAGCGATTTCCCGCGTTAATCCTTCGTCCACGAATGCCCTTCGATGATACCCTGCACCCTCGCGGCCTGATCGCGAAACTGATTCGCTATCGCCGAGTTCTCGACGCCCCGAACTCGCTCACGTACGTCCCCGACCTGCTCGCAACGACCCGCCGTCTGATCGACGAGAGACAGATCGGCGTCTTCAATGTGGTCAATCCGGGTGTGATGTCGCCACTGGATATGATGCGACGGTACCGAGACATTGTGGATCCAGCGCACACCTTCGACCCGATATCGGCATCCGACCTGGACGAAGAAGTCGTTGCTCGACGGAGTAACTGCCAGCTGTGCGTGCAGAAGCTCATGGACGCCGGAATTCAACTGCGCCCGGTGGCCGAGGCGGTGGACGAAGCGATGTACGCAATTCGCAGCAAAGCCCCTGAACGGTGAACGGAAATCACCTGACTTGCGGATCAAGATCCACCACCGCACCAAGCCAGTCCGCTCTGACCGTTCACGTTCGCACGTTCACAGCAAACTGAGAACCAGGAGTTCTCCGGCCGCTGCGGCGATCCGCATCACGTTTGAGGCGAGCACTCGTCACGAACTTCCATTGCGTTGGAGGGCGTTCAGCCCCTGACACGTCGCAACAGATCATACTTGAGCAGCCATGCCAAGGTCATACGCCCTTTGTGCGAACACACCTTCGCCAGGCCTAGTTGCGATTCGAGGTCTGCGAGCGTGCAAGGCGTTGAGGCCATCGCCAGGACCGCCCGCAACGGCTCAGCTTCACAGCAACGCTCGCTCGACTCGTAATTCACGAGATTCGTCGTCAGGAGTTCCTCCAGCCGGTCGCACGCGTCAGGTGCGGTCGTGACACACTCCTCCGAATCAAGCCACGCCGTCGCATATCCGGCGAACGACCGTTCCAATGGTGGGTAGACAGCCGGTCCGAGAAAGCATCTCTTGCGCGATTTCCCTCGGCGCACGCAATGAACTCGCTCCGTTTCCTGTTGTTCCCAAAGGGATTCGTAAGCACGAATGACGTGCTGCCAGGCAAAGTGCTGCTCAACTCGTCGCCGCCCTGCACATCCCATCCGTTGACGAAGTTCCGCATTGTGCAGCAGGGACGCATACGCGTTAGTTGCCGCCGTGACGTCCACCATAACGCATTGGTTCGTACGTGCGAGGAAGTGATCGTAGTCGACTTCCCCGAGTAATAGCTGCAGCGTCGCGTCCGCGGCCGTATCGCGAATCATCCAGGTCGAGACAAGAAACCCCGTCTCGTCGTGCATCACCAGGTCCCGATAGCCGTTCCAATCCGATGCCACCACCGGCAATCCGCTGGCCATCGCTTCGACGACGACGAGCCCGAACGTCTCCTGAATGTTGTCGGAGAGGGAGGTGAATATGTCGGCCGCCTGCCAGACCGTGAATCGGTTTTCCGGATTGGTTCCGTCCACGACAGAAACCCGTACGTTGGGTGCACACCGACGGGCTACATCGAGGTGACCTTCGTGGATCGCAGAATTCGCCGCCCAACCCGACAGGATGAGATGTACCTTCTGGCGCGTCAGGTCAACCGCCTGTGACAATCCGCGAAACATGGGGAAAGGATGCGCCTTGGCATGATGTGAGAGCCTGCCAACATAAAGCACAACGACTTCATCGGGGGCGACCTGCAGACGCTGCCGCTGCCCACGACGTTCCTCCGGAGTAGCAGGCCGGAACTTGTTGGTATCGATCCCGAGCGGGATCACTTCAAGACCGATCCGCAGGCTCGGGCTTCCTCCGAATCGATCACGCAAATACTCCGCGAAGTTACCCGTCACTGAATGAACCATGTCGGATACGGCACGAGATGTACAGATCAAGCGGTCAAAAGGCTCAAAAGGACCGATGACGAAGTTCCGAAGCGCATCGATCGCCTGAATCGAGCACAGCGTATGCGTGACACCACAGAGTGCGAAGTCAGGCTCATCTGTACATTGGCGTGCCCAGGCGAAGCGAATCTCTGGAGGACAGGGAAAATGAAGGACCCGCGCCGGTTTCCTTGCTATGAACCGAGACTGGAAGTCCTTCAGCTCGAAAAGCCGCAGCTTGCGCCGCCTGCCACGGCTCGACGCATGTGTACGGCACGTTTCTGCCAGCGATTTGCCGCTCTTTGTATCGGGAACAACCGCGCTCACTTCCGTCCAATCGCCATACGTCAGATACGCGTCCAAGAACTCCTTACTGGCTACCTGGCGTCCCATCAGGCCCGCCGGAGTTCCAGCCTGCCGCCGGTTGGGTGGCGAGAGCGTTTCGATATAGCCGCCGTCATCGTAGTAGAGCGCAATCGGTCGTTTCTTGTTGGCCATTGTGGTATCGCCCGTTAGTTTCACGACACAGTCCGTGTTCTCGGAACTGTAACTGTTATGCGGATTGTAGTAAGCAGCCCATGTCTTTCATCGACTCACCCGCCCGGGCGCCATGTGTCGATTCGTCCGATCAGCTACCGTCATGACCACATGATTCGAGCAATTCGTCCGGACCGGTGCCTGCCATGCCAGGGCGCGATTATCCTACTATCGAGCGATGGAAACCTGCCACTTGTGCCCGCGTGGCATACCAGTGGCGGCGGTGGACTGTGATACTCCCTTCAGTTCAGATGACCGGCCAACTGCCTCTGGGAAAAGCCCATCACCTCATCAGTTACTCTACATTACGTCAACTCTGGGCGCCGCCTGCGTGGTTGATGGGCCGACCCTCGCTGTCCCGCGTCCCGAACACTCTTGAACGAGGGCCATCCCCTGGCCGATTCATCAGGCGTCCGCGAGGTGGCGTACCAACTGACACAGCAGCTATGGTGTAACTCACTTCCGATCAGCGGTAACCGAGCGATGTGGCGTCCGGGACCGCCAGCACGATCGTGTGAAAGACGTCGAATTGGCTGATCACTGGTGGAGTTGCGATGTCGAGCGATTTACAATGGCGGCGGTCCGCCAGGGCAGACGTCGGTCATGCCATCATGCGGCGAACTTCGGCGACAGATGGTCGTGAGGATTGATCGGATACCAACCATGCACATTTTGTTTGTCCACCAGAATTTTCCTGCTCAATTCGGTCACCTTGCGAAGTATTTGATCCAGAACCACGGGTTTCAGTGCACCTTTGCCTCGGAGAGGCCAGCCGGCACTTATGCGGGCATTACGACCATTCAATATCGTACCCGCGGAGGTGCGACGGCCCACACTCACTACTGCAGCCGGACATTCGAGAACCAGATCTGGCATTCACACGCGTTGTACGAGGCACTGGCAGCTCGCCCGGATATTCGGCCGGATGTGATTGTGGGACATTCGGGTTTCGTCTCGACGCTGTTCCTGCGCGAGCTCTTCGACTGTCCCATGATCAACTATTTCGAGTACTTCTACCGGACCAGGCAATCGGACATGGACTTCCGCACGGACCAGCCGAGCTGCGGCGCCATGGACGTGCTGCGCGCACGCTCGCGGAACGCCATGCTGTTGTTGGACCTGGACAACTGCGATGCCGGGTATGTTCCCACGCGATGGCAACGCGATACACTGCCGCGTCGCTATCACGACAAGGTCGACGTCATTTTTGACGGTATCGACACCTCCGTCTGGCGACCCAGCCCTCCGGACTCCAGGTGTATCGCCGGCTGGACATTTCCCCCGCACAAACGCCTGGTAACCTATGTCAGTCGGGGCATGGAATCGATCCGGGGATTCGACATCTTCATGAAGATGGCCAAGCGGCTCTGCGAGATGCGAAGCGACGTCCTGTTTGCCGTTGTGGGCGAAGACCGCGTGGCGTACGGAGGCGACCAGCGGTTCACAGGCGGGAAGACGTACAAGCAATGGGTACTGGAGCAGGACACCTACGATCTCGATCGCATCCTGTTTCTAGGCCGGGTCCCGCCGGATGACTTGACACGCCTGTTCGCGATGAGCGACCTGCACGTTTATCTCACAGTCCCGTTCGTTCTCTCCTGGTCGCTGATCAATGCCCTGGCGTGCGGCTGCACGGTGCTCGCGTCCAACACCGCTCCCGTTCAAGAGATCATTCAGCACGGCGTGAATGGTCTGCTCGTGGACTTTTTTGACGTGGAGGGATTCGTCGCGACGGCTAACCAGGTGCTTCATGACCCCGTCACCTATCGGCACCTGGGCGAACGAGGAGTGCAGCTGGTCCAAGAGCAGTATAGTCTGGAGAAATGCCTTCCGCAGATGCTGTCGCTCTACGAGCGGGTCACGGCCCGGCAGTAACCGATCGCCCATGTGACCGCGAGCTTTGCCCGGGCGATCGAGTCAGCACACCGACGGATGCCACCGAGGCGCTGCGGGGTCCTACGGAAACTTTCCGGTGAACCTGTTGCCGGTGCGGATTGTCTGCTCTGCAGATCCAACTGTCTGCTGGGACTACATTCTCTGCTACGGAACCGTCTCGACGTACCTTCGTTGGAGCGTCTTTCCAGACGTGAAGCACGGCGGGGAAGCAGCGCATGGTGATCCGATCACCGGAATTAATCGGACGTCGGATCACGGCCCGGCTACGTCCTGCTCAGAACCCGACGGAAAACCGCAGAACATCGCACATAGAACCGCAGAATCCAGAAGTAAGAAAGAAGGCATCGCGTGAGCGACCGTCGAGCGATCGCGGGGGACCGAAAACGGAATCCTCCCACTTGGTCCTTGGGCATTGCTTGTTCGGTATTCTCAGGTTCAGATACCTCGACGAACATCGCCGCATAACCAATACAGACCGACTGCCGGTCGGAGTACATGGCTCATAACCCGGGGGTTGCAGGTTCGAATCCTGCCGGCGCTATTGTGAATTGCTGCGCCGTAGCTCAACGGCAGAGCACCGTACGGTCTCTGACCAACCTCTCGTCGGTCTCACCTTACACCCCGACTGCCTGCTGGAGTACATTGAAGACCGTGACCGAAAGGTCCTGTGGGTTCAAGTCCCACCGGTGCCAACGGGCGCCGTGGCGGAATTGGCAAACGCGCGGGTATTCTCTGGCAAACACTTCGTCGGGGATTCCTCGATCCAGCCACGATGCGCACGTTCCCCAAGTGCATTTCCCTCTGGTATCCGCACCATCGGCCTTTCATCAGGAGTTGATCGAAGCCGCCCGCGAGGCGTTAGCGCGACTGATGATCTCCGACTCCTCCAGCGGACTTGCGCGATGGAGCGATAAGCTCATCGGTATTCGGACCTTGGTCGGCGCCGAGAGCCCCGCATCGGCGTTGTAGACATAGAAACACCCCTTGGGCAGCTTAGGCACGTCCTCACCGCTTCCGCCGCGTCAGCACAACGGACCAGGCGTACCTTCCCTGGATCCATCGGCTTGAATATGGTATTGAACATGCCCCGGTTCCATCGCCGTCGACATTCCGTTCATCTGCCGAGACGTATCCTACCCTAGTTCCAGTCCGCTTCGCAACCAGCGGAGGCAGACGCGCTATTCCACGCCGCTGCGGCAAAACGATGAATGAAGTGGAAAGTGCCTTCAACACACGCAATAACACAAGATTGATGGTGTGACGGCGGAGAGCGGCGTGCTTGGGTAGCGTCCGCACCTGCAGGTCTCTTGACTTGGCCGGGCTCTGGCGGACAAGATGTGGACGTGCATTGCGGAACTTCGCCCATGCCATGGGACTTCGGCCTGAAATGTAGGAACACTTCGATGAACAACGTCCTCGTACTCTATGATTCCGCCACCGGCAATACCGCATCCATGGCCCAGTTCGTGGCAGAGGGGGCGGCGTCCATCCAGGACATTGAGGTGCGAGTGCGAACCATCGATCAAGCGACGCCCGAGGATGTCATCTGGTGCGATGGACTGGCGCTAGGGAGCCCGACGAACATGGGCGTGATGTCGTGGAAGATGAAGCGATTCTGGGACGAGGCGATGGCCAGCCAGTGGATGAAAATCGACGGCAAGATCGGCTGCGTCTTCTCGTCGTCCGGCGGCTGGGGTGGAGGCTCGGAAATGGCCTGCCTGTCGCTGCTGACGGTCTTGATCAACTTCGGATTCCTCGTGTTCGGAGTGACCGATTACGCCGGCAAATTGATGACATTGCACTACGGCGCCGTGACCGCTCGCCAGCCACGCGACGCCGATTCGCAGGACGCGTGCCGAATACTCGGCAAAAGGCTGGCCGAATGGGTGGCCGTCTATGTTGGCGGCCGTCCCGACCAGCATCCGCTGTCTAAGCCCGACGTGCGTCTGCCGCCAGGATAGGAGCATTCCTGCGACGGCCCGACGCCATGCGTCAGCCCGCACGGCCTGACCGGAACCCCGCCCTGGAGGGCATCGCGAGTCGATGGATCAAAGGCCCTTCGCGGTGGGAGACGTAGCCCTGGGCACGAATCGCAAACGCGTCACGACGCGAACGACCATCGTAACGGGCACCAGCGGAGCGTTCCGGATCCTTATCTCGTCAGCAGAATCTGGTCGCCAAAGAAAGATCTCGAGTCCCCGCCGCCGTCCCATCGGTGGCGACAAACACTGCGGAGCAGGACGATTGCTCCGGAACGCGACCGACATCCTTCGGATTATCCGAGAATCCCGTCCCAGAAGAACAGTCGGCCATCAATCGCCTTCACCGCTTTGGCTTCGCCATCCTGAGATACGATGAATCCTATCGCGTGTTCACATTTGTGACAGACCGAAAAGACCGACTGATGTCGTAGTCCCCATCGGTCACATGAATATTCTCTCTCCGTGTGAGCATCAATCGCTGTCGTGCCTGGTGCCAGCAACACTGGAAATCTGACGCCAAATCCCTGAATCTTCAGGTGAGTATCGAGGAGAACTGCTCCATCGACCGCCGCTAACAGGCTGATCTGACTAATGCCACGAATCAAACGTCGGCTGGTCTGATAGAGTTCGAGCTCCGTTCCGCATCTCTCCAATTCGGCAGCGGTATCTGAGTCTGAACGCAGCTCACGCAGCAAATCATCGAGGTCCTTGTACGCGATCATCTCTCCAGCGAGGCCAGCATGCTGAGAGACATTGTAAGTGATGTGTGCCAGCTGCTCATTGAGCGGAGTGCGTGCGATCACCACACTCCCTCCGTGTTCACTTAAACGAATTCGCTCAAGGATGGCTAATACCGAGGTCGTGTAGATACTCAGCAGTGAACGTTGCCCAACCTGCTCCGCTATGGATTCCGACAGATCTCGATAATGCCCGGAATTCTGGAGTTCAGTAGTCACTTGGTGAAAAAAGCGTCCCAGTGGGTTCTGTGCGATCTCAAACAGATTCACCTGCGGAAAAATGACGCGCCCAGCGCGCAATTGCACGAGGCTCGTTCTTCCTCGACAGATGCTCAAGGATCCAGGACGTTCGATGGTAATCGTCAGGCAGTCGGGCGGGAAATCCGCTGGCTGTAAGGGAACCGCGGGAGGATCGCCGGCCGAGTGTTGCACCCAAGCGTGGCCGTATTCGAAAAATCCCCAAATGTGGAGCCAGCCATTTAACTGGTCGCAACCGATGACCGTTTGCCGGTATTGTGTCACCGGGGACAAGCGGGCGAGTTCAGCATCCGTCAGTACTACGGGAGGCTGGGCGAGCAACAAAGCGCCGTCCGGAATGTCCCCGATGGAAGCGTAGCCCACGATGCATTGAACCGCGCGCTGTTCGCACGTGCGAAAAGAAGCGTGATAGCAGGTCTCCAATAACCTCTGCAAAATGTGGTCCTCAGGCAACGCAAAGATCTGGTCGGCGACGGTTTGCCAGCGAGCTTTGATCCCATCGAGCAACTCGCTTGGGAAAGCGTATTCCGTCATGATGAGCCGTTTCCTGTCGCAGCTGCCCTGGCCGCTATCAACACGCCACTGATCCTCATATGGAACCTGATTGCACACGACTGTCGTGAGGGGTCGTCAGGAACTAGCCGTTCGTTGGTGTCCACGAATACCCGGCTGCGAATCGGTCAGGCGATCGCCTTGTGGTTGACTTGGAGGGGCCCGTGTGAAGCTGGCCTGCGCGGATCGCCAGAGCCATTGCCGCAGGTATCGCAGCGTCGGCGAGCACCAACATCGCGTGACTTCCCGCGAGTTTGGCTTTCATCTCTTGCTGCCAGGCGATTGCTTCCGCGCGACGCACCTCGGCCCGCGCCCGCGCCATTCGCGTGTCGGCGTCGGCTTGCTCGCTCTGCAAGCGAGCTCCGATGTTCTCACCGACATCAATATCTGCGATGTCGATCGAGACGATTTGAAAGGCCGTGCTGGCGTCCAGGCCCCGCGCCAGCACGCTTCGGGAAATGCGGTCAGGCATTTCCATCACTTCCATGTGCGTTGTCGCGGATCCAATCGCGGTAATGATCCCCTGTCCCACGCGGGCGACAATCGTTTCCTCAGTCGCTCCGCCAATCAGCTGATCGAGGTTCGTACGGACGGTCACCCGCGCGCGGACGAGCAACTCAACGCCATTCTTGGCGACTGCACTGAGCGTTGTCTTGCCACTAAGCTGTGGGTCGGGACAATCGATCACTTTGGGAAATACGCTGGTGCGCACCGCGTCCAATACGTCGCGGCCAGCGAGGTCGACGGCTGCGGCACGGTCGAAGTCCAGATCGATGCCGGCACGATGAGCGGCGATGATGGCGCGGAGGACACGCATGACATCACCTCCCGCCAGAAAATGCGCTTCCAAGCGCGCCGTGCTCATGCCCTGGTCCCGGTCGATGTTCAGGCCCGCCTGCCTGCCCATGATCTTGGCGGTGACGATCACCATCGGCTTGACCTGGCGAAAGCTCATGCCGATCAGACTCAGCACGCTGACATCCGCGCCGCACATGTAGGCCTGAAACCAGAGCGCGCCGAATCTCAGCAGGATTACCACTGCGACCAGGACGAACAGTCCGACCGCCACCAACCCCCCCAGCAGCAGTTGATACCCGACGTTTGCAGCAATTAGTGGTACCATTGCGTCACACACGGTCGTCTCCCCGTTGCGCGGAGGTGATGGCTTCGCGTCTTATTGTGATAGGATCGCTCGTCCGTACCACAGTGGCCGACAAGAACAAAAAACGCCGACGTGGCGGGACACCTGAGCGTCTTGCACCACGTCGGCTTACTCGTCAACGAGCCCCCCAGAAAATCCGGGTTGCTCTCCATCTCGTCATCCGACTACTTCGCTGGCAGAGCCACCGTCATTGCCTCGCGACGCTGCCACTTTTGTCATTGTATGCCGCCGATCCGCATCTGGTCAAATCGCTCCGGGCCCGAGAAGGGGAGGGGCGTGCTCCTGCAAGTTCCCTGACCCGGCCGAACCAGCTCGCCCAGCCCTGGTGGCGAAGGTCCCGGAGATGACCGGTGTCCGATTGCTGATCCTCGGTGCCGCCACCATTGCGACCACATGATCCTAACGCCCGGCGGGATATCGGATGGGTTTTCGTTCCTCGCGTCCACCTTGGGTATCCACGGTTACGTGTGCCGTTTCGGCGTCTCACAACGTAATAGAACTCTTGGTCACAGATAGGGCGAGAAGAGGCGTGCGACCCCGTCCCGAAGTCTCCTGGGAAGTCCGCGTCCTTCCACATCCGCCAGGCTGAGTGGGAGCGACTGCTCGATCTTGGACAGGACCAAGTCAGTCAGCGACGTCGCCAATGCGCGATCGTAACACTCCACGTTGAACTCGAAGTTGAGCCGCAGGCTACGGGGATCCCAGTTGGCGGACCCCAAGAGTGTCCAGAACTGGTCGACCACCATCAGTTTGGTGTGATCGAACGGCGGAGGCGAGAGCCAGATACGGCACCCGCGCTGCAACACTTGCCAGAGGAGTGCCGTGGATGCCCACTGCACCAGAGCCTGATCATTTTCCTGGGGCAGCACCAGGTCGACCTGGACACCTCGCAGGACGGCCACGTTCAGGGCGGCAATCAACGACGCGTCGGGCAGGAAATAGGGCGTGACAATCAGCACGGACGAGCGTGCACAGGCGATCGCGCCGAGGAGCGTGAGACGCAGCGTCTCAAAATCATCGTCCGGTCCATCGGCAATGCCGCGAGCCAGGACGGGGCCCGCCGGCTCCATGACCGAGAACCACGGCTCGCCCTGCAACAGTTCACCGGTACAGAAAGCCCAGTCGTCGGCGAATACCTCTTGGAGCTGCGTCACTACGGGCCCGGCCACGCGAAAGTGTAGATCCTGGACCCCCTGGCGGGGCTGCCGCTGGAGGCAGTTACCGGCATGGATATTCATGCCGCCTGTGAATCCGATCCGGCCGTCGACCACCAGAATCTTGCGATGGCTTCTCAAATTCGAGTATTGAAATCGCCAAGGTATCAACGTGGGCAGGAACTGGGCGTAAGGAATTCCCGCCCGCCGCAACCAGCGCGGGATCGGTTGCCAAGTGTAGTGAGCCCCCACATAGTCGACCAGCACCCGGACTTCGACGTGGCGCAGTACGGCACGTCGCAACGCCTCGACGAAGCTTTGGCCCGCCGAGTCGTGATCGAAGATGTACGTGGTCAGCGCGACGGACTGGGCAGCCTGCTCGATCGCCTGCAGCATAGCCGGATAGGCCTGGTCGCCGTTGATCAGTGGCGTAACCTGATTCCCGGCCAACAACGGCCGCCGGGTCACATCGCGCACCAGTTTGACCAGGGGCTCCAGAGGCGTTCCCGCCAGAGCGCCGCCCTGTTCAGAGACCTCCGCGCGACACTCGCCCAGACCCGCGGATGGTTCCAGACGAGGACGGTCTGCACGAAGCGACCGGGCGCGTCGCTCAATCCGATTGATTCCCAGCCAAAGATAGAGCAGCACTCCGAGCAATGGGGCCAGCCAGATCACTCCCACCCAGCCGATGGCCGCGCGCGTATCACGTTTGGACAATACCGCGTGTCCCGAGGCCACCAGCGCCAGGACCACGTCGAGCCCGGCGACGATATGAGGCCAATACTCAAGCACCTGCTCCAGTACTGACATCAGAGGCCTTTCCATCGAGCGACCCTACTTGAATTGAGACGATGACGAGAACTCACCCGCACCCCTCGATAAGGAGGCCTGAATGGCCTGTGGTCTCACCGATAGGGTCCTGCGTCCCCACGAGTTCGACGAAGATACACATGCCGGACCAGACCGATCTCTCCATCGATAATGGCCAAGCCGTTAACAGAATTGCCGATACAGTTGACGCTGCAAACGGGTCGCATCCGCGTTGCCCAGCATCGACCCTCCTGGACTTACCAATATATTACGTGCTGCTTACACAACTGGAACGGATGCAATCCTGGACTGGCCCTAGAATACATTGGTTCCGATATCCATGACAGCACCACCAGAATGAGACTACAACATGAACGTCATAACAACGGGTGCTGAAACCCTGAACCACTCGTGTGATGTGCCCCCATTGCCAGAGAAGGCATCGCCTTTGCAGGCTCACCGCCGCTCACGTTGGGCCGAGGGGCTCAACTGGCCTACGGTCTGTTGGCTCACCACGATACACGTGGCAGTGCTGGCCGCGCCGTTTACTTTTTCGTGGGCTGGCCTGAGCGCCCTGCTGCTCATGGCGTGGCTAACCGGCTGCATCGGGATATGCCTAGGCAACCATCGGTTGTTCACCCACCGCAGTTTCGCAGTGGTACCACCCTTACGCTGGTCGATCGCCGTACTCGGTAGCCTGGCGGGGCAGGGATCGCTGATCGACTGGGTTGCCGATCACCGCCGGCATCATGCGTTAAGCGACCGCGAGGGTGATCCCCACTCGCCCAACGACGGCGTTTGGTGGAGCCACATGTTGTGGCTGATGTCGGCTCGGAGCCGCAGCCAACAAGTTCACCGTCGACATTGGGCTCCCGATCTTCTGAAGGAACCCATGCTCGTCTGGATCGACCGCATGTTCCTCTCCCTGCACCTGGTATTCGCGGCCCTGGTTTTCGGACTGGGCTATTGGATCGGCGGTATCGCCACCGCCTGCTCTCTTTTGGTATGGGGAGTATTTCTGCGTTTGGCGTTCGTATTTCACGCGACGTGGCTGGTCAACTCAGCGAGCCACCTGTGGGGCTATCGAAATTATCCGACGCGAGACAATAGCCGAAACCTGTGGTGGGTAGCGCTATTGACCTATGGCGAGGGTTGGCACAACAACCACCACGCTTATCCGCGTATGGCCCGCAACCGGCACAAATGGTGGGAATTCGATCTGACCTTTGAAATCATCCGGCTTCTTCGCGCACTCGGACTGGCCAGCAATGTGATCGAAGACAGTCACCCGCGAGCCTCTTCCAGTCGGTAAGCGTTCGTTTCCTGATCGAAAGTCAACCGGTAGGTCGCGGTCACGTGAGTCGAGTGATTCTCTTGGGCTGCCAGCACAGCCGCCATCGTCGCCGCATAAAGGTAGGGCTCACGAGGTCCGACCGCGTCAACCACCACGAGCTTGAGATGATGGCCCGGTGTACCCGACTGCTCCCGCAGGTAAGCTTTGACCAACGGGTAGGGTGTCAATGCCCGTTGGCTATTCCTGCAGAACTGGTCATAGGGCCTTTTGTCCGAGAATCCATAGATGGGTGTGCACCCAACTCCCGCAGGAACCGGCACGACTGTTGGACCAATGCGGCGATTCGACTCCATCAAGACGTAGTAGGGTGTACGGGTAGCCGTCGCGTTCTGGGGGACGGGGCTGACGTGCTCAGGTTGCTCTTCCCCCATTGGCACACTGGCGGGGACTTCGTCTTCTGGTCGTACGCGCTCTCTCATGTCCATTTGTTCTTCTCCTAAACGGCCCCCACTCGGCTCTCTATTCGGCTCACTCTGCAAACGACAAAGGCATCTTGGGGAGCATCCGCTCCACGTGTTCCGGTGCTACGAGTCCTGCCTTTAAGAGAAATCGGCAGTACCGTGAAAAGGAGTAGAAAGACCTCGGATCTAGTGCCTTTTCCAACTCGCTGCGTGGTGCGCCGCGGTCAATCCGGTCGCGGAGTTGATCCGTAATGAACATGACCTCGTAGGCGCCGACGCGGCCGGACTCACCACCAGGCGGAAATCCCTCGCAGTTCTTGCCGCGGGACAGCACGCCAGACCAATCTGCTTCGAGAACTCCCAAGGACTTGAGCCGGGTGATCACGGCGGCATCCGCGGGAACAGGTTCCGTGCACCCCGGGCATAAACGCGGGAGAAGCTGTTGACTGATCACACCTTTCAGGGCGTTTGCCAGCAGGTACGGCCTAACCTCCAAGTCGTGCAGTCTCACCAACGTCTCGAGTGCGGTGTGCGTGTGGAGCGAGGACAACACGAGGTGTCCGGTCATCGCTGCTTCGAGCGCCAAGGCCGCTGACTCCGCGTCGCGGATTTCGCCCACCAGGATGACGTCCGGATCCTGCCGAACAATCGTGCGGAGGATATTGGGGAAGTCGAGTTTCATGTCGCGATTGACTTGGATCTGCGTGGCGAAGTTGAGCTTGTGCTCGACCGGGTCCTCAATGGTGATGATGTTGCGTGTATGGTCTCGGCCCTCAATGGCGTTGAGAGCAGCGTAAAGCGTCGTCGTCTTGCCAGCCCCGGTCGGTCCGGTCACAAGAACAAGGCCACTGGGGCTATGAAACATCTCCTCGACGAATGTGGCAACCGGATTCGACAAGATGAGATTGCCCAGATCCATGAAGTCAGGGTTCGGTGCCACGACGCGCAGTACCAGTTTTTCACCACCGTGACAGGGTGTTGTGGAAACGCGGAACTCGATCCGTTGGTCGTCGGCGTGGACTACAAACCGACCGTCTTGGGGGCCGCGAACACCGGTGAAGTCCAAATCGGACATGACTTTGATGCGGGCGGTCAGTTGGTGAAAATGCCGAGCGGGGACCTCGGTTCGGATCGAGAACATCCTGCCGTCAACTCGCAATCGAATCCTGCCCCCTTCGACAAGCGGTTCAATATGTACATCACTTGCACCCGCGCGGATGGCGGCCGTCAGCAGTCCGGGCAGGACGTCGTCCTCGTACTTCTGAACCATCGCGACCGACTCCCCCGCTGAGTTGACATGCACCAGGCTATCGAACGGTGCGTCCAGACCTGAGACGACGACGTCCGCCCCCAGCAACTGAGCAGCATGCCGCTGAAAGTCATCCTCGGCGACGGCCACGAACTCCACATGGAATTGACGAAGTACATCCACAAGAAACGCGCGCGCTTGCAGATCTCCAGGCTTGACCATGGCAACCGTTACTCGGCCGCCATCGTGCTCTACCACAAGACTTCGGCACACACGCGAAATCCTCGGAGGCAGAAGTCGGCATGTCGACGGTAGATTCGGAAAGGAATCAAGCTCGGCGAAGAATACGACGCCAATTCTGTCGATACCATGCGCGACGTGACTTCCGAGGGATCGCCACATGGCCCTCGCGAACCCCGGCGAACCTTCAAACAACTTGCTTATCGTTCGCTCACTCAAGGCGATCACGCGTCCGGGTTCCAACGATTCAATGGCAACCGGTGGACGCTGTCCCGTCACCACGGGGACCACGCCGTAATAGTCGCCCGGCCCCAACTGGGCAAGCTCCTGCTTGAAATCCGCTTCATCTTGTCGCAGATAGACGCGGAATTCTCCCTCGACGACAATGAATAACTCATTGTCCTGGCTCGTTGGCTCGGCCAGCACCTCTCCCTCGTCGCAGGTGCGAACGTCCGCAGCCTCTGCGATCTGCTCTAGCTGATCCTGCGATAGAGTGTGAAAAATCGGTACCGTCCGTACGAAGGCGACGATTTCTGTCGCATCCATTCTTGCCGCGTCAATGACTGTCGCGTTCATCTGCATCTCCCTTAACTCACTCACGACGTTAAATGTCCGCCACTAGTCCCTCCGTTGCCACAAAGCTCGCCGCCGAGTGCCGCCATGAAGGCCTTGCCCAACGTCGATTGAGGATCCCTCACCACATCAATATGTTGGGCCGCCCTCGGAGACCATTGTGGCGATTTCCTCGTCTAGTTCCTTCAGAGCATCGTCCTCAGCAGCTTTTCCAGCTTCGGAGAGAGTGGTCTGGAGCTTTCCGGCCTTCGGAGTCGCATCTCCCTCGGCCGGCTTCGCAGCGGCGCTCTCCCGCACTCTTTGAGACCCGTTCGCCAACAAGGTGGGTTGCATCGCATATGCTCCTGTCACGCTCCACTATGTGACTCATCACTTGAACCACGCTCATTCCAGACACCCGTGGAGATTGTGCCCGCGAGTCGGAACATCTGTACCATCGTGCCGGTCGTGAAGGCGTGCACCATAGCGCCGGTCGAGGGCTCCCTTTCCACGGCAGCTTCCCCCACCGCGACGCGGGTGATGCGTTTGATCTCTTGCCGCAGCGAGTCGACGGAGGCCTGGAAGAGCTGCCGGTGATACTCCTGTACCTGCACGGCACCCGCGGGGGTGCGGGACAGAGCTATCTCGGCGGGCGACAGCGCCTCGTGCAGTGTGACGACCAGGGTATCATCGCTCAGCACCAAGGTGACAGTTTTGGGCAGATAGCCAGTCCGCTGCTCTTGAAAGGTGCTGATCGCCTGGGCGACCTGCTGCGCCATCGTTGGGTAGAGCTTCTCCATACATTCGTCTCTCGTTCTCGGTGCAGGAGTGTGTCACGCCAAGAATGCCTGGATCACGCCTTCTGCCGGATTCGCTATGACATGACTGCTCACCAGTTCGCCCACCCGACCGGCCACACGGGCCCCGGCTTCGACGGCCGCGCTCACACTGGCCACATCGCCGCTGACAATGACCGTCACCAGACCGCCTCCGATGTCAACACGCTTCATGATGTGGACCTGCGCGGCTTTCACCATGGCGTCCGTCGCAACCATTACACCAATCAAGCCCTTCGTTTCGACCAATCCAATTGCGACCATGACAGAGAGTCCCTCTTGGATCCAACGCCCCTGCCGACGCGACGTGGGCAGGGGCGAAGCGGCTGGCTGGGCAGGAATCCGTTGTGGTATCAACTGACCCGTTCGTGCCGGAAGTGGGCAACTGCCAGTTCAATGTGGGCATCCAGCAGTTCCTGTGGGGGTACCACAGAGTTGATGATGTTTTGAATCTGCGTACGGGAGTAGGCTGCTTCCGGATCGCCCGGGTGGGATGCCATCACTTCCCGGTAGAGCTGGAGAGCCATCGGTAGATCTCGGTTCGTATAGTGTGTGGCGTACGCCGCGGCATACTGCCGCCCAGTCTCCGTAAGCTCAGTGTTTGTTCTCATGTCATTGCTCCTTCCACATCAGTCGTTCGTTGCATCAGTCGGATTTGACTTCGATCCGACGTGGTTTTACCTTTTCACTCTTGGGCAGGTGTACCGTCACGACGCCGTTCTTCAATTCGGCGGAGATCCTTTCGGTGTCGATCGCTTCGCCGACTGTGAACGTACGGTGGAAATCGCCGATGCCGTATTCACCGTGCAGGAACTTGATGTCGTTGTGGCGTGGACTGACTTTGCCGTGAATCGTCAGCACGGGCTTTTCGAAGCGAACATCCAAATCCTCCGGCATGACACCGGGCAGATCGCCGTACAGAATCAGCTCGTCGTCGTTTTCCCAGATGTCAAACCGCGGACTGTAGGTAGTCCCACCGGGGGTGCGTTCAGCTGGGGCGACCTCATCGCGGGTTTCTTCCGGGGCTAAGGTTGTTGACATGGTTTGTACCTCCAATTGATTGAAAGATCTGCTCTCGAAAATCACGCGGCCCTTATGGGAATCAGCTGGCTTTCACCTCGATCCGTCGAGCCTTGGCTTCCTTCCGTTTCGGCAAAGTGATCGTCAATACACCGTGCTTGAGTTCCGCCGTGACCTTCTCGCTGTCCACGTACTGCGGCAACTCGCCCGCCCGTGAGAATTTGCCATGACCTCGCTCCTGGCGGTGCCACACGCCACTTACCCGCTCCGGCTGCTTGCGGTCGCCTTTGATCGACAACTGGTTGTCGCCGTCGACGAAGATCTTCAGGTCGGTCAATTCAAGCTCGGGAAGCTCCGCTTCAACGTATAGATTGTTGTTGTCCTCCCAGAGGTTGAGGGGCGGATAGGTACTCGGGACAGACCGGTGGCGATCGTTCCTCCCGGCACGGCGTGACCACCGCTCGATTTCCTCCTGCATCCGCTTCATCTCTGGCCACGCCGAGCCCAAAGGCTGCCATCGTGTTGTTGACATGTCTCTACGCCTTTCTGTCAAGGGATCGTTCGTCCGGACCACAGTGGCCGACAAGGACAAAAAAAGCCGACGTGGTCGAACACCCAAAGGTGTTCCGCCCCGACGGCTTACTCGTCAACGAGCTCCCCGATACGACCGGGTTGCTCTCCATCTAGTCATCCGACAACGTTATTGGCAAAGCCGCGATCAGCTGCGCCGCGTCTCTTCCTTTGATACAATCGTACGCTGCTGAGCAGGAAAGACAATGGGACGCGTTTCTCCCTTTCGGTAATCACCGATGAGACTTTTCAGAGGACAGCCAGAGAATGCGGGACATTTCTTACAGCCAGCTATCAAGGCGATCGGGCATAGGGTCATCGTACTTCCCTTTCGTTGGTTGTTTGTGCACCGGACCGACTTCCTGCCATTGACACGATCGTCTTATGGTCACATGCCTGATTTCCTGTGGCCGCTTCGCTGCTGTCCAGACAGGAATTCGCGGTGAAATCGCGATGTGAATCCACCCGTACGTTGGCGGACGCGCTGGCGAGAAACGGGCGTCGCGGTTGACTAGACATCCTCCGGCCTCCACTTTGCGCTTCGCGTCGGGTTCCCAGTCGCTCCACGCGAGATATCGGCGGCCAGGTGCCTGGAATCCAACTGCAGTTCGGTCGCCGCGCCCGCTATTGAGCGATTCGCGTCACGAACATCGGTAGCAAACTGACGCGTCTCGTGAAGCGGGAAGCCAATGGATTCAGCCACATCGCTGCGGGGACGATTGTGCTCTTGGTCCCAATACGGAGATAGCTTGCGCAAGTTGGCCACGATCTGGGGAAAGACCTGAATGATCTGCTCCACATCTGCCTGGGTATTGTACCGACTGAAGCTGAATCGCACGGAGCCGTGAACGGCGGTGAACGGAACGTGCATGGCTCTCAAGACGTGAGATGGCTCCAGCGACCCGGAAGTGCAGGCGGAACCGCTGGAGGCGCAGATCCCGCAATCGCTTAACTGATACAACATCGCTTCCCCTTCCACGCAATGGCAGGACACGTTGAGGGTATTGGGCAACCGGAGTGCTCCTCGGCCGTTGACCTGGATCTGGGAAATCTGTTGTTCGATGGCGGTTTCCAGCTGGTCGCGCAAGCTACGAATCCCCGTCTCTTCTTCCTCGGAACGCCCGGCCGCCAACTCCAAGGCCGTGGCCAGCCCAACGATGAAGGGCGTGTTCTCGGTCCCTGCCCGACGCCCTTCCTCCTGGTGGCCGCCAATCAGCCAGGGCCGGCACGGAGTTCCCCGTTTCATGTACAAAACGCCGACGCCCTTCGGCGCGTGCAGCTTGTGGCCGGAGAACGAGAGCAGATCGACGTGGCGATATTCCTGCTCCAGGTGCAGAGGTACCTTGCCCACGGACTGTGTGGCATCGGTGTGGAAGACGATCGACGGATCGGTCTGCTTGGTGATCCGCGCAAGCTGGGCCACAGGAAAAATCACACCCGTCTCATTGTTCGCGTGCATGATGCTGACCAGGAGGGTATCCGGACGGAGCGCGCGCACGAACTCGCCCACGTCCAGATTTCCATCGCCATCGACGCCCAGGAATGTCACTTCATAGCCGCTACGCTGCAGGTCCTTACACACCTCCAGCACCGCCGGATGCTCGACCGCCGAGGTAATGACATGGCGGCGGCGGGGGTTGGCCTTCGCTGTCCCGTAGATGGCCGCATTGTTGCTTTCCGTGGCGCACGAAGTAAAGAGAATCTGCTTCGGATCGGTGACGCCCAGATGTTCCGCGGTCCGGCTGCGAGCTTGGCTGATCGCCGCAGCCGTGCGCCGGGCCGGTTCGTACATCGAACTGGGATTGAAGTAGTCTCCCGTTAGAAACGGCGTCATCGCCTCGTAGACTTCAGGCGCAACTGGGGTCGTGGCATTATTGTCGGCATAAATGACTCGCATTATGTTCTTCCTCCTGTTCAGACCTCCACGACCCGGATACGCTTATCAACGAGATCGTTCAGGTTCTGTTCAACGAGCATGCGCAGGGTCTGGCTGGCGCCGGCGCAGCCGTGACACGACCCCGTCAGCCGGCAGTAGATGAGCGTGTCTTTGATGTCAATGATTTCCACGTCGCCGCCGTCTTGGCGCAGCAAGGGTTGGACATAGTCGTGCAGCGTTTGTTCGACCTTCTTGCTGAACTGGTAGGGCGATAGAGTGGGTCCTTCCGACTTGGCCACGATCGTACCGGGCAGGCTGATCTGAGTCAGATCCTGGGCGCTGCCTGGCGACTTGCCCCACGTTTCGTTGAGCAGGTCTTGGAGACCGCCGGGCACGTGGTGGCAGGACATGCAGGCACCACCGGCCTTGACGGCATTGGTGATCTGGGGGATGGTAAGCAGGTTCAGTTCTCGGATTTTGCGCCGCAGGTACGGTTCGGTCAGTGAAAAACACTTGCACACAATCCGACCGTCCTCCTGCTCGGTGGCATGGATGTCGATTCCCAACTGCGCCAGGTCCACACCTCGTTTCTGGGCCCAATTGAATACGGCGGCTTCCAACGCTTCCGCCCCCATGACGGAGCAGTGGATCTTCTGCGCCGGCAGACCACCGAGAAAGTCCACAATATCCGTGTTGTGAATCTGGAGGGCGTCGATCGGAGTGTGACGGCCTTGTTCGATGAGCGTGCACAGTGCCTCTGAAGAGGCAATGGCTGAAGTACACCCGAAGGTCAAGTAGCGTGCCTCCACAATCACGTCCTGGGTGGCGTCCGCGGGGTCACGCTCAACCCGGAAGGTGAATCGCATGGCGTCGCCGCACGCGATCGATCCGTGCTCGCCCAAGCCGTCCGGGTTCTCGATCTCTCCCAGGTGCGTTCCCGGTTTGCCATGCACTGCATCCAAGAAGAGTTGCTTCGTTTTCTCGCTGTACTCCCAAGCCATGTCAATATCCTCCCAGGCCAGCACCCCAGTGAACGGGAGATGGCTTATCAGGCGACGGAGCTCAGACAGACCCGCTTCCCTTGGTAAAATTTCCCGGATGATTGCTTTCAGTACCGGCGAAAGGCAAGTGATTGTTCTTCCCCGGCGACACGAACAAAAAAACCGACGTGGCCAAACACCTATGGGTATGGGTGTTCGGCCACGTCGGCTTACTCGTCAACGAGCTCCCCGATGCGAACGGGTTGCCCTCCATCTAGTCATCCGACAACTTTGTTGGCAAAGCCGCGGTGCCTTGCGCCGCGACGCTTCCCCTCATGCGATCGTACGCTGCTGAGTGGAAAATGCAAGGGGATTGGCGGATTATCCCCCGTCTGCTACCAGGTGGCGCGGAATGGAAGATTCATCTTGGATCGTCCAATGGGGTTCTTCGTCGGCGGACCACCCATGGTGATTGCCACGGGAGTCACGGTCAACTCGATGTTTGCCCCGCACTCGGCCTCCGGCAAACTCGACTCGTTCTTCTTCGGAGTCCGTTGAGTTGTTGCCGTCGACTGATCAAACAAGACGGGTCGTCCCGATCGACCAGAAAGGCGTCGGTGGCGTATTGTCGTATCGGACCGACGCCGTGGCTAAGTACGAACCGCCCGGCCAAACCGAGTTGGTCGATCTCCCAGAGCGAAAGCCGGATGATCCGGTGAAGCTGGCGTCCTTGAGGGACCAGCACGGCCGGTACAATCTTGGAAGGACGGGGGACATTTCGTGCCGGATGCTCAAGGCAACCCTTCTAACGCGACCGGTGTAGGGGTAAAATCCAATACGGATGGAGTGACGCGGCATGATCACGAGACTGCACCATTGGTGGCAAGAAATGCGGTCGAGCTTCTGGTTCGTACCGGCAGTGATCGTGCTGGGCGCCGTGGGGCTCGCCGCGTTGCTGATCGGGGTGGACACGACCGTTGATTTGCATGTGGTCGAGGGCTGGCCGTTGCTCTTCGGTGCCGGCGCGGCCGGTTCCCGCGGCCTGCTCACGGCCGTCGCCAGCTCGATGATCACGGTGGAGGGCGTGGTGTTTTCGATCACCATTGTGGCCCTTTCGCTGACATCCAGTCAGTACACATCGCGGGTCCTCCGCAACTTCATGCGCGACCGCGTCAACCAAGTGGTGCTCGGTGTGTTCGTCGGCATCTTCGCCTACTGCCTCGTGGTGCTCCGGACCATTCGCGGGGGTGATGAAGGAGAATTCGTCCCGCCCCTGGCCGTGCTTGCCGGGTTGATCCTGGCGTTTGTCGGAATCGCCTTTCTGATTTACTTCATTCACCACATCTCGATGTCGATCCAGGCGTCGAATATCATCTCTGCGGCGGCGCAGGAGACGATTGCTGCCGTGGACCACTTGTTCCCCGAAGTGCTCGGGGAAGACGCCGACGAAGACGCGCACGGCGCATCGCTGACTGCTCTCGCCCTACAAGCTTGGTCGCCCGTCCCGGCGCGGGAGACCGGTTACATTGAGAGCATCGACGAGGACGCACTCCTGGCTGTGGCCCGGCAGCGCGGGACCATCCTGCGCATGGAACGCGGCGTGGGCGAGTTCGTTGTTCAAGGCAGTCCGCTGATCTCCGTCGCCGGCCTCGGCGGGCTGGACGACGAGTCGACGGCCGAGCTGAATAAAGTCTACACGGTCAGCCACCAACGCACCGTGGAGCAGGATGCCGCCTTCGGGTTACGGCAAATCGTGGACATCGCCCTCAAAGCGCTGTCGCCTGGCATCAATGATACCACGACCGCGGTGATGTGCGTGGACTATCTGGCGGCGATCCTCGTCCGGCTGGCGTCTCGCCGGATGACGACGTCTTACCGCCTGGATCAAGGGAAGCTGCGTGTGATTGCTCGCGGCCCGAGCTTCGCGAGCTTGTTGGCTGGAGCTTTTGACCAGATCCGGCAGAATGCCGCAGGCAATGTCGCGATTCTGACGCGTCTCTTGGAGGCGCTGGAAATCATCGCCGGCCAGACGGCAAGCATCCCACGAAGGCAATCGCTGTTGCAGCAGGCGGAGTTAATCATCTCTGAGGCCGAGCACACGATCACTTCGCCGCACGATGGCGCGGGCGCCAAAGCCTCCTTTGTGCGGCTGTCCAGAGTGCTCAAAGGGCAATGCCAGGGGGAACCTGCTTCCCCCTCGGACACGAAGCCGAAACAGCCGTGAAGATGTGGGGAACACGCCTCGGCGCAGGAAGCGCTCGACCGGTTGACGGTTAGGCTGCGGCTGTCGCTGGTACTTTCTACTCGCACTTTCCATGGTCTGCCGCTATGCCAATCCGCATCATGTCCCCTCCCCGTTGAGCGCTTCGAAGCCGGAGATCACGTCAAACAGTTCCTCGTCGATGCTACTTTGGCGCAAACGATGGAATCTCCCGTTGAGTTCCTCCAACAATTCGTCAATGTTCTTGTCGGCGCGTTGCATGGCCGCCAGACGGCTCGCGTTCTCGGCCGCCAGGGATTCGGCGCACGCCCGGAAGATTGAGACGAACAGATATTCGCGGATGAACGCCCGCAAGGTGTCGGTGCCGGCCCCCACAACCTCTGGCAAGTTTCCCGTCAGCCATGGAACGTCGGCCACCTTGCGTCGCCAGTTTTCGTCCAGCGGTAGCAGTCGCTGGTCGACGGGCGCATAAACCGCTCCGGAGGTGGGGCGGTTGTAAACGAGGTGGAGTTCGGCGGCTTCACCGGGGCTGCGGCGACTCTCGCTCTCCACGAGAATCTGCCCGACAAGCGGAGTGATGGCCTTGACGGAGGTTGGTACGGGGAAGACTCCTCGTAGCGGCAGGCCCGCGTCGGCCAGCCGCGTTTGAACGCGTTCGCCAACCGCCCAGACCCCGGGCGGGGCCGGCAGCGCCGCCAGCGCCTGGACGGCATGCTCGGCCACCACATCGTTGAACTGGCCCACCAGCCCCTGGTCTGAACCGAACACGACCGCGTCAATCGCACCAGTCCCGATGTGTTTGTTTCCTTCTGCGGTCACGGGCCTCGACCCGCTTTCCCGCAGGCAGACGCCTAATCCCAGTTCCACCGTGCGATTATAGTCGGCCAACGCGCTCACCGATTTCTCGTACTGTCCAATGCTCGAGGCGGCCAAGGCCTTCATCGTGCGGACGACGGATTGGAGATCTCCGGCACTGTTGATCTTTCGCCGCAGACTGGCTGTGGTGTCGCTCACGATTCCTCCTCGGGTTCAGGCTGCCCCTGGGAATCCTGCGAGTGATTTGCGGGCAACTTCGATGATCGTATCACGATCCTCTGCGCTCAATTGTTCGGCGGTATCTAATCGTTCACGCACGGGGGCCGGGATGTCCGCCGCTGCCTTGCGCACGGCCTGTTTGGCGTCGGTCATCCCTTCCAGTGGCAGGTCGTCAAAAAGACCGGCGGTCAAGGCCAGCAGGACGGCAATTTGTGCGGGCACGCCCACCGGGGCGAATTCCGACTGTTGGAGGCAAGCGCGAATTCGCCGTCCGTGCCCGATGGTTTTGCAGGTGTCGTCATCCAGGCGGGCGCCGAACCGGGCAAACGTCTCGAGTTCCTCGAACTGCGCATAGGCGAGTTTGAGGTCGCCTGCCACCGCGCGGTAGGCGGCCCGTTGCGCTTTGCCGCCGACACGCGAAACCGATTGGCCCACATCGACCGCGGGCAGCACGCCCAATTCGAACAGCGACGGCGAGAGGTAGATCTGCCCATCCGTGATGGAAATCAGGTTGGTCGGAATGTAGGCGGAAATGTTTTGCGCTTCGGTCTCGATGATGGGCAGGGCAGTGAGCGAGCCGCCGCCAAGTTCCGTCCGTAAGTGGGTGGAACGCTCCAGCAGACGCGAGTGAATGTAGAAGATGTCACCGGGGAACGCTTCGCGACCGGGCGGACGGCGCAGCAAGAGAGAGAGTTCGCGGTAGGCGCGGGCGTGATGGGTGAGATCGTCGTAAACGATTAGCACATCGCGGCCCGCTTCCATGAAAGACTCCGCGATGCTGGTCGCGGCGTAAGGAGCAATGTAAGCGAGCCCCGGCGGGTCGTTGCCCTCGGTCACGACCAGGACGGTGTAATCCATCGCGTCTTTTTCCCGCAAGGTTGCCACGGCCTTCGCGACGGCGGAAGCGCGCTGACCGATGGCACAATACACGCACAGCACGCCGTGGTCGCGTTGGTTGAGAATGGTGTCGATCGCAATGGTGGTCTTGCCGGTCTGCCGATCGCCGAGAATCAACTCGCGCTGGCCGCGCCCGACGGGAATCAGCGCATCGATGACGGTGAGGCCGGTCTGGAGCGGCACGGTGACGGGCGCGCGGTCCATGATGGGCGCGGCGGGGC
>JBGSHS010000143.1:0-82609 GCA_041752115.1 Pirellulaceae bacterium | reverse complement strand
GGACCGAGGTGAGGGAGACCGCCAGCGGTTCGGTCAGGCAGGCCGATACGTGGTCCAAACCGGTGTACTTGTCCAGGCAGTTGTAACGCACGCAGAGGTAATCGCCCAGGCCTGGTTGTCCGTGCAGATCGTACATATTGCGGCAGAACTGAGACTGTCCACTCTTGCAGTCGGCGCAGACGCCGCACATCGTGCAGTCTTCGACAATCACACTGTCCCCCGGCGCCAGCCCGGTGACCCGACTGCCCACCTCCACGACCTCGGCAGAGATCTCATGGCCCAGCGCCATCGGCTCGGCCGTCCAGTCACGCACGAAATTGATATCCGTGCCGCAGATCCCGCAGGCCCGCACTTTGACGATCACCTCGTCTTCCGCTGGCGCGCCGATCTCCCGCTGGCGCTCCTGGAGATCCAGTAGTTTCTTCCCGAACAATCCCCGGCTGCGCATGATCATCTCCTTCTCCGACTGCTTGCCTTTGTGGCGTCACAGAGTCTGTGAGCGCGACAGCTGTGTGTAGGCTCGCGCACGGCGGGGCCACAGCCGGCACACGGCACGTGTACGAGCCGCCATTTTATCCCACACCACCCTATCCCACACCGCCCTATCCCACACCGTATAGCCGACCATCGAATCCGACCGTTACCTCATCGTCGGCATGATCCATCACCTGATCCAGGTGTGAGAAGACCTTCTGGAATCCCGCGACGACCTTCTCGTTGAGTGACTGTCCGTTGGGCGGGTGGATCGAGTGGAGGTTGGTGTAGGAATCGCACAGCATCTGTGCCACTGGAAACTCCTGAGGATCGTAGCGATAGGTCACCCCCGCGGCCTGGTTGATGATCCACGGATATCCGCGGCCGATTCCAATCATGCTCTGGAAAACATCTTGCGCCAGGACAGGCATGGTTTGCCATTGCCCGACGAGGATCCCTTCTTTGCTCAGCGCCTTCTCCACCGCGATGCGGAAGCGGCGGGGAGGCACATCGAGCCCGGCTGAGTGAGGATCGAAGCGGACGGCATAGAACCAGTAGACGTGCTTGCAGTTTTCCGGGCAGACCGGTGGGATGACGCCCGAAATCTTGCCGAGTTCCCGACTGAGGAACTCCGCATTGCGGATGCGCGTGTCGTTCAGTTCGTTCAGGTGGCGCAGCTGGCCCCGGGCCAGCGCGGCGGGCAGTTCCTGATTGCGATACATGTAGCCAAGGATGGAGGCGTTGTATTTCTGCCGGCTCGTCACTTCGTCACATTCGTCGCCGAAATACCGCACCAGATCGCCTTTTCGCAAGACATCTTCGTCGTTGGTCACGAAGAGTCCTCCTTCACCGCCGCAGAGGTTCTTGAGGTTGTTCAGGCTGAAAGCGCCGGCAATACCCATCGTTCCGCACATGCGGCCTCGGTAGACGGCTCCGTGCGCCTGGCAGGCGTCCTCGATCACATGCAGCTGATGTTTGCGCGCGATTTCCAGAATCGGATCCATGTCGGCCGGGCATCCCTGGATGTGGACGGGAATGATCGCCCGGGTACGCGGCGTAATGGCCGCTTCGATCAGCTGCGGATCGATCGTGTACGTGACCGGGTCAATGTCCACAAAGACGGGAATGGCCAGTTGATGCATCACACACGAGGCCGAGGCCAGGAACGTGTAGCTGGGCACCAGCACCTCGTCGCCAGGCCCTACGTCGACAGCGGCCAGCGCCATATGCAGCGCTGCCGTTCCGCTGCCTGTGGCCAGGCAGTATCTGGCCTGCACGAAGGCGGCCCACTCCTGCTGCAATGCCACGACTTGCGGGCCGGTGGCTCCCGCTACGATGCCGGAGTCGAGTACCTCGTTGACCAGTTGTCGATCGTCATCGGTTATGACGGGCCAGTTCTGGTAGTCGTTGCGTGTAAGGACCGGAGTGCCTCCGGCAATTGCCAATCGATCGGCCATCGTGTTCCTCCTTCGTGAGATCGGCCAGCGTGACGAGCGCGCCGAGTGTACCAGTCGTCTCGACCCAAGGCAATCAACCACCGGCAACGGTTGCTCCGTCTCGACTCCACCCAGGTGCCGCCGCGGGCATGTCGGGGGATCCAGCGGACCACGCTCCCGGCCATCCGCACCCCACCAGCGACCCAGTCGCCGCTGCTTGATTGCCGTCAGAACGGTTGATGGGATATGTTGAATGGTGCGAAGGCTGCGCAGCCTCGGGGTGACTGCCGATGCAGTCGCCCGCTTCCACTCCAGAACCGCGGAACGCTGACGGAATATGGTTGAACCGAATCAGGCTGAACCGATCGACACGCCGTTGTTGATTGTGATTGTGTCGGGAGGAACCGGTCGCACGGCGACGGCCGTGGTCACGTCGGCTTTGGCGCAGTTCGAACGGCCGAGCGTCCAGATCGTCGATCATAAGAACGTCCGGACAAGCTCCGCCGCGTGCCGCATCGTGCGTGAGATCCCCTCGACACCAGCCGTTATCCTTCATTCGCTGGTGTCACCCAAAGTGCGTGATACGCTGTTGGAGGAGGCCAAACGGCGGATGATTGCGACGGTGGACGTGCTGGGCCCGGTCCTGGCGGCATTGAGCGATCAGCTGCGGCTCACTCCACAGGGTAAACCTGGGCTCTCGTACAAGCGGCAGAAGGACTACTTCGATCGAGTCGATGCCGTCAGTTTCACGCTCGAGCATGACGACGGCGCCGGATTGGCGACCCTGCACAAAGCCGATGTGGTCCTGGTCGGCGTCTCCCGCTCATCGAAGAGTGTGACCTGCTTCTACCTGGGATATCGCGGCATCCGTGCAGCGAATGTTCCGTTGATTGCCGGCATGGTGCCTCCCGAACAGTTGTTGAAGATCCCACCCGAGAAAGTGATTGGACTGACGCTGACCCCCAATCGACTTGCCAATATCCGACAGGCCCGGCAGCAGCGACTGAGGACGGCCGCAGTGAACTACTATGTGGAGCATGAGGCGATTCGGAACGAGGTTCGCTATGCACTCAAATTGATGCGAAAGCACCGCTGGCGCTGCCTCGATGTCTCGTACATGGCTGTCGAAGAGGTGGCTGTGCAGGTCCTGCAGATGGTCGGCAGGGCGTAACGCCGCGTGTCGATGACTGTGCTGCCTGACTGTGCTTCCTGAAGGTGCTGCCTGCGGGGCGCAGCCAACGGCCCGCGACGAAGCGCGGGCCGAGCGATGTTCTGCGGGGTGAGAACTGAGCGTCGTTTAACGCTTGGAGAACTGCGTTCCCTTGCGAGCGCCGTGTAGCCCGTACTTTTTGCGCTCCTTCATGCGCGAATCGCGCGTCAGAGCGCCGCCGTCCCGCAGCGTTGGGAACGCTTCGCTGTCGTAACTCACCATGGCTCGAGCGATCCCCATCTTGCAGGCGCCGGCCTGACCCGTCGTCCCGCCGCCGCGCACGTTGATGATCACGTCCACGTTGTCCCGGTGGCCAACCGCTTCGAGGAGCGCGGTAATCTGCCGCCGGTCCTGCTCAATGCAGAAATACTCTTCCAGCGGCCGCTTGTTGACCACAACCCGCCCTGTACCTGGTCGAATTCGCACTCGCGCGACGGCCGACTTGCGGCGCCCGGTTCCCAGAGCATCACCGTTAATCTTGTCTTTCTTGACTGCAACCATAGGACTCGACGCTATTCTTCTTCGCGGGGTTCTTCGCTACAGGACTATTTCTTGACGCCTAATTCGATACTCTTCGGCTGCTGAGCCTGATGCTCATGATCCGGCCCAGTGTAAATCTTCAGTTTCGACAACATCTTCACGGCCAGCTTGTTCTTGGGAAGCATGCGCCGGACCGCTTCCCGTAGCAAGAGCTCCGGTCGCTCCTCGCGGCGATGTGCTGCTGTCTCGGTGCGCTGCCGAGTGTAGCCGGTGTACCACGAATACGACTTCTGCGACCACTTGTTGCCGGTCAAGACAACCTTCTCGGCGTTGGTGATAATCACAAAGTCGCCAGTGTCCACGTGGGGCGTATAGGTGGGACGGTGCTTGCCCATCAGAATCACGGCAATATCAGATGCGAGCCGCCCCAGGACCTTCCCTTCGGCGTCCACGTGCCACCAGCTCCGCGGGACCTCGCCCGGTTTGGCCATGTACGTCTTTGTGCCAGCCAACGTTGGAATCCTCCACAGGGGGAACCGCGACTTCTCACATCGGTTCCCAAGTCAGGTGCCAAAACGCACGATTCTAGCGTCTCGGCCCGCAGGACACAAGGGTTCCCGATCGGACACGGGCTCCTCCACTCCCCGACGCCGTCACCTCCCCGGAAAATCGACACGATCCGGCAGGGGGATTGCCTGATCAGCCGTGGTAATTCATCCGCATCCAGTACCTGCTCTTTTCTCCGGCTTGTCGCCAGCCCATGGCCCAATCGCGAAAGAAAAGCGATGCCCGACCAGCCTCCCTTGGCCAGCACCTAGAGAGTCGTGGGTTTCGACCAGCAGAAATGGTCAGTGACGGAGCCGCGTCGAGTTCGTGATTGATCACTTCAAGGTCCGATGTCTGCCGTTGGCACTGCGACTTTGCGGTGCCCCCCCTGCGGATTTTGAGCTCGATGGATTACGATAATCGACGCATCCAACTGGAGATTAGCCGCTTTCCTAGGCCGCGCGGCGAACCGCGGTGGAGGACTTCCACCCGGATGGCGGCGCGCCGGCTGTTGGGGCTGCCCGTCCTTATCCCCGCGAGCGTTCGGGGGCCCAGGGGGAGGCAGCGGCGTCTTTCGCCCCCGCCGCCTTGCGACCCAGCGGATGAGCGGGTTTATCGCCGGGTTTTTACTGAGGAAAGGGATGCATCACCCTGTGCAAAGAGCGGATTTGCGGTATAACCAATCCTCCTTCGGGGTTGGGCGAGTCAGGTGAGGATTGGGCCAGGTTGCGGATTCTGGCGCGCACCATGGGGGGCGCTGTCCGCGTCCGGGCTTCTAAGAAGGTTTCTTGTCATGAAGGTAGCAGTTCTCAAAGAGACGTTTCCCAACGAGCGGCGCGTGGCTCTATTTCCGGCCAACATCCCGCAGCTGGCGAAGCTCGGGCTGGAAGTGCTGGTTGAGCAGGGTGCCGGTCTCTCGGCGGGCATCCCGGACCAGCACTATTTCGACAAGGGGGCGACGCTGGTTTCTGATCGCGGCGCGCTCATGGGGGCCGACATCCTCTTGCAGGTACGCACGTACGGGGCGAACTGCGAGGCTGGCCGAACGGACTTGGCGCGTTTGAATGGCCGATCGGTGGTGATTGGCATGTGCGATCCGCTGGGTGCACCGCAGGCCATAGCCGAGATGGCTCAGACGGGAGCCACCGTTCTGGCATTGGAGCTGATTCCGCGGATCACGCGAGCGCAGGTGATGGACGTGCTGTCTTCGCAGGCGACGATCGCCGGTTATCGTGCGGTGTTGCTGGCGGCGGCCGATTTGCCGCGCATGTTCCCGATGATGATGACGGCGGCCGGTACCCTGGCGGCGGCTCGTGTGTTTGTGATTGGCGCGGGGGTAGCAGGGCTGCAGGCGATCGCGACGGCGCGTCGGATGGGTGCGATTGTGCATGCCTATGACGTCCGCCCGGCGACCCGTGAGCAGATCGAGAGTTTGGGAGGGAAATTTGTCTCCCTGGAGTTGGAGTCGGGACAGGCTGAGGACCAGGGAGGGTATGCCAAGGCGTTGGGGGACCGGTTCTACGAGAAGCAGCGCGAGTTGATGACGTCGGTGGTTGTGGGGAGCGATGTCGTCATTACCACCGCCGCGATTCCGGGTCAGCCATCGCCTCGCCTGGTCACTGCGGCTGCGGTCGAGGGGATGACTCCCGGCAGCGTGATCGTGGATCTGGCGGCCGAACGAGGGGGCAACTGTGAGCTGACTCAGCGTGATGCGCGCGTGGTGGAGCACGGCGTGGTCATTCACGGTCCCACCAATTTACCGGCGGAAATCCCGTACCATGCCAGCCAGATGTTTTCGAACAACGTGACCAAGTTCCTGGTCAACATGGTCAAGGGCGGGCAGTTGATATTGAATCGGGATGACGAGATCATTCGCGACACGCTGGTCTGTCATCAAGGCGAAGTGACCAACTCGCGGATTCGCAGCCTGTTGGGACTGCCTGCAGAGAGTGACGCCTCATCAAATGAATCCCCGTCGCACGAATTGCCGGCGGGAGACGCGGCGGGAGAGGAGCAAGCGAAATGAGCGGCAACGGTCTTTTCGGTGGTCGTGCCTGTTGGCTCGTGCTGGGGTTGGCTCTGTGGTCATGGACGTCGCTTCCTGATCAGGCGTCAGGCCAGCGTCCATCCACGAAGAATGACGCGGCAGCCGAGTCCCCAGCAGAAACGACGAAGCGAAAACTGGACACGTCAGAGCCGGCGGAGGGCGACGCGTTGCAGGATGATTCGGCCGATGTCGTGTCTCCCTCCGATACTGTGTCTCCCTCCGATACATTGGCCCCGGCGACTGCGGATGGCGAATCAGGCTCCGAGGTTGCGGCGGCGAGTGCGCCCGTCCCTCGGGGCACCTTCAAGCGGGAGATGCTGCTGGCCAGTCTCACGATCTTTGCGCTGGCCATGTTTATCGGCTTTGAAGTGATCACCAAGGTGCCGCCGACACTCCACACGCCACTGATGTCCGGCTCGAATGCCATCAGCGGCATTACGATTGTAGGGGCGCTGATCGTCGCCGGACACGGAGGTGGGTTTGCTGCGTTCGTCGGCTTTCTGGCGGTGGTTCTGGCAGCCATCAATGTCGTTGGCGGCTTCCTGGTGACTCATCGCATGTTAGCTATGTTCAAGAAACGTTAAGTTGGCGATTCGACCGGTAAGGGTTATTGGCTGTGGACACAGAAACGATTGTCAAGCTGGTCTACCTCCTCGCGGCGGTGCTGTTCATTTTCGGGCTCAAGGCCATGACCCACCCACGTTCGGCGGTGCGAGGCAATTTCCTCGGCGCAGTGGGCATGTTACTGGCGATTGCCGCAGCCCTGGTCACGGTGGCGACGGCAGACGACAAGAGCTACGTCTACATCGTGCTCGGCCTGATTCTCGGCTCCGTTATCGGCGCGGTGTGTGCCTACCGGATCGAGATGACAGCGATGCCGCAGTTTGTGGCACTTTTCAACGGTTTCGGTGGGCTGGCTTCGGTCTTGGTCGCCGGCGGCGAGTTGACTCGCGAGACGCTCCGCGGACACACCATGTCGGTGGACTCGCTGTTGGCGATTGGAGTTTCCGGGTTGATTGGCGCGGTCACTTTTTCGGGAAGTGTCGTGGCCTGGGGCAAACTGCAGGAAGTTGACTTCTTCAAGAAGCCGATCATCATCCCCTTCCAGCAGCCGATAAATGCCCTGGTGGCGGTGGTGGTTCTCCTGTTGGGAGCCGCGGTGACTGCAGGTTACGGGTGGGTCTACGTGCCGTTGGTGCTGGTTTCGCTCGCCTTGGGGTACCTGCTGGTCAATCCGATCGGCGGTGCCGACATGCCGGTGGTGATCGCCTTGCTCAATTCCTACTCCGGCCTGGCGGCGGCGGCCACCGGTTTCGTGATTGACAACTACGTTCTGATCATCGCCGGTTCGCTCGTCGGCGCCTCGGGGATCATTCTGACGAGCATCATGTGCAAGGCGATGAACCGTTCGCTGTTCAACGTCTTGTTCGGGGTCATGGAGGCTGGTTCGTCCACTGCCAACGTCGACGAGATTTACGCGACGGTGCGCAGCACGAGTCCGGAAGACATCGCGATGATACTCGATGGCGCTCAGCGTGTCGTATTTGTGCCGGGTTACGGACTGGCTGTTGCCCAGGCGCAGCACGCCGTGCGCAATCTTGCCAAACTGCTTGAAGCGCGCGGCGTCACCGTGGAATACGCCATCCATCCGGTGGCAGGACGTATGCCGGGGCACATGAACGTGCTGCTGGCGGAAGCGGATGTTCCGTACGATCAGTTGAAGGAAATGGACGACATCAATCCGACCTTTGACACCGTGGACGTGGCGATCGTGATTGGAGCCAATGACGTGGTCAATCCGGTGGCCCGCACCGATCCCAAGAGCCCGATTGCGGGCATGCCGATCATCGACGTCGACAAGGCCCGGACGGTGATCATCATCAAACGAAGTCTCAGTCCGGGGTTTGCGGGGATTCCCAACCCGTTGTTTGCGGCTGAGAACGCTTTGATGTTTTACGGGGATGGCCAGAAAGCGGTGCTCGACATTATCTCGGCGGTCAAGGAACTGTAGGCTCGGCCAGTTCCTGCCAGAGTTGCCTGATCTGAGATTCCCCTATGCGTGGCTCCTGGCAGGCAAATCCCTCGCACAGGTAGACGGTTGGCTGTTGTTGCTGCGGGGTTTTGCCAGCGAAGATCGGATCGAGAGAGGGCGACCGGCCGGTGGTTGTGTCCGCTGCGCGAAACGCCAGGACTCGCCGCGGAACGTAGTTCCCGCGCAGGGCCGACAGGAGTTGTTGGCTCGTGGCGTCGTAGGTAGGGCTGACCAGGGCGATTTCAGGCGTTGGTCCGCGCAGCAGGTCGGCGGCGATCAGCATCTGGCTGAGTGCCTCGGGGATCTCTTGCAGGTACGCTTCGGCCGCTTGCAGCGTGTGGCGTGCCGCTTCGAGCAGTTCGCTGTGACCGGTGAGTTTGCCCAGACGAATCAGCGCGGTGGCGGCCATCGCGTTGCTGCTGGGCACACTGGCATCGATCCAGTCCTTCATCCGCGCCGGCAGTTTTTCATGATCATCGGCCGTGAAGAAGAATCCTCCCTGCTGCGGATCCGAGAATTGGGCAGTCACGATGCCGCTCAACGCCATCGCTTCATCCAGCCACTTCTCATCGAAATCGGTCTCGTAGAGAGTCACCAGAGCGTTGATCAGCTGAGCGTAGTCGTCCAGATAGGCCGGCAGCTTGGCTTGACCGTGGCGCCAGCAGTGCCAGAGTCGCCCGTCGTCCCCCCGCAGTTGCGTCAGCACGAATGTCGCGGCGCGTTGAGCCGCCGCCAGGTAGTCGCTCCGCTGCAGCGCGCCGGCGGCGCCGGCCAGGGAGTGGATCATCATGCCATTCCAGCTGACCAGGATCTTATCGTCTTTGCCCGGACGCACGCGAGCAGTGCGCACGCGGAGCAGTGTTGCGCGGGACGCCGCCAGGTCTGCCCTCAGTTCGTCGGGATCGAGATTCCAATCCGCCGCCGTCTCGGCGATGCTGGACCGCAGATGCAGGATGTTCTGGCCTTCGAAATTCCCCTCCGGCGTGACTCCATAGACATGACAGAATCGCCCCCCGGCCAGTCGCCCCAACGCCTCCATCACCTCCGCGACACTCCAGACATAGAACTTGCCCTCTTCTCCCTCGCTGTCCGCATCCTCCGTACTGTGAAAACCACCTGCCGGATCCGTCATGTCGCGCAGTACGTAGTCCAGCGTCTCGGTTGCCACCTGCCGATAACGCAACTGTCCGGTGGCCAGATATCCGTCGAGATAGGCGTCCGCCAGGAGGGCGTTGTCATAGAGCATCTTCTCGAAATGAGGGACCAGCCACTGCGCGTCGACCGAGTAGCGGGCAAAACCGCCTCCCAGATGATCGTACATGCCTCCGGCTGCCATTTGGTCGAGCGTCACGGTGACCATCTGCAGCGATTGAGGGTCCCGGTCGCGATGCCAGGTGCGCAACAGCATCTGCAGTTCCAGCGGACGGGGGAACTTCGGTGCCCCGCCGAAACCACCGTGCACCGAGTCGAACGCACTGGCCAGCCGTGCCCTAAACCTGGCAAACAGCTCGGCCGACGGCAGCCAGTGCGGTGACCGTTGACTCTCTTCCGCTCCAACCAACCGCCGATCGGAGACTGCCGCCGTTAACTGCACCGCCTGTTGGACGGCTTGTTCACGCCGGTTGGCCCAGGCGTCCGCCACCGCCCGGAGCACTTCATCGAAACCCGGCATGCCCATGCGTGGAGCCGGTGGCCAATAAGTGCCTCCGTAGAATGGCTGCAATTCGGGAGTCAGGAAGACACTCAGCGGCCAGCCACCACGGCCGGTGATCAGCTGGACCGCCTGCATGTAGATCTGATCCAGGTCGGGCCGTTCTTCCCGATCCACTTTGATGCAGACGAATTGCTGGTTCAGCAGCGAGGCGATTTCTGCATTTTCAAAACTCTCATGCTCCATCACGTGGCACCAGTGGCAGGCCGAGTAGCCGATCGACAGAAAGATCGGCCGGTCCTCGGCACGCGCACGGGATATCGCTTCCTCACCCCACGGATACCAATCGACTGGATTATGCTGGTGCTGCAGCAAGTACGGACTCGATTCCTGAGACAGTCGGTTCATGGTGAATCACTCGGGCGTGATCAAATCAGTGACCAGCATTCCGCGCCGCTTTCATGGGTCATTGATTCATTCGTCGTTCGTCATTCGTCATTCCACGTAGGTGTCGCCGAATCGAGTGCGGCGATTCAGGACAGTGTTTCGTCGCCACCGGGAAATGAACCGTCGGCGACATCCTGGCAGAACTGTTGCACGGCGATCTTCACCATTCCTGCCACGTCGGCATACTTGCGGACGAAACGAGGCACATATCCGGTGGTCATGCCGAGCAGGTCGTAGATGACCAGCACTTGTCCGTCGCACTGATTGCCTGCGCCGATGCCAATGGTGGGGATCTTCAGTGCCGCGGTGATCTGGGCGGCGATCGTGGCTGGAATGCACTCCAGGACCAGGGCGAATGCCCCGGCGTCCTCCGCCGCTCGGGCGTCGGCCAGCAGGCGGTCGGCGTCACGCTGCATTTTGTATCCACCCATTTGATGGACAGTCTGCGGCCGCAGACCGACGTGCCCCATCACGGGAATGCCAGCCCCCACCAACGCGGCAATCGTCTCGGCCTGCTCCGTGCCACCTTCCAGTTTGACGGCCTGACACCGAGTCTCCTGCAGAAGTCGAGCCGCATTGGCGATTGCGCTGCTGCGTGACAGATGAAACGTAGGAAACGGCATATCGGCCACCACCAGGGCGCGCTGCACCGCCCGTCCCACGATCTCCGTGTGATAGATGATCTGATCCAGCGTCACGTGCAAGGTGTTCTCATGGCCTTGGACCACCATCGAGAGGCTGTCACCGACCAGCACCGCGTCGACACCCGCCTGGTCGGCCATGGTGGCGAACGGAAAGTCATAAGCGGTCAGCATACTGATCTTCCGCCCTGCCGCTTTAAGAGAGGTGAATCGGGGAACTGTCATGCGCTGTGGCTTACCGGCCATTTCAACGGCTCGCTGCAAAAAAGTGAGGAGAGGTGGTCCTGGAGACCATCGCATTGTTACGGTCCGCCGGCCAGGTGACAACCTGACACGCGCAAACCGTGGCGGGGCTCACCCCGATGACTCACCCCGTCAAGCGTGATGCCTCGAGGCGAAACCAGCTGGGAAACAAACGCCGATGATGGCGTTTGGCGGCGGCCGCCGCTATGCTGACAGCAGTGGGGCGCTCGTGAACCGTCGGGCTCGTTCGATCCCGTTCTGCCATGGGCAGGCGATCCCTGGTGCCGCCGAGTCGCCATCGGCGGCCTCCGGGCGTTCGGGGGAAGGAAGGCTCGACCGTGGTACCGGGCGATTGGTGTCGGTGGTCCTCGTCTGCGGAGCCGGAGACAATGCGCATTTCACACGGTACGGTTATGCTGGGGCTCATCGTCCTGCTGGCCCCCTCGGCCCTTCTCGGCCAGGGGCGAGGCCAGCGGCCGCAACTTGAAACGCTCCATACCACCGCCACGGTCAAGACCGTGGCGCCACGCGTCTTGCAGGTCGTGGCCACGGACGGCAAGGAATGGCTCGTGTCGGTTCCCACGGAGTACGACAACATCGTATTTCAGGCCACCGCCACTCCCGATTGGCTGCGTCCCGGCATGGTTGTACGCTTCAACGCGATGGTCTCCATGGAAAAACGCAAACGGGAAATCACGCTCAAGGAACCGATCAGCGAATTGACGGTGATCACGGTGAACCCGAACATCGGCGTGGGAATCTTCCCCGAGAACCAAGTGGATCAGCGCAACGACCTGTTTGGCGGCAAACCCGATACCAAAAAGAAGCGTGCCGGCAGCGAACCGGTCGAAATGCCGTGCTTGATCATTGGGCAGTTGTCGGAAGCCAAAGACGGCAAGCTGCGCGTTGCCGCGGGTCGATTTCCCGTTCGCGGTGAACTCGCCGAGAAAGCCGAGATCTCAGTCGAACTCCACGATGTCTCGTGGGTCCGTCCCGAAGACACCGCCGAGATCACCGCACGCTTCTATCCCGCGCGCCCCGGCCAGGCCGAAGGCACGCAGATGACCATTACCACAACCAAACCTCTCAGTGGGCATGAAGAGTCCGGAAGACTCTCCCGCCTCGCTCGTGGCAAGAAGGATGATGCTGGTGAGAAAGAAGACGGCAAAGGCAAGGAGCCTCAACCATCCGACGAGGAAAAGAAGGAAGATGCCGGTGAGAAAGTAGACGAAAAGAGCAAGGAGCCCCAACCATCCGAGGAGGCCAAGAAAGACGACCTGCGAAGTCCCTGAAGGACCTCGCACGATTCCGCGCTGGCGGCGGCACGCGGCGGAATCGTTAGCGATCGTCACGGTGGTTGACAACCTGCGATCCTCCCTGCGGTCGCGCAGACCGCAGGTTGTGAGTGATGCGATCTGGCACGGCATGATACCCGCACGTGCCGGAGTCGTGCTCATGCCACCGAGGGCGTGCTGGCAGCCCGTTGCCTGCGGCGGCGGATCAGGGCGAATGATCCGATCGCCGCCACGAGCGGGATCGCAATCTGCGGCCAGCGTGACAGATCGGGAGGAAAGCCCAACCCGATGGCCAGCCGGCCGGTGCCAGGCGTGGTCGGCATGGCGAAAGTCACGATCATGAGTCCCGAAACGCACGCCACGATGACCGACGCCGCGATCCACCAGCCCCAACGCGCTCGACTGCGGCTGGCGATCCAGGCGATCAGCAGCGTGAGCGCCACCGCAGGCACATAGGCCAATCCATGAATCAAGCCGCTGGCGGCCGTCACCACCCAGCCAACGTCCTTGTACGACTGGAACAGATTGAGCGATACGATCAACAGCAGGGCATAGGCAACCCACATCAGGACCAGTACCGGAATGGGCAGTACGACGAACGTCACGATCGGGTGACGCAGTGCGAACTGCGTTTGGCGGATACTCGCCTTCGCCGCCTCGGCGATCTCCTGAGGGGGTCCGAGACGCGTGTCCAAGTATTGGCTCTTTACCGCTTCGGCGCTCATTGCGTGCATCCTTTCTTCGCAAGAGAGATCTTCGATATGGTCTCTCAGCTCTTCGAGCAGGCGAGTTTGATAGGTCGCGGAAACGCCCGAGATCCTGAGTTGACACTCCATTTCATCAAGCCAGCGTTGCGTGTCCATGCATCCCTCCCTGCAGCACCAGTTGCACGGCGTCGACAATCGCCTGCCAGCGACTGGCTGAGTCCTGCAGCCGTTGTCGTCCAGCAGAGGAAACGCGGTACACGACGCGACTGCGACCCGCCACGTTCTCACGCTCGCTCGTGAGAGCGCCGTCGAGCTGCAATCGATGCAGGAGCGGATAAATGCAGCCTTCCCCAAACTCCAGTGTTCCGCCGGTCGCACTGACGATGGCCTGTACCAGGTCGTAACCGTGCATGGGACGCCGCGCCAGCAGTTTGAGGATCAGCAGCTCCGGCACTCCATTGAGGAAATCGGGGTTGGTCCGTTTACGCCGCATGGGCTCTCCTTTCTGTGATGCCTTGAACTTTGAGGTATAGATCGGTCAGTACGGCTCGGCACTTGAGCGAATCTGGCGACTGGGTGCTCCGAACGATGCTCAGCCCAACCGGTTCCCCACGTGTTTGCCCAGGAAACCGTGCCGGGAAATGCGATCAGGCGGGCCGAGTGAATACCTCAAACCGTGAAGTATCGCAAGGGCGATTCGTCTGGCCCGATGCCGCTCCTGCGCACAAGCAGGAGGCGTGGGGCAGCGGAAAAAGGGGGCCTGCCGGAACCGGGGGCGGGGAGCAGCGATAGCGAGGTGTCGCCACGTGGCCCTGCCGCTACTGCCTGGTTTCTCGTCCCTCCTGAGGATCGTCCGGATGAGAGTCGACCACATACGAGTCGACGATTTCCGACCGCTGATGCGAGGAAGAGAAGGCATCGGATGGCAGGCGGAAATGGCGGCCGAACCATTGGCGCAACCAGTGGCGGTACTTGCGGCGGCAGGTGGGGACCAGCAGGGATAAGCCCAACGCATCGGTCATCAGTCCGGGCGTCAGCAGCAGGACTCCGGCACACAGGATGAGCGCTGCATCGAGCAGGGAGTCGGTGGGAATCCGCCCCTGAGCCAGTTCGCTGTGAATGATCTGCAGCGTTTTCCAGCCCTGCGAACGGGCCAGCAGGGTGCCAGCCACGCCGGTACCCAACACCACCAGCATCGTTGTCAGGAAGCTGGTCCGTTGAGCCAACAGCAGCAGCAATATGAGCTCGGCCAGAGGGACGAGCACGAACAAGGCCAACAGTTTCCACAACAAGATGTACGTTTCCCGTCTGCACTAGCGGCGTTTTTTCGCGTCCGGTGCCGGTGTCTCGTACTCTGCTGCCTTCTTGGCCATCAAATCGGCCTGTTTCTGGTTGCCCAGCTGGCGATACATCTCAGCCAGATTCTGGTACGGGACGGCCAGGGCCACCTTCTTAAATGTACCGTCCTGGATGGCTGCGGCAATCAGGTCGGCCCCTTCCTTCGTCACCGAAATGGCCTGATTCTTTCGGTCGGTTTCCCACAGCGAGATGCCGATACTGACCATTCGCTCGCCCAGCAGGCCCCGTTCATCCAGGAGGCTGTCTGGTGATGCTTCACTCAGCTGTCCCACCGCCTTGTCGTACCAACTGGTCGCCGTGTCATGGTCGCGCTTGTGAATCGCATAAATCGAGCCCATCAGGAAGTGGAGCTGCGCCAAGTGGTGGGATGTTTCCCGACTGCCAGCGTGGACCTTGTCGGCATCCGTCAGCAGGACATCGGCATTGTTCGCCAGTTGCAGCGCGTTGTCAGGCTGACCTTGATCGTGCAGGATCTGGGCGGCGTGCCACAGCGTCACCCCCAGACGCCACTCGACCAACGCCTGAAAATCTTCATCTTCCGATTGCGCAATCAACTCCCGGCCGAGTTGGATCGCCGCGTCGGCAATTGTGTCAGGAGCCCCCTGCCCTTCCAGAACCAGCAGACAGTGGAGCGACGTGCGGTAGACGCTCAGCAACACGGCACTGGACGCTCCGTCCTTTTCAATCGACTCGTTGGCCGCTTTCTCAGCGCTGGCTAGCCACTGCGGCACCACTTCGTGTTTCTGTTTCCACGGCCCGTACGCCAGGATCTCGGCAAGCGACAGCTCCGCACGGATCAGCAGTTGCCTCGCCCGTGTGCGAATCTCCCGCTTGTCACTGTTGATCTGGGCCGCCGCGAGCTTGATGGCCGCGACCGTCTCTTGCATCCCCTGCTTGTAGTCGAAGGTTGGTGTGGTGGCGAGGATCCGACCATAGATCGTGCGCGCTTCAGCCTCGTCGAGCTTCGCGAGTTGGCTGTCCTGCAGAGCATTCTGCAACGCTTCGACGGCTTCCGACCGCTCTCCTCGTTGACGACGAATGTCGGAGAGCACAATGCGATACTCGGCCGCCGCCGGATCCAACTCCACCGCTCTGCTGGCTGCTTCCAGAGCTGAGTCGAGTCGGCCACAGATGTTGTCCAGACGAGCGGCCAGTGCGAACGCCTCCGCGTCGTCGGGCAACAGCTGCTGGACAGTGCGCAGATCGACCAGACGCTTGGCCATCTGCTCCTCAGACCTCTGCTCGACTCGCAACAAGAACGGTTCGACCGAGATACGTTCCAAGACGACCTGGCCCACCGTCGGATCTCCCTGCGCGCTGGTTGATTCCGCATAGGCGAACATCAATGCCCGCTCCGGATAGACCTCTCCCACTGCATGACCGGCATTGTCCTGGATGGTGACCGGGAGGAACCCTTCGAGTTTCAACTCCTTAACAACCTCCTCCCGCTTCGTTGGTGCCGCCAGGTGAATGACGATCGATGTCACGACATGGTCGACCAGGGTGACCTGTACCGAGGGGAATGGTCCAAGTGCGAAGCCAAGTACTTCCTGCGCTTCGCTGGAAGTCGTCTCACGCGGATCCCCGAGTTTGGCCAGCACATCCTGACGCGTCGATTCACCGGGAGTCAGTTCCTTGAAACTGGCTGGACGAATTCCCTCCACGGCGCTGGTAATCTGCTTGGCTTTCTCCGGCTTGAGCAGCAGTGGCTCGGGAGCAAGACGGATGGGGGGAGCCGATGCCGGTGCCACGTTGCTCGACATGCGCTCCTCCTGACGCGGTGGGGGTACCTCCGCTTCCACCAGCCGAGTCGTGGCTGAAGCTTCCTCCACCGGAAGCAGAATCGGCGGCGCAGGCAGCGCTTGCGGCTCCTCCGGAGCGTCGCTGACCGAACGGCTCTCCTGGCCCCAGACACCTGCCGTGATCAGCAGGCACAAGGCGAGCAGCGAAACGCCCACCAGGTTTCGGCTCCCATTTCTGGCACCGTCCGCCGAAGTCGGTATCCGCTCCGTACCACCGCAACAGGCCTGTCGAACGCGAAGAGTGGAACGATTCAGTTCCATGTCGTGCTCCTCCTGAACACTTGTGCCGCACCGGCCTCGTGCCTGTGCGCTGACGCCCCAGCAGACAAAGGCAGGGCATCATAGCGATCTTCCCCCACAACCGTCCAGATGAATTCTCAGACGATAATTTGGGAGTCCTGGGTGCTGTGGAGTGCCTTGCCCGAAGTGGAACCGGAAGGGAGGCGGGCAGAACGCTCCCGTTCAGCCGGTCCCCACACGCCCACCTCCGACCGCGCCGTCGTCGATGGGAGTCGAGATCGCAGGGCAGGTTGGTTCGGCACGGGAAATTCGCTGTTCCACCGGTCACTGGGGACTTCACCAGTGCCGGCAGGTGTTGCCGAATCGTGCACGCTTATCGAGTCAATAGCCCAATTTGTCGCGGACGAACTGCCGACTGATTTTCAGGCTCTCCCGCAGCGGGCGTGTGAGCACCAGATCACGCGGATGGGCCAGTTCAATGACGGCATCACCGGCGAAGCGGATCTGCTGCAACGCCTGACGGATCGCATCGTAGTCCATGTCGCCCTCTCCCATCGCTTCGACCCAGGTCTTGTCGGCTCTCTGGTCCCGCAGGTGGAGAAAGACAATTCGGTCGCCAAACTGTGTGAGGAATTCCACCGGATTGATTCCGGCTTGAACAAGCCAGTCGAGATCCGGGCCCAGTTTGATCTCGGGAACTCTCTGCAGCGTCCCCTGCAGGTCGTGCAGTCCGTCACGCACTTCATAGGTGTGATTGTGCAGATTCAAGACCACCTGATGGGCGTCGCATACTTTCATGATCGAGCGGAGCGTGTCGGCCTGAACATCCAGCTGTTCCGGCGTCTTGCGGCCACCCGCGTCGCCGACCGAAGTGCCGAAGGTGCGGCCGCCCAGCTTGGCCAATCGCGTGATCACACGCTCGGCATCGTCCAGCACCTTGCTCTGTTGCTGCGGATCCCACATTGCTGCGCCATAGGACGTTCCCAGCACGGGCAGATCGTGCTTGTCGGCGAGAGCACCGATCCGCTCCACGGCATCGTCCGGATACAATGCGGTATGCATCAGCTCGATGGCATCCATGCCGGCGTATTTCATGTCGGCGAAGATCTCGTCCAACTTCGGAGTGATGTCGGTCTGGGGGAGCGTCGCCGCGTAGACCCAGGGATGGGCGGCCACCAGGACCTTTCTGACGGGCGGAACTGAATCGGTCTGAGCGTTCACCGCGCGGACCGTTCCCAGCAGAGCAAGCGCGCCACCTGCCTGATACATGAATCGCCGACGTGTGAGGTGCTGTGACATGATGGATGATCTCCGCCAATAAGCAAATCAAGGTGAGGGGGCAATGACCTGCCGAGCTCTTCCATCCCAACCGCGGAGCGGGGATGCGCTGCAGCTGCCCGACAATCCCGAATGTAGAAGAAGCACAGTGCACAAGCAAGATACGCTGCAGGATAGCCGGTCGAAGTGTCTTCGTCACTCGATCCTCACCTGCGCTGTGCCACAACCAACAGGTCGGTACTCGTCGGCGGATCATAGTGCGTTCGCTCATAACTTCCCCACCGTTCGACGGACCGTGCTCCCTCATCCTGGAGCCAGCAGGTCAGCTGTTGCGCAGTAATCCCCAGCAGGGGTATCGCCTGGCTCGTCCATCGCTCCGGTTCTGACGGCGATGCGACGAGGAAGTTGACAAATCCTCGCGAGCCGCAGCGTTGAATTCCTTTGATTGCGATCGCCTCTTGGCCGTCGTGTCGCACACGCTGGCATTTCTGCCACTTGCCAGGGCCATCGGGCAACGCCCACAGATTGGCCAGTTGCACGACAACCAGTCCACCTGGATGCACGGCCTGTAGCAGCCGACGTGTGGCGGTTTGCGCCGTGGCGAAGTCGGAGGCGAGAGCGAGCGAGTTCCCGATGCAGATGGCAGCATCCACCGCCTCGTCCGGATACGGCTCGGCAAACGAGCGAACCTGCCAGCGCAGGCCAGCGGGTTCTCCGTGCACCTGCCGTGCGGTCTGAATCATCGCTGAGCTGACGTCGGAACCCGTCACGGTCAGGCCCCATCGCTGGAACATGGCAGCATGATGACCCGAGCCGCAGGCGACATCCAGGATGGTCTGTACTTGGTGAGAGGTAAACAGAGAGCGGTAGAAAGGCGCTTCGCGAGAGAGCCTCTTGGGCCAGTCGACAATCGCTTCGTACACACCGCTGAGATCTTCAAACGAACCGCTGGACATCCACCTGTTCCTTGATGAGGTACCGGCCGCCGGCGCTCGGCTGCGACCGTAGTCGGCTGAACGGACAGAATAAGCGACTTCCGGTGACCTCACACGGTCGGTTCGGTCGTGTCCGGAGCCTGGAGTCGATGAAGGTGCTGTTGTGCTCCCTGGCAATCTCTGGCCCGCGCAGCGGCCAACGCCGCGGACAGGGCCTGCCTGTGGCGAGCGAGAAAGGGGACCGCGGTGCCGGGTGAGGGCACTTGCGGGACAAGCCGCTGCACCATCGAGTGCAGGACGTGGTCGATGCCGGTCCCATCGATGGCACTAGTCAGAATCCCTGCTGGTCGATCGTCAGGTATCGCCTCGCGCAGGTCCGCCTTGTTGTGCACCAGCAGGCAGGTCCTCGCTCCGTCGCCGCAGCCGTGTTCCGTCACCTGACGGAGTTCGTCCGGTCCCCAGGGACGCGTCACATCGGTAACGATCAGCAGGAGATCGGCGCCGAGCGCACGCTGTTGCGCACGCCGCATCCCCTCAGACTCAAGGTCACTGTCGGTGATTCGCCAACCTGCCGTGTCGGCCAACTCGATCGGCCAGCCATCGATCGCGGTCACATCGGTCAATACGTCGCGCGTCGTGCCAGCTTCGTGGAAAACGATTGCCCGCCGATAGCCTAGCAGTGCGTTGATCAGGCTGCTTTTGCCAGCATTGGTCGGTCCGATCAGCACGACCTGCCAGGGCTGAATCAGGTGCATTCCCAAAGCTGCCCATCTCAACAGGTCGTACAGCTGGTTGGCTGCGAGCTGGTCGGCTCCGTCGGCCAACAGTTGCCGAATCCGGGTGACGGCTTGCGAGAGTGCTCCGCGATATTGGTCCAACAGAATCGCCGCCACGCGGGTTGTTCTGGCATGGGCCAGCGCGAGGTGAGCGTCTGCCACCAGACGATCCTGCTGCTGTGACACGAGCCAATGAGACGCTGTGCTCGCCCGCACTCCCTGGGCCACTAACGAACTGACGATGGCCGCTGCGGCCGCTGTGCCCCCATGGCAATGAATTTCGACGCTGGCCGGATCCCGGCAGACAACCACCACCTCTTCGCCAGGAGTGGAACCGCTCAAGCCCAAGGGCAACTGCCAACGTCCCAGAAGGAGGCGCCCGCTGGGGATCGATTCCAGGGATCGGTTGATGGCGGGAGTGAACTGTCGAGCGACCTGTCGTCTTGCCTGGCGGCCCTCCACCACGATGCTGGCCACGGCACCGCGTCCGGGCGGAGTCAAGACAGCCACACGACAATCGTCTGCCTGGGGGCCGCTCACGGTATCGTCGGCAGCGATCGGGGGCTTGTCAACTGCCATGATTCTCAGTCCTCGCCGCGATGTCCGCTGGTCCTGTGTGTCTGCGACAGAAGTCCGTAGCCTGTGAGGGCGATTCCACGCAGAACGAGGTTCGGATCGAATTTGATTTCGCGGCCGATCAAGCGAGCCAGGTGGATGCCATCACCGCCGGTGCAGTAGACTTCCGGTGGGTCAGGGAGGGTCGCGCTCATCTGGGCAATCAGTTCACGCACTGCCCCGACGCTACCCCACAGGATGCCGCTGCGAATCGCCTCGTGAGTTGATTTGCCGATCGGCGCCGGTGTGGCGGACAGATCCGAGTGCTCGACCAGCGGCAAGGCATCGGTGGCCTGAGCCAGGGCGGCGGCCGCAGTCTGGATCCCCGGCAAGATGGCTCCGCCGCGAAAGACGCCATCACGGGTGACCACATCGACCGTGATGGCGGTCCCGGCATCCACAACGATGGCCGCACGCTGCGGGGAACGCAGATCGTTGGCCGCCACTGCCGCTGCCAATCGATCCGTCCCCACACGCTCCGGCGCTCGAACGTCAATCTCGATCGGAAACGACGAGGCTCGCAGCAGAATGTACTCGTCCTGTGGGCGCTGTGTGCGTAACCATGTCGAGAACTGCAATTCCAACTGGCGATGAACGCTCACGGCATACCAGCGCTGCGCCGTGGCAGGCAGCTGGACCAGCAAGGCTTCCAGACGCTTCGGTGGCATCGCCCGCGTGTCCAACATGCGAATGTCCTGGCCGCTGACTACGGTCGGATAGACGCCGTCCAGTGGCAGGTCGATCTTCGTGCCCGATTGCTCATCATCCGTGATGACCCGGAATCGTCCGAGCTTGACGGCACTGTTGCCCACGTCGGCGGCGATCACATGACAGCACGTCTGGGGAGTCATCGGTCTTCCGGCTCCAGATGAGGCGAGCACGCCCCGCTCGTGCCCTTTTCCGACGACTCCGCCATCTCCTGGAGTCGTGCTGCAATCACTTGAATGAGCTGGTTGAGCCCCTGGCCGGTCACCGCCGAGATCAGAAGAACCTCCCGCCCGATCTCGTCACTCAACTGCTGGCGGATCTCCTCCGCCCCAGGCAACTCGGCCTTGGTGACCGCCGCGATCTCAGGCCGCTCACCCAACGACTGCTTGTGCAGCGTCAGCTCGGCCCGAATGGCCCGATAGTTGGCCACCGGATCACTGCCGTCCATCGGCATCGGCTCCACCAGGTGCACCAGCAGCCCTGCCCGCTCGACGTGCCGCAAAAACTCGTGACCCAGCCCGCACCCGGCGTGAGCACCTTCGATCAGGCCAGGGATGTCGGCCAGGACAAAGGTCCGGTCAAAATCGATCCGAACTCGACCCAGATGAGGAACTTTGGTAGTGAACGGGTAGTCGGCGATCTCAGGCCGAGCGCGGGACAATCGACTCAACAGTGTGCTCTTGCCGGCATTCGGCTTCCCAATCAGGCCGACATCGGCAATCACTTTCAACTCCATCATCAACAGCCGCTGTTCGCCGTCTTCACCTGGGGTATGTTCGCGCGGTGCCTGATTGGTCGACGACTTGAAATGCGTGTTTCCTTTCCCCCCTTTTCCGCCCCGCGCGGCCACAAACTGCTCACCTGGCTGCACCAAGTCTTTGAGCACGAACTGCTGCTCCGCATCCAGCACCATAGTGCCGATGGGGACCTGAACGGTCAGATCCCTGCCGGCGCGGCCGTGGCGGTTGGCTCCGCTCCCATGGCGGCCGTTTTCGGCATGCCACACCCGCCGATGGGCCAACGCCGACAGACTATCGACGCCTTCCTGTGCCACAATGATGACGCTGCCACCATGGCCACCGTCGCCACCATCCGGGCCGCCCCGGGGAACGTAACGCTCGCGCCGAAAGCTGAGGCAGCCGTTGCCGCCTCGCCCGGCGATCACTTCAATCTGCACGCGATCAACAAACATCGTGAACCAGTCACTTTCCCCTGACGGAGATGCCGAACTTCCCGGATCCGCTGCGCCCCGGCTCAGAAAAACCCGGGATGTCGCGCTTTGGGACCTTAAGGAGTCCAGTCTCAGGCGGTCGCGCCACGCGCGTGCTGTCTGGATGAGCCACCAACACTCGGCGGGCCAGATGCTGCCAGCCTTCCCGTCGGCTGGCGGCTCTGCCACCGTTGTGACACTTCAATCTCGCTATCTCAGCAGGGAACTCGCCGAGCCGCAATCCACTCGGCCCCTCTTCCTAACCGCTCTGATCGATGTTCCCCGCTGCCAGTGGCGGCATCTGCCCCCGCGCTAGCAGGTGACAGCGCAGACGCGGTCGGTTGGCCGGGTACGCCGATCCGTGAAGCAAATGATCGCCCGTCGACCTGACCCATGCAAAAAAGGGATCGCCCTTCAACGGACGTCCCTTGATGCGTGTTGCCTTGCGGCACTCTTGTGTCGGGAGTTGGAGTCGTCACGCGGCGCGAGCGTGCGCGCGGGAGACAACCTCAATCGTCAGTTCGCAACGACGTTGATCCGACGGCCCCGTCGATCAAACATCACCACTCCGGCAGTCAACGCAAAGAGGGTGAAGTCCTTGCCCTGTCCTACGTTTGCGCCGGGATGAAACCGATTGCCAACCTGACGAACCAGAATGTTGCCGGCTTGCACTTGCTGGCCGCCGAATCGCTTCACTCCACGTCGTTGGGCGTTGGAGTCTCGCCCGTTACGGCTCGACCCCTGACCTTTCTTATGGGCCATGACTGGGGTTCCTCGTCATTTGAATCCAAAAGCGTCTGAGGGAAACCCTTACTTTTAGCGATAAACCCACAGGTAATCAAGTCGTTCCTTGAGCCCAAAACTGCTGATAATCTCAAATTGTCGAGCGGGATCGGTCGAATAGGGGACTCCAAAGAAGATCTGGTCCTCCGCCTCATCAATCGTGTCTCCCGGACGCCAGAAGTTGAGTTGGAGTGTTTTGGCCAGCAGTTCGCGGCCCGTACCCGGCGGTTCGCCCGGCTTGTACACATCGGGTACATCCACCGGCTTGTACGCGTTGGTCAACCCCTTCACGAAAACCGAAAAGAAGTCGATCCGCGGATCAATGTCCTCCCAAGTGGCCACCCCCCATACCTCGTGCGGGTCGTCATTCGTACTCAACGGAATCGGCGACTGGCTGATTTCAACACTGTTGAGCAGCTCCTCCCCGCGCACCTCGCGATCCTGAATCGCCTGTCTCGCCGCCGGGATGATCCGGTCCTGGTAGGATTTCGAGAAGTCGTGGCTCTCCAGCAGGAATTGCGGGAAGAAGTAGCGTCCTTCCCGAGACACCGGACTGCCTGTGAATGTCTCCCGTCCCCAAGCGTCTTTCGTGGGCTCGGGAGCCATGTCGCCTCCCAGATACCGCACTCGGTACACCAAGTACCAAATCAGCTTGCGCTGCATCTTGCCACTTTCCTGCGGCACATCGACGTAGATCACGCGCAGCGGCTTGAAGGCGAACTCCAGGTTCCAGACCTCGCGGCGGAGAACCACCAGTCGGGACATTTCAAATACCGTCCGGCTCTTGGCGGCATAATTGGGAGCCCAGTCCAGCTCCGGCTGGCCCTTGGCAATCTCCACCAGTTCCAGAGGCCCCGAATACGTCTCCTCGTACTGCGGTTCCGGCGGAATCACCGTCAGCACACCTGGCGCATAGGATCGCGACTGAGCGGAAACCGCTCCCACCGTGGACGCCGATGTCACCAGCACAAGAGCAAATGAAATCAATCGCCAGACCATGAAGTTATCCCGACTCTTTGTTCGAGGGAGGATGGTGCCCGAGCTGACCAGTTCAAGATGGGCCGGATCTTTAGTATAGTTGCCCAGTTTTCCCAGAATCAAGCATCCGCCTGCCCGCCGCCAGGTAAAACCGGGCCGAAAACCCCAACGTAACCGGAGTAACCGTACCAAAACGGTCGATTACGGGATGACCCTGCCCGAGCGCCGCAGCAAAATCGAGACAGGAAAATCGAGACACTCAAGCCCAGGCCGCTCCCCAGCGGGCTGGCTGGCACAAGGTACCGCCGAAGATGGCCCGGGCTGCCGGATCCCATCGGCAGAAGGTACGGGCGGCCTACTTGCTTGGGGTCTTGTCGTTATCTGGGGCACTCTCGTCGGGCATCGAGTCGGTGAAATGGAATGAGCTCACGATGGCCTGATCACTGGCCGCGAAGCGATCCGACAGCTCAGACTCGTAGGTGAACACACACGAAGCACGTCGACCCTGTTGGTCGGCGATGTGGTAGTAGACCCACTCGATAGGCAGCTCCGACACGCGTCCGGTAGCGACCACTCGCATCACATGCAGCCCGCTGTCGGTCAGGGATTCAGAGGCAGCCGCGAATTCAACGGAATTCGACTCCAGAGCGCGTCGCACGTCTTCCTGAAAATCGAGGATCGTAAATTGCTCTCCGGCGTCGATTGGCGGCAGTGCCGAGATATTGCACTGGGCGACCAGGTCGCCTCGGTCCACAAGTCGCAGCACGCTGACGTCCTGGCGTTCGACCATGACATGCCAGTTTCGGTCCAGCAGAAGTGCGAAGCCGCCATGGGGCGACTGGAATTCCAGGAGTCGTGAGCCGGCGTCGGGATCGAGATTCAGGTCGGCCAGCACCTCCGCATGTAATGCCGGCACCGCCGAGCGGTTGGCCGTTGACATTTGGATGCGAACCGTCGCTACGAGGCCGGGATGAGCGTGCCCCAAGGCACGCTTCTCCTTGATCGACATGGCGAACCAGCTGATCCTGCGGCGCGTCAAGTCAAACGACCATTTCGCGGCAATTGTCAAGTCGGTTGAAACGCCGCCCGTGGCACCGGTGACAGTGCCCACGGCCTGGAGCATGGCCAGGTTTCGGTCGACTCGGTCGAGGGTGCAGTGAACGTTGTGGCTTGTGACCCGGTCCAGATTCAGCAACGCGGGGAGCAGGTTGGACGACAGCTTCCACTTCTCGCCGACAGCAACCTTGCGAGCCGGGAGCAGTCCGTCAACCATCGCACTATTGGCCGGAACGTCAATCAAATCCAGTTCGTCGCGGCTAAGTGGTCCTAACGGGGAGTAGATGAGTACATCGTTGGGTTGAGCCGCCGACACGGCGACGATCCGGCGATCCTCACGCAGGCTGGGCTGGACCGCGCCTTCCGGAAAGGTGATGGTGGCTCGAGCTGTTTCGTAGTGTCGTACCGTGGCCGGCGCCCACTGGGACTTCGGATCGGTCGGTTCCTGCAGCGTCTTTTCGTCATACACGATTTGAGCTTTGACCTTTACCGGAGCGTTGACCGGGCCCGAAGATTCGGACCGCAGCGTCAGTTGCCCGTCAAGTTCGAACAGCAGCTTGACTTGCTGCAGGTCGCCAGCGGAGATGCGAGGTGTCAGATCCACTTGAACGACGGGCGGTGTGCCGGCGGGAGGCTTGGCAGCGGGAGGCTTGGCAGCGGTGCTCTTGTGTCCAGGGGTCTTCGTGCCAGCTGCGCAAGCGGTGTTTAGCCACCAGAGGGGTAGCGTCAAGACTATAACTGTTAAGAAAACGCGAGTGTGAGCCGCGTGGTGATCCTGAGCTGGCATGGTTTTGTCCAAGAGTCGGGTGTTCCGGGCGAAATACGGCAATAGCCGGCACTCAATAGCTGCGGTTTTCGTCGAGGTTCCTGGCACGAAGGCGTCCCGGGGGCGGATGGGGGCGTCAGCGGTCGGTTGGGTGTGACTATGATTCTCGGAACCCTTGCCTGAGGCTGATTTGGTATCCCGGTGCGGGCACAGCCAGCCAGCAGCCCCCATCGGTAGATCGTCTGTTCTGGTTGTTGGGATTGAGTCGAATATTTCGTCTCTGCGTTGACTGATGAGCAGGCGGGGAGTATTGGACGTCGAAGTCGGGGAAGGCGATCGCACGAGGGGCCCGAAGTGAGGCCTTCGAGCGGGGTGACGGGCAGAATTTTCAAATCGATGTGTTTTTTACAAGTCTTTATTTGAGTAGTACTTGAGTTGTTCTTGCAGCGCCAGCCCAGGATCGGAAGCGAACTTCTGCGAGACAAAAAGCGACCCTTATAGGTATAAAGATGAAGCGGGATCGATCAGCTTGCCGCTGGATGCTGGAGAGTTGCCGCAGGATGCTGGAGAGAATGTCCAGTTTGGTTGGCGGATTGTAGGGGCTGGCATGACGATTGCGGTTACTCATGGAGAACCAAGGGGTATCGGCGGTCGTAATCGATGAGCGATCTGTCGCTGCACGGCCGGGTGACTGGCGGTCGGGTGGCAGGTCGGGGAGCGGCCCGGGACGGGACGCCTTTCCCACTTTGGATGGGGTCTCGATGGGCGATGGGAGTCGCAGGGAACACCGTTGAGATCATCCCGTCACGTGAAGAGGTTTGCGATGCATTCCGATTATTCTGTTCCAGTGTTGCGTGAGCTGCGCGATCAGCAGGTACGATTCGCTCCGCGCGAGAAGAAGATTGAGCAGCTGGATCGAGCGGAACGACTGCTGCATGAGATCGAGTCCGATCGGGACTACACCTACGAGTACCTGTGCTTCCGGATCACGGACTACCGCCCCGAGCATGCTGCGCGAGGGCTCATTTCCGGTCGGGAGGCTAATCATGACCTCCGTCTACTGATCGAAGACCTTTCTGACTCGGCCAATATCAATGTGGAGGAAGTGCGGGAACCGGTTCACACGGTGGAGGAGTTGAGCAGGAACTTCAATGTTTCGACCAAGACCATTTCGCGGTGGCGCCGCCAGGGGTTGGTGAGCCGCAAGTTTGTGTTTAATGGTCGCAAGCGGGTCGGTTTCCTGGGCAGCAGCGTGCAGCGGTACGTGGCCACCAATCCGGAGCGGGTACGGCGCGGCGGGCAGTTCAGCCAGCTGACGGAGCTGGAGCGTAGCGACATTATTGAGCGTGCTCGGCGGCTCGCTCACGCGGGAGGCGGGCCGGCCGAGGTGGCCCGGCGCATCGCCAAGCATATGAACCGCAGTGTGGAGACGATTCGTTATACGCTCAAGCAGTTTGACGAAAAGCATCCCAATGCGGCGATTTTTCCCGATCACACGGGTCCGTTGTCGGCGGAGGCCAAGAACAAGATTTATCGGGAGTATCGCAGCGGTACGTCAGTGGAAGTGCTCGCCAAGCGGTTTGGCCGGACGAAGACCAGTATTTACCGAGTGGTCAACGAGATTCGGGCGAACAAGATCTTCGAACTGCCGCTGGATTACATGTACAACCGCGAGTTCGACAGGCCCAACATGGAGCGGAAGGTGTTGGGGGCGATGCCGCAAGGGGGCGAACAGCCGCGGAAGACTCGGATACCGTCCGGGCTGCCCCATTACTTGGCCTCGCTGTACGAGGTGCCACTGTTAACGCGGGAGCAGGAACAGTATCTGTTTCGCCGGTTCAACTACCTCAAGCACAAAGCCAGTCAGCTCCGCGATCAACTTGATCCAGCTCGAGCCAAGAGCAGTCTGATGGATCGAATCGAGGAGCTGTACGAAGAGGCGGTGCGGACGAAGAACCAGATCGTCAAGGCGAACTTGCGGCTGGTGGTCTCCATCGCCAAACGCCATGTCAGCAGTTCCGACGATTTCTTCGGCCTGGTCAGCGACGGCAATATGTCGCTGATTCGAGCGGTCGAGAAGTTCGACTACTCTCGTGGCAACAAGTTCAGTACGTACGCCAGTTGGGCCATTATGAAGAATTTCGCTCGGACCATTCCTGACGAATTCAAGCATCGGGACCGGTTCCGAACGAGCCATGAGGAGATGTTCAGCGCTCAGGAAGACGATCGGTCCGATCGTTATGAACAGGAAAGTGCCCAGTTTCTGCGCCAGCGGCAAATTGGGAGTATCTTATCACGGCTTGACGAACGCGAGCAGAAAATTATCATTAGTCGCTTCGGACTGGATCATAGCCAGGAGCCGCTGACGCTCAAAGAGGTTGGCACCGAGATGGGGGTCACCAAGGAGCGTGTGCGGCAGATTGAGGCTCGTGCTTTGAATAAGCTGCGTATTGCGGCCCAGGAAGAGCGGATCGAGTTACCTGATTAAGGACTGGATCAACGCAGGGTCGGTCGACGCGGCGGCGGTCAGCGGCAATTTCATGGGTGCCCCAAGACAGGGGATCGTGCTCGCAAAGGGGAGGTACGTCATCGCTAGTTGAGGCGGCAAGCGGCGTGGACCGCCCGGCCTGCGTGATGGCAGGGCTGAGGCGGGAGCTGGGTGTCGACTTTGTATTGGTGGGGTGGCCAAACCCATTCTCGGATCAGACCCGCCTTGCAGTGTTGCTCAAACGGTTTCATTGTCCCGCAGCGGTAGTGCTTCCGCAGCAGTCGTGGCCCACGGTTCGGTTCCGCCCGGCCCGGCTCAGCTCTGCGGAGCTTGTTTTTTTCCGCGTCCGTATTGCATGAGAACGCTGCTTCGTTATATTTACTGGTTTTCGCAAGTGGGACAGTAGGCCAGCGTAGCTCAATCGGCAGAGCAGTTGATTTGTAATCAACAGGTTGTGGGTTCAAGTCCCTCCGCTGGCTTCATGCGGCAGTAGATCTGCAGTAATGCCTCTGCGAGGGCTTGGCGGGCGTAGGTGGGATAGGATCCTGCGGCAGGGGAGAGTAGTTTTGACGGGGGGTTTCCCGAGCGGTCAAAGGGGTCAGACTGTAAATCTGATGGCGATGCCTTCGTAGGTTCGAATCCTACACCCCCCATTTTCTGCTGCTCGACGAGGGTGTCGCGGGGAGTTTGCTGCGGGAGTTGCTGGTGAGCCCCGCCGGGCCGGCGAGAGGTTTTTGGGGTTCGGTTCCTGCATCCCGGCTGGGGGAGGGGTGGCTGGGTTGGTGGGACTGGTTTTGTGGGAAGGGTGGCTGGGTTGGTTGTAGCTGGTGGGATAGTCGGTTGTCTGGCCGCAGTTGGTTGGGCAGCAGGCGTGAGGAGAATCCAAGGCATTGCGGGTGTAGCTCAATGGTAGAGCCACAGCCTTCCAAGCTGAAGACGAGGGTTCGATTCCCTTCACCCGCTCTTTTTCGTCAGCTGCTGTAGCTCAGTCGGTAGAGCGCGTCCTTGGTAAGGACGAGGTCATGGGTTCAAATCCCATCAGCAGCTCCTTCGGGCAGTTGCAGTGACCTGTTAGGTGTGTTTCTTTGATACGCTGTGTGTTGTATTAGGTGTTTGTTCGTCGCATAGCGACATCCGTAAACTTTAGGTGTGGAAATCAATGGCCAAGGATACATTCAAACGAGACAAGCCGCACGTCAACGTCGGTACGATCGGTCATATTGACCATGGGAAGACTACTTTGACAGGCGCTATTCTAGCGGTCCAGGCGGCAAAGGGGTTGGCCCAATTCAAGTCGTACGCAGACATTGCCAAGGGTGGTACGGTTCGTGACGCGACCAAGACGGTGACGATTGCCGTAGCGCACGTCGAGTACGAATCGCCCAATCGGCACTACGCACACATCGACTGCCCCGGGCATGCGGACTTCATTAAGAACATGATCACCGGCGCCGCTCAGATGGACGGCGCGATTCTGGTGGTTTCGGCGGCGGACGGCCCGATGCCGCAGACTAAAGAGCACGTGCTGCTGGCTCGCCAGGTGGATGTGCCCGCGATCGTCGTGTTCTTGAACAAGGTGGACCTGGTCGACGACGACGAGTTGTTGGATCTGGTCGAGATGGAAGTGCGTGAGTTGCTCAATAAGTACGACTTCCCGGGCGACGATTTGCCGATCGTGCGCGGTGCCAGCATCAAGGCCTATCAGAATCCTTCGGATCCTGAAGCGACCAAGTGCATCGCCGAATTGCTCGAAGCGATTGACAGCTACATTCCCGAGCCAGAGCGTGTGGTGGACAAGCCGTTCTTGATGGCGGTGGAAGACGTTTTCTCGATCGAAGGTCGAGGAACGGTGGCGACTGGCCGTATTGAGCGAGGCATTGTCAAAGTGGGCGACGAAGTCGAGATCGTCGGCCTGACGCCTGATAGCCGCAAGACGACCTGCACCGGCGTGGAAATGTTCCGCAAGCTGCTCGATCAAGGCCAGGCGGGTGACAATGTCGGTTGCCTGTTGCGAGGTGTGAAGCGCGATGAGATCGAGCGTGGTCAAGTGTTGGCCAAGCCCGGTTCGATCACTCCTCACACGGAGTTTGAGGCTGAGGTGTATTGCTTATCGAAGGATGAAGGTGGACGCCACACCCCGTTCTTCAGTGGCTATCGTCCTCAGTTCTACTTCCGCACGACCGACGTGACCGGCACGGCGAATCTGGTGGATGCCGAAATGTGCATGCCCGGCGACAACGTCAAGGTCACGGTCGAGTTGCACAAGCCGATCGCCATGGACGACGGAGAGCGCTTCGCGATTCGCGAGGGGGGACGCACGGTCGGGTCTGGCGTGGTGACGAAGATTATTAAGTAGTGAGCGACCAGTGGGTCGCGCAGCCGTTGTGGCCGACACGTTGGCTGAGTGTGTCGGTCATGGCAGGTGAGAACGTTGCAGGGGTGTAGCTCAATTGGCAGAGCGCTGGTCTCCAAAACCAGAGGTTGCGAGTTCGATTCCCGCCGCCCCTGCCATTTTTCCGCTGGTCATCAGAGCGGCCGTGTCGTGCATCAACGGTCTATCACTCAAGGATGGTGGTGTCCTGTCGCTGATGGCAGGGACGGCACGCTGCCGGGTGGGCGAAGTGAGCACGGTGTGGGGTCCCTTTGAGTCGTTACGAGGTGGGTGAGTTGCCCGATGGGAAAAGAAAGAACGATGTCCGCGGGATCCTTTTTGCAGAATCTGTTTCAGCTGGGGCTCTACAAGAAGAGCCAAGGCCGGGTGACGCGGCAGGTGACGTGCGCGACCATCTGGGTGGCATTTGCGCTCGGGGCCTGGCGCACCTGGATGATCATGGGAGCCGGTTCCCAGCTTCGCTATATCCTGCCCGGATTGATGTTGCTGGTCGGTGTCTGGCTTGGGTATCGGATCGTGAATATTCCGCAGTTCGCGGACTTTCTGATTGCGGTCGAAGCCGAAATGAACAAGGTATCATGGCCTTCGCGAGGTGAGTTGATTCGAAGCTCGATGGTCGTCATCTTCGTCATTTTCCTGCTGGCCATGGTGTTGTTTGGATTTGACTTGGTCTGGCGGAACCTGTTCGTGTTGATGGGCGTGCGACCGACCTGATCGACTCGGGAGTGTTGTGTCTCTCAGATTGCCGTCGAGGAGATTCTCTTGTGTCTCGGCTGCGGCGGAAGGTCGGTCAACGGGGACCTCAGAGCAAAGGTGGAAGACATGACGACTGATCCCGATCGCCCGGAGGATGTGGTGCCGGACCAGGCTGAAGATGGCGCTGAAAATGGCGCTGAAAATGGCACGGAGGAACTTGGTGAGGTTGGGGGGGGAGCCGCTGATTCCCGCGCGACTGACGACGGAGCACCGCGAGATCGCGAAGCTGGCGATTACGGAACTGAGGAGCAAGGAACTGAGGAGCAAGGAACTGAGGAGCAAGGAACTGAGGAGCAAGGAACTGAGGAGCAAGGAACTGAGGAGCAAGGAACTGGGGAGCAAGGAACTGGGGAACAAGGTCCTTCCGACCTGACCGGTGACTCCGAGCCTGAATTGAAAGACGCGGTGACGACGCCAGCAGAGGCGAAGGCGGGGAAGAGTCCGAAAGCGGCTGGGAGCAAAGCGGCTGGGAGCAAAGCGGCTGCCAGTCACCATGCGGAGCCGGTCGCCGGAGAGGGCGAGGACCATGTCAAGAAGTGGTACATCCTCAAGGTGCAGGTGAATCGCGAGGAGTCGATTCGGCGTGCTCTGGAACGTCGGGTCAAAGTGGCCGGACTCGAAGAGTACTTTGGTGAGATCGTGGTGCCGACCGAGGATGTGGCGGAATACAACAAGAGCGGGAAACGGCGGATTGTCAAGAAGAAGCTCTATCCCGGCTACATCATGATCAACCTGGTGCTCAACGATGACACGTGGTTCCTCGTGAGGGAAACGCCCGGTATCGGTGATTTTACCGGTTCGGCCGGCAAACCGACTCCGATGGAGCCACACGAAGTGCAGCGGATCGTTATGTCGACCCGTGGAGTGGAAGAAGGGGTCTCGCCGGTCAAGACGTCGATTCCCTTCAAGCCGGGTGATCGAGTGCGGGTGAAGGAAGGATATTTCGAGAATTTTGAAGGGGATGTGGAGGCGATTGATGAAGCGAATGGCCGTGTGACGGTCATGATCAATATCTTTGGTCGCTCCACTCCGGTCGAGTTAGAACATTGGCAAGTGGAAGCTGTTTAGGCTGCCGGTTGTTGCCGGCGGGTCGGGATGGCTGAGCAGTATTGATTGAGTCACAAGAATCATGGCAAAGCAGTTAGTTGGACAAGCGAAGTTTCAGGTCCCCGGCGGGTCGGCGACCCCTGCACCTCCGGTCGGTACGTCGCTTGGTAAGTACGGCATCAACTTGGGCCAGTTTGTGCAGCAGTTCAATGATCGAACCAAGGAGTACAACGGGACTCCGATTCCGGTCGTAGTGAGTGTTTACAGCGACCGATCGTTTGATTTCGTGACCAAGAGTCCCCCGGCCGCCGCGCTGTTGAAGCAGGCTGCCGGCATCGCCAGGGGCTCCGGGGTTCCCAACCGGGACAAGGTAGGCCGCGTGACGCGAACGCAGGTTGAAGACATCTGCCGCAAGAAGATGGCCGACCTCAACGCCAGCGATCTGGATAACGCTCGGCGCATGATTGAAGGGACGGCTCGAAGTATGGGGTTGGAGGTCGTGGAAGGGTAATCTGATGCCGAACAAATCGAAACGATATCGCGCCTTAGCCGCGAAGGCTGTCAAGACAGCCCTCCCCTTGGCCGAGGCGATTGACCAGCTGAAGGGATTCGGCAACACCAAGTTTGATCAGACGGTGGAAATCCACATGCGGTTGGGAATCGATCCCAAGCAGGCGGACCAGTTGGTTCGTGGCTCGATCGTATTGCCGCACGGCATTGGTAAGACCCAACGCGTCGTGGTGTTTGCCAAAGGGGACTTGGCCAAGACCGCCGAGGAGGCGGGTGCCGATGTGGTCGGGCAGGAGGATCTGGCCAAGCGAATTCAGGACGGTTGGCTGGAATTTGATGCCTGCATCGCCGCGCCCGATATGATGGGGGTTGTCGGGCGTCTGGGGCGAGTGCTCGGTCCACGTGGCTTGATGCCCTCGCCGCGCAGCGGCACCGTCACGCAAGAGGTGGACAAGGTGGTACGGGAGTACAAGGCCGGAAAGGTGGAGTTCCGCAACGATTCCGGCGGCAATGTACACGCGGTGGTGGGCAAGATGAGCTTCGACAACACTAAGTTGCAGGAGAACATCCAGGCTTTCATCGATCGCATCATGAGCATGAAGCCGAACGCGGTCAAAGGGAACTTTGTTCGTGGTATTGCCATCTGTGCGACGATGAGCCCGGGAGTGCGGGTCGCGGCTTAGGTGGGTGCTGTGCCGTGGCTTCGCAGGCGCGGCGCGGTTTGAAGCGGAGACATTTTCTGATCCAACCACGTTGTTGGCTGTTGAACCAATGAGCAAATACGTCAAAGAACTGATTTCGCGTGATATCTCCCAGCGACTGCAGGGAGTGGAAGACGCGGTGCTGGTCAACGTGATCGGCATGCCGGCAAACGAAACCGTCGTTCTGCGCCGCGAGCTGCGACAGAAGGGTATCGAACTGCTGGTCGTCAAGAACAGCATGGCCCGACGTGCGACCGAAGGTACGCCTCTGGCGCCCGCTTTTCGGAGCACGGAGGGGACCTTGGCGGTGGTCTGGGGAGGTGAAGATTTCATCTCTCTGGTCAAGGAAGTCACTCGGCTCGACAAGTCGACTGAGTATCAGAAGTTCGAAGCGCGTGGCGGCGTTATGGATGGCGAGGCTTTGACGGCCGATCGCGTCCGCCAGATCAGCAAGTGGCCCAATCGCCTGGAGCAATTAAGCATTTTGTCAGGGCAGATCCTCTCGCCCGGTGCTCAGTTGTCCTCGCAGTTGCTTGGTCCCGGAGGGGCCCTGGCCAGCCAAATCGAGAAGAAGAGCAAAGAGTCGGAGGAATAGCGATTTCCGGCGACCTTCTGCAGGGTCGGCAGGCGGGGGGCGGGTCAGCTCGTTCTGCCGTGCACCAAAACACCAGTTATTCACTGTCCACTCCAGCGATTGGCGTCGCTCCCGCGCGATGCCTGGATATTTTGAGAAAGGGAACCAACCGCCATGTCTGACGATACAGCCACTCTGGAATTCTCGGGTGAAACCAAGGAATTGGGCGATCGTATCGCGAACCTGACGCTCAAGCAGGCGAAAGAGCTGAGCGACTACCTCAAGGTCGAATACAAGATCGAGCCGGCGGCCGGCGGCGCGATCATGATGGCTCCGGGCGTCGGCGACGCCGGCCCCGCTGCGGTCGAGCAGACCGAATTCGACGTCGTGATGACCGGCTTCGGCGATTCCAAGCTCAACGTGGTCAAGGTCGTCAAGAACCTGACCGGCGCAACGCTGATGGACGCCAAGAAGATGGTGGAGAGCGTTCCGGTCGCCATCAAAGAGAAGGTCTCCAAAGAGGAGGCCGAGAAGGTCAAGAAAGAATTGGAAGAAGCCGGCGCGTCGGTTGAACTCAAGTAAGTTGCCGATTCGTGACCCAGTTACCCCGTTCGGCATCGCGTGCCGGGCGGGGTGTAGGTTGAGACCGTTTGATTTTCAACATCCTTCAGTGCAAGCGTTTGTGCGTGCTTGTGTTGGCCCGGGGAGAAGGTGCGCGCCCACCTCACCCCTCTCTGTCGTGGCACTTCGCTGAGGCCCGTGTCGGCCTGCGCACCGCCCAACTGGCGCTGCGCATGGTCCCAACGCGGTTGCCATCCCATTCGTGACTCGCTTTGCAGGGAGCTTATTCCGCCTATGGCTACTCCAGCGCAACGACGTCTTCAGCCGCAAGAGATCCGTCGTTTTGGCAGTGGTCGAGAGTCGTTTGTGACTCCCGATTTGACCAAGATCCAGACCGTCAGCTATAGCGCTTTTCTGCAGGATGAGGTTGCCCCGGAGAAACGCAAAGACCAGGGGCTCGAAAGCGTCCTGCGCGAGATCTTCCCCATCGAGAGCTACGACAAGCAGATTTCGCTGCAATATCTGAGCTACGACCTGGGAAAGCCGCGCTACACGCCCGACGAATGTCGCCAGCTCCGGCTCACTTACGGCCGGCCGTTCCGCGTTCTGCTGCGGCTCAACAAAGAAGAGCCGTATGAGGAGGAGGTCTATCTGGGCGATCTTCCCATCATGCTCGGTGGCGGCGAGTTCATCATCAACGGCGCCGAACGGGTGGTGGTCAGCCAGTTGCACCGCAGCCCCGGCGTCGACTTCGTGCTGGAACAGGATGGAACGACCGACCGCAAACTCCCCAGCTGCCGCATCATTCCGGAGCGAGGCAGCTGGATCGAGGTCAACGTGAGCAAGAAGGACACGTTGAGCGTGCGGATTGACCAGAGCGGCAAGTTTTCGGCGATCACGCTGCTGCGGGCCATGAATGCCGCCTACAGTACGGATGCGGACATTCTCCGAGCGTTTTACGAAACGACCATCGAAAAAGTCGTCGACGGGCGCAGCGCGTCCAAGATTGTCGGCAAGGTCGCCGTGGACGACGTGATCTACCCCATGTCGGGCGAACGGGCTGGCGAGATCATTGTCGAAGCCGGGCATAAGATCACCAAGAATGCGGCCGAAACGATCTGCACGGCCGGAGTGGCGAAAGTCGAGGTGATGACGGCGCCCAAAACGGCGCTGGTCTTCAACAGTCTTGCCGAGGACGCGACTTCCAGTCACGAGGAAGCGCTGTTGCGCATCTATCAGCGGCTGCGGCCGGGCAACCCACCCCAGCTGGAGAAGGCCAAGACGCTGTTTGACGAGAAGTTCTATGATGTCAATCGATACCGCCTGGGACGCGTGGGACGGTTCCGGATCAACCGCAAGCTCAGGCTCAACGTGTCGGAAAAGGAAATGACGTTGCGGCCGGAGGATCTGATTGCCGCGATCGCCTATCTGCTCCGGCTGACGGAAGGAACCGAGGATGCCGAGATCGACGACATCGATCATCTGGGAAATCGTCGTCTGCGGACGATCGACGAACTGGCGAGTGACGAGTTGCGCAAGGGATTTCTGAAGCTGCGTCGCACGGTCCAGGAGCGTATGAGCCTCAAGGATGCGGCCGACATGACGCCGCGCAGCCTGATCAATCCCAAGAGTATTTCGGCCGCCATCGAGTACTTCTTCGGACGCGGTGAACTGTCGCAGGTAGTGGATCAGACGAATCCTCTTTCGCAGTTGACGCACGAACGCCGCCTGTCGGCTCTGGGGCCTGGCGGTTTGAACCGCAAGCGCGCCGGTTTCGAAGTGCGCGACGTGCACATCTCACACTACGGCCGCATCTGTCCGATCGAGACCCCGGAAGGCACGAACATCGGTTTGATCTCCAGCCTGGCGATCTATGCCGGCGTTGATGATTACGGGTTCCTCGTCACTCCCTACCGGCTCGTCAAGAAAGGCAAGCTGACCGACGAAATCGCCTGGTTGCGTGCCGATGAGGAATCGGAAGCGTATGTGGCGCCGGCGGACACGCAGGTGGTCGACGGGAAGCTGCAGGCCGGCCCCAACATGATCGCCCGGTATCGAGCCGACTTCCGCATCGTCAATCCGGAAGAGGTGAATTACATCGACGTGGCGCCCAGCCAGATGGTCGGCGTCTCGGCCGGTCTGATCCCGTTCCTGGAACACGATGATGCCAACCGGGCACTGATGGGCTCCAACATGCAGCGGCAAGCCGTTCCGTTGCTGGTAACCGAACCACCGATCGTGGCGACCGGTATGGAAAAGGATGTGGCCGTCAACTCCAGCATGGTGATCCGCGCTCGGCGAGCTGGCAAGGTGACCTATTGCGACGCGTCGCGGATCGAGGTTGGCAGCGACATGTACGAGCTGAAGAAGTTTGTCGGACTCAACGAGCGAACCTGCCTCAACCAGAAGCCGATTGTGCAGCTGGGAGACAAGGTCGAAAAGGGACAGGTGATTGCGGACGGGGCCGCCATTTACCAGGGCGAACTGGCGTTGGGCCGCAATGTGCTCGTCGGCTTCATGTCCTACGACGGGTATAACTTCGAGGATGCCATCATCATCAGCGAAGATCTGGTCAAGCAGGACACGTACACGTCGATTCACATTGAAGAGTTCGACGTGGAGATCCGCGAGACGAAGCTGGGCCGCGAAGAGTTCACGCGCGACATTCCCAACGTCAGCGAGAAGACGCTGCGTAATCTCGACGAGAACGGTATTGTGCGCGTGGGGACCTATGTCCGACCGGGCGACATTCTGGTGGGCAAGGTTTCGCCCAAATCGAAAACCGAACTGACGCCGGAAGAGAAACTGCTGCACGCCATCTTCGGCCGGGCGGGCGAAGACGTGAAGAACGATTCGCTGGAAGTCCCCTCGGGTATCGAGGGGATCGTGATCGATACGCAGAAATTCTCTCGCCGCATGAGCTTGACGGAAGACGAGCGCAAGAAGTTCGAGAAGGAGCTGAAAGACGCTGAAGCGGAAGGCAACGGGGGCATCGCCCAGGTCTTCACCGCCATGATCCGCGAGATGGAAACGGTATTGGGTCGCCAGTTGACCGACGAGGACAACACGCCTCTGGCGGGCGATCAGGACCCCAAATATTTGGCCGAGCGTGCTTCGCAGTTCCGGTTGATCGGGATCACCAACAAGATGCGAAGCCAGGACAAGATCGCGGATGTGGAACGGGTCTACAAGACGCATTGGCCGGAAGTGGAAGCGGCCATTGATCGTCGCGATCGCAAGCTCAACAGCATGAAGCGTGGTGACGAGCTGCGCAGCGGTGTGCTGCAGATGGTCAAGGTCTACATCGCGACGAAACGAGTGATCTCCGTCGGCGACAAGATGGCCGGGCGCCATGGTAACAAGGGTGTGATCGCCAAGATCCTGCCGGTCGAGGACATGCCCTACCTGGAAGATGGCACGCCGCTGCAGATCATGCTCAACCCGCTGGGCGTTCCCAGCCGGATGAACGTCGGGCAGATTCTCGAAACGCACCTCGGGTGGGCGGGCGCGAAGCTGGGATTCCAGGCCGTCACTCCCGTGTTTGACGGAGCGAGCGAGGAAGATATCAACGTCTGTCTGCAGGAAGCCGGCTTGCCACGTCACGGCAAGACGCGGCTGTTCGACGGACGCACCGGCGAAGCCCTCCATCAGGAGACGACGGTGGGCTTCATCTACATGCTGAAACTGCACCATCTGGTCGACGATAAGGTCCATGCCCGCAGCACCGGCCCCTACTCGTTGATCACCCAGCAGCCTCTGGGCGGCAAGGCCCGCTTCGGCGGGCAGCGGTTCGGAGAAATGGAAGTCTGGGCGCTCGAAGCATACGGAGCCGCATATATTCTGCAGGAACTGCTGACGGTCAAGAGTGACGATGTGGAGGGACGCACGAAGATCTACGAATCGATGGTGAAGGGCGAGAACACGTTGGAGGCGGGGACGCCGGCCAGTTTTGACGTTTTGACCAACGAGATTCGCGGTCTGGCACTGAACATGCAGCTGGAAAAACGCCGCGTCTGACCAGCCGCGTCTGACCAGCTACTCAGGCGGACCCGGTCGCTCGCCCGGAGTGTACGCGGCAAGCCCGCGGGCGATACGACCAGGTGACCTTGACCGCACGGCAGCGGTCAACAGGCGGAGCCAACACCTCTACTTCGCGGCAGATGACGACTGGGACCAGCTCAAGAGACGGTGACTACCGATCGGTGATTTCATAAGGAGCTACGGGCATATGACCATTGGCGAAAGCTCATACGATCGCATTAACGATTACGCTTCGGTCAAAATCAGCCTTGCTCGGCCGCACGACATCCGCAGCTGGTCGTTTGGCGAGGTGAAGAAGCCCGAGACGATCAACTACCGCACCTACCGGCCAGAAAAGGACGGGTTGTTCTGCGAGCGGATTTTCGGACCCGAGAAGGACTGGGAATGCGCCTGCGGGAAATACCGCGGCATGAAATACAAGGGGATGATCTGCGATCGCTGCGGCGTCAAGGTCACGCATTCGCGCGTGCGTCGCAAACGCATGGGGCATATTGAGCTGGCGGCGCCGGTGGTCCATATCTGGTTCTTCAAGGCCATGCCCAGCCGGCTCGGGAACCTGCTCAATATGAAGACCACCAGCCTGGAAAAGGTCATCTACTTCCAGGACTACGTCGTCGTTGAGCCTGGTTCGACTGAGCTGGAAAAACAGCAGTTGCTGACCGAAGAGGAGTATCGGGCCGCGCGCGAGCAGTATGGAGAAGGAAGCTTTACGGCCGATATGGGAGCCGAAGCGGTCCGCGAACTCCTCAAAGCGCTCGACCTGGTCACGCTCTCCACCCAGCTGCGGAAGGAACTGGTCGAAACCCGTTCCAAGCAGAAGACCAAGGATCTCACCAACCGGCTGAAGATCGTGGAAGCGATCCGCGACAGCGACAACCAGCCGGAGTGGATGGTGCTCGACGCCATCCCGGTGATTCCGCCCGACTTGCGCCCCCTGGTCTTGCTCGATTCGGGAAACTTCGCCACGAGCGATCTGAACGACCTGTATCGCCGCATCATCAACCGCAACAACCGGCTCCGCAAACTGGTCGATCTCAACGCGCCGGAAGTCATCATCCGCAACGAGAAACGCATGTTGCAGCAGTCGGTCGACGCGCTGTTTGACAACAATCGCTGCAAGCGGCCGGTGTTGGGGAGCAGCAATCGGCCACTCAAGTCGCTCACCGACATGATCAAGGGCAAGCAAGGCCGGTTCCGCGAGAACCTGCTCGGCAAGCGTGTCGATTACTCGGCACGCAGTGTGATCGTGGTGGGACCGACACTCAAGCTGCATCAGTGCGGATTGCCCAAGAAGATCGCTCTGGAGCTCTACCAGCCCTTTATCATCCGCAAGCTGAAGGAACTGGGGCATGCCGATACGATCAAGAGCGCCAAGAAGATGTTGGAGCGGAAAGACGAGGAAGTGTGGGATATTCTGGAGGCGGTCATACAGAATCACCCGGTGCTCCTGAATCGAGCTCCCACGCTGCACCGGATGGGGATCCAGGCCTTCGAGCCGATTCTGGTGGAAGGCAACGCCATTCACCTCCATCCGCTGGTCTGCAAAGGATTCAACGCCGACTTCGACGGCGACCAGATGGCCGTGCACCTGCCTCTGTCCATCGAGGCGCAGGTGGAAGCGCACACACTGATGATGTCGACCAACAATATCTTCGCTCCCTCCAACGGCCGACCGATCATGAGTCCGTCGCAGGATACGGTGATGGGCTGCTACTTCATCACCTTGCAGTTGTCCGGCCGTCAAGGGGAAGGGATGAAGTTCGCATCGCTCGAAGAGGCCGATCTGGCCTATTCACTGGGGGTGATCGATCTGCACGCGGAGATCGAGATCCGTCTGCCGGCCGGACGTTCCGCGCGGGTCGACGAGGAAACCGTGTCGCAGCCGGGTGCTCGGATTCGGACCAGCTACGGCCGCGTGTTGTTCAATATGATGCTCCCCACGGGCATGGACTTCTACAACATGCCGATGCGAGGCGGTGATCTGGCAATGGTGATCTCCGACTGCTATCGCGTGCTGGGACGCCGTGCCACCATCGATCTGCTCGACGATATGAACCAGCTCGGCTTCCGCGAGAGCACCCGCAGCGGGCTGTCGTTCGCCACCGACGACCTGGTCACTCCGGATTCGAAGGCGAAGATCATCGCCGAGAGCGAAAAGAAAGTACTGCGGTTCCGCAAACTGTACAACAACGGTGTCATTACCGAGGCAGAGCGGTACAACCAGGTGCTCGATACCTGGACCCATGCGCGTGAACGGATCACCACCGAAATGATGTCCGCCATGAAGGCCGACGATCGCGGCGGAGCGTACGTCAACCCGGTGTTCCTGATGGCCCACTCCGGGGCTCGTGGTGGTGTGGAGCAGATTCGGCAGCTGGCCGGGATGCGAGGTCTGATGGCCAAGCCGACGGGTGAAATTATTGAGACGCCGATCAAAGCGAACTTCCGCGAAGGGCTGTCGGTACTCGAGTACTTCAGCTCCACGCACGGTGCTCGGAAAGGGTTGGCTGACACGGCCCTCAAGACCGCCGACTCGGGGTATCTGACCCGCAAGCTGGCTGACGTGGCCCAGAACGTGGTCGTGACAATGTACGACTGTGGCACGACGCAGGGTATTACCAAGGGAGTGATTTACCGCGGTGAGAAGGTCGAAGTGCGGTTGGCGGACGCCGTCAAGGGACGAGTGAGCCGGCAGAATATCGTCAATCCCGTCACCGATGAAGTGATTGTGCGGGAAAACGAAATGATCACCGCCGACGTTGCGCGGCGCATCGAGGCGTTGGGACTGGAGAAGATCCAGGTTCGCAGCCCGATGACCTGCGATGCCGCTTTGGGCGTCTGTCGCTGCTGCTACGGCATGGATCTGTCCACCGGCAATATGGTGGAAGAGGGCATGGCGGTCGGCATCATCGCCGCGCAGAGTATCGGTGAGCCGGGAACGCAGCTGACGATGCGCACGTTCCACATCGGTGGAACGGTCAATATGAGCGTGGAAGAGAGTGAAACCCGCGCCAAGAAAGAAGGTTTCGTCCGGTTCACACGGATGCGGCTGGTGCGCAATGCTGAGGGCAACGACATCGTCCTGACCCGCAATGGCGAAATCTCGATTCTCGACGCCAAAGGCCGCGAACTGGAGAAATGCGAAGTCCCCACCGGTGCCGTGCTGATGGTCAAAGAAGACCAGGAAGTCAAAGCAGGTAACGTCCTCTGCCAGTGGGACCCGCACAGCATTCCGATCCTGGCAGAGATCTCCGGTAAGGTACGGTACGAGGACGTGGTGGAAGGAGAAACCCTGCGTGTCGAACGCGATCAGGGTGGACACACGCGGCGAATGGTGATGGACCACAAGGGAGATCTCCACCCGCAAATCGTGCTGGAAGATGCCGATGGCAAACCGCTCGATGTCTACTACCTCCCCGAACGAGCTTATATCGAAGTGAGCGAAGGAGATGAAGTGCACGCCGGCTCGGTGCTGGCCAAGACGCCGCGCGAAGCGTCGGGCATCACCGATATCACGGGCGGTCTCCCCCGCGTGACGGAAATCTTCGAGGCTCGCAAGCCGAAAGATCCGGCGGTTATCGCCGAAGTGGATGGCGTGGTCGAGATTTCCGGCAAGCGGCAGCGTGGCAAGCGGACCATCGTGGTGCGGAGTGAAACGGGCCTGGAGCGTGAGCACCTGGTGTCGCACGGCAAACGATTCCTGGTCCACGCCGGCGATTTCGTCAAAGCGGGCCAGGCGCTGGTGGACGGTCCACTCGTACCGCACGACATTCTTCGCGTGTCAGGAGAAGAGGCCGTACAGCAGTATCTGGTGCATGAAATCCAGCAGGTCTATCGTAGCCAGCGCGTGGAAATCAACGACAAGCACATTGAGATCATCATTGCCCGCATGTTGCGCAAAGTACGCGTGGAAAACCCGGGCGATACGAACCTGCTCCCGGGCCTGGTCATGGACCGGTTTGAGTATCGTCAGGTCAACCGCAACCTGGCTCAGTGCGTGAAAGTCTCCGAGAAGGGGGACAGCGAATTTGAGCCGGGCACGATCGTGCCCATCGACGCGGTGGAACAGGCGAACGCGCAGATCGAACGACTCGGCGGCACCTCGGCACGTGGCACCCGCCCCAAACCGGCGGTGGCCAGCACCCAGTTGTTGGGAATCACCAAGGCCGCGGTGCAGAGCTCCAGTTTCATCTCCGCGGCGAGCTTCCAGGAAACCACCAAGGTGTTGACCGAAGCCGCTTTGGCTGGCCGGGTCGACAATCTGGTCGGCCTGAAAGAAAACGTGATTCTCGGTCACCTGATTCCGGCCGGAACCGGATTCCGGACGTTCCAAGAATCGGAGGTGCGGTATCGTCCGGAGGTGCTCCACGGCTTGGCCGCCGAAGGAGATCGGACGCTGGTGACCAGCTTCCCACTGCTGCAGACGACCGGGAGCGCTGAGCAGGAGAATGCCGCCGTCAGTTCGGCCCACGAGGCGGTCAGGCCGTCGAGTGTGTTTGAGGTCGAAGAGCCTGCCGATGGAGAAGGGGACGAGTACTCGTCCAGCTTCGCATCCGAGGATTCTTTCGACTCGGACGATTCAGGCGACGATGACTTCGACGATTATGACGGTGGTGACGACTGAACCGCAGGCTGCTCGAGCCGGTTCACCCGGCCGGCTCGACTGGTGGTGCGAGAAGGGCCAGGCCGTGCCTGCCGCTGGTGGCCGGCCGGCAGTGGAAAACGGCCCCCAGCTCCGCCTTGACAAGTGGCCGCAAATCAATAGTCTAAGTAATTCTCGATAGAAAATTCGACTTCCGTTCGTGTTGTGCCCCGTATGGAGGCCTGAGGCCCTGAGTCGTATCGTGGTCACCCGCGACAAATACGAGGGGCTTCTTGTGAAAGCTTGGTCTTCCGGCCCCCGCGGCAGCAGCACGATCCTTTAGCATCGACAGAGCGCGAGATTCGCATGCCCACAATCAACCAGTTGGTTCGCAACCGCCGCCGGCAGAAACGCAAATTCACCAAGGCGCCGGTCCTTGATCGTTGCCCGCAGAAACAGGGCGTCTGCCTCCAGGTGCGCACGATGACCCCCAAGAAGCCGAACTCGGCGCTGCGGAAGATCACGCGCGTCCGGCTGTCCAATGGCAAGGAAGTGACGGTGTATATCCCCGGGGAAGGCCACAACCTCCAGGAACACTCGATTGTGCTGGTGCGCGGCGGCCGTGTCCGTGATCTGCCGGGTGTCCGCTATCAGGTTGTGCGCGGCGCGTTGGACTCGCTGGGAGTCAACGGTCGCAAGCAATCGCGCAGTCGCTATGGAGCGAAGAAATCGTAAGTTGACACATTGCGGGGCTCGCCGAAGCCGAGTTGCCGTCGGGAACGTACGGGTGCTCGGCCGGTCGGTCAGGTGGCACCGCGCAACGGCCAGTGTGGCCGGCGAAAGACAGCATCTACAAACGTTGGATACAGAGCACTATGGGTCGTATTACCTCCAGTCGCACGCAGTTGAAGCCCGATCCCGTTTACGGCTCGGTGTTGGCGAGCAAGTTCGTGAATTGCCTCATGTGGGATGGCAAGAAGTCGACGGCTCAGAATGTGTTCTATGACGCGTTGGAGTTGCTCCGCAAACGCGTTCCCGACCAGGAGCCGATCGACGTCTTCACGCAGGCGGTCGAGAATGTCAAGCCGCACATCGAAGTACGTTCCAAGCGCGTCGGTGGTGCCGCTTACCAGGTGCCAATGCAGGTGAGCCGGGGTCGGCAGCAGTCGTTGGCATTTCGCTGGATCCTGATGGCCGTCCGCGAGAAGAAGGGACGCCCGACGCATCAGAAGTTGGCCGAGGAACTGCTGGCCGCGTACAAAAAGGAAGGTGCCGCCATTACACGTCGCGAAAACGTTCACCGAATGGCCGATGCCAACAAGGCATTCGCTCATTTTGCCTGGTAGTTGCCGAAACAGCAGACTCGCCGCGCCGATGATCTTATGGGCGCGGCGTTTCTATTGCGCCTCGGCTGAAAGTGGGAACTGATCGATGGCACGTAGAATTGAAGATATTCGTAACATCGGGATCATTGCCCACATCGATGCCGGGAAGACAACCGTCACAGAGCAGATGTTGTTCATCAGTGGTACCAAGCACCGAGCGGGACGCGTGGACCAGGGAACAACCGAAACCGATTGCGATCAGGAAGAGCAGGAGCGAGGCATCACCATCTATGCCGCGTGTGTCACCTTTGACTGGCACGGCTGGCACTTGAACCTGCTCGACACGCCGGGGCATGTCGATTTCACGGCGGAAGTCGAACGCTGCCTGCGCGTGCTCGACGGTGCCGTCGTCGTGTTCAGCGCGCGTGAAGGAGTTGAAGCGCAAAGTGAGACGGTGTGGCATCAGGCCGACCGTTATCGAGTGCCGCGCATCGCATTTATCAACAAGATGGACCGGGAAGGCGCCAGTTTCGAGGCCACCCTGGCCGAAATGAAGTCTCGGCTCGGAGCCAATCCGGTCGTCATCGGCCTGCCGGTCGGTGAAGGTCCCAGTCACGTCAAGAACCCCTTTCGAGCGGTCATCGACCTGGTCGACATGCAGTTGCTCGAATTCGTCAGTACCGATCGCACCGCCGAAGTGATGCGCAGCGAGATACCTGAGCCGCTCAGGGATGAGGCCCAGGCCTGGCGCGAAGAAATGCTCGAAACGCTCTATAAGTACAGCAACGAGCTGATCGAGCTGGCTATGGCGGAACAGCCGATCCCGCCCGACCTGATCCGGCGTGTGCTGCGCAGTGCCACGCTGCACCTGGAAGTGCAGCCGGTTCTCTGCGGGACGGCCTTGCACGGGATCGGGGTGCAGCCGGTCTTGGATGCCGTGGGCTACTACCTTCCCAGTCCGCTCGATTGCCCTCCGGTGGAAGGTGAGGATCCCGAACGGCCCGAGCGTGTGCTGCGACGCGCTCCATCGAGCGAGCAACCGTTCTGCGGGCTCGTCTTCAAGATCCTGCCGGCCAAGACGGGTGATCTGTATTGGGTGCGAGTCTATTCCGGAGAGCTGAAGGCCAACAGCCGCGTCCTTAACCCACAGCGTGATAAGAAAGAAAACGTGGCTCAGTTGTGGCAGATTCATGCTACGAAGAAAGAGCGTGATGGGCAGATTGAGCGGGTGGCAACGGGCGATATTGTGTGCGTGATCGGGCCTCGCCACAGCGTGACCGGCGACACTCTGTGCGACTCGCATAATCCCATCCTGCTCCCTTCCATTCGGTTTGCGGAGACCGTGCTGTCGATGGCGATTGAGCCGGAAAGTGCGGCCGAACGAAAGAAGCTGTCGGCGACGCTGGAGATGCTTAAGCGACAGGATCCCACTTTTAATGCATTGGAGAACGAGGAAACCGGACAGACGCTGATCAGTGGGATGGGCGAATTGCATCTGGAGGTGATCAAGAACCGACTGCTGCGAGACTTCAATCTCGACGTGAAGGTGCACAAGCCGCGCGTCAGTTATCGAGAAACGATCGAACGTGCTGCACGTGTCATGGGAGAGTGTCATCGGCAGGTGGGAGGAAAGCAGTTGTTTGCTCGACTGCAGATTTCCATCGAACCGGCACCGCAGTCGAAGGAGCCGCAGGTGCTCTGTTTCTGCGCGCCCGAGGAGGTGCCGCCCGCCCTGACCTCAGCGGCCGCTGAGGAGCTGCGGATGTGTGCCGAGGGGGGAGGGCCGATTGGCAGTTTTCCGTTGACCGGCCTGAAGGTGACCATCTTAAGCGGAGAGGCGCATGCTGAGAATTCGGACGAGACGGCGTTTCGCATCGCCGCCGTGGATGCCTTTGAGAAAGGGCTCAAGGCAGGTGGCCCCGTGCTGCTGGAGCCGATCATGAAGCTCGACATTACCACGCCCGAGGAGTATCTGGGGGATATTGTGGGGGATCTGCAGCAGCGGAGGGCGCTGATCTGCTCGACCCAGAACCGCGGTTCATTGACGGTCGTGGAGGCGCGGGCACCGTTGCGTGAGCTGTTGGGCTATGTCAACGCGATCCGGAGTTTGAGTCAGGGGCGGGCCGGTTACTCGATGGAGCCGCTGGAGTATGCTCCGGTTCCTCCGGATGTGGCGAAGCAGTACGAGATGTAGTGAAAATAGGGGAGCGTGGTGGAGTCTCTGGCCGACTCGCCCAAAATTCCTTAGCTCCGCGGTTTGTTTGGGTGTTGACGCCAGGGGCGTCGAGCTTTAAACTCTGTGGTTTCCCCAGTGCACAAGAGTGGCGGGGGATATTGGCAAATCGGACGGCGGTGTCGTGGTCTCACTGACGTGAGCCGGACAAGCTCAGTGGCCCTGTGGGGGAATCGACGTGGCAGGTCAACACGAAGTCATTCGCATTCGGATGGAGGCATACGATCACGGGATTCTCGATCAGAGTGCCATTGATATCGTCGATACCGCCAAGCGGACTCACTCTGAGGTCCATGGTCCGATTCCCTTGCCGACGCGCGTCGAGCGGTACACGGTGTTGTCCGGTCCGCACGTGGATAAGAAAGCGCGTCAACAGTTCGAAATACGAACGCACAAGCGATTGATTGATATCGTGCAGGCCACCGCGAAGACGATTGAGGCGCTCAATAAGCTCAGTTTGCCGGCGGGTGTGGATATCAAGATCAAGGCGTCCTCGCGGTAGTCTGGTCATTTTTTTCGTTAAGATCCCTGGTTGGTAGATCGTTCTATGGGACGGAAGCCGCGCGGGTAATGCGGGACCTGTCTAGCAGAGGGTTCTCGGCCTCCCGCAGGCGACAGACCACAAAGGTGTAGACTCATGGTGAAGGGACTGCTCGGCCGTAAGGTCGGGATGACGCAGGTGTATAACGAGTCAGGGGAAGTTATTCCCGTGACGGTGATTGAGGCAGGTCCTTGCCATGTGCTCCAGGTTCGTACCTTGGAGCGGGATGGTTACCAGGCGGTGCAGCTCGGGTTTCAGGATAAGAAGCGACCGCAGGGTGATCGGAGGTCTCGCCATAGTCAGTCTCGCCGCAGCGAGCGTGGTCATGTCACGGCTAAGTTGAGCAGCAAGCGGGCTGCCCGTCGTGCGAAAGCGGGGGTAGCCATTCCCGCCAAGCCCGAGTGTGAGCCGAAGCAGTTCGTACGCGAGCTGCGCGGCGAAGTTGCCGGTCTCGAAGTTGGGCAGCAGGTGACTGTTGGCCAATTGTCGGAAGTGAAGTCGGTGGATGTGACCGGGATCAGCAAGGGGCGTGGCTATGCGGGGGTGATGAAGCGTCACAACTTCGCTGGTCAGCGTGCTTCGCACGGCGTCAAGAAGGTGCATCGTCATCCGGCGAGTACCGGTATGAGTGCCTGCCCCAGTCGCGTGTTCAAGGGGCGTCGGATGGCTGGCCACTACGGCAACTCGCGCGTGACGGTGCGGAATCTGAAAGTGTATCGTGTGGATGAGGCGAATAACCTGTTGCTGGTTAATGGTGCCGTTCCGGGGCCGGCTGGCGGGTGGCTGATTATTCACGAAACGAACATGGTGAAATAGTACAGGCTCGCGCACCTTCAGGTGTCGCGAGCTGTTTCTTTTTGGTCGGTGGAATATGACGACATTGCCTGTATTTGATCGCACCGGTGCGGAAGTCGGGTCGTATGAGATTGACCCGGCCACGCTGGCTCCCCGCATCAGTAAGCAGTTGCTGCATGATGTGGTGGTGATGTATCAGGCGAACCAGCGACAGGGTTCGGCGAAGACGAAGTCGCGTGGTGAAGTGTCCGGGACGACGAAGAAGATGTATCGGCAGAAGGGGACGGGCAACGCCCGGGCCGGTTCGCGACGTACGAATGTGCGCCGTGGCGGAGGGCATGCCTTTGCCAAGCGCGCTCGCGATTTCGGTTATCGTCTGCCGCGCAAGGCCGTGCGGGCTGCCACCCGGATGGCGATCGCCTCGAAGATTATGGATCGCCAGGTGGTGGTGATTGATGATCTGTCGTTTGCCGCGCCGGCGACTCGGGAGATGGCCGCGATTCTCCGGGCGTTGGGGCTTGGTGGCGTCAGTACGCTGGTGACGACGGCTTCACTTGATGCCAATGTGTACAAGAGTGCTCGGAATATTCAGGGCGTGTCGGTTTCGCCCGTGTCGGACTTAAATGCGCTGAGTGTTTTGATGCCGCGGCGGATGTTGGTGACCAAGGCGGCGTTGGACACGATCCGTGAGCGAGCGGTGGCCTCCGGAGTTGCGTAGGCGCGCTGAGCGGGTGGCCGCGAAGCGAATGAGCGACGGCGCGGCTTCGGTGAAAAGCGATTTGCGATAGGGAATCGGTGAGATGGTTCAGTCGACAACATCGGCAGGCAGGAAGAAAGAGAAGGCGATCCAGTTGCTGCCGCACCAGGTGGTGCTGCGTCCGCTGGTCACTGAAAAGGGAATGCATCGGGCCACGCGCAACAACCAGTACGCGTTTGAAGTCAATCCACTCGCCGAGAAGGATGATGTTCGAGTCGCGGTGGAGACGTTGTTCAACGTGCGTGTGCTGAAAGTGCGGACGCAGAATCGTAAGGGAAAGCCGCGGCGGTATCGGTTCACGCATGGGCGAACCAAGAGCTGGAAGAAAGCCATCATTACGCTCAACAGCGAAGATCGGATTGACTTCTTCTAATGGTCTGTTGTTGGCTATTTGGCAGATACTCCGGCGGGCATGGCATAGTTTGGAATTACTGCAATGGGTATTCGACAGTACAGACCGACGTCGGCGGGACGGCGCGGGGCTACGGTCAGCGATTTTGCTGACCTGACCAAGGGGTCCCAGCCGGAAAAGTCGTTGTTGCGACCGATCCACAAGAAGGGAGGTCGCAACAACCAGGGTAAGATCACTGCTCGGCATCGGGGAGGTGGACACAAGCGCCGCTTTCGCGTGATCGATTTCCGACGCGACAAGGATGGGGTTGGCGCTCTGGTAGCTGCCATTCAATACGATCCCAACCGGAGTGCGCGGATCGCGTTGTTGCATTACGTGGACGGTGAGAAACGCTATATCCTGGCGCCCGACTCCCTCCAGGTCGGGGCGACGGTTGAGAGTGGTCCGGATGCTCCGCCGACGGTGGGTAATTGCCTGCCGCTCAAGAGGATTCCGTTGGGGACGGCCATTCACAACATCGAGTTGCTGCCGGGCCACGGCGGTTGTCTGTGCCGCAGTGCGGGGACCAATGCGATGCTGGTGGCGCGGGAGGCCGACTGGGCTCAGATCAATCTGCCCAGTGGCGAAATCCGTCGCGTTCCGTCGTTGTGTCGAGCCACGATTGGCAAGGTTGGCAACGCGGATCACATGGCGATCCGGCTGGGCAAAGCCGGGCGAAATCGTTGGTTGGGTTGGCGCCCGCACGTGCGTGGGACGGCGATGAACCCGATCGACCATCCGCACGGTGGTGGTGAAGGGCGAACAAAAGGTGGTCGTCATCCGGTCAGTCCGACCGGCAAGTCGGCCAAGGGTGGTTCGACGCGTCAACGTCGCAAGCCTTCGAATGCGGCGATTGTTCGCCGTCGTCGGTCGCGGCGGTACGGTCAGTTGCGGTTGAAGTAGAGCCACGGGGATTAAGGGTCTGTTATGGGTAGGTCGCTCAAAAAAGGGCCGTTCGTCGATTTCAAGGTTTACCGCAAAGTCCAGCAGCAGCTGGAGGCGGGGAGCAAGGAACCGATCAAGACGTGGGCTCGCGCCTGCATGATCGTACCGGAATTTGTCGGCATGACGTTTCTGGTTCACAACGGCAAGAATCACATGAAAGTATTCGTGACCGAAGATATGGTGGGGCATCGCCTGGGGGAGTTCGCTCCCACGCGTGTGTTCCGTGGTCACGGTGGTAAGGGAAAACGATAACCTCACGAGGATCAGGTCATGGCTTTTCGGGCTTCCCATCGATTCGCCCGCATAAGCGCTCGCAAAGTTCGGCCCTTGGCAGATCTGGTGCGGGGCAAGTTTGCGGACGAAGCGCTCGATGTGCTGCGGTATCAGCCGCAGCGTGGAGCGCGCATGCTGGAGAAGGTGCTCAAGAGCGCGTTGGGCAGTGCCCAGGACCCGGATCAGAACTCCGGGAAAACCGTGAAGATTGAGCACCTGGTAGTCACGGAGGCGCGCATTGACGGCGGGCCGATGTTCAAGCGGATTCGTCCGCGAGCGCGGGGCATGGCGTTCATGATCCGCAAGCGGTTTTCCCACATTCACGTCGCCCTGGAAGACATTAACGAGTTGTAAGCATGGGTCAGAAAGTTAATCCGATCGGCTTTCGTACTGGGGTGGTGCTGGGTTGGAAGAGCCGCTGGTATGCGTCCAAGCAGGAGTTTGCGGAGTTACTGCTGGAAGACCAGAAGATCCGCCGCTTCATCAAGGACAACCCCCAGCGACAGTACCGCAACGCCGGGATTGATCGGATCGAAGTGGAGCGCACGCGGGACGAGGTGAAAGTCATCCTGCACGTGGCGCGCCCCGGTCTGATCATCGGCAAGAAGGGGCAGGAGGTCGAGCTGCTGCAGGAGGAACTGCAGAACTTGATCGGTCGTCGCGTCAATCTGAAGATTGACGAGATCAGCCGGCCTGAACTGCAGGCGCAGCTGGTGGCCGAGGACGTGTCGCAGCAGTTGGCCAAGCGGGCCAGCTTCCGCCGCACCATGAAGCGGGCGATGGAACAGACGATGGACGCCGGAGCCAGAGGGATCAAGATTCAACTGGCTGGACGGCTGGGTGGAGCCGAAATGGCCCGCCGCGAGAAACAGATTTCCGGATCGATCCCGTTGAGCACTTTGCGAGCGGACATCGACTACGGCTTTGCCGAAGCGATGACGGCCCAGGGGCACATCGGGGTTCAAGTGTGGATCAATCGAGGCTTGCACGAGGGAGAAGCATCCGATGGCTCTGATGCCGAAGCGAGTAAAACATCGAAAAAGCCAAAGAGGGCGTATAAGAGGTAGCGCCACGCGTGGCAATCGAGTGGTTTTCGGCGAGTTCGGCCTCCAGGCGATGCAGGCGGGTTGGATCAAAGCCCGGACCATCGAAGCAGGCCGTATCGCGGCGCAGCAGTACGTGCGCGGGGAAGGACGGCTGTACGTCCGGATGTTCCCCCACCGTTCGATTACCTCCACGCCACTCGAAACACGCATGGGTAAGGGTAAAGGTGAACCGGAGCATTGGGTAGCCACGGTTCGACCGGGGACCGTGTTGTATGAACTGGGTGGGGTGACCGAGACGCAGGCGCGCATCTGCTTCGCTCGTCTGGCCCACAAGATGCCGATCCGCGTGCGATTCGTGCGGCGGGTGCCCACGTAGTGACTGGCCTGGCCGCGAGAGGTTGCCGCAAGGATACCGATTATGGATACCAAAGAACTTCGTGATATGAGCGACGAGCAGCTGCAGCTGACGCTCCGCGAAACAGTAGAACACTTATTTCGGCTGCGAATGCAGGCTCAGACTGAACGGCTCGATGCGCCCAGCGAACTGCGACGTAATCGGCGCCTGGTGGCTCGCATCCGGACGTTGCAGCGCGAGCGAGAACTGAAAGCCATATCCCAGCCGTAGACCAAGGCACATTAAGAGAGTTCGTCCATGCCTAAGAAAGTTGCCATGGGAGTAGTCACCGGCGCCAACAACGCGAAAACGCGCCGCGTGGAAATTCTCCGCCGTGTCAAGCACCCGGTGTACGGAAAGTACATCCGACAGCGGACCGTCTGCTACGTCCACGACGAAGCCAACGATTCTGCGCTCGGCGACACCGTGGAGATCGTCGAATCGCGTCCGCGGTCGAAGACCAAGCGGTGGGAGCTGGTGCGGGTTGTGGAGCGGAGCCGGGAGGTGGACGTCGCCGCCTTGCGTGCGGCTGCTCGGCGAGAGGCGACCAAAGAAGGGTAACGTAGATGATTCAGCAAGAGACACGCTTGGCCGTCGCGGATAACACCGGCGCCAAGGAGGTGATGTGCATCAAAGTGCTGGGCGGGTCGCGCCGACGCTTCGCCCGGCTGGGAGATGTCATCGTCTGCAGCGTCAAGAGTGTGATCCCCGGCAGCGACATCAAGAAAAAAGCCGTGGTGCGGGCGGTCATCGTCCGAGTCAAGCAGCCCTCGCGGCGCCCCGACGGCAGCTATATTCGGTTTGACAGCAACGCGGTGGTGATCATCGATAAAGATGGTAATCCGCGCGGTACTCGCATCTTCGGAGCGGTCGCCCGCGAACTGCGTGAGCGAAATTACATGAAGATTGTCAGCCTCGCCAGCGAGGTGGTGTGATGCACATAAGAACGAACGACATCGTGGAGATTATCGCCGGCGACGACTGTGGTGAGCGCGGTAAGGTGCTCAGAGTCGATCACCAGGCGGGGAAGATCATCGTGGAAGGCGTCAACCGCGTGTACAAGCACGTGCGGCGGAGCCAGCGCAATCCGCAGGGCGGACGGCTGTCAAAGGAGATGCCCATCCAGATCTCCAACGCCGTCCTCGTCTGCCCCAAGTGCGGCGCGACCGCTCGTACCGGTGCCCGCTACCTCGAGGATGGCAGCAAGGAACGCTATTGCAAGAAGTGCGGCGCCGGGACCGGTGAACTCGCCCCGGCTCGCGCTGCCTATGCCAAGAAGAAGTAACGAACCTGCGTGGCGCTGCCGCGATCAGCCGCAACGGCTGGCTCCGGCCCAGCACCTACGGTCCTTGGTGAGAGTACCATGAAGCCCCGTTTGCAAGAAAAATACGAACAAGAGATCCTGCCGGCACTGGCCGAGTCGTTGGGACGCACCAATCGGCTGTCGTTGCCTCGGCTGCAGAAGATCGTGGTCAACATGGGTGTCGGCGCTGCCATCCAGGAGAAGAAGTTCCTGGAAACGGCCGCCGAGGCCCTGTCGCAGATCACCGGACAGAAACCGATCATCACCAAGAGCCGCAAAGCCATTGCCGGCTTTCGGCTCCGTGAGGGGATGTCGATCGGCTGCAAGGTGACCATGCGGCGCGAACGGATGTGGGAATTTCTCGATCGACTCGTCGCACTGGCGCTGCCTCGCGTGCGCGACTTCCGCGGAATCAATCCCAAAGCCTTCGACGGGCACGGCAATTACAGCCTCGGCTTGACGGAACAGTTGGTGTTTCCCGAGTTGAACCCGGACAAATTCACCCGTGTCCAAGGTATGAATATCACCATGGTCACCTCCACCGACAGTGATGATGAAGCCCGCGAGCTGCTCAGGTTGCTGGGACTGCCGTTCCAGCAGGGCGACGCGACGGCCGCGGCGTGAGTTGATGTGTGCGAGTGTGAGAAGCGAATGCGTTTTCCTATTTTTACTATGAGTAGGTAGTTCACGTGGCGAGCAAATCGAAGATTGCCAAGGCGAACCGGCCTCCCAAATTCAGCACCCGCCGTGAACGGCGGTGTAAGCTCTGCGGACGGCCACGTTCTGTGTACAGAAAATTCGGGATTTGTCGCATTTGCTTCCGCAAACTCGCGGACCAGGGCCTGATTCCTGGCGTTCGTAAGGCTAGCTGGTAAAGGGATCCGAACCACTATGATGACCGACCCGATCGCCGATATGTTAACCCGTATTCGCAACGCGGTACGTGTCGAGCGGCCCCATATCGAAATGCCTCTGTCCAAAGTCAAACGCGGTTTGGCCGACGTGCTGAAACGCGAAGGCTTTATCTGGGATTGGACGGAAGTGGAAGCTGCTCCCGTCAAGCAACTCCGGATCGAGCTCAAATATGGGCCCAACGGTGAGCGTGTAATCCAGCGGATTCGCCGCATCAGCAAGCCGGGACGACGAGTGTACAGCCGAGCTCGTGACCTCCGCCCCGTGCTGGACGGATTGGGTATCTGCATTCTGAGCACGAGTCGAGGTGTGGTGAGTGATCGTGAAGCACGCCAGCGAAATCTTGGCGGCGAGGTCCTGTGCGAAGTGTGGTAAGGCATGTACTTGACGGACTCCACCCGGCCGCTCCCTGATAACGCCCGGTGGGTTCCTGTGGGAAAGAGATCGTTATGTCCCGGATCGGAAAGAAACCGGTTAGTGTGCTCGACGGAGTCACTATCTCCGTTGACGGCCAGGTCGTGAAAGTGGAAGGTCCGAAAGGGACCTTGCAGTACGAGTGCCGCCCGGAAGTGAACGTTGAGTACCAGGAGGGGTCCAAGCAGATCGTGGTCTCCGCCGACGGAGCCGGTCGCGCGTCAAGCGCCTACCATGGGCTGACCCGCGCACTGATTCAGAATATGATCGTCGGCGTCACCAAGGGCTACGAGAAACGCCTGGAGATCGTCGGCGTGGGGTACATCTGCTCGCTGCAAGGTAATACGCTGTCGCTGCGGGTCGGGTATGCCAACGAAGTGCACAAGAAGGTGCCAACCGGACTGGATGTCAGCTGCCCCGACCAGACCCACGTCGTGGTCAAAGGGTGCGACAAGCAGCAGGTTGGCCAGTTCGCGGCAGAAGTGCGAGCGGTTCGTAAGCCGGAGCCCTACAAGGGCAAAGGGATCCGCTATGAGGGCGAACATGTGAAGATCAAGCCGGGTAAGGCGGCGTCCTAGTCGTGACGTCCGGTCGGTGGCAGCGGCGCGAAGGCGACTGCTGCCAGCACGGCGAGGCGGCGTCTGAGAGACGCGGCCGGTTTCGGCGGTGTGAGTTATTTGCAGAGTCAATATCGTGAATAAGCAGAAATTTATTGCCGGCCAGAAGCAGCGACGAAAGTTCAGCGTGCGCAAACGCCTTCCAGGCACCTCCGATCGCCCGCGACTCTCCGTCTTTCGCAGCTACGCGCACATCTCCTGCCAGCTGATCGATGATTCGACCGGCCGTACACTGGCCGCCGCCAGCACCCAGGAGAAAGGTGTGCGCGATCAGGTCAAATACGGCGGCAACTGCGATGCCGCCAAAACGATTGGCCAGATGATCGCTCAGCGGGCGCAGACAGCCGGTATCAAGGCCGTCCGTTTCGATCGCGGCTGCTACAAGTATCATGGACGCGTGGCGGCGCTGGCCGACGCGGCGCGGGAAGCTGGACTGGAATTCTAAGACTACTACAAGGGGACCGGCCGTTCGCGTTGCAGAGCTCGGCTGGCCGTTATCACACCGATACTGGGAGCAACCCGAATCGTGGCGACAGAATCATCACGGGGCGAATACATCGACCGAGTTGTCAAGATCAAACGCTGTGCCGCAGTGGTCAAAGGTGGCCGCCGCTTCAGTTTCGCAGCGATGGTCGTGCTCGGCGACGGCAAGGGACGCGTCGGTTGGGGGTATGGCAAGGCCAATGAGGTCCCCAACAGCGTGGAAAAGGCGCAGAAACAGGCCAGTCGGGAAATGGTCGAGGTGCCACTGGTCGATGGGACCATCCCGCATCAGGTTCGCGGGCGTTACGGAGCCGCCAAAGTGATTCTCCTCCCTGCCGGGCCCGGTACGGGAGTGATTGCCGGTGATGCCGTGCGTGCCGTCTGCGAAGCGGCTGGGATTTCGAATATTCTGACCAAGAGTTTTGGCAGCACCAATCCGGTTACGTTAGTCAAGGCCACCATCGACGCGCTGCTCCAACTGCGAACTCGGCAAGAGGTGGCGCGATTACGGGGAGTGTCATTGCAGTGAATATTGACGAAGTCAATCGCGGAATTACGCGGTTCAAACGAAAACGACGGATCGGTCGAGGGCCCGGCTCTGGCTGGGGAAAGACCGCCGCGCGGGGACATAAAGGCCAGAAATCTCGCGCCGGCTTCTCCCAGAAACCGGTTTTCCAGGGTGGGGCGATGCCGCTGGTACGCCGCGTGCCCAAGCGAGGATTCAATAATCGTTTCGCCTTGGCCGTCGCCACGGTGAATATCGCCGATCTGGATCGACTGTACCAAGCCGGCGAAGAGGTGACACCGGAGACCCTGAAAGAGAAGTCGCTGGTGAAGAGTCGTTTTGACGTACTGAAAGTGCTCGGCGACGGCGAACTGACCAAAAACTTGACCGTGTCCGCGCACCGCTTCAGCGAGTCAGCCAAGGAGAAGATCGAAAAGGTCGGAGGGCAAATCGTCGTTCTGCCCGGTCGTGCTCCTGTGCGAAAACGAAAGAAATCAGAATGAAGGGAGTCGTCCCGGCCCTCGGCCTGACGGCCCAGGGACCTTCGCCCGACCGACTGCGGGTGTCGCACAGACAGGTCGCGGCGGTGTGGTTGAATCACTAACGAGGACGGATCGGCGTCATGTGGGAAAAAATTCGCGTTGTCTTCACGATACCCGAGCTGCGGCAGAAGATCTTCCTGACGCTGCTCTTCCTCGGCATCTATCGAGTCGGCTACTGGATCGCACTCCCCATGGTCGATCAGGGCCAGCTGAAAGGGAGCAGTGGAGGCACCGGTGGTTTGGCCGACGTCATCAACCAGGTGGCGGTCTTCAGCGCCAGCGACCTGACGCAGGCCACCATCTTCGGACTGGGGATCATGCCCTACATCTCGGCCTCCATTATCTTCCAGTTGCTCGGAAGTGTCTGGAAGCCGATTGAAGAACTGAAAAAGGAAGGCGAGACAGGACGTAAGAAGATCAATGAGTATACTCGGTATCTGACCGTCGTGCTCTGCCTGATCCAGAGCTGGTTCTACGTCAAGTTCTGGCTGATGCGAGAATCGGCCGATGGAGGGAACCTGATCGCCGAAGCGTTTCGCAACGCCAATGGTACCCTCGGCTTCGGCTGGCAGCTGACCGCCGTCTTGACCATGACCTGCGGAACCGTGTTCCTGATGTGGATCGGCGAGCAGATCGATGAATTTGGTATCGGCAACGGGATCAGCTTGCTGATCATGGCTGGGATTCTGGCTCGTATGCCCGGTGCTTTGTATAGTCTGCTCGTCAATCAGGCTGAGTTCGAGCTGGTTGGCATCGGGCCCGGACGTATCGGTGTGGAATCACTGATCATTCTGGCCGCATTGTTCTTGGCCGTGGTCGCGGGGGTCGTGTTCATTACCCTCGGGCAGCGGCGTATACCGACGCAAAGCGCCAAGCACGTCCGCGGTCGGCGCGTGTACGGTGGCACACGACAGTACCTGCCGCTGCGAATCAATCAGGCGGGCGTGATGCCGATCATCTTCGCCAGCAGCTTGTTGATGCTCCCCGGAATGCTGTTCAACGTGGCCGTCGGCTGGACCGCGATGGGAGAGAGTTGGGTGCGATTCTTCAATACCCTCGCTCCCATTTTCACCCGCGGAACATCCTATATATACAACTTGCTGTACGTGGTCCTGATCTACTTCTTCTGTTACTTCTGGACGGCCATCACGTTCAATCCCAAAGAAATGTCCGAAAACCTCAAGGACCATGGGACCTTTATCCCCGGGTACCGGCCTGGCAAACGCACTGCCGACTATCTGGAAAAGGTCATGGTCCGTATTACGTATGTGGGAGCCGGCTTCCTGGCGCTGGTGGCGATTGTCCCGACGATTGTTTCCGGCTCGCTGGGGGTCTCGTTCGATGTGGCCAGCTTCTACGGAGGAACTGGTCTGCTGATCGCCGTGAGCGTCGCCTTCGACCTGGTTCAGAAGATCGACAGCCATCTCGTGATGCGTAACTACCGAGGCCTGCTGGAAGGTTAAAGCCGGCGTGACCCACCCCCGTTCGGTGACGATACGGCTCGAGCTGTCTTGAACGGGATAGGAATGTGGCCAGCTATGTTCGTCGTGTTCATCGGTCCACCAGGTGCCGGCAAAGGTACCCAGGCTCAACGTTTAATCGAATTGCTCAGCATTCCTCACGTCTCGACCGGCGATATGCTGCGTCAGGCGATCAGTCAGGGAACCGAGTTGGGCAAACGCGCATCCGATTTCATGCAGGCCGGTAAACTCGTCCCCGATGAACTCGTGCTGCGAATCATCGGACAGTGCCTGGATGATCCGAAAATGACGCGTGGCTGCCTGTTCGACGGTTTCCCGCGCAATGTCGATCAAGCCAAGGCCTTGGATCAGCTCATGCAGGATCGCCAGACTCCGGTGGATCTGGTGCTCGAACTGCAGGTCGATAGTGACGAGCTCGTGCGACGCATGCTCGCCCGTAAACGGCCTGACGACACGCCCGAGACCATTTCCGAACGACTGGTTGTGTACAAGAACCAGACGGCTCCGGTCCTGGAGTATTATCGGGATAAGGGATTGCTGGCGACGATCGAAGGCTCGGGTACCCCCGACGACGTGTTTGAGCGGATCCGGCAATGTGTGGTCCAGCACCACAAGGGACCGCGGTAGGCCTTGCAGCTGCGCCGCACGACCGGGCGGTTGCCCGCGGCAGTGAACCCGGACGGTTGGGGGGCGGGATTTCTGTTAAGATAGTGAAGCATGGTGGGTTTTGTCGGTTTGCGGCGTCTGGCTGACTGCGGTTAAGAAGAGAAAAACGAAATCCCGTTCGGCGGCCCTTGATGGGGCGTACGTAAACGGTTTATACTCATACGCTTTGGCATTTTTCGCGGGGAAGAACAATGAAGGTACGCACTAGCGTCAAGCGAATGTGTGAAAACTGCAAGGTTGTCCGGCGGAAGGGACGCGTGTACGTGATTTGCAGTAATCCGCGTCATAAGCAACGTCAAGGCTGAGAGAACTGAGTCCTTGGTGGCGTGCGGGGCGCGCCTGGGGCGTTGGGTACTGCGGTGGGGGGTGCTTGCGCGTCGGTTCATGGTGATTGCGGCGAGTTCCGGTCCGGCTCAGCTCAGCCAAGAGGGGTGGAGAACGCAGGATCCTCAGCGGAGGATACGCCGCACCCAGTCACTTTGTCATTACGAGAAATTGACCATCCCGTTGGTGCATGGTCACAATAGGTTCAGGAGTTTGAACAAATGCCGCGTTTGCTCGGTGTGGATATCCCAAACGACAAGCCGACGGTGATTTCATTGGCCTACTTGTACGGGGTGGGACCGAAGACATCGCGTGAGCTCTGCCACAAAGCGGGGATCGATCCTCAGAAAAAGGCTCGTGAACTGGCCGACGATGAGTTGGGACGATTGGCGGCCCTGTTGGAACGCGACTATGTGGTCGAAGGTCCGCTTCGCCGACAGATCCAGCAGAGTATCAACCGTTTGCGTGACATTAAGTGCTATCGGGGTCTGCGGCACCGGCACGGATTACCGGTTCGCGGACAACGGACGCGGACCAACGCCCGCACGCGCAAAGGGCCTCGCAAGACCGTGGCCGGCAAGAAGGGCGTCAAGGACTTGCGGTAAAGTCACTTTCCCTCGGCGCGTCATCTTGGCGACCGGATGCGCCACCGAGGGGCTGATGGAAAATCATTTGCTGAAGGGGCTCTGACGGCCGACGGTCCGACCAACACGAACATTGAACTGTGAGCATGGCTGATTGAGATGGCCACTTGGCTCGGCCTCGAAGCGATACGATCGTCAGGCCGGGTTGGCGCTGGTCATGACCTCCGACCTGTCCGCTCAGTCGGCAGCAGCAATAGAACCAATAGAAGACAGACTGGTAGAAGACAAGAGTCCGTGAGTTAGCAAGGAGTTCTGCGTCCGTGGCTAAAGCGACTACAACGAAGAAGCGGAAGATTCGTCGCAATGTAACGGTGGGGATAGCTCATATCAAGGCTACCTTCAACAACACGACCGTGACGATTACCGATACGAAGGGTGACACTCTGTGCTGGGCGAGTGCTGGTACGAGTGGGTTCAAGGGAAGTCGCAAGAGCACGCCCTTTGCAGGACAGTGTGCTGCCCAGCAAGCTGCTGAAAAGGCAGCGAAGTTTGGCGTGAAGGAACTGGAAGTCCGGGTTAAAGGACCTGGTTCGGGGCGCGAGAGTGCCATTACGGCACTGCAGTCGGCAGGGATGACGGTGAAGCTGATTGAGGACTGCACTCCGATCCCGCACAACGGTTGTCGGCCGCGCAAGAAGCGGCGTGTGTAGCGGGGGAAGCGCGGCGGAGTACTTGCGCTGCCGGGCTCGTCTTTTCTTTCACTTTGGCAAGCGGGGTTTCGCTTTCAACGGAGGCTACCGATGCATATTCGATGGCGTGGGCTGGAACTGCCGAGTGTGGTGGAATGCGATGCGAAGACGCTTTCGTCCACCTATGGCAAGTTCACAGCTGAGCCCTTCGAGCGCGGTTTTGGGGTAACCGTCGGCAACAGTTTGCGGCGCATTCTGCTGTCGAGTCTGGAGGGGAGTGCGGTCACCCAGATCAAAGTCCGCGGCGCGCAGCATGAGTTCACTACGATTCCGGGCGTGCTGGAAGACATGACCGATATCGTATTGAACGTCAAGGCGTTGGTGGTCAAGAACCACAGCGAAGCGACGCGTGTGATCACGGTCGAGAAGAGCGAACCGGGGCCGATCACCGGCGCTGACGTTCAGACCGATGCGGATGTCGAGGTGATCAACACGGACCATGTCCTGGCGACACTGACCGACAAGGTCCCGTTCATGATGGAAATGGTGGTGGAGAACGGACGCGGGTATGTGCCGGCCGGCAAGCAGAGCATGGGTGACCACGAGATTGGAATCATTCCCGTCGACGCGGTCTACAGCCCCGTAACTCGCGTGCGGTTCCACATCGAAGAGACTCGTGTCGGTCAGAAGACGAACTACGACAAGCTGACGATGGAAATCTGGACCAACGGGTCGATCAACCCGGAAATGGCGTTGGTTGAATCGGCGAAGATCTTCCGCAAGCATTTGAATCCGTTTGTCCAGTATTCGGAATTGGGGCAGCGGGTTCATTCGGCGGCTCGCACGGGCGGCGGGGCTGGCGATGCTGCCCTCGAGGCCAAGCTGAACATGAGTCTGGCCGAGCTGAACTTGTCGGTTCGGGCGAGCAACTGTCTCGAGTCGGAAAATATCAATACGGTTCGTGACCTTGTGCAGCGCAACGAAGATCAGCTGCTTGAGGTGCGGAATTTTGGTGAAACGACGCTGGCCGAAGTTCGCGAGAAACTCAAGGAGCTCGGTTTGCACTTGGGAATGCGAGTCCCCTCGGCCCACCTTCCCCTGTGAAGGTCCTGTATCCCCGGTGAAGGCGCTGTGCGGACGTCACGCTCCGCACCGCCGCGCTCGGGCAGCCCGCGTCGGTCGGCGGTTGAGACTGCCGGCCGCGTGTAGCCAGAGTGATTCGAAACAACGCAAGACAGAGTTGGACCCGCCGATCTCGGCCGCCGGCCGGTGACACGGCAAGAGAGAGAATTGTAGCCATGCGACATCGAAAACGAGGCCGTCACTTAGGTCGTTCTTCCAGCCACCGGCGGGCCATGCTGCGCAACCTGGCCAGCAGCCTGATCCTGACGGAGCGAGATGCGGAATACGATCCGAATCCACCCAAGGTGAAGGGGCGGATTATCACCACGCTGGAGAAGGCCAAGGAGGTTCGGCCGTTGGTGGAGAAGTGTATTACGATCGCACGGCGATCACTCAAGCATGCCGAAGCTGCCGAAGAGCATGCTACGACCGCGGAGCGAGGAACCGATCGCTGGCGTCAATGGCGCAGCAGCAGTCAGTGGCAGGACTGGTGTGCCGCCCGCGCTCCGGCTGTGGCCGCTCGGCGTCGCGCGCTCCAGTTGCTCGGCGACAAGCTTGCCGTGGAAGTCCTGTTCGAGGAACTCGCTCCGCGACTTGCCGATCGCGATGGGGGGTACACCCGCATCCTGCGACTGGCCAAGCCGCGGCTGGGCGACGCTGGCACTCGGGCTGCTCTGGAGTTCGTCGGCAAGAACGACCGCAAGCCGCAGGAGAGTCAGCGTCCGTCGTTTGAGGATGAAGCGGGCGACGAGGAAGAAGCTGCGACCACTTCATCCGCTGTCAGCAAGGCGTCTGACGAATCGGCAGCGAGCGACGATACCACCGTCGACGACGAGAAGTAGCCGACGCACCTTCCATTTTCTGGTCTGCACGCGGACGGCGGAAATACCGCTTCGCGGTGTGCGCGCCGTAGCCCCCCGCGTCAGAGCGTAGCCACGCTCGCGCAGCACGTAGCCACGCTCGCGCAGAGCGTGGGAAATCACCCACCTTCTGCCGACGGCAGCAACGCCTACGGAAGTTGTGCGTCTCACGGCCCTGACGGCACCTTCAGCGACGCTTCCCACGACGTCATTGCGTGATGCCCTCTCCAGCGCATGGTATCGGCCACGGCCAGATCTCATCTGGCTCAGGATCCATGCGTCCTGGCTCAGCAGGCTCTTTCCTGCTGTGAGGCTTTGCCTCTGCTTGGATTGATCTCCCTACGCCTGGCCGCGCTTGTGGATCCGGCAAGTGCCGTTGCGTAAGATGATGGCGGTCCGAGGCGGTCGGACTGTAGGAATGTCGTACGCAGGGGATCGAGCAGCCGGCGGAGGTGCTACCTTGGAGAGAGGAGCTCAGTTTGTGGTGGTGCGCAGTGGGAGTGGATTTGACTTCACGACCCACATTCGGCGAGTGTGTGAGGACATGGTCGTGCGGCTGGCCGAACTGGGGCACATCGACATGCCGCGGGTGGCGATCAGCATGTCACAGACCCGCACGGCGAGCCCGTACGGTGTGCAAGCGTCGTTGACGCCGTTGCGATTTGCGGGAGGGAGTCGCGTGGAGAAGCGGCGAGGACGCTATTACAAGACCCAGCTGGTGCTGGACTCCAGTGGCAAGGAGATGTTGTATATCCTGACGTTCTATCTTCCGCGTTTCATGAACCTGGAGTTTCGTGAGAAGTTGATCACGATCGTGCACGAGCTGTGGCACATTGGGCCGACGTTTGATGGGGACCTGAGGAGACACAAAGGGCGGTGTTACGCTCATACGGGTTCCAAGCGGAACTACGACCGCCAGATGGAACGTCTGGTAGACACGTGGTTGGCACAGACGCCGGAGTCGGGGCTGTATCGGTTCTTGAGTGGCGACTGTTGTGCTCTGCGCGCGGAGCATGGTCGCATCTACGGAACTCGCTACGCGCGACCTCGGATGGTTCCAGTCACGGCCGAAGAGGCACATCAGCTGGATGGTCAGGTCGTGCCGGGAGGTGATGGGAAGCCGACGGCGACCGGCTGATGGGAAACGGGCGGGAAGGCGGCAATGGCCCGATCCGGACCCTCGATTGGATCTGATCGCTGCAGGATCTCCGCGTAGCCGCGGATCGTTACCAACGGTCGTCGGAGGCCCACCTGTACCGAATGGGGTGAAGGTTCAGACGTGCAGCGAGGGCCTGAATCAATCTGGTTGCTGCGCTGTCTTGACGGTGAGCCGGTCGAACTATAACGTAAGGATCAGATGACCAATCTGCGGGAATGGCGGAATTGGCAGACGCGCTAGGTTGAGGGCCTAGTAACCGTAACAGGTTGTGCAGGTTCAAGTCCTGTTTCCCGCACTCTCTAACTCCTCCCCAGTCGAGCACTTCGGATACCCACCCACCCCGGGCCGTGCGGCACCTGAAAACCGTGGAAAAGTGGTAGCCTACCACCTAACCCCCACCCCGAAAAAGAAGTGGCTACGATCGACTTTGTCTCAGCGAACACTCCGGCGGCCCCCTTCTGCGTCGCAATGACGGCGGAAGAACCACCAGCAAGCCCCTAGATGGGACATGGTGAAAGAACGGCGCCACGACCGTTTTTTTGGTTCTGTTCCTCAAGCGAAAATCCTGGCGTTTCTGGCAATTTCGGGAGTTGCCGGGAACAGTTCCGACAAACAAAACACGGTTCTTTCAACAGGCCACCGTAGATGGGGTTGCACGACCCGTGTTCCCTGTCATGGTGGGTTCCTGCGCAGTTAATGATCACGTTCACAACGGGAGTTTGGCGAAGGCAAAGAACGACTTGAGAAGTCCCTGGTCTTCGCTCTGTTCGGTGATGAATGCCTTGACCGCCTGTTGGAGATGGTCGACGTCATCCGGAATGACGTTCGCCCGCTCGGCATACTTGGTGTGATTCCCGCACTGCTCGACCGGATTCATTTCCGGCGCATATGCCGGTAGTTCTTCGAAGGTACACCAGTCGGGGCGGTGTGTTTCGAAGTACGCGGCCGCTGAACGGAACCAGCGACGTTCACCAGCCGATCGACGGACAATTGGCCCACTAACGATGACGGCAATCGCTGGCACAATCGATAGATTCAGTAGCGTGCCGGTAACTTGCATGGGGCGTCGAAGAGTAGCTGCCGGCGGTCGCACCTGCGCGGACAAAGGTCTGGAGAACGTTGTCTGGCTCAAGTCCAAATAAAAGGAAAGCGGCGAAAGGTCACCACAGCTCCCCGAAAGGAACCCTCTTCGTGATAATACTCTCTTCCTCTCTCGACGCAACTCGTTTGTGGTTACGCATTACCGAGTTCGATACCCTCTCGGTCCCGCTGAAAACGAAAGGAACCGGTATCGAACTGCGTACAGCGAAGTTAACGCGGACGCAGTGATTTTGCCCACAGATTCGGTCGTCTGTCGGGGGGCATCGAACTTTCCACAGCCGAGTTAACAAACCGCGCGAGTGGAGAGGCCGCGCCGCCGGAGGCGGTGTCGGAATAGCAGAGCGGGCGCCGCCCGACCGCTCAATCGGTCGCAACCTGGCCCGGTGCAACTGGTGAAACGCGCGATTGCCACAGCACGCAGCGGGATTCCGCCCGCAATCAACTGTCCAATCAACTACTTCGCCGACGGACTGTTGGCACGTTGATTCCGAGATGGCAAAATGACGGTCAGCGGTGGCGCCGATCCTGGTCGGTGGCCGCGTGTGTTGGAAACCGAACGATTGCTGCAATGGATAGACCTTTCGGCGAGTCGAGGCCATCCTCCCAAGTGAGTTGCTCGGGAACAGTAGGATGCTATTGGGGACGTTGTCGCGCAGTGAACGGAATGTAGCTATACGGGGAGCCGTACAATAAGGCCGACTCCGCACAAGACAACACGGAGAAATGTAATCATGCCTCGACGCCTTAGAATACTGCTACAGCTGGCCTACACCTTTCTCGTTTTCTCGCACGGCCTCACACTGGATCAGGCAGCAGGACAAGCGCTAGCCGAGAGAGAACCTCCGCTGTCAAAATGGAGGTATCTGCGTGAAGAAATCGCAAAGGGCAGAAATTTCGCGGCAGAGCTGCGGAAAGCGGCAGCTTTGCTCGCCGCTTTCCAGACGTCAGGTGAAGGCGAACTGATGTTTGCTGAGTACGATGTGCTGAATGGATCGAGGGAGTTGTCGACGGAGGAGCTTTCAGCCATCAAGAACCTCTCTCCTGTAGAGGGTGAAGCGAGATGGGAGCGTTGTAAGGCACTCGGGGAGGAACTTGAACAGTCGTTGGCCGTGATTAGAGACGATGGCTTAAGAGATATGGTCAGGCATGTGAGGCACTGCTACGGTGGTTGGCATAATGCAGTGAGGCTTCGCTTGAGCGAGGATGTGATAGGCCAACTTAAGGCCCAATTTGCAAGTGCATCGGACTCGTTGAACACATACATTGAGGGGATGGAGAAACTAGTCAGCAGCGATAGTGAAATTGGCGAGAAAGAGATCTGGACCACAAGGCGTCAATTGCTTCCGGGCGAATGGAGGGGGCACCTTTACTGTAGTGGGGAGGAAACTGCGATCACAGTAAACCTCCGTATAGAATACGGTTCCTGCCTAATGCTCGACTGTCATCCTCCCGGAAGGGAATTCCACGTGTGTGCACGTGTAAGGGAGGGAACTGGCATTTGTTTTGAACCGCCACGGCTTTTCACTACCGAGATGCTTCCATTAATCGGTGGGCTGCCTGAAGCTTTGATGTTCAAGAGCGCGACTGTGGCTGCTGAATTGGAGGCGGGTGAACTCTTGACGGTCAAGATCGACGGCGAATTTGGCGGTGAGATGCGCGAAGTGAAGATCGTTCTAAGACGTGTTCACGAGGCGTCACGCTCTCCGGATGTTGGAATAAGGAATTGACACGTTAGCAACGGTGGTGTGCATGGTCGTGATTTTAAAGGGACTGGGGCGGATTGTGTGCGAACTTGCTGAGTGTTTCCAGGAAGCCCCCCCTCGAAGAACGTGAACGCTTGATCGCGGTTTCCGAGGGGATACTCGGTAGTTGTTGCCCCTGAAACCTCAATCGGCGTAGCTGCGGGGGCACGAAGGTGCACGGTCTCCCCCGTGCACGACCTTCTTCGAACAAACTCGCGCGCGACCTGATCCCGGAAGCCGTTGTCGCGGCATGACTTGGCGAGTTGGCGTTGCTTTCGGTCCTGCCCAAGCGGTAGCAACCTTCTAAGAAACCGGCACCCATCCGGTTAACGCGAATGTGCGTTTAAGCGTGAGCGTTGCATCCGAGGCGTCTTGGCCGAGGCGATGCGGCAAATACTGATCGATAGGGCGAGGCGGAAGCAGCGGCTGCGGCATGGCGGCGGTCGGCAGCGGGTCCCCTTGTCGGATGTCGATCCAGCGGCGGAAATCCCCGTCGAAGAACTCCTGGCAATGAACGAAGCGTTAGACCGGTTTTCGCAAGTCGAACCAGTCAAAGCTGAATTGGTTAAATTGTGATATTTTGCCGGGCTATGGTGACATAATATTGTCATATCATTGCTTGCGGCTGGTGTCACCCAGCGTCTTGGACAGATCCTCTTGGGCAAACAACTGATCGACCGCCTCGCCAAACAGGTATCGTTTCGACATGGCGATGGCCTGAGCGCCGCTACCGTCCGTGTCCACGAAGTCCAGCACGACGTTGCCGCCATCGGCGGACGTGAGACCATTGTGGATGTCGTCGAGCACGTACCGTTCGATCACGGCGTTGGCCATGTCGAACGGGGCCGATGTGCCGATCTTTCGGCCGATACGGCGATTGAACACGTCATCGATGTACTCGACCACCTGGGTGACCGTGCCCTGCGAGTTCTTCTCCGTGACCTTCGTCAAACGATTGTGGTAGTCCCCGGTGTACTCAGTCACTTCCCCCGTGGCCGTTTTCGTGCGAGTCAGGCGATTGCCTTCGGCATCATTACGTATAGCTGAGCGTCCGCACGAGCGTCCCAGTCGTGGCCGCCGTGGCATCGCCACCCATGCGTGACACATTGGTATTGGCTTGCGATCCGCCAAACGTCACCGTCCACGGCCCGCCCGCATTGCCGGTCACCGTCACATTGTCCATTCTGGCCAACGCATCCAGCGCTGAATCCCTCCCCGAAAGGAACCCCTTTTCGTAACAATACTCTCTTTTTCTCGCGGCGCAACCAATTTGCTGTACACAACTTACTGAGTTCGATACCCATTCGGTCCCCCTCAAAACGAAAGGAACCGGTATCGAACTGCGTACAGTCTGGTTAACGCGGACGCAGTGATTCTGTCAGCAGATTCGGTCATCTGTCGGGGGGGTTCGAACTTTCGACAGCCGAGTTAACAGCCGATGTGGGCAGCAAGGCCTGCGAGGAACGATCCTGTTCGGCACAACCCGCACCGCGGACACGCACTGTCCCCTGCACATGCCAGTGCCCAAAGATTCATAGCAAAAGTCCGTCGGCTCGCACACTTAGGGCCAAGGCGACTGGCCAGGTCTTACCTTATACGACACTTGCATTCGCTACCTATCTCCGGCTTACGCCGACGCCCCCCTGACCTCTATCTATTTCGTAACGCCGAATAATCCATGAAACCTTGGCTCATTTTCGTCACTCGCTATGCGATTTTGAGCGATTGTCGCAACGAGCGAGCTGGGTATTCAGCCACCTTTCCAACCCAAGTTCCTTCGCAAGAAGTGCAATATCGTGCATTATCTCCTCGAACCTGGCCTGGCCACCAATCGCACGGTCAATCTTAAGCGGTACAGTATGGAACAGATCCGCAAGTCGTGAGGCTATGCGAATATCTTCCGCATTGCGTATGTCAACTAGCCCGAAATGCAACAAATAGAGCACTTTCGACTTGTCATCCATTAATCGAGATCCCAAAACATAGAGGTGTCAGGTGTGTAGTCCTCGACGGGTACAAGATCATCAGGTGAAATTCTGCTAGTGGGGTCTGCGGCGCGACGCTGCAATTCGATTGCACGCCCATTGCCGTCATGTAGTTTTCCTGTTCGCGTGTTCCTGGCAAGTGTATCGCCGTTTACAGGATTGCGAGCGGAGTTCAATAACTCGTCATCCGTTAGCTGACGAAGACCAGGCCGTGCGGCACGATGCGCGGAATCATCAAGAGGATTCAGATCTCTGATTCGAACATCGCTCGTTCGAATTGGATTCTCCGCCGCACCAACGGAACGACGACCAAATACTCCCTTCTCCACTTTGGCAGCCTCGCCGGGAAGGAACCTGTCGATCTTCTTGATCAGTTGAGCTACCTTGCCGATTTCTCCGATAGCCTTGGCAGTGCCGGCGGTTGCTACCGTGATCAATACGTCGCCGACGAGTTCCCCCTGCCCTTCCAGTGATCCGCTCTTCTCAACAACATCGTCCTTAATCGCAATGACCGTCCTAATCGGATGTCGAATCGCGCTACCGACGCCTTTTACGGTCTGAATCGGATGCAGGCCGACATGGATCACGCCTCCAACCATGTTCTTGCCAGCGTTCCAATAACCCTTGAAGACACTTCCAACTCCAGGCCAGTATCCGCGATAAGGCTCCAATCCGGAAGGGTCAATTGAGGCAGTTGCGGAATTGGCAACATACCGCCCCACATTCGCATCGCCCGCCGCGAAGCCCAGCGGATCTTCACTGCCCCACCGGCCGACGGCAGCATCGTAGTACCGAGCGGTGCGTCGATTTGCAGGCTCAAGTCCTGGTCGTCGGTGGACACGCGAGCGTAACCAAAAAGGCGCGAAGCCGGACTCGGTTGCTCCAACACAGAGACGGGCAATGGGCTGCTCATGAAGATGATGGGTCCTGAGAGTGAGTGGGGAGCACTGCCGAGTTTGTCAGTTCGTGATGATGGTGACCTTGTCCCGGTCACATGCGGGGCACTGCCAGGATTCGGCGCACGATAGCGGTGACTGAAGTAGCTCGAATCCGGGATCAAACACGTTTCCCAGCGGGTTGATCGCAAGTTGCCGTTCCAGAATGCATCGCCATGCCGAGCCGTCGGGCTGGACGTTGATGTGGTCGACGCCGCCAGAACACAGCACTGTGATGGGAGCGTCGGGCTTCACGGATTTCAATCCTGCTAGGCGATTCTCCCAGATCCAGGGCTCCAGGAACCGTCGTTCAGCCTCCGAGTACTCGTACTGGTAGTACGCGATCGACGAATACGGATCGACGTGGAACCGCAGGCCGTGGGAACGAAACATCTCGGCCCAGGCCGGGATCAGGTACATCTGCTCGGGCCAGGCAACGACGTTCACGGTTAGATTGAAGCCGTGGTTCTGTAGGAAAAGACAGCGGCCAACGAAGACCTCCGGATTCATGGGATGCGTGCGCGTGCCGTTCTCCATGGGATGAAAACTGGCCGTCATGTTGATCACACGCTCGGGGCTCACGTGCTTCACGAAGTCCAGCAGCGGGTGCGACAGATTTGACGTGATGGCCACGCGGATGGTCGGATCCAAGCCGATGAGTACGTCGAGCAAGTCGGGCATCAAGAACGGTTCGCCGCCCGTGATGTCCAGAAGCTGCGGGCGCAGACGATTCCAGGCTTCGAGCCAGTCCTGTGCCGGACGAAACGGCACGGGCTTGAATTCGCCCCGCTCCTGAGCCTGCACTTCCCAGCAGTACTTGCACTTGAAATTGCATGCCATGGTGGTCCACCAGATGGCCGACTTCAGCATGGCTGCCTCCGCGCCCAAAAGATGCTGGTGTTGGGACCGTTGTCGATGTGGGTGACGATGAAGCCCTGCCCCTCGAGCCGATGCGTGAGCCCTGCGATGCCGGGCAGGTCATCCTGCCACGGCACGTTGTTGTGCGACTCGCCACAGATCTCGTCGACCAAGTGCAGCTTTTCGGCCGTGAGCAGCGTGGGATACTCGGCACCTTCGGCATCGATCTTCAAGAGTCGCACGCGGCCACGTGGCGAGGTCGAGCAGGCCTCGACGATTAACGTGTCGATGCTGACAGCCTGCACTTCCCAGCCTTGTTCTGCCGCTGGCAAGAACGCAGAGAACGTGGACGTGTTGCCCGGCTCGTGACAGGAAGCCTCGTTGAGCACCAACGTCGTGTCCGTATCCCAGGCGGCCACATTCCGGATCGTCACACGACTCTCGTAGCCGCCAATGTTGTGTTGGAGGCAGGTGACGTTCGCCGCCAATGGTTCCACGGCCACCACGTGTCCCGCACCGCGACGCAGGCAGGCTCGCGTGAAGGCACCCACATGCGCGCCGATGTCGAGAATCACGTCCCCCTCTGTGAACTGTGGCGGGACGGCATACTCGTTGGCCAGGTACACCTGGTCCCAGAGCGCGCGGCACCAGCCGGCCGGACCGTCGATGAACTGGAAGTGCAGCTCGGGGCGCAACAGCTCGTCGCTGTACTGCAGCATGTCATGCGCGAAGTCTTCGTGGGGGAGATTGGGGATGCGCTCCACGTGTCCATACCACTGGCCCGTCATGTAGGCGTTCTGCACTTCCTGACCATCGATGTGCCCACCGGGCCAGCGGAACTTGTCGCGCGTGCGATGACAGAACAGGCAGTTGCCGGCAAAGTCCATTTGGATAAAAGCACAAATGTGCCAGCCCGGTACCTGCGTGGGTAACTGTTGAGTGGAACCTCTTTGACTCAGGTCGTGCTAACCACCAAGCGACGGCGATGTCTCATAGGGCAGAGGCTACCAGCCACCTTGATGATGGCGCCGCTGGCCACACTGCCCGGCATGGTCGGCAGCACGACTTCGCGCGCGGTCCAGCCGATGTGGGTCCGTTGCCCCTGATAGAGCTGGCCGTTACAGCGATTCGCGATCCCATCCAAAGCTTGAATGGGATAGACGACTTCCGGATAGTCGGCCAATAGCCGTTCGTTGCCGTCGAGCTCCATTTTGATGGACTCGAGCATATCCATGGCATGCCCTTCGTCTGAGCCGATCAGACAGACGAACTCACGATGACCGTTGAGCACGGCCCAGATGCAGGCACATTCACAGACAGTCGTTTTCCCCGATCCACGTGGCATGGCCAACGCAAACAGGCCACCGCGCAGCACGGCCTGTTCAATACGACCGATCACTTTCAGGTGATCCGGCGACCAGGGCAGATGAAATGTCAGCGGGAAGTACGACTCACAGAAGTATCGAAAGTCCGATGCGGCGCGAGCCTTACGGTCCGGATTGGCGATCGGTGGCAGTTCGCCAATGTCGCGGCCTGCCAGCGCAATCGCCGCATTCCGGGCGCGCGCCCGCTCCTTGAGCGTCCCGTACGGATCGGCATCAGGAGTGGGGCGCGGCGTATGACGCGTTTGCACCAGCCACGCCACATAGCGTAACAGGTCCACGTACCGACCATCGCCGATGCGCAGACCCGCGCGCGTGCGATGGCGATGCAGTTGCCGCTCGTTGATCACTTCGCCCAGCGGTGTCGAGTTGAGCAGGCGACACAGTTCGCTGGGCCTCATGCGTCGCGGATCAGTCGCCATGTGCCAACTCCCGTACGATCCACGCGGCATACTGCACCAAGCTGATCGTGCCATCCGCGTGCGTTGGCGCGCCAGCCGCGATGTCTTGAGTAATGTGCTCCACGGGAATCTGCACCTTCGCGGCGGCAGAGAGCAGTTTTGCGGCCTGCTCGGGGGTCAACCGATTATGCGCGTCAGGACGTACGACCAAGACCTGAGCCTGCACATCGACGCTCTTTGGCACCATGGCATCCGGAAGCCAACACACCAAGCCCCGCCCGTGCAGGACCTGGTGTGTCGTGAGAGACAAGTGCAAGCCAGCCAGTAGGAAGCGATCGGCTACTCCTGGCTCGCCGCGATCAGGTCCAGCAGTTCCTCGTCCACGAGTGCAGTGTCCTCATCCGCGCAGGTCGGTCCGTGCCCAGCGTCCGAAGGCAAGCGTGGCCGATCCACGTTTGCTGTGAGGACCAGCGGGAGCAGCCACGACTCGTGGTCGGCCTGCGTGTCGCCGGTCAATCGGCCCGACAGCAGGGCCTGATCGACCAAGTTAGACGGCAACACCTCCCATCGCCTCTCGGCTCGTACCGGTGCTTCCACCCCGGAAACCAGCTCCGACCAGCGTCGCGTACCGGCCGGCAGGGTGGCGGCCATCAGGTCGTCCGCATTGGCGCTGTGCTCGTAACCCAACACATGACCGATCTCGTGGGACAGGACCGTCAGCAAATCGACGCGGCCCATTCCCGCTGGGCTGCCCTCCACATCCCAACCCGCTCCGTTGGCGTTGGTATCCAGCACGACCGTATGATCGAAGGACACACCCAGCTGGCCGGAGGGCAGGTCATCCAGTTCCAGTTGCAGGTCACTGGGCAGAAGTGCATGCGTCTGTCTGGTCCAGAGGGCCGCGGCCAGCGGCAGCAGGTGCTGGACCTGGGCCAAGGTTACGCCCTGTGCGCCACCCGCTTCAGTGAATCCTGCCATTAAGGCATTGTCGTCATTGACGATCGTGCCCATCCCCTCGCCGTCGGTGAGGGTCGCGTTCGTCACGTCACTGAGGCGCACCAAGAAGGTCTCATTCCCTTCCGTCGTGCGATCACCTTTCACACCCACGACGATCGTTTGCGTGACGACGCCCGGAGCAAAGGTGAGCGTGCCGCTGGCCGCATTGTAGTCGGTGCCGACGACGGCCGTTCCGTCGGCGGTCGCATAGTGGACGGTGGTCGTCGCCAACGTGCTGCCGCTGCGCGTCACCGTGAAGGTGAAGTTCGTCGTGCCGCTGCGCCCCTCGTTCTTCGACACATCATCGATGGCCAGGGTGGCAGTCGGTGGCGGCACATCGGACAGGCTCGTGGCGACCAACTGGACGTTGTCAACGTTGGCATCCTCGTCTGAGCCGCTCACCTTGGCGCGGAATCGGAACTTGAAACTAGCGTTCAAGTAGGCGGCATCCAGCGCGATCGTCTTGCTGTGCCAGACCTCTTCCGCGTCTACATCACCGCGGAGGCGCGCCACCTCGGTCCAACTGCTGCCGTTGTAGAAGTCCACAGCCAGGTATTCGCCGACATCAAAGCTGGCTTCCAAGTACCAGTTGAAGGTCAACTCGGCGCTGCCATAGAGGGCCAAGCTAATCGGATTCGCGACCGTGAGCGTGGCATCGCTGGCCGCGCCATCCACTTCGGCCGCATAGAATCCCAGCGTGCGGCGCTGCGCCGACGTATACCAGTCCTTCTGGCTGTCCTGCACCCATTTGCCGTCCCACTGGCCATTCTCGAAGCTGTCGGCGAACGCCACGACGTGGGTTTCGAGGGTCTGCGCGGGCAACTTCGCTAGGAACATGTCTGTCGTGCCCACCAGCGTGAGCGTGCCGTTAGGAAAGTCCGCCACCGGTGAACTGTAATGCCCGGCAACATAGGCATCCTCTTGGGCATCAACATTGACGGACCGCGGATAGTCATTCTCCGTTCCGCCCAGCCGTTTGGCGGTCACATAGTGGCCGTCGGCATCCAGTTTCCACAAGAACCCGTCGAAACTGGGCGCCACCAGCTGGGCCACACCGGGCCCTGGGTCGAAGTCCGCCACGTTCGTGAACATGCCGGTGACGTAGACGTGGCCGCTCCCGTCAACGGCCACCGCATTGCCATCCTCCCAACCGCTGCCGCCTGCCGCGGCGGCCCACTGCACCTGTCCGTCGCTCCCGTTGATCTTGGCGACGAAGGCATCCTGGCTGCCTTGGCTTGTCAGTACATGCGCGTCAAAATCCAGGGTGCCCACGAAGTCGCCGCATACATAGACCGCGTTGTCGGCGCCGACGGCCAGGCCCGTGCCATAGTCGGTGGACGGCCCGCCGAACTGGCGGACCCAGAGGACCGTGCCATCGTTACTCTGTAACTTCGCCACGTACAGGTCGTCCGCTCCCTCGCTCGAGAGCACGTGCGTGGCGTCGAACGACGCGTCGGCGTCGCGGAAGCAGCCGGACACATAAACAGTATTGTCCAGCCCCACGGCCACGCTGCCGGCGACGGCTACCCCAGCGCTGCTCACCTGGCGCACCCACTGAAAATACCCCTGGCTGTCCAGTTTGCCGACGAATGCATCGTTGTCGCCGACCGCGGTGAGCGTCAGCGTCGTGCCCCCGGAAGCTGGGAAGGAAGCGGTGCCCGCGAATTGCCCGACGACAAAGACCGCACCTGATGCATCCACATCGATGTCGTAAGCAGAGTCCAGTCCTGCGCCGCCCGCACCAGCGCGCCATACGCAAGCGCCCGTGGTGTTGTCGAATTTGGCCACGAACGCATCGGCATCGCCCTGCGTGGCGAGCGGCGAAGTCGTATTGCCGAACGAAGCGCTCTCCCGAAAAATGCCGGCCGCATACACCCCGTCGCCAGCGGCTGCGACAGAGTTGACCCAGTCGGTCCCCGCCCCACCCATTTCGCTGAACCAGGCAAACGACCCGTCCGGGCCGTACTTGGCGACATAGCCCTGACTTCCTTGGTCGTAGGACGACCCCGCGAAGCCAACGGCGCTCGGGTCGAAATCGATGGGCGCCGTGTTGTAGCGGAAAACATCGACTTCTTCCTGGTCTCTTTTCCTGCAGAGGTTCGGGCAATGTCCGGAGATGGGCGGGACGTGGTTTTCCGTTCATAGACCAACGACAGCCATCCCCACTCATATGAGAAAAAATTTGCCTTTCGTCGTTTTTCAGATATATTTGGGGCATGAGCACGGTGCAGGATTTTGTCGATTCCCAGCTTGCCCGAGGACGGGCGTACTTTTCCAAATCAGCCGCGCTAGCGGAGGTTCGGCAAACGCCGGAGGCGTTCCAAGCGGCTATCGCGAGGCTGACGAAGAAAGGTCGACTCGTTTCCCCGCGCAGGGGATTTTACCTGATTCTCCGGCCTGAAGATCGGACACTCGGTGCCCCCGATCCCTCGCGCTGGATCGATCCCTTGATGAAGCATCTGGGATTGGACTACCGAATCTCCCTGCTGAGTGCCGCCGCATTCCACGGGTCGACCCATCAGGCAGCAATGGTCTTTCAGGTCATTACCTCGCGGCAACTTCCGAAACTGGGAATCGGGAGGCAGCGGATCGAATTCTTGTACCAAACCTCCGCGGCCTTTGTCGAATCGAACCGCTCCGAGTGGCTGGCCCAATTGAAAACGGAGGCTGGCTTCGCCAAAGTGGCTGGGGTGGAACTGACGCTGCTTGACTTCTGCCGATATTTCCACCGCGCAGCAGGTATCAACGGTGCCGCGCAGGCCGTCCACGATTTGGGCAAGAAAGCGGATGCGCGCATCCTCGCGAAGGCAGCCAGCGCTTACGAGAATTCGGCCGTCAGGCGCCTTGGCTACCTTCTGGAACGGTTTGGGCATACCCGCCAGGCCAACGCCTTACGGCCATTTGCTGACAAAGCAAAGTCCTTCAAGTCACTCGATCCGGCATCCAAACCTGTCGTTGCCGCGTTGAAGTCGCTGGAGGAGAAAGATCCGACCTGGAAACTCGTCATCAACGTGCCTGTGGAGATCGACCTTTGATACCCATCGCACACCTACGCGAATGGACCGCGCATGCTCCCTGGCCCAATCTCAGGCAAGTGGAACAGGATCTGATCATCAGCCGTGCGTTATGCGACCTGTTCAACAGCGAGCACCTGCAAGGCAAGATCGCATTTCGTGGTGGCACGGCCATTCATAAGCTCTTGTTCGACAAGCCGCTGCGGTATTCGGAAGATATCGATCTGGTTCAGACGCGGGGGGAACCCATCGGCAAGACAATTGATGGAATTCGCGCCGCTCTCCCGTGGCTCGGAAAGTGCAATCGAGAGCAGGTCGCTCATTCGATGCACTTGGTATTCAAGTTCATCCCGGAAGAAGACGGTGGAACTCCACTCAAGCTCAAGGTGGAAATCAACACGCGCGAGCATCAGCATCTTTACGGGCTGAAAACCTACCCGTTCGAGGTCAGCAGCGAGTGGTACCAGGCCAAAGTGCCGATTGTCTCATTTGAGCCAGAAGAACTCTTCGGTACCAAGCTGCGAGCCCTGCTTCAGCGGCACAAGAGTCGTGACCTGTTCGACCTCAATGAAGGACTGCTCCAACTCAGTCTCGCATGTGATCGGGTGATTGCGTGCTTCCAGCATTACCTCACGCTCGAGGAACATCCAATCAGTCGGGCGAATGCGGAGGAACGCATGCTCAAGAAACTCAATCTGAGCCTCACGGAAGACATTGCCCCACTGCTTCCTGCCGGAGTGAGCTTCACCGACGCGGATGCCATCGCAGCCTTTGGCCGAGTTTGGGGAGAGTTAATCCAGCGCATTCCGGGTGAGTCCTGGAAGTCGTCGGGTACAGTGATCGAGGCGATTCGGAAACAGAAAATCCCGACACTGTTGAACGGTATTTACGATTGAACAGATGGTCGAAGGGGACAGAAAGGGGACAAACAAACGTACCATCTGTCGATCGCCGTGAGCAACGGTCGGCACAAGCAGTCGTTTAATTGGGCGGGCGTTGCCGACAACGGGACCGATTTCGAAAATGGTTGCTTCAGGGGTCCGAACTGAACCAGGCTGTTAACCCGATTAGCCCTGTTAACCAGAGAGCGCGAGAGTTTGGGGGCGGGAAGCGGTCGGAGGGGGGCCGGGCGGCGCTCGCGCGAATCGGACAGAGAATTCTCTCGGCGGAGCGACTCGTCGCAAGTCGTTGCGTGGCAGGCGGAAAAGACGAAACGCCGGGAGCAGAAACTCTCGGCGTCTGGTGTTAACTCGGTTGTCGGCGGAAATTCCGCCGATTGAAAAAGCTCCCCGAAAGGAACCCCTTTTCGTAACAATACTGTCTTTTTCTCGCGGCGCAACCAATTTGCTGTACACAACTTACTGAGTTCGATACCCATTCGGTCCCCCTCACTACGAAAGGAACCGGTTTCGAACTGCGTACCGTCAGGTTAACGCGGACGCAGTGATGTTGCCCACAGATTCGGTCGTCTGTCGGGGGGTATCGAACTCTCGACAGCCGAGTTAACAAATCGCGCGTGTGGAGAGGCCGCGCCGGAGGCGGTGTGGGATTAGCAGAGCGGGCGCCGCCCGACCGCTCAATCGGTCGCAGCTTGCCCGCGGTGCAACTGGTGCAACGCAATTGCCAGAGCACGCAGCGGGATTCAGCCAGCCGTCACCTGTCCCATCAACTACTTCGCCGACGGACAGTTGGCACGTTGATTGCAAGATGGCAAAATGACGACCAACGGTGGCGCTGATCCTGGTCGGTGGCGGCGTGTGTTGGAAACCGAACCGTTCTCGGATACTCGCGACGGCTGGCGTGCGGGGGAAGCCAAATTCCTCCCGAATGCGGTGGTTGCCCATGAATCGAAGCTTTGCCGCAGTCGTTGCCGCCCGGTCGGTTCTGCCGCGACCGGAGGGAGGTAGAGACGACACGGTAGGCCGTTTGGGTTTGTGTTGCCGCTGTGGAGTGGGTACGATTGCCCGCCGTCCGCTTTTCAGCAGTGTCACCCGTCGGCACGGAAGTGATGGCCGGTTCGATCGACCTTGGGCATAGCATGGAGGCGTTCTATGAGACTGAAAATCATCGCGTTCCTAGTTTGTGTCTTCGTGGGCCATGGATTTGGACAAGCGGAGCCAGTTCGTGTTTCATTGGAATGGGTCGAACTCGATTGTACAAAGTGTCCAGATTTGGCAAAGCGTCTGCAGGCCGAGGAAGGGCAAGTAGCGATCATCCAACGGGACGACCCGAAGTTCACCGGCTTGGAGGAAAAGGCGGCCAGGAAAGTACTCGTGCACCACGTCGAGAGCATTGAGCCGGGAACCAAGGCCAAGCACGCAACTCGAATCGACGACACGACGTTCGCTCTTGAGTTGGCGATCCGATTGAAAGAGACCGGTGTTTACGAAGCTGACCTGACCGCGTCACGGACTCAAGGGGCCGACACGCCTGTCCCCCTAAAGCCCGGAACTCAACTGACTCCGGCTCAAATGAAGGGAGTTCGGAAAGCCAGCATGGCGTTCAGACTGGGTCTAGTGCCTGGCCAAAGCGTGGCGATCGGGGGCTTGGCAAAGGTCGGCGACACTCCCAAAAGCAAGTCCGGCCCGAAGATGCTGATCCTGGTTATTGGACTTGAAAAGCCGGAAGAGGCGAAGCGTGTGTCGGAAGGTCATTCGAGGGAGAGTCTTCGGTAGTCTGTTGGCTGAATCGATGCCCCGTCGGTGTGGCGTCGATGACTTGGCGTCGCCGGAATTAGCGGGACGCATAGAAACTCCACATCTTCTGGCCTGCGTCATCATTGGACCGAAATATGAGACCGGCCACCCCGACAGATACGCCGCACAAGGTGGCGGGAGCCTGGGCGAGCGGATCGATTGAGTTGAGGGCGCGCGGTGCGTCCCACCAAATCACCGATTTTGGCACATTGGCCGCCCTGCGCGAGCGGGCACGAAAGCGGCGAAAATCGGGGCGGCCAGATAGACTGGGTTGATGGGCCACGGAGCGCCCCAGCAAAGGAAGGATTTTGAATCAGGTTCCAGAGGGTTGTCCGATTAGGCGTCTTCGCTTGGCAGTTGCATTCCGCCATCAATTCCGATTGCGAACGTTGTTTCTGCTTGTTGCCGCTGCTGGCAGCTATCTCACACTTTTTCGACTTGCGTGGCATTGGACGCTACTGGGGACTGGAACCGCCGCTCCGCTGGTGCTGAGCCTAGTGGTAACGCGGAGGTGGACGCGCCTGCCTGCCGAAAAGCGAACCGTGTTACGAGCAATCGTATATGTGCTTGCGACTGCCGCTGTTTGGGTTCCTTGGGTCGTCTTCGTCATTCTTGGGCCAGGCGAGGCGATCTTCAAAGTCTTCGAGGAGTTGATTCCCATAGTGCGATACTGGAATGGCGTCTGGACTTAGGTCAGTGCTGCATAACCACCGTTAAGCGATTGAATTCATGAACGTGCGAATTCACGCTGCGTCGGCCCTGGTTCTTGCTTTGGCACTGAATGCGCAAGGTGGCGCGCTGAGGATACTGCTCGATGGCTCGCCGATAATTGACTACGATGTATCACCACGATAACGCAGCTGATTTCGGCCAAGCGCGTTCTTGCTCAACACTCCGCACCTGCTGGCGCAAAGGTACCATGCCCCTTTTCCCCGTCGCCTCTTTTCTCCGCCCCGCGCGATCGACGGTTCCCGTTGACCGCTGTGCTTGGTCGCGCAACTGCGCCGGCCCGATCACATTACGGCTTGATCCTCTCAAACTGCGCGAACCAACCCAGTCTTGTTCTCTCACACGCCTTCGGCAAGCGTGTCTCACCCTCCTTGCCACCGCCCAGTGTCGGGTCAATAGCGCAGATACGGAATAGGCCGTTTTTCAGTTCATAGACGCCGACGATCGGAGCCTCCTTGGCGTTCTGGAAGCTGATCGTTTTCTTTCCTTCCTTTGCCGCAAGGAGAATTGTGATCTCATGCGCATGTCTTTCGCCATACCGAAGCTTGTCACCGCTGACCTCAATCGTCTTACTTGCCTCGAGATCATAGAAGTGTGGAAAACGTCCCTCATCGATCCAAAGCGTATTAAAGAAGAGCGACTCCTCGCGATTGTGAGACCAGGTTCCTTGAATCGCCGCGAGGTCCTGCTTCGCCTGGTCAACCTTCATGGCCGGTTCGTCGGCACCAGTCGCGGCAATAAACAGGGTAAACGTGGCGACAAGAAAAGCGTGGTTCATTGCCAATCTCCATCCTAGCGTTGTCGTCCGAACGGCCAGCGTCACCGGGCCGGCACGATCATCAGCATGTTCGCGAACATCCCGAGTGGGATCTCGGTCGCGTCCATCACCGCAACGACGCACCAAAACCTGCATGTCCCGCCGGGCAGACGCAGCGTCTGATTCGGCGCATTGCCGCTCCTGCCACGCGCCGCGTGATCACTTCGGCACCGCGAGTTTGTCACCCAGATATCGCCCGAGCGTCGAAACCAGATCCTCCGAATACCAACCGCCCAACAATCGTCGTTCCGACCCGTCGACGCCGCGGAGCGTCACACTCAGCCCGTCAGGGGCGTCCGAATTCCCCTCAAGCCTTTCGCAGTCGACCTGGGCAACCGCGCCCCAGGGCACCCGAACCGATCTCGGCCGGCCTAGACGGTACACTTTCACGTCCACCACTTCAACACCCCGCCAAATCTCCAAGCGGCGATACCCGCGGAATGCGAGCACGATCATGAACGGCAGCCAAACCACCGCGCCAGCGAGCACGAGTCCAATCACCAAGCCGACCATGGACCAGGATTGCAGGGCCGGTATCAGGAAGACGCTCGACAGGATCAACGCGACCGCCCACAGCGAGGCCTTGCCGAGGTGGCTCTCTTCGATCACCAACACCCTCCCCGAAAGGAACCCTTTGCGAACAACGATTCTGAGAGCGCTCTGCGTAACATGTTACAAGACAATACCTTGCTGCTTCCGAGTCCCGTTCGGTCCACCCCCAAGCAAAACAAACCCTTCGCGAACTCGGAATTCTTGGGTTAACAGGCTGCGGGCGAGGCTGCAATCCACTATTCCGTCGGGGGGGCGATCCTGCTCCGGAGCGCTTTCGGCTGCAATGTGCTGTGGGCTGTCCATCTCAATCCCTGGCTGCCGACTGCCAAACGTGCAGCGGCCATGCGAAGGCCTGTGGCTCTTTGACAAGAATGCCGTCATCGGACTGTCGAAGATGAACCCGTTGCCGAGAGATTCAGCGGTGAATAAGAGCTTGAGCAAGAAGCCCAAGTCGCCGCCGTCAGGCGTGCCGGTGCTGTAAGCCGTGCCAGGCCTGCTCAACCGGCCAAGCTGCAACCATTCAAACCGGCACAGCCTGCGAAGATCGTGATGCAGAAGCCGGGACGACTACGATTTTAGCTGCGATGTAAACTCGGTGAATGAATCAGCAACCACTTCAAGATGTGGGCTAAACTCGTCCGATTGCTCGTGGTCCCAGACTGCAATCGCTGGAGAGTCCGGGGAACGTCGGAAGTCCAAGCAAAGGAAATCCCCGCCAAACAAAACCGCTATCGGAATGACGTTCATGCCAACAAGGTTTTTGTCGTCAATGAGACGTTCATCCAGTTGGCTAACGACCACCGTGATGTCACGCCAACCGTTTACGGAGTCGTTTCGTGGATCGTTGAGTATGCACAGAAACGACTCCAACACTCTCTCTCGTCCATTGGCATCAAAAACGTTCTCTACAGGAACTCCACCATTACCACTTCCAAGGAATTCCACATAGTCAATCGGAAGTGTCACCCGATACGTCCTTTCAAACCACTTGATGCGATCAGCAGTGGGGGGCGTCAATGTTGTGTCTGATTTGATCTCCATAGTATTCCCTGTATTTTCACCGAGGGGCATGTGCCCACATGCCGGGTGACCGTCCACCCGAATGACTCATGATGTTGTGGGGTCCGAACGGCACAAGCTCCATCCTGCCCGGTATTTCACTATGATGCCAAGTCATTCCAACTGGTCTCCCACCCGGAATCCTTGCGTCAAGCCAGTCAAACTGAGCCTTGTCCCCTGACTTCCAAAGATTGTCAGGTAGGGAGTCCACACGCTCAATCAATCCAGCGGCCTCAAAGTCCGGGTATCGAGTTCCCGCTTTCTTCGGAACATCAGAGATAAGCCCTCTCTGAATCGCCTCTTGCTTGATTGCACGACGCTGTGCCGCCGTCAGGTCGGCACCACCGTCGATATGCTCCGCCCACGACCACGGGCGGTTTGACCTGACCGCATCTGCATACTCATCGGCCAACGTTCTTTTTGGGGCAGTACTATTCCGAGGCGCGCCACGCGCTACTCGCCCGGTGTCCGCAGCCGCGTCTTCTATTTTGTCCCCTACTTTGACCGCCTCGTCAATATGAGACTTCTTCACCAACTCCCCTGCTTCGATAATCTTTGCCGCGTAGTGGCGGAGCTTGCGGTACTTGGCGACTCGGCGTGCGACTTTGGCCACG
>JBGSHS010000142.1:0-2369 GCA_041752115.1 Pirellulaceae bacterium | reverse complement strand
GCAACCACATCAGCAGCAGCCGGACCAGGAGCAACAGCCGAGCAGCAAGAGCACGAAGAGTGGCAGCGGCAGCGGACCGCCCATCGGTGGCGGACTGGAGGGCAATAATACTCCCGATCACGAAGCGCGGACAGTCGAGTTGCCGGAGGGAGATGCCGCGAATCTCGAGTACGCTCAGAAAGCGACCGATCTCGTGCTCGAGCGTCTCCAGGACCAGCAGGACCAGTTTGATCCGGAACTGCTCAAGTCGCTTGGCTGGACGGCCGAAGAACTGCGGCAGTTCCTTGCGCGCTGGGAGACTCTCAAGAAGTCAGCTCGGGAGGAGCGTGCGGACGCCCAAAGTGAACTGGCTGATGCTCTGCGCAGTTTGGGGTTGCGTCCCACCGTACCGGTGCGTCAGCAGTCCCGGAACCAGGACGATGCGGTGCGCGGTTTGCGCGACAGTGGGAACCGGAGTCGACCGCCGGCCGAATTTATGGAACAATTCAATGCTTACAAGAAGAGCGCGGCACGGGGGCAGTCTGAGTGATGGAGGTCATGACCGTCTGTGAATAACTCGTTGCATCGGTACCTGGTGCCGTTTTCCCCCAAGGAAGTTCCCCATTTCTTTACGGACGTCTTGATTATCGGAGCTGGCCTGGCAGGATTGCGGGCCGCCGTGGCGGTCGATCCCGCCTTGTCGGTACTGGTCGTCACCAAAGATCAGGTGGATGAATCGGCGAGCAATTATGCGCAGGGTGGCATCGCCGGCGTGCTCGATCCGGAAGACTGTTTTGAGTCGCACGTCAACGATACACTCGTCGCCGGCGGTGACCTGTGTGACGGCGACGTGGTGTCGATGGTCGTGCGCGAGGCACCTCAGCGCATTCAGGAACTCATCGGCTGGGGCACCATCTTTGACACCCAGGCCGGCGTCCTGGAACTGGGGCGGGAAGGTGGACATAGTCGCAGTCGTGTCGCTCATGCGATGGGTGATGCCACCGGTCGCGAGATCATGCGCGCGATGATCAGCTGGACCGGCCGGCTGAGGAATGTCAGCTTGCGGCAACACACCTTCACGCTCGACCTGCTCACCTGCGACGGCCTCTGTCGCGGCGCCGTGGTCGCCGACAGGCAGCATGGACTGATGCTCGTCTGGGCCAAGCAGACGATTCTCTGCACGGGAGGCACGGGACAGATCTATCGCGAGTCGACCAATCCGCCCGTCGCCACGGGCGATGGGCATGCGCTGGCGTTCCGTGCCGGAGTCGAGCTGCGCGACATGGAATTCGTCCAGTTCCATCCCACGGTCCTCTACATCGCCGGCAGTAGTCGCAGTTTGATTACGGAGGCGGTGCGAGGGGAAGGGGCACGCCTGGTCGATCGATTCGGCGCGCGATTCATGCCCGATTACGATTCGCGCGGCGAACTGGCGCCGCGTGACGTCGTTTCACAAGCCATTGTCACACAGATGGAGCGAACGTCTCATCCGTGCGTCTACCTCGACATGACCCACTTGAATCCGGATTTTGTCCGCAGTCGCTTCCCCGGCATTGCGGCCAAGTGCCAGGAATTCGGCATCGACATCACCGCCGATCGCATCCCGGTCCGACCTGGCGCCCACTACATGGTGGGCGGCGTCACGGTCGACGTCGAAGGCCGCACCTCCCTCCCCGGGCTCTGGGCGGCTGGCGAAGTCACTTCCAGTGGCTTGCACGGTGCCAATCGGCTGGCTTCGAACAGTCTGTTGGAAGCGCTCGTGTTCGGTACGCATGCCGGCCAGGGTGCTTCCCTCCTGGCCTCGAAAGCAAACGACGTCTACCGCGCCTTTGCGCTGGACAATCCTCCGCTGGCCACTCCGCCCAAGCCGCTCGATCTGGCGGATATCCGCAACTCCCTGACCAGCTTGATGTGGCGCGACGTGGGGGTCCGCCGCAACGCCGAACGTATGACACAGGCGCTGGAGATGATCAATCGCTGGTGCCGTTATGTGCTGGTGCGCCAGTTTCGCGACCCACTCGGCTGGGAACTGCAGAATATGCTGACCGTCTCCCGGCTGATCGTGCGCTCCGCTCTGGCGCGTGAAGAATCACGGGGCGTTCACCTGCGGACCGATTTCCTGCAGACCGACAACGAGCGGTGGCGACGTCACCTGGCAATGCGCGTCGACGACCCCCCTTCGCTCCCCTGAACCAACTGCCGCCACGCCCTCGCGCCAGGCGATCGAAAGCCGCAAGCCAGTTGCACGGCGCCGCTGTATGACACCAATCCGTCACAATCGCAACGGCCTGAGAACGCATACGCAAAGGCCCCACAGGAGCGTCGTGGCCGGCGACGCCCCCACCTGAAGGGCAGCCAGGCAGGCTGCAGGAGCGGGGCTGGTGAGGCGA
>JBGSHS010000141.1:0-37059 GCA_041752115.1 Pirellulaceae bacterium | reverse complement strand
TCCTGGGGGCCGTCGTGGCGACGCCGCTGGGCCGCGGGGTCGTGCTGGCCCACACGGTGGTCGATGCGACGGGTAACTCGGACGTGGCGGCAGCCGCCGGCGCGACATGCCTCTACACCGATGAAACGGAATTCGGCATGCAAGGGACTGGACTTCCCGGACGACGTCTGGGCGGTTCCTACAACAACACGGATTTCACGATTGTCGATGAGACCGACATGGTCGATATCTGGCATATGTTTGTCTATTCCAAGGACAAATATCCCGGCGCATTTGACCAGGGACGATTGATTGATACGCGTGAGCGGCGGCGGATTGTGGGGGATTACACCATCACCGTGTGGGATGAGATCAATGAGCGTACGTATCCCGATACGGTTGTGAGGTCGTGGAGCAACTTCGACACGCATGGTTACACGATTGATCCGTATTTTTTGCTCGAGCATCCGGAAGAAGAAGGAATCGGCGTATCGATACCGTTGCGTGCCATGCTGCCTCGCGGACTCGAAGGGATCATCGTGACGGGATTGGGCATCAGCGCTCATCGTGATGCAGTTCCGCTGATTCGCATGCAGGCGGATATCCAGAACGGCGGCTATGCGGCCGGCACGGCGGCCGCGATGGCCTCCTATGCCGAAACGGCGGTCCGTCAGGTGGATATCCGTCGCTTGCAGGAGCACCTGGTGCAGATCGGGAATCTGCCGGCGAGTGTGTTGGAGGAACAGGACTCTTATCCCGTGTCGGATGAGGCTTTGGCATTGGCGGTCGCGCAGCTGAAGGAAGGACGTGGTGCCGCCGTGATACTGTCCGATCCGCAGCGCGCACTGCCGCTGTTGAAGCAGGCGTTTCGCACGGCTCAAGGAGCCGACCGGTTGGTCTATGCACGAACGCTCGCGACGCTGGGCTGCGACGACGGGATCAACGCGATCATCGAAGCGGTACGGGCAATCGCTGCCTGGGATGAAGGCTGGAACTACCGGGGAATGGGGCAATTCGGTGCGGCTCTGAGCCCGCTCGACATCCTGATCATTCAACTGGGCCGGGCCGGCAATCGGCAATCTCTTCCCGCGATTCTCGACAAGGCCGCGCTGTTGGATGCCGGGCAGGATTTCTCGCACCACCGCGCCGTCTCTCTGGCGCTGGAGATGCTCGGGGACCCGGTTGCCGCCGAGCCGTTGGCAGCCCTGCTCGCCCAGCCCGGCATGTCGGGACACGCGCACCTCGACTTGCCGACCGCTCGCCAGGAGGGAACTGGCGGGGGCACCAATGCCGAGCGGACGCGACGCGAATCGTTGCGCGAACTGATGTTAGCCCGCGCTCTGTTTCGGTGCGGTGACTTTCAAGGGGTTGGCCGGCAGATTCTCGAATCGTACTCGCGCGACCTGCGCGGCCATCTGGCGCGGCATGCCAGAGCCATCTTGGAGTCGGGGGGAGAATAGCTTCGGCATTTCTACTGTAGCCACGCTCGCGCAGACTGTAGCCACGCTCGCGCAGACTGTAGCCACGCTCGCGCAGACTGTAGCCACGCTCGCGCAGAGCGTGGGAAACTACCAGAGCAATCGTCTGGCGCAGGTAGCTACAACCTAGGAGGTCGTTGTTGCCGCAGTCCTGAGAGGCAAGGGCATCGCTGGCTCAGGCGTCATAGAACCCGAACTCGTAGGCCGCGTCGTACATGGCGACAATATTGTCGGCCGGTACACCGGCCTGGATATTGTGCACGTTGTTGAACACGTACCCGCCGCCTGGTTTCCAGATTTCAATGTTGCGGCGGACGTGTTCTCGTACCGTGTCCGGATCGGCGTGGGGCAGCACGTGCTGAGCGTCGATGGCGCCGCCCCAGAACGTGATGCGGTCTCCAAATTCCGCCTTCAGGTCAGTGGGAGCCATATCACTGGCACTGATTTGGACCGGATTAATGGCATCGATGCCGTTGTCGAGCAGGTCCGGGATGTAACCGCGGCAGGCGCCGCAGGTGTGGTACCAGATCTTGGCATGGGTACGCGACTTGATGTACTGGACCAGTTGTTTCTGACGTGGCTTGACCACCTGGCGGTAGAAGTTGGGATGAAAGAGCGGGCCGCGCTGGCCGGCGATGTCGTCGCCGATCATGATCACATCGACCAGGTCTCCCACTTCGGTCAGAAACAGCCGGAACCAATCCATCCAGAATTTTAGTGTTTGATCGATCAGCGCTTCGCAGAACTCCGGCTGCTCAATCATATCCATGAACCAGCGTTCCAGACCGCGCAGGTACCAGCAGGTCTCATAAACGACGCCGCTGATGCCGCTGATGAGTGCGTACGGCGTTTCGTTGCGGATGGCCAGAGCTTTTTGTCTCAAGTGGGCGAACCGGCTCGGATCGTCGCCCTTCGGGAAGGGATATTGGGCGATGTCGCCGAGAGTCGCATCGGCCAGCGGATGCAGCGTGATGTCCATGTACCGAGGGGCGTCGTCGGGCATCGACCAGCGTACACCGAATTCATCGACCAGGTCGTGCCACACCTGTCCATCGCGAATGGCGTGCACAATGGTCCCGTCGAATCCACTCGCCGCTCCCGCATGGATGTACCGGGTGTCAACTCGCAGGCGAGTCAGGACCTCCTCACTTGGCCGCGCCAGTTGCTGGGCGGCGTCCATGATCTCGATTTCTTCCTGCAGGCCGAGTCGTTCCAGCAGAGCCTGGTAGGCGAATTTGTGAATGCCCGTTTGATTGCCCCCCAAGTCGATGGGAACCCGGTCGGGCTGCTGATGGTTGAGTGCGGTAAGCAATCTCTGCCGGGAACTCATCGTCTCTTGTGCCAAGACCATGGCGATGTCCTCATGGAAAACTGCGAGAGGGTGAGGGAGCAGAATGCTCCGCCTCTTGAGGATGATCGCTCGTGGCGCAACGTGGGTCAAGATGGTGGAGGGCAATCAGGCCCTGGAAAGGGAGTGTACCGGTCGGGGCGGATGCCAAGTTGACGGAAGCAACGCCTCGGTGTGTCAGGCAACTTTTGCGGGCCCTTGATTGACAGACACGTCGCGGGCGGATAAGCAATCGGTAAGCGATACCTTCACTACCTGTACACGGGGGAGCCAGCCATGGGTCAGATTCGGATTGGAATGAACCTGGAAGCAACGCGTCATCACGACAAGCCGTTCGAATGGGGACTCGATCAGGCGGCGGAGATGGGGTACGAGTACGTCGAGCCGATGGTGCATTTTGGCCGCGAGCTGATGAGCGAAGCTGGCTACTATCACACGGTTTCCATGTTCAACGATCCGATGGTGATGAAGGAAATGTGCGCCCAACGCGGCCTGAAAATCTCGGGCTTGCAGGCCCACGGACCGTTGGGACGCCCCGATTATCACTGTGAGTACCTGAAGATGGCCATCCGCTATGCGGCCGAGTGTGGTGCACCGGTGGTCAATACGGACGAAGGCATCAAGGCTCCGTGGACCACACAGGATGAGGACTTCGTCCTGATGAAGTACACGCTTCGCGAAGCCTCCTGGGTGGCCGAACGGCGAGGCGTGCTGATCGGGCTGGAATGCCACGCCCAATATTCCAAGACCCCTGACGGGCTCGACCGGATCTACGCGCTGGTTGACTCGCCTTCGATCGGCATCAACTTGGACACTGGCAACGCCTACCTCGCCGGCCAGGATCCGTACAGTTGGCTGGAGCGGGTGGTGGATCGACTGGTCCACCTGCATGCCAAGGATATCAGCGTGGAGCATTCAGATGCCGAGCGCGGCAAAGTGACGGGAACGCCGGTCGGGTGTGCCTGTGGCGACGGCATCATCGACTGGAAACGGGTGATTGACATTTGCCGGCAAGCTCCCCGCGATCTCGTCTTCTCGGTTGAGTGCGGCACCATCGACCAGGCTCGCCGCAGTCTGGATCATCTCAAATCGTTGCTCTGAGGATGACTTCTATGTTTCGCTTCCGAATGCGGTTGGCTGTGGCTGGTTTCTGTCTGTTGAGCAGTTTAGGGGTGGCGCACGCCGGCCAGCTGCTGGTGGGAACCGCCAGCGTCGACATCCTGCCGCCCTTACCTGTGGCCGTCACCGGGCAATTTCCGATCCGCATTGCCCATCAAGCCGAGACGCCGCTGACGGCCAATGTGATCGCGTTGGAGTCGCGTCGGGATCAGGAATCGCTGGACAGTGCGGTCATGGTTTCCTGCGATCTGGTCGCAATCCCCGTGGAAGTGCTGGCGAAGGTGCGTGAGGCGGTTCGGCCGCTCGCGCCGGATCTGGATCCCGCGAAGATCTTTCTGGCCGGCACGCACACGCATACCGCGCCCGAGCTGTTGCCCGACAAGTACTTGATTCCGCGCGAAGGAGTGACTCAAGTCGAACAGTATCAGCAGTTGCTGGCCGAGCGTGTTGCGGCGGGGATCGCCCGGGCGTGGCAGCAGCGGAAGCCGGGAAGCGTCACGTGGGGACTCAGTCATGCCGTCGTGGCGTACAATCGCCGGACAGTCTACGACGACGGCACAGCCGTCATGTACGGAACGACCAAGGCGCAGAACTTCCGCAACCTGGAAGGTTACGAAGACCATGATATCAATACGCTGTTCTTCGCCGACAGCAGCGGGGCTTTGATCGGAGTGATCATTAACGTCTCCTGTACCGCACAGGAAGTCGAAGGACGCTCCACCGTGAATGCGGACTTCTGGCATCCCGTGCGCCAGCGTCTGCAGCAGCAATATGGCGACCAGCTGTGCGTGCTCGGTTGGATTGGAGCCGCCGGCGATCAGTCGCCTCATCTGATGTATCGTCAGGCGGCTGACGAGCGAATGCGGCAGTTGCGAGGGCTCGACCGGATGGACGAGATCGCTCGACGCATCGTCCGAGCGGTCGACGAAGCGTATGAAGTGGTGCAGCAGGATTGGCACAGCGACCCGGTGCTGATGCACCAAGTGGGTGAAATTCAGCTGCCGATGAGACTGGTCACCGAGGCCGAGTATGCCGAGGCCAAGGCCGGCTGTGACGAAGCACAGGCGGCCATCGCGGCCGATCCCAAGGCGGCCGACCAAGTCTACCGGCGCGGGAAGTGGCTGGAAGAAACCGTGCAGCGGTACGAGCACCAGCAGACGAACACGCAGCCCATGTTCGAAATGGAAATGCACGTTGTCCGCCTCGGTGAGGCGGTCATCTGCACCAATCCGTTTGAGCTGTTTACCGACTATGGAATTCGTATCAAGGCGCGGAGCAAAGCACAGCAGACGTTTGTCGTGCAGCTGGTGGGGCCCGGGAGCTATCTGCCCACCGAAGAGGCGGTGCGCGGCGGAGGGTATAGCGCCATCGTGCACAGCAGCCTGGTCGGGCCCGAAGGGGGGCAGATCCTGGTCGATCGTACGGTAGAATGGATCGATGCGCTGTGGCCGCAGCCACAGTAGGTCGCGCCGGACGATGCGGGCCGAACGCGCGCTCACGCGCTCCGACGAAACGCTGCCGCCGAGCGTGCGTCGGGGATCGCTGTCGTCGAGCCGCCTTGTTGTTGGGTTGTCCGTGTGGAGCCGGGGACGGCGAGCGTATTGGTCGTCTCCTGATCGAGACGTTCGGCCGCATCCACCCATGTCAGATCAAGATCTCAGCACACCCGGAAGTGAGTTGACTATGGCTAGATTGACGCGTCACCCGCGGGCATCCGTCGATCCGAGCGGAGTTCGTATGGCCGGATCGGATCAGCGGTACTCGCGCAGGCGGTTTCTGCAACAGTCGACTGCGGCCATGGCCGCACCATTGATTGTGCCGGCCGCAGCACTTGGATTGAATCAGCAGACTGCGCCTAGTGAGCGGATTACGATCGGAATGCTCGGGGTCGGTAACCGGGGGAGCAGTTCACTGCGCGCGATGGAGCCACTTCCGGACCATCAAGTCGTCGCCATTGCCGATTGCCGCCGCGAGCGCGCCACGTTGGCTCAACAACAGGTCCACGATTTCTATGCGCAGCGGATCGGCCAACAAAGTTATCGTGGCTGCGAAATCTACAACGACTTTCGCGAACTGCTCGATCGGGCCGATATCGATGCCGTCTGGGGCTGCGTGCCCGACCATTGGCACGGTGTCGTTTACAGTCAGGCGATTCGAGCCGGTAAGGATCTGTACGGCGAGAAGCCGGTCACCCGCTGGATCAATCAAGGAGTCAAGATCCGCCGGGCCGTACGACAGTTTGGTTGCGTGTTTCAGACCGGCACGCAACAACGGAGCTCACCCCATTTTCGCCACGCCTGTGAATTGGCTCGCAACGGATACCTGGGCAAAGTGCACACCATCTACGTGGGAGCACCTGGGGGCACGTCGTATCCGGCGGAGCCTCCTTCGGATCCTCCTGCCGGCTTCGACTACGAGATGTGGACTGGACCGGCACCCATGATTCCATTTGACACGAAACGGTGTGAGTGGCTGGCGATGTACATGATCTCGCACTACTGTGCCGGTTTCATCACCAACTGGGGTGTGCACCACCTCGACATTGCCGGCTGGGGATGTCCGGAGACGTTTGAAAAACCATTTGAGATTGAGGGAACCGGTGTGCTGCCGACCGGTGGGATGACCGATACCTGGATCTCCTGGCAGATGGACCTGCAATGGGGAAGCGGGTTGAAGATGAGCTATACGAACACCGACAATCCCAACAAACAGGGCTGCAAGTTTGCCGGTGATGAAGGCTGGGTCCATGTGAATCGGCAGGGGATCTGGGCTGAGCCGGAGTCGTTGTTGCAGGTTCGGCTCAAGCCGCACGACACGCCGCTGCATGCCAGTCCGCCTTATGAGGATCCGTACACGGCACACACGGCCGATTTCTTCCGTTCGATTCGTACTCGGCAGGATCCTGTCTCTCCCGTGGAGGATGGGCAGGCTGCCAGCACGTTGGGGAATGTTTCCGATATCGCTCTGCGTCTCGGGCGCCGCCTGCAATGGGATCCGACAGTGGACCGGTTTGTTGGTGACGACGAAGCCAACCAGATGCTCGACCGGGCATTGCGAAGTCCCTGGGAGGTGTGAGCCGGATCGTCCGCCAGCTGGTCGTCGTGCGAGCCGTCCGCTCCTGCCCCGATCGCTGGAATCTGCTGCTGTCTTGAGGAGAATCAACATGCTTACAGGCCGACCATCGCCCCGCACTGCCCGCCTGATCGCATCGGCAATGAACGTTGGAGTGCTGCTCCTGATCGCGATCACTGCCGCGCATCTGCCGGCTCAGGAGGCGGCACAGGAGGCGGCCGCTCCGATGTCGGTGGAGCAGGCGTGGCAGCAGCTGCCGCAGTACGAGTACGGCAAAGACATGGCGGGGTTGCTGATCATCGACCAGGTGGTGATTGACGCGATGAAGACGTCGGAGAGCCGCGCTGGGTGTGCCGCTCGTCTGGCCGCACTGCTGGACGCCTCCCTCGCGACGCCGGCTGCCAGACAGTACATCTGTCTGCAGTTGCGCCAGGTGGGAACGGATGCGCAAGTGCCTGTATTGGCTCGCCTGCTGGCCGACCCGGCCACAAGCTGCATGGCGTGCATGGCCTTGGAGTCGATTCCTGGTGAGGCCGCCGGGAATGCGCTGCGGGAGGCGGTCGACCGAACCACAGGACCGGCGTTGGTCGCAGTGCTCAACTCGCTGGGAAAACGGGGAGAGAGCGCCAGCGTTGATCTCCTCGCACGCATGGCAACCGACCGTGACCGGGAAGTCCAGGCGGCGGCCTGGCGAGCGCTGGGGAACAGCGACGACGCGTCGGCGGCTGGCCTTCTGCTGGACCTGGTCACACACGCTCCCGATCCGCTTCCCCCACAGCTGGTGGCGTCGCTGCTCCAGTGCCGTGATGTTCTGCTGGCGGCAGGCCAACACGATGCGATGAAACGCGTATACGAGAGGCTCGCGCAGGAAGGCCAGAGTCCCGTGTTGCGGCGAGCCGGTTTGGAGGGCCTGCTGACGCTGGAAGGCGCCCTCGCTTTCGATACGATGCGCGGTTGGCTCTTGGAGGGAGACGAAACGCAGCGCCGCGTCGCGCTGGGGCACTTGAGCAGCTTGTCGACCGACCAGCTGACATCGCTCCGTGCCGATATGTCGTCACTCCCGACCTCCGCCGTCGTGGCAGTAGTCGAGCTATTAGCGCAGCGCAGCAAAACCGATATATTGGAACATGTGTTACAGATGGCCGGCAGCGAAGACGCTCAGTTGAAACTGGCCGGCGTCCGGCTGCTGGGAGCGATCGGGGATCGCCGCGCAGTGGAGGCACTCGTCGGTGCGCTGGCTGCTGAAGGAGCTGTGGCCGACGCCGCTCGGCAGTCGCTGCAGCAACTGTCGCGCGACGATGTGGGGCCGGTCTTGATCCAGAAACTCGGCGATCCAGCCGTGCGCCGCTCCGCCATGGAAGTGCTCAAGAATCTGCGCTACTACGAGGCTATCGATCCGCTGATCGAACTGGCCGCAGAGCATGATCCGGAAACGTATGCATTGGCAATGGATGGCTTGCGAGGAATCGCCGACCCGGACGATGCCGACTTGCCTCGGTTGCTCAGACTGCTGCTGCGGGTCCCGCTCGGTGCGCAACGCGACGAGGCTGAGAAGACGGTCATGATCGTCTGCGGCAAGCAGACGCAACGGGCTGCTGCTCTTGAGCGACTGCATGCCGCCATGGATGGATTCGACTCGGCCGATGCGCTGGCATGCCTTCCCTTGTTGGGACGACTCGGGGACAAGTCATCGTTACCGACCATTGAGAAGTTTGTCACCAGTGGCAGCGCTGCGGAGCAGGAACTGGCCGTTCGCACGCTCTGCAACTGGCCCGACGCGAGCGTGGCGGATGAATTGTTGGGTGTCGCCAAGAATGCTGCTGACCCAAGTCATCGACGCCGGGCGCTGCGGGCCTATGTCCGAGTGATTACGCTGCCCGGTTCGCGCAGTGAGAGTGAAACGCTCGCTGCGCTGCAGGATGCGATGCAGCAGGCGAAAGCGGTGGAAGATCAACGCTTGATTCTGGAGCGGGCAGGCACGGTGCGCACGATGCCGTGCGTGCTGTGGATCGCCCCCTATCTGGAGCAGCCGGACCTGGCACAAACGGCCTGTCAATCGCTGGTCGAACTGGCGCACCATCGGGAACTGCGGCACCCGAACATGGAGCAGTTTGGCCCGCTGCTGGACAAGGTCACTCAGACCAGCCGCGATCCGGAAGTGATCGAGCGCGCCAAACGCTACCGCCTGGGCCTGTAAGAATGGGGCCGAACGGGGACGCCGATCGCGAACGATCTCAGGCCAACTCTGGATCGACGACGTGTCGCTGCTTCCACTTCACGATGAGGGGGAATCGCCCGCCAATGCTCCTTCGCCCTAGCCAGCGCCGTGGCGGCTCAGCAGGCCCAGGCACACAGAGGCCCGTTTTCGATCCTCGGGAAGTTGCCGAGCAATATGGAGCACAGTTAACTGCGTCAATCTGAAGTCTCATTTTTTGTCTCACGATTCTTCTGCCCTCATTCCCGCGTCTGTGCCACCTTGGACAGCAGTCGGTCCAGCCCTACCACGCATTGTGGCATTGTGGCATTGTGGCATTGTGGCATTGTGGCATTGTGGCATTGTGGCATTGTGGCATTTATTGGCCATTTCCCTGCGGCGTGTCCCTCCCGATAGCGGCGCCCGGGCCGCGTCACACTTCATGCCAGGACAGGCTGGTGGCAAGTGGTGCGTGAACAGGGAATGCCACAATGCGACAATACTCCAATGCGACAATCGCGAAGACGGTCGGGACCATAGGCCGTCGGGCCAAGACGCCCTACGCCTCACGCGACAGGTGCTCGGTGCGCTCGACCGGGCTCGGGAGGCTCTTGCGACGGGGTGCGTGAGGACATGCCTTCTGAGGACATGGCCTAGCAGATTCGGGGTCGTTTGGTATGATATCGAGACTGATCATATTGCCCCCCCGGTAGGGAGCAATTGGTTGACAGCTTCGGTCGCACCACCGACTGTGGCGAACTTATCGGCCGACTAGCTGTCTCTTCGAGCAGGGAAGTCGGTGCGCCATCGGGAGAGGTGGCAGAGTGGTCTATTGCACTGGTCTTGAAAACCAGCAACGTCGAAAGGCGTTCGCGGGTTCGAATCCCGCCCTCTCCGCTTGCCCTCTTTCATCATGGACCGCAGGCGGAAATTCGAGGCAATTCGTGGTCCAATCCGGTGACGGTCCTCACCATGCGATGGCGAACGAGCGAGAGCTTGGTGGCCACGGGAAACAGCACCGCTCGCACAAACCGGTCGAGCGGTGATTCGGGCGCGGCGATCCATGGAACCCTGGTCCTGCCCTGGCAGGAACCGGTCCGACACGAGCCCAACCGGCTCGGCACCCACAATCAGTGGGTAAGCTGACTGGCTCATCGCCTCCTTCTCAAGACGGACATTGCGTCGGCCGCCAGCCTGTGGCAGACCGTGCCATCGAGCAGACCGTGCCCGCAGTCGGCACAGGGGGCTCCCCGATCCGTATTGCGGTTACTTCTGAGTGCGAAGAGTGTGGCTGACCTGCAGTTTGCGGGAAGGCAGCCGATGGTGCGTCGAGATTGCCAGGGTCTGCAGGGAGGAACGGTGGGTGGCCACGTTCTCACTCGATGCGACGGCAACTTGGACTGATTCCGCTCTCTCTATTGCAGGTCCGCAATAGACAGGTAGCGACTTGTTGCAGCCCTGCAATTCCAGGGCGGTTCATCGCGGCTCCGTTCATGCACACTGCCGGATGTCGTCGGGCGGTGGCGAGGTGAATCAGGCGAATGGCTATCCTGCGTAACTCTCGTTCTGTCAATAGTTTATGATGTTCGTGCTGAGGCCGGTGTTCGGTGCGGCGCCAAATCGCGGAATCTTCATAAGATCCCAGCGGCGTCCTTCCGATACTCACCAAGGTGGTCGGTTGTAGCGTCTTTACGGATTGGCGCGGACAACGGCCGCGCATTCCTCGTTCAACAGGTGAAGGGTGGCCGGCTCATGAAACGCACATTTCTGCTGATTGGCATCGGTATGGCGAGCTTGATGGGAGTGCCGAGCGTTCCTGGATTGGCGCAGGGAATAGTGCCAGGTACCGGCAGAATGATCGAATACGTGGGCGACACCTTTGAGGATCCGGACTGGAAGTACATCACGAAGTCTCCCAAGAGCTCGCGTGAGAACAATGAGCAGACCAACATGCCGATGGGCTACTCGGCCAACCGCCGCTGGTTTGAAGGTCCCGAACGGGGTGATCCCGATTTGGTGAAGGTCGTTTCGACGCCAGAAGGCGGGTTGCCGGAAAGCGACCGTGCCTTGCTGATCCGCACGCTCCACTCGGGCATACCTGGCTCGAACTCATATGACGTACAACAGGATGACCTGATCGTCGATTGCGTATCGCGATTGGGGACTGCGATCAATCCCACCGAGCAGCCCAGCTGCGTCGTGCGGGTCTACTTGCCTCCGGCCGAGCAGTGGGAAAACCGTTCTGGTCCCCATTTCGGATTTCGCTGCGGGCTGTCCACCACACGGCGTAAAGAGCGAGAAGGTGCGTTCGCCTTTGGAACCGAGTTGACCAATGAACCGTATTGGCCGGGCATGTGGATCCATTTCCGCAGTGAAACCGACCGCAATGTCGACCACGACTCCGCCTTCATCAAGGTCCGGGGCGATCGCAATGGACGTGACTTCAAAGTTCTCGAGATCCAGCAATTCGGCTGGTGGACACTCGGCATGTCAGTCACCGGCGACGGCATGGTCCATTATTACGCTCATCCCGGCGTGGAACCGCTGACGGCGAAGGACCACATTACCTCGCAGTATCCGTACAGCTTCCGAGCCGAACAGTTCCGTACGTTCTTCTTCAACGTGTGCAACCGCAATGACGGAAAGACCTGGTCAACCCCGTTCGTGATTGACGATCCGCAGTTGTACCTGGTCAACTCCGGCCGCATCAACGCGATTGTGGAGAAGAAGCAGCAGCGTGCGCAGCGCAATGCAACAGCCCAGAGCAACAAGAGCAGCCAGGGTACCAGCCGCCAACGCTAACCGTCCCTCGAACAATCAACGTCGCAGTACTCCTCACTCGGAAACGCTCAACATGGCTTCGGGCCTGGTTGAGCGTTTCGCGTTGGCAGGCAATCAGCTTCGCGCCGCCGTAGCCATGCTCGCGCTGCTGTGGCCATGCTCGCGCAGAGCATGGGGACAGCTCGATTCGCGCTCTACTTCCCCGCGGTCTGCGCGACCGCAGCCACTTCCCGTAGCCATGCTCGCGCTGCTGTAGCCATGCTCGCGCAGAGCATGGGGACAGCTCAATTCGCGCTCTACTTCCCCGCGGTCTGCGCGACCGCCGCTACTATGGTGGACGTGGCGTTCGGCAAGTCTTACGATAGGTAGCACGGTCGACACGCCGGTTGCCGAGCGAGATGTCGTCACGACGGCGGCCCCGAATCCTCGCACACGTGCCTGCGCGTGTCACGCCGTCGGAAACTGCTCCCCGTGCCAGCCGCTTCAATTTTCTTGGGAGATCGCTCATGCCACTGGATCTGAACCGCCGCAAGTTTCTCGGCACGGCCCTTGCCTCGAGCGCGTTTACGATCGTACCGCGGGCCGTGTTGGGGGGCCCCGGCTATATTGCTCCGAGTGAGAAGATCACGCTGGCACACATCGGGATGGGGACTCAAGGGTTCAGTGAACTGGGAGGGCTGCTGGACGATCCTCAGATTCAAATCGTCGCGGTGTGCGATCCGAACGCCGACAGCAGCGATTACGTGGAGTGGGGCAAGCACAGCGTGCGTCATCGGATCCGCGAATATCTGGGGGATCCGAATTGGCGAGCGGGAGACGACGGTTGTCCGGGTGGACGCGAGGTGGGGCGTCTGGTCGTCGACACGTATTACGCGCGCCAGCGAGGGGAGCAGAGGTACGAAGCGTGTCGCGCGTACGCGGACTTTCGCGAACTGCTGGATCAAGAATCGGATCTGGATGCCGTCAAGATCATGACACCGGATCACCTGCATGCGACCATTGCCATTGCCTCCATGAAGCGAGGGAAGCATGTGATGGTGCACAAACCGCTCGCCAATCGGTTGCATGAAGGGCGGTTGGTGTTGGATACGGCGCGTCAAGCTCGGGTCGCCACGCACCTGCTCGCCTATGGCAGTGGGAGCGGGAACCGTGCGATCTGCGAGCAGATCAAGGAGGGAGTGATTGGCACGCTGAGAGAAATCCACAACTGGACGAACCGACCTGTGTGGCCGCAGTATACGGAGATCCCGCGCGAACAGCCGCCGGTTCCCCAAGGCTTCGACTGGGATCTGTGGCTGGGGCCGGCCGTTGATCGTCCCTACCATCCTCATTACACGCACACGGTCTTTCGCGGCTGGTACGACTTTGGTGGCGGAAGTATGGCCGATATGGGCATCTACAGTCTCTGGCCGGTGTTCGAGACACTCGACCTGCAGTGCCCGATCACAGCTCAGGCGTGGGCCACACACACGTGCACGATCGAGGACAATGTGAGCCACGGGGTGACCAACGATTTCGCCTTTCCGATCGGCTGCCAGTTGAGGTTCCAGTTTGCCCAGCGAGGGGACCAGCCTGGCTTGGAGCTGTTCTGGTACGACGGAGGGATGAAGCCGCGTCTGCCTGCTGAGTTGGAGCGGCACGACCTGCAGATGGAGCGTGAGGGGATTCTGTATGTCGGCGATTCCGGCTGCATTCTGGCCGGCTTCCTGGGGCAGAATCCGCAGCATTATGCTCAGGGTGAGGTCGGGCCACTGCCGGTCTCGAGTGCCGCTCCGTCTCCGCCCGCCTCATCGCTGCGCCGCGCGAGCGGATGGGTCGACGCGGTGCGTGGCGGAGGTGAATCGCCGGGCAGTTTTCTGTTTGCGGGACCGATTACCGATGCGGTGAATCTGGGCACCGTCGCGTTGCGAGCCGGCTCGAAGATCCGCTTCGACAGTGCCAGCATGAAGGTGACCAACGACGAGAATGCGAACCGTTATCTGCGGCGCGATTATCGGCCCGGCTGGGAGCTGTCGTCTTCGCGGTAAAGACGTGAGCCACGCACAACCAAATGGCTCTCCGATGGAACGGATTCCACAACGATTGCTCGGGCCGTTTGGTCCGGCCTTTCATCTTCCCAGGTTGTTCACGTTGAGTGCTGTCTGGTCCTCCGTTCCTCTCCTCGGTCACTTGGTGACGCCAACACGATCGAACCCGGCGTTGCCCGCGCATGGGCGAGCCGGAGGCCAGGTCATCGCCCCCCGAACCCGCCGTGTGAGTTGGGGCGATGCAGGGCGTTTTTCATTTGCTCTTGGCGGTGGCGAATGGGTGATGTGGCGGCGAATTGGTGGCGTTGACACTCACTCGCCGGAAGAGCCGTCATCCGCCACCGGGCTGTTGTCGGCCACAGGCGAACTGCGGTCGGGCGGCGCGGAGGCATCCGGCCGCGTCGCAGCAGTGACCTCAGGCTCCTCCCACGGAGGCAGTCCGCGGATTTGACGCGCTTGTTGATGACACGTGACGATCCGGCGGCGTAGTTCGTCGATAAGCTCGTCGTCGGTCATCCGCTCGATTTCCTCGAAGGAGATCTGGGGTCCAAACACAGTGCAGACCTTGGTCAGGCGGGGGAAGCGGCGCGTACGGGGCCAGGCATCGTAACCCCCATCCACGGCAGCGGGAAGAATCGGTACGCGTCCGCGCCGAGCGAGCGCACAGAAGCCTGGTTTGAGCTGGCCGATCTGCCCGTCGGTGCTGCGCGTGCCTTCCGGGAAGACCACGACTCCTTCGCCCTTCTTGAGTCGTTTGAGTGTCTCTTTGATTCCACCTAGGCTCATTCCGTCCCGATCCACCGGAATGGCGTCCAGGTAACGGATGATGCGGCCGAAAATGGGGGAATCGAACAGCGTCTTGCGGGCCATGAAATTGAGCTGCTGACGATAGGAGATGCCGACCAGCACCGGATCGAAGAAGCTTTGGTGGTTACAGCAGATCAACAGGCCGCCGTCACTCGACTTGAACTCCTCACCTCGATAGGTGAAGCGAAAGAAGATTTTGGCAGTGAGCCAGAACGACCGCTTGATCGACTGGTAACCGAAACTTTTCCAGAGAGGGCGTTGCATTCGCATGGGTGTCACCAACGATCCGTGAGAGACGACTTGGTAGACGAACGACGGCGGTGTCGGACTGCCGCACGATGCCGCCGGTATCGCCGCCTATGGTAGTCCCCCTGACAAAGGACCGACAAGGGCCGCTGGCGCCGCGGGAGACCGTTTCCGGCTCCCGTTGCCGCCGTCGGACCCGTTGCTGCTCTGGGGTCAGGAACCCTTTGGCAATTCGAGCACGGTCGACGACACTGGCCCGTTGTCAGCTGCACGCTGGCCTGTCGAGCCGTGCCCCCAACCGCTGGCGGACCATCTGTTCCAGGAGGTCGACGACCTGATCCAAGGCGAGCCTATCGGTATCGACTTGGACGGCATCCTCGGCGGCGACCAGCCTTCCGACCTCGCGTGACTCGTCGGCAGAATCGCGGCAGTTCTGTTCGTCCAGCACTTGTTGCAGGGAGACGTTGTCTCCTTTGGCGAGTCGTTCTTGTTGTCGGCGCAGAGCCCGCTGCTGATCGGAGGCGGTCAAAAAGAACTTGCAGTCTGCGGTGGGGAACGCCACGGTTCCCTGGTCACGTCCTTCGGTTACCACGTTGGTGCCGGCGGCCAGTCGACGCTGGAGACGGACCAGTTCGGCGCGGGCCAGCGGGTTGTCGGCGACGTGGCGTGTGGAGCGGGTCACATCAGGGCTGCGGATTTCGTCGGTCACATCATCGCTTCCCAACAGGACTCGCTCTCCCCGGAAAGCGAGAGGCAAGCGGGCGGCCAGGTCGGCAATCCGTGGCTGGTCGTGCCACGGGATCTGGCTGCGCAGAGCGGCCAGAGCGACCGCCCGGTACATGGCCCCGGTATCCAGAAAACAGAAGCCCAGCCGCTCGGCCAGCCGCCGCGCAACGCTGCTCTTGCCTGCTCCTGCCGGACCGTCAATCGTGATGATCATGGAGGCGTCTTTCGTCAATTGGCATGATGTGTCGGCCCGGGGCGACGAGCCGGCCGCCGGTGTCAGGGGGGGGCCGCTTGGATCCTGGCGAACAGCCCGGAGCGGACCGGTAGACGTACGAGGTGATAACAATTTGGACAGCGTGGCAAGCCACCACGCCCCGGCTGTGGCATGGATCACCAGCGAGCTTCTACTTCCACCCAGCAATGGGCGGAGATGTCGACAACCGCCGCCCCTGATTCAATCGTACACGATCCCATGTTCTCTCCAGTGAAGTCGCGTCGCCGAGCTGACACGATGGGGATACACGACTGCAGCTTCGCGTGGGCCGCTCGACCCGCTGTTTCCAACAACCGTACCAAGAATCCGACGACCCGATCCTGCTCCACCAGCGGAGACCAGGCCGTCGCTACGAGGTTGCGGCTGTCAATATGAAACAGCCAGCTGGATGAAGGGCCGGCCATCGGCGGCGCTTCCGATGGAATGGGAACCACAGGGGTCATGAAGGCAAGCGATTCCTGCAGCGGATACTTCACATCGAGGCCCAGACCCAGCTCGAACCGGCGAGCCTCCTCACCCGCCACGATCAACAGCGTGTCCAGCATCCGGGGATCGGTGCGGCGGTGGTACGGAAGTCCGCCAGTCAGGACCACCGTGCGGTGACCGTCGTCGTCGATCTCCAGATAGTTGGGAGCCTCCAGTCGCTTCGCTTCAGCGCGATCACGGATCTGGTTCACAGTGCGCCACAACTGAGCCGATTCGTTGGCCCACGCATAGCGACAACAGAAATAGGAGTTCCACGGATCGTCGGTCAACGCCACACGCGGTTCCAGTTCGATCGTCCAGTGCAGCACACGGCTGCCACGCCAGACACGGAACTGCTGCCGATACAGGGCCAGCTCTTCGCCCTCGGGACCCACCAGCCGACCCTGCACCGAGATCTCGCCCAGCACAGCCGTGGCCGCGGTCACTTCCATGCAATCGGCAACCATGCTGGAGTACGTGGCCTTGCGTTGGCCCGACGCCGTCTGACGCGGCATGCGCAGGGCCAGTAGTGCCGAAAGTCGATTGCCCCGCTTCCCATACTCGACCAGTCCCTGCAGAGCGCCGGAGGCGGGATTGATGTGAGCTTCCAGGAACTCATTGAAGAGATAGCCGTCATCGGCCAACGCTTGTGGACCGCGTCCGGACGACTTCGCGGGCTGTCCTGCCGTGAGCCAGGCGAATCCCATCGACGGAACGTCCACCACGACATGCTTGTACGGCGGATGATCATCCACGGCGTAGACGGGAGCCGCGGGTGACGGAAGGTGCGGGAGCTGTGGCAGATCCAGTGCGATGCGACGTACGTGACTGGCCGGGTTGAGGACCAGGTAGCCAGGTTGTGCATCGCCTTCGCGGCGCGGCAGCAGCGTTGCAAAGCCATGCGTTGTCTGTTGCCGCAGCGCTTCAATCTGGTCGTCCAGTTCGCCGTCACACGGTTGGTCGGCACTCCCATCCAGCTGATCGATCAGGTCCGATGACGCACTCACCCCGCGACGCGTGATTGCGGCCATCATCATCTCGTGCGCCTGCTGAGCCGTCAGCAGGCTGCGCCGCCGCCAGTATCGGACCGACGAGGAAATCGGGTTCGGCTCGCGATGGGCCACTCCCAGCGTCAAATCCGGTGATTGGTACTGGTCGGCTTTGAACTGCTCAGTTTGGCCGGGATAGTCGGTGTCCCGGAAATAGTCGTCGGCGGTAACGAACTTGCCGAGCATATGGCCGTAGCGGGCGATCCGCCGCAGATCGTCATACCAGGTGCAGGTCCGTCCCGGCCAGTGCGCCAGGCAGATGGTGGCCACGTGGTCGATGTCCATCGTCTCACCCAACTTGCTGGCCAGCGACAGAAAGGTGGCCGGCCGAGCGGCATCCAGCGGCGTTCGGCTGATCGCATCGATCGCACAGTGGTCGGGACCCTGCCAGCGAATCTTCAACTGTGTGCCTTCCGGACACTTCCCCTGGCTCAGGACCGCGTGGATGGCCCCCACGTAGCCCAAGCGGTTGAGCAGCTGCGGATAAAGGATGGACAGACCAAACCGCCGTCGACCAAATACTTTCGGACGCTGCCCTGTGAAACGCTGTAGTAGCTGCAGCCCGCGTCGAAACTGATTCAAGACGGTTTCGCAACTCAGAAGTGGCGACCGCTGTTGACTCAACTCCCCGCCGATCAACGCCGCGTACCCTTCCTGTACGCCGCGCCGGATGGCAGAGAGCGAGTCGGGAGCGTCACGCTCGATCGCCGCCAGCAGCTCTGCGTCGAGCAACAGATTGAGTGGAACTCCCGGCGCCAACTGCGCTCGAAGCGAAGGGCCGATCGTCGTCGGGCCGACCAGCACCAGATCCAACACGTACGCATCAACCGCATAGTAATGGTCACGTTCCTGCGCCAGCAGATCGAAACAGGCAGCCAGTTGATCCCGAGCCGTCTTCTCCTCTCCGGCCACCGCCGCCTGGGCCGCCGAGACCATTTGTTTGAAGAAATGGAGTTCGTCCAGGCTGGTGCTGTAACGCATCTGCCGCGTCAACAACTCCACCTGCAGATAGCAGTATCCCAAGGCAAGGAAGTCGGCTGCCAATTCGCCATCTACGGCCTGCGCCAGGTCCGCCACCGGGGCCAGGGCCTGATCCAACAGGGCTTCCCGCGTGTGGTTCCCTTGGATCAGCACGGCCCCTTCGCGTTCGGCCCGCTCGGCAAAGTCGGCGGGGAGTTGTCGCAGGCTCACCCCCGGTACGAGGAGCAGCATGTCGGTCAGTTGCAGGGGGGCGTTGTCACTGCGATGCCAAGTCGGGGCCGATCCAGTCGCGGCCACCAGCGCCGGGTGCCAGAGGGCGGTCCAGGCGGCGAGCAGTCCGTCGGCGTCGTCCCCATCGTGATGTAGTGGAAAGTCCTCCAGACTGTGGCAAGGGAGCAGTACGCAGGTTTCCCGGTATGTCATGGAATCGTCAGTGGCTGATCAGGGGACAGGCAAAGGCCAAGCGTGGAATGGCGGGCCTTAAGCGTGGCAATCGACAACCCGCCGGGTCGGCGGCACGACTTCACGATATCGGCCCTGCTGGCCGCTGTCGAGCAAGGGCCGTCCGATTCGCATTTGCTGGTGTTGAGGGCGGTAACTGCGGTCCGCTGGAGGATTATGTCGGAATCAGCCCACACTGGGGGGAAATGATTGACAATTTGCGTGAGCCCTTTGTACAGTGGAGATGAACAGAGAGTCTGGTGGCTCCCCTCTGAATCCCATTCTCGTCTGGGTCTTTGCCATTTTCTGGACATAGAGACAACTTGAGGGGTCACTGGGACAAATATCCAGGTTAGAGTGATAGACTGTAAGGTACGTGCGGGTTGAGCGCGCGATCGGGTGAGCGACCAGCGGGAGTGCCCGTGATGGCCAGCAGTCTCCCGGTGGAACTGGCGGTTTGCCGCCTGGTTATGTTGAGTTTTCGCGAGAGCATTCATCCGCTTGTTGAGGCCGATCCAGTTCGGACTTGAGGGAATGACCGATGGCAAAATATGCCGGCGTGTGGGGGATCGATATTGGGCAGGCGGCTTTCAAGGCCTTGCGTTGTCAGCTGGATGGTGGCCAGGTGGTCGCCGACGCGTTTGATTACATTGAGTATCCGAAGATCCTGAGTCAGCCCGAAGCTGAACCGGAGAAGATGATTCAGGACGCGATTCAGCAGTTTCTCTCGCGCAATGACGTTAAGGGATACCGGATCGCTTTGGCGGTGCCCGGGCAAAGCGGTCTGGCGAAGTTCTTCAAACCACCTCCTGTCGACGCGAAGAAGATTCCGGAGATCGTCAAGTATGAGGCGCGGCAACAGATCCCCTTTGCGCTGGAGGATGTGATCTGGGACTTCCAGCAGATGGGTGGCGGTGCCGAGGTGGACGGCTTTGCCCTGGAGACCGAGGTCGGCTTGTTCGCCATGAAACGCGAACAGGTGTATCGCGCGATGCGGCCGTTTCAAGAGGCCGGTTTGGAACTGGACATCATCCAGTTGGCACCGCTGAGCATCTACAACTTCGTGGCTTACGATGTGCTCGGCGAACAACTGGCCCCGGAGGACTACGATCCGGATAATCCTCCCTCCTCGCTGGTCGTGCTGTCGATGGGTACCGATACGACCGATCTGGTCATTACCAACGGATTCCGCGTGTGGCAGCGGAGCGTACCGCTGGGCGGTAACCACTTCACCAAGCAGTTGACGAAAGAGTTGAAGCTGACGTTTGCCAAGGCGGAACACCTCAAGCGGAATGCACGGCAGGCGGAAGATCCAAAAATGGTCTTCCAGGCGATGCGACCGGTGTTCAACGACCTGGTGACCGAAGTGCAACGCTCGATCGGTTACTTCCAGGGTATCGACCGCAAAGCGAAGATTGGTGGGGTAGTCGTGCTGGGCAACGCGGTCAAGCTGCCGGGCCTGCAGCAATACCTGGCGAAGAACCTTGGTTACGAAGTGAACAACTTCGAAGCATTTTCCAAGCTGAGCGGCCCGGCTGTCATGTCCTCTCCGGCGTTTCGTGACAACCAGCTCTCCTTCGGCGTCTGCTATGGGCTTTGCCTGCAGGGCCTGAATGCGGCACGGCTTCGGACCAACCTGGTGCCACGAGAGATCGTGACGGACCGGCTCGTGCGGTCGAAGAAGCCGTGGGCGGTCGCGTCGGTCGGTGCCTTGCTGCTGGCCTGTACATTCAACGTCTTCTTCTACTACGGTCGGCTCCATCAAGCGGCCGAGGAGCGGGCCAACGCCGGAGTCACCTGGCAGCAGGCGGGCGCGAAGATCCAGCAGGCTGAAACCATGAGCAAAGGTTTTGAGTCGAAGGACACGGAACTCGTCGCTCAGCTCGGTCGCATTTCCGCGATCGGAGAAGAACTGGTCGGCAACACGGACCGCAAGATCCTCTGGCTGGAAATCCTCCGGACCATTAACTCGGCGCTTCCCATTACGCCGGGTCTGCAGCCGGGAGAGATTCCGGATGTGGATAAAGTGCCGTTTTCCGCTCGCTGGGAAATTCACGCCGAAGAGATCGACGTGAAGTACTTTGAGTCCTACGAAGAGTGGTTCACCGATGAGATCAAGGACCTGTTTGTGCGGCAGTCGCGGTCTGATGCTTCTGCCGAAAAGGCGCCGGCAGCGGATGGAACCGCCGCGAGTGCCGCCGAGGAACCCAAGGCACCGGAAGGTGAAGGTTGGGTGGTGCAGCTGAAGTGTTACCACTTCTTCAACGAGAACATGCAGACGCAGGGACTGGCTCATGTTCTGAACACGATCGTCTTCAACTTGAAACATGGCCGAGTTGTGTTTCCCGTCGCCGTAAACCGACTTCTGCCAGGTGTGGTGGTTGCCCACCCGATGCCGGATGGGAACGTCGTCCCGCTGCATATCACGGCCATTCAGCCGGTGGTGCCGCCACCCGCCGCGGCTGGTGGCGAGCCGATTCCAGGGGTCCAGCTGCAACTCGAGGGAATCGAAGCGCCGATTACCGTTGCGGCCCAGGATTTCATCCCGGTCGTCTTCACCATGCAGGAGATGGGAATCGAGTATCCGGTGGTGACCTTGAACCCGCCCATTGATAAGAACTTCCGAGTCCCCAATCCAAATTATGAGCCGCCTGAGGGCGGATACCCCGGCAGCGCCGCGATGGGAAGAGGGACCGGGCTCTCCGTCCCCGGCATCAGCGGCGGCAACAGCCTGTCACCTTCCGGTAATTCCGGGTCGCGCTCCGGCAACGATACCGACGACAAGGGAGAGAAGGACGGTGAGAAGACCGATGAGCTGCCGATGCTGACCGTTCCTCGCTACGACTTTATACTGCAGTTTGTGTGGAAGGAGTCGCTGTTGTCTGAGCGGCTCAAGAAGCAGGCTGAAGAGTGGGAGAAACAAGGCAAGGGAGAGACAACGCCCTCGGGTAATGGCAATATCGCTGCGAACACCACAGGAGGAGCCTAAGATATGGATCAGCTCAAACCAGTCCTGGCCGCGTTGAAAAAACACTACTTCTGGATTGTCTGCAGCATCATTCTGCTCGTCTATCTTGGGACTTGGTTCATGACCACGTCCAAAATGTCCGAGGAGACCACCACACGCAACGCGAAGATTACCAAAGCGTTTGACAGCGGGAAACGGATTTCCCAGGTGACCAATCATCCCAATGACGAATCGATTGAGATGATGAAAGGACTCACCACCGCGGAAGCCCAACAGGTCCGCCTGGCATGGGAACTGCGCTATCGGGAACAGGAGGATGTGTTGGTCTGGCCGGAAGAACTGCTGGCCGATTTCATCGCGGCCGTCGACAAGCTCCGGCCCATCGAATTGACCGTCGAATACCCCACACCGGCCAACAAGGAACTCAAAGAAGATTTCCGCAGCCGCTATCGCGATTACATTCGGGACGAACTCCCGAAACTGGCCAAGATCATCGGCTCCGAATGGCTCGCCAGCTCATCCAGCCAAGGTGGGATGGGCGGTATGGGAGGCATGATGGGCGGTTATCCGGGTATGCCGGGCGGCAGCATGGGAGGACCGGGAATGGGCCCGGCGGCCATGGGCATGAGTCCGGGGGCCATGGGCATGAGTCCGGGTATGCCCGGTATGGGTATGGGGGGAGGTGGCGACGGCATGGGACGGTCGGGTATGCCCGGTTCGGGAATCATGGGGATGCCGGAGAGCCGGATCGTCGTGGAGTGGAGTCGTCAGAACCAGGAGCTTCTGCAGGCCTCGAGTTTCAACTGGACGCTCCCCAATACGCTACAGATCCTCTATTCGCAGGAAGACCTCTGGGTCCTGCGCTCCCTCATGCTGGTCATCAAGGAAACGAATGGCGACGCCGACGCTCAGTACAATGCGGCCGTCAAAGAAATCCTCGCTCTGGACCTCGGTGCCTCCGCGGCTGGCATCAAGATGGTCGGCATGCTTTCCACCGGTGGGGGCATGGCCGGCATGATGGCTGGCTACCCGGGCATGGGTTCCATGGGAGCCGGTGGCATGCCCAGCATGGGACCAAGTGGGCCGGGGACGGGCACTCCCGGCGGCCCCGGCGCGACTCCCGGGGGCGGACCGGGAGGTGCGACGCCCGGCATGATGGGGCCTGGCGGTTCGAGCAACCCCTATGGCAATATGGGAATGGGAAACTCGGCTGCCAGCGACACGGATCCGGCCGACAACCGATATGTGGATGCCGAGATGGAGCCACTGACGGGTGAACGATTGCGATCCGCGATGGCTTCCAATCAACCGGCCGACGCTTTTCTGGCGGTGGCTAAGAGAATGCCGGTGCGAGTTCGCTTCCGCATGAATGTCCTGAAACTGCCGCTGCTGCTGTGCAACTTGGCGGATGCGACTCTTCCCGTCGAGGTGCGCCAGGTGCGCATTAATGCCGGCGGCGCCGGCGGCGGGATGGGTGGCATGGGTGGCATGCCGGGCGGACCGCAGCGGACCGAGTCCAAGAACCGCGGTCCTTCGGCAGCTGGTGGAAGCAGCATGTCCGTGAGTGCCGGAGCAGGGGCTCTGCCATCGTCATCACCTGGCGGTGGAATGCCTGGTATCGGGGGCATGGGCGGCTCGGGCGGTTACATGGGTATGATGGGTGGCAGCGGCGGTGGCTATCCCGGTATGGGTGGAGGTTACCCCGGTATGAGTGCAGGCATGGGCGAAATGAGCGAGTCGCCTTATGACGCCACGGTTGAGATCTACGGACTGATCTACATCTACAACCCCGTGGATCCCGCCAAGCTGGGCTTGGAGGAAGAGAAGGCTGAGGGAGCGGCTGCCACAGAGGATGCCAGTGGTTCTCCTGCCGCTGCGGGCGAACCGGGAGCAGGCGAGCCGGCCGATGACGCGGCTGATGCGGCTGCTGACCCATCCGATTCGGCGGATGCTACGGACGCGGCCGATACGGCTGAGGGCGAAACTACCGAGGAACCTGATGCGGATCAGGAGACCGAGCCCGCGGCGGAACCGGCGACTGAGCCCGCGGCGGAACCGGGGGCCGAAACCGTGCCGCCCGCTGCCGATACGGCACCCGTCACGGAACCGGCGGCAGATGCCGCTGAGGGAAGTACAGAAGGCGGATCATAGGTCGGATCGGTCGACCTGTGGTTGTCCGCGGTGACTCTGGAGCGGATTGCTGTCGACGGTTGGCGAGCGACCAGTGCCAGAGCGGAGGGGCATACGTTGTCGGGCGTTCCGTCGACAGGATGTTCGGCGGGAGCTCTGCGAGATTCGGCGCAACAAGATCGCCAAGGAGCAAGAGGAAATGAAGAAACCCAAAATGAGCCTCGGACAGGGTGGCGTCAAGGGACTGTTTGTCCAGCACGTGGAGAAAATCGTGTTTGGCGTCGCCGTTCTGTTTGTGTTTGTGTTCATTTTTCTTGGCTATCGGCTGGAATCGGAGCTGACGGGCAAGACGCCCGACGGTCTTCAAGAACTCGCCGTTAACGCGGTCCGCAACATTGAGCGATCCACTGCGGAAGAAGTCAAGAAGGAGCGGATACCGCGGGAGGGCAAAGGGGGGCAGTACGTCGCACGCGTCGATATTGCACGGAGCGGTCCTGACCCGACGATCTACCAAACCGATCGACCTTGGGATCTGCCGCCCGGGAAGTCGGGTATGAAACGAGAGGATCCCCAGCTTTATCCCCCCAGCAAGTTCGAGATCACTGCACTCACCGGTCCGCTCTGCGTGAAAAGCGAAGAAGAGGGACCACTGGCCGACCTGGAAGACGCCCCGGCCGACGTTGAGAAGCCTAAGGGCGTGAAGAAAGCTCGCACCGGTCGCAGGGGGAGCGGTGGATACCCAGGCATGATGGGGCCTGGCATGGGTGGTCCGGGCATGAGCGGGCCGGGCATGATTGGGCCCGGCATGATGGGGGATGGTTCCGAGATGGGCGGCTACATGGGTGGCTACGGTGAGGACGGCAAAGGAAAAGACGACCGCAAAGACAGAGACCGAGACAAGGAGAAGGTGAAAGGGCCCTCGCGGAAATATCCGGCTGACAAGGTCGAAGGATATCGACCGATGTCATCCGGTGGCGGAATGTATGGGGGCATGGGCTCAGGTGATGGATCGATGATGGGCCCCGGCATGTCGATGCCTGGTATGTCGATGCCTGGTGCTGGATCCGCTGGATCGGCACAGAAGAAGGCTGTTGGGAAGCCGACCGCTCGATCACAGCACATGATCGCGGTCAAGGCGCTGGCGCCCTATCGAAAGCAGTACGACGAATTCAAACGTGTTCTGGGTGAGGCAACTGGCTACGATCCGGTGCGAGATGCGCCGCGCATTGTGTTCTTCCAGGTGGAACGAGCGGACATGACGGACAATCCGACGAAGGAGCCAGAGGCGGCGGATTGGAAGCTGATCATGCATACCAAGAAGGCCGCCGAGATTGCGGAGAACGAAAAATGGGACGGCACCATGCAAGAGGTCGCCGATCCCAACTACGTGGACCCCAGTATCACCATGCCTGGGCCGCCGATGATGCTGCGCGACATGGACGCGGTGATGCTCCATTCCGAAGTTCCTCGCAGCACGATGGTGCAAACGAGGCAATCGATGGACGAAGGCGAGGAAGTGAAGGAGGAGGAAGAGCCGGAGGATCAAGAGGGAGCTGATTTGCCGGGCGGGATCGCGAGCGGCGGGAACATGCGCGGTGGTTATCCGGGCATGATGGGCGGCGGCTATCCGGGGATGCCGGGCGGTTATCCGGGGATGCCGGGCGGCTATCCGGGGATGGCGGGGGGCAGCGGCAGCAGTGCTGGGATGTCGATGCCTCCGATGGACTCCCGAGGATCGGGCTTTCCCGGGATGGCGGGTGGTAGTGGCGAGGGCATGTCAATGCCCATGGGCGGCGGTTATCCGGGCATGCCGGGTGCTTACGGGGGTATGCCAGGTGCCTACGGCGGGATGCCGGGCGGGTATGGCGGATACGGTGGTCGCTTTGGCGCAGGCATGGAACCTGCTCAGTTCAAGCTGGTTCGGTTTTTCGATATGAATGTGGAGCCGGGGCGGGTCTATCGCTACCGGGTTCGCTTGTTCCTGGAAGATCCGAACAATCCCAATTCCGATCCGCGAAACGGCGCGGTGAACATGGCACCTCGTCGCCGTACCCTGTCGATGAAAGTGATTGACCGCTTGAACAAGCAGCAGGAGGATCCCAAGACGAAGAACGTGTATTACGTGGTGACGGATTGGAGTGCGCCGAGTGAACCGGTATCGCTCCCATCGACGTCGCGTGCGTATGTGAGTGATGTTTCTCCCACGCGTTACGCAATGGGAGTCGAAGGGACTCAAGTATTGCAGAGTGAAGTGCAGGGTTCGGTCGTACCGGTTGTGTGGAACGAGAGTCGAGCGGTGGATGTGGCCAAGGAAATGCGTGCATTTCGGGGGAGTATTCTCAATACACGTCCGCCCTTTGACGTGCTCGATCCTGTCTCGCTGGTCATCAAGATCTTGAAGGACTATGAGCTCCGCAGCCAGTACCTGGTGGTCGACATGCGCGGCGGCGAGGACCTGCCGGGAGACCGGAAGAACAAGGTGACCTCGATTGGCGAGTACATGATGATGGACGACCAGGGTAACCTGATCGTGCGCAATGAACTGGATGATCACGACAACTTCCGGCGGTTCACGCTGGAGGATGATATCAACATGCGCGGCAGTGGCGGGTTTGGAGGCTACGGCTCGGGTATGGGCTATCCGGGCATGGGGAGCAGTGGTCCGGGCGGGCCGATGATGGGCGGCTCCGATCCCAGTTCCATGGGGGCCGGTCCGGGTGGCTATCCGGGCATGCCGGGCAACATGACACCAGGTAGTGGTGGTGGTTCGCGTCGTGGAGGCGGTCGTCCCCGACGTTAGACCGACCAGCGCACACGGTCGACTGGGCGGTTGGCCTGCCGTGGATCGGCTGGTGCTGAACGTCCAGGGAGCAGAAACTCGAGCTCGGTGCCTGTGGGCACCGGGCTCTTTCTATTGGCTCAGGCAGAAAATAATCCTGGAAAAAATCCGGACGGCAAGAAAGTGGTCTTGACCGGAATTTCCACCGGCAGTATTTAACGCCTCTCTTATCCCAAAATTTCCCTGTCAACGGTTGTCGAAACCCATCAGCGACGACCGGTCAAATCAGCTCGTCGTTAAACCGCGCTCATCGACCATTCACTCGCACGTGGGTGGGCGTTGAGCGGAACGCCATGCGCATGGAAGCGCGACGGCTGGAATGTGGTGTCGGATCGTGTCCGGCAGCATTCGGGGGTTTCGTGCATCTCGAGGAAGGAGAAGCGCGTTGAGTGCGACCGCGAGACTACTTGGTTGCTGCGTGGCCTTAGGAGCCACGCTTTCGGTGTCGTCTGTGCTGGCCGGTCCGCATCAGTTGGCCGGCAGCACGCATGTCAGTTGGATGGCTCTGGGTCAAACGGAACAGAGCAGCAGTGCGGATGCCCGCCGCGTGGCCGAAACGTGGCTGCGGCAGGCGCGAGAGGCCATGAAGAATGGCCAGTTGGATTTGGCAGAGTACTACATTGAGCGAGCGGAGAAGTTGAACGTCAGCGACGATCCGCTGTTTGCTCGCTTCAAAGACTCTCCGGCCAAAGCACGTCAGGATCTGGCCGAGATGCGGGCCAAAGCGGGGACTGCTCCGGCAACGTCGGGAAACCCGTTGACTCGCCTCTTCAACCGGGATAAAGGGGGTGCGCCACCGGCCGATCCGTATGGACCTGCCGGCGACGTCCATCCGCTTGCCGCCTCAGGCAATCTCTCGGAACCGGCGGGACCGGGGAATCTGGCTCGCCTGCCCGATACGGGTCCTTCGGCCACCGGTGCGGCACCGCTTGCCGGAGGTGCGATGGACGAGCGTTACGCTCGCAGCCGCGATCTCTTGCTGACGGCCCGTCAAGCTCTGGCCAAGGGCGACGCACAGCGCGCTGGGGTGTTGGTTGCTCAAGCCAAACAACTGGGGCTGACGTATCCGCTCAATGCCGACTCGCCAGCCAGAGTGGACGCCCTGGTGCGCAATGCCGGCGCGTTCGCCCAAGGCCCCCAACCGGGCACGGATCCTGCGGCCTACACCCGCGACTTTGCGCAATTCTTGATGGATCAGGCGACTGGCCTGATGGCCTACAAGGCCTTCGATGATGCCCAGAAGCTGGCCCAGGCCGCCAAAGACCTGAGCGCGAGTTATGGACAATTCGATCGCACCCCGGAGCAGGTGCTGGGACAGATTGCAGCGCTGCGCCGGCAAGTCATGGGTCCGGAAGGGGAACTGGCAGCTGGCTCGCGGGTGAATCTGTCAGACACTTCACCCTTGGCACCGCGTCGGCTGCCTTCGCCGGATGGAGCGCTGGTGGATCCCAAGTCCGAAGCACTTCGTCTGGTCGCCGAATCTCGGGCCGCGTTGATGCGTGGCGATCTTCAGACTGCCAAGCTTCTGGCGGAACAGGCGCAAGGGCTGGTGCCCGAATCGGCCTACGGTCCGGACGATGTACGTCCCTGGATGGTGATGCTCGAGATCGACAAGGCACTGAAGGATCGTGGTGGAGCCGTGATGCCAGCGGCGAACTTCGAATCGCAGAACGCCGTGGCGACCGATGATCCGCGTGGTGGCAGCTATCCGGTCTCGCAGGGAATCTACGATCCCGCCAACGACGCGTCACGCAACATGGCGGCCCAGGCTCTGCAGCCGACACCAGCCGTCCCCAACGGGGCCTTCCCTGGCCAGAACCAGCCCGTCTCAGAGGGCGAACGGTTCTATCAGGAAGGGCTGCGGGCCCTGGAAAACCATGATCGTCAGACCGCCATGCAGTTGTTCCGCAGCGCGTGGCAGTACGAACGGGAACTGGATCCGCAGACACGCCAGCAGCTGCAGGACAAGCTGATCCTGCTGCAGGCCAACACAACGCCTCCGCCGGGGCAGGCCGGTACCGAGCCGACTCCGCTGGAAGCCGTGGATGCCAAACAGCAGTTGCTTCGCCAGAAGCTCTATCGCGAGATCACGAGCGAGCAGGCTGAAGCGCAGCGGATGAGCCAGGCGGATCCGCGCGGTGCGCTGGTCCGACTCGAAAAACTGCGTGAGCGGATCAATGTCTCGGAGGTCGATCCGACTTCCAAGAAGCAACTGCTGACGCTGGTCGATCGCAGTGTCGACAGCCTGCAGCAGTACATCGAAATGAACAAGTCTGACATCGACCTGGCCGAGCGCAACCAGGCCGTGGTGGATGGTCTGAAGCTGGACGCTCAGCGTGAGCAGGAGATTCAGAACAAACTGGCCAGCCTGGTCGAGGAGTTCAATCAGCTGCTGGACGACCAACGCTACGCGGAAGCGGAGCAGATCGCCAAGCAGGCCAAGGAACTGGCGCCCGATGCCGAGGTGGTGCAGAACCTGCTCTGGCAGAGTCGCTTTGTGCGACGCATGCAGGAACAGATGGTGATCGATGACAAGAAGGAAGCCGGGTTTTACGGGGCCATGACCGCCGTGCAGGACTCGTCCGCTCCCATGGACGACCGGCAACCGTATCTGTTCGGAGATGCCAGAGACTGGTCCGACATGACCAGGAATCGCTTGAAGCTGCTTGAGCGGCACGGTACGACTCGGTCCAAGGCCGAGATGGAGATCGAGCGGGCCTTGAGCAACAAGGTCGACGTGAAGTTCACGGACCGGCCGCTGTCGGAAGTGATGGACATGCTCAGTGAGCTGTCGGGCGTGCCGATCGTGCTCGATACGGTCGGGCTGGCGTCCGAGGGCGTGACAAGTGACATACCTGTGACACTCCGTCTGCAGGGCCAGATCTCCTTGCGCAGTGCCTTGAACCTGATTCTTTCGGAACTGCGATTGAGCTATGTCATTAACAATGAAGTGTTGCGAATCACCAGCGAAACGATGCGCAACACGCAAACGTACGTGCACGTCTACAACGTGGCGGATCTGGTCATTCCCATCCCCAACTTCATTCCCGGCTACAACACCGGCCTGGCCGGTGCCCTGAAGTATGCCCACGACTCGCTCGGCTACGGCAATGGTGCCATGCCGATGGGACGCGTGCCGCTGTCGTTCGCTTCCAATGATCTGGGAGCTCCCAACAGCAACACCTCGGTCCTGGCGCAGATGGGAGCCGGCGGTCTGATTCCATCGCTCAGCTCTCAACCGCAGACGCCGAGCTACGGACCGGGCGGCATGGGTGGTGCAGCCTACGCCGATTTCGACACGTTGATTGAGTTGATCACCAGTACGATCGCTCCCGATACGTGGGACGAAGTGGGCGGTGCCGGTGCCATTGAATCGTTCCCCACCAATCTGAGCCTGGTCATCAGCCAGACGCAGGAAGTCCATGAACAGATTCAGGATCTGATGGACCAGTTGCGACGACTGCAGGATCTGCAGGTGACGATTGAAGTGCGGTTCATCACCCTGAACGACAGCTTCTTCGAACGTATCGGCATCGACTTCGACTTCACGATTGACGACAACGTCAACGTGGACCTCATTCGAGGGTCAGAGCGTGCCGGAGGCATCGGCGATGACTCGGGTCCCAGTGCCATTTTCGGGATCAATCAGAACGGACCGACCTCGACGCTCGACCTGGAGTTCACGCAAGGAAGCTTCGGCTCGACTTTGCCGCAGTTCGGTGGCTTCGATGCCAATAGTGCTGCCAACTTCGGGTTCGCCATCCTCAGCGATCTGGAAGTGTTCTTCCTGTTGCAGGCGGCCGAAGGGGACCAGCGCACGAATGTGCTCCAGGCACCGAAGGTTACCTTGTTCAATGGCCAGACGGCCTCGGTTTCCGATCAATCGCAACAGCCGTTCGTCACCAGCATCATTCCGGTGGTGGGAGACTTTGCTGCGGCCCAACAGCCCGTCATTGTCGTGCTGAGCGAAGGTACGCAGCTGACCGTGCAAGCGGTTGTCTCGTCCGATCGTCGGTTTGTACGCCTGACACTGGTGCCTTTCTTCAGCCGCATTGGACCGGTCGAAGAATTCACCTTCGAAGGGCGGACAAGCACCGATACCGGTACCATCGTTACGGATCCGGAAACGGGCGAGGAGACGGGCCGGGACAATGAGATCGTTAATCGAGAAGGCACGACCGTGCAGCTGCCGACCTTCATCTTCACATCCGTGTCGACGACGGTCAGCGTGCCCGATGGCGGTACTGTGCTGCTGGGCGGTATCAAACGCTTGAGCGAAGGACGCGTAGAACGCGGCGTCCCGATGCTCAGCAAAATGCCCTACGTCAATCGATTGTTCAAGAACGTCGGCATCGGCCGCGAAACGGAAAGTCTGATGATGATGGTCACTCCACGTATCATCATCCAGGAAGAGGAAGAATTGCAGCAGACCGGTTACGACAGCTCGCAGTGATCGGAACTGCTACGTCACAAGGTCGCACGACCGCCGGTCCTCCGAGGGCCGGCGGTTTTTTTCTTCTTCCAACTTGCCGGCCTGACCGTTGCCGGCTCGTCCCTGCTCCCAGCGGCCCGCCGCGAAATCACAGGTCGACAACGCAGCTCGCCTGCCTCTTGCCGCCCCGCTCACGTCCACAACCGTTCTCTGCCGCATCCTCCCTGGACGGTCCCCCTTCTAACCGCAGCCCCCTTTGCGGAAGGCGATGCAGTCGAACTAACATGACAGGAACGGTGCTGCCCCGCCGAACCGCCAGGATCGACGACGGCTGGCACGACAGGGGCTTGTGACGCTGAGCAACCATCGCTCAGTGCATAACGCTTCAGTGGTCTCGTTCTTCGGCGGGTGGTCTTGGCATCATAGGAGATACCACGATGAACGCTCGGATCTGGATGGTGTGCGGAGCCGTGCTGGCGGCGCTCGGAGTTGGCCTGGGAGCGTACCATGCCCATGGGCTCCAGGCTTGGCTGCAGCAGACCGGGGCTGAGCCGGAACAAGTGGTGCGGAGACTGCAGCATGCTGACGTCGCCGTTCGCTATCAGTTGTACCATGCACTCGGTCTGCTGATCCTTGGACAGTTGCTCCTGGCGATCACCAGCCGAATCCTCACCGCTGCCTGCATCCTGCTGACGGTGGGCATCGTGTTGTTTTCCGGCGGTCTCTACGTGATGGTGTTCGCCGGTACGGTCATTCACTGGGCGATTGTGCCCAGCGGGGGAGTGCTCCTGATCGTCGGCTGGATCGTCGCTGCCGCCGGACTGGCGACTGTCAGGCGAGAAGACAGAGTGTAGCTGGCGGGGAGATCGAGTTGGGATGCAAGACGTCAGGACTGACCGGGTAGCCCCCAAAATTCGATCTGTGGATCACGGAGATTCCCAAACGCCGTAGACTATCGTTACCGCGACGCGAGTTCCGTTTCGTCCTGCCGCCAGGTTGGTTCGTCATTGGGTAGTTCGTCATTCGTCATTTCCTTCGGTTGCACGGCGCAACAAAAAGCCCGTGTCGAGTGGGCATCCACGAATGCCCTGGCTCGACACGGGTGTCACTTGATGTCCCAGGCGCTCCGGCCGCTGGCGGCTCGGATCGCCGATGTCGTTCTTAAACCGCAGTGAGCGGTTCCACTTCCTTGGCCAATCGCTTGCGAGCGACGTGCAGCCGGCGCTTGATGGTGCCCAACGGCGCCTGGAAATCTCCGCTCATCTCTTGCAGAGATCGTCCCTCGACGTAAAAGGCCTCCAACGTCTGTCGATCCAGCTCACCCAGCCGAGCCAAACCGTGGCGCAGCTGGTCCTCTCGTTCGCCGGCCAATACCTGGGCCAACGGCGTTACTTCGTCGGCGCCTACCGCGTCGAGGATGGCCGGCTCGGCAGCCACATCCCCTCGCCGACGCACGGCGCGGTTGATGGCCATCCGGTGCGCGATCGAGCGGATCCACGCGCCGAAGCAGGCCGGATCGCGCAGTTGGTCCAGCTTCAGGATCGCCTGGACGAACACGTCCTGGCAAAGCTCTTGTGCTTCGCAGTAGTCGCCGAGCCGACGCAGGCCGATGGCGAACACTTGCCGCTCGAACGACTCGAACAGCTCGCCAAACGCGTCCCGATCGCCTGCTTGTGCGGCAACCACTAACTCCGCGATGCGGATTCGGTCAGTGTCTAATAGGGTGCAGGTTGCCATGATTCCTTATCTCTCGATCGTTGGGTGAAAAACCCCTCGGAAGAACGCCGCCGTGCGAAAGCCGCGCGACCAGAGGGTCACGCTACGCGGCTGCCGCTCACAGCGCCTCGTCCGGGCAAAGATCTGGGTCGTTTCGAACGTTGCCGACAACTACCGCACTGTTCTCAAACAGCTGCGTTTGTGCGACTTAAGACCCAGATGACGCCCGTCGAGACACTGCTCCGCCGGTATCCCGCAGCGGGACGGGGACATGCTTGATCCCCGGTAACTCCCGCGCGCGCATTCCCCTTGGGGCTGTCGGGCGCTCGCATGGATCCGGTGGGGGATACGCACGCGCAGCGCCACGTCGGTCCGCGTATTGACGCCCTGGCGGTCAAAGCCAAAGGTCACGGTCACGGCGGTCGTGTTGACGTTGCTACGCATTTGCCTATCCTCCCCTGCGTGATCCACGCAGATCGAGAGAAAAAGAATGGCGAGTTGCCTCGCACTGCTGCGAGGGGAATCTCACTGCGAGATTCGTTCCCCCACAGCCTGTCTACCTTCCTGTTTCAAGAATACTGGCCGATCACCTGACTGGCAAGCGAGAATCCCCCACGCCGGGCAGGATCGGTATATCAGCTTAGACGGCGCATCGGCAAAGAGGTTCACGAAAATTCGAGAGAAGTCTGCAGAATCGGCCAAATGGGAACTACGGACCGTCCTGCAGAGCACGACGCCAACGCAAAGACCCTCGGCGCCGCTCCTGCTCACTGCCGCCGGAACGGTTCGTATCTCCGTTTTCGCACGGCCGGAAGGGGCTGGCTGCCGGCGAGTTCTTAATGGCAGACGCTCCGGCGATGACCCCATCGCTCGGGCGTTAACGACGCCGCTCGTCTAGCGCGGAAAGACCTGCTCCACGTTTCCCCGCAGAACCTGATAGCCCAATTCCACCGCCTGCCGTTCCGTCCAATGGCGGTCGACTACAAACCGCTCGGCCAGCACCTTGGCCAGCACACGCTTGTACATCCGGAACTTCGGCAAGCCGAACTCCAGCTTGTACATGTCGCTGTAGTAACCGATCTGCTTAGTGCCGGGAACCACTTCCAGACGCGTGGCCAGATCGTGTTCGATCAAAGCCGGGGTATTGGAATACCACCAATGTCCGCTAGTGATCACGTTCGGAAAGATCCATGCGTAACTGGCCAACTCCTGGTTGGTTACGCTGGCTAACACGGATACCGGGAAAGTGACCTGGGGAAAGGCGTTGAATAGCTCCCGGTACTGGATCAGAGAAACGCGGCTGTCGTACAGATCACGCCCCTGAAAAACGCCGTCGGCATACACGCCCCGATTCACACCAATCATCAGATCGAAGGGGAGTCGATATTCAGCACAGAACTCGGCCAGCGTCCAGAAAACGAAATGCGACAGAGCACGTCGGTCCCGCTCGTCACCCTCGGCAGGGCCTCGCAACAGATTGTCCAACGCCGTGGCGATCCGGCCGTCGGAAACTCGGCTAGGGACAAAGTCGGGGGGCAACGAGATGGCACAGGCTCGTGCTCCGCGATTCGTGAAGTGCTCAAAGAGTTGTCCGAGCGCCCTTTGGAGCGATGCGTCGCTCGAAATCGAGCTCGACGTGGCCTGCTCCAGACGCTCCCGCACCACACGGTCATGCAGTTGGAACACCAAGTCATCGGTTCGCAGGCAGGGCACGTACACGCTTGTGTCAAATCCGACCAGCGGATCGTCAAAGTCGTTGGTCAGAAAAACCGCTTCCAGCTTGCTCTTCTGCAGCACCTGAGTGGCCCAGTCGGGCTGGCCCATCCGCTCGGACGCACAATCGTACAGTTGCTCCCAGTTGTCCGGGTTCACCTGGTCGTCCGGAAAATCGAACAAAACCTGCGCAATCTCGACTAGCCAGCTGTATTGAATGGTGTTTTGCAGCGGACCAAGCCGCCTGATCAGACGAGCGACTTTTTCACGGGGCGGCAGACCCGGTTCTTCGATTTCCGACTTGGGCATGCCGGCCGAATGTGCCAGTTCTGTGTAGTAATGATAACCCAGAATATCCGACAGCGTGGTCGAGGCCGGGGCGTGCGGGTTGATGTGCGTGTGAGGATCGATCAAGACCAACGCATCGAGTTCATCAAACAGACGCTGACGCAGTTCCAGGGACATGAGACAGCTTCCTGGCGAAGGGCCCTTGGTGTCGTCGTTCTTCGCAACGCCGCGGCCGCCCTCCTCGCCTGACGAGGGCGGCCTGGCACTGTTGTGCGGTTGTAAACCAACAACCGGGTCTTGGCAAGCGTCTCCTTCAGCCGAGCGTCCAGCCGGGACGATACGGACAACGAATCAGCGCGTCGGCCTCCGGCGCATTGGTGGCCTTCAAGTTGACCGGATCCCACTGCAACTTCTTGCCGACGCGGTAGGCCACGTTCCCCAGGTGATTGGCCTCAGTCAGCAGGCCGGCATATTCAAAATTGGCGCTCGCCTGCGTGCCGTTCTTGCAGGCCTCCAACCAGTCGGCATAGTGGGAGTCAACTCGTGGCAGCGTCGGATCAGGCAACTGGTAGTCGGCGAAGTCCTTTTCCGGCAGCAGGACGAAGCGGCCGTAGTCGGACAACAGCAGCCCGCGATCGCCAATAAACAGGTGACCGCTATCCCATTGGGGGATCTCACCGCGCGTCCAGATCTCAGGCTTGTTTTCCCCCTGATACCACGTCATGGTCACTGGCGGGAGGTCGCCGCGCGAGCCGAACTGATAAGTGGCCTGCATTGACGCTGGAGCGATTTCCGGGTGAGGCGGAGGCCCGCTGGCCTCGATCGTCAACGGATCGTTCAATTCCAATGCCCAGAAGGGTAGATCGTTGAAGTGGCTTCCCAGATCGCTCATAGTGCCGTTACCGAAATCCCACCAGCGATACCATTTGGGGCCGGGGAAGTAGACTTCGTTGTAAGGGCGAGCCGGTGCGGGTCCGAGCCACAGGTCCCAGTGCAAACCGGTCGGCACGGGCATCTCCGCTTTCGGGCGCTCGGTCACATACACAATGTCGCCATGCCGCTTGGCCGCTTCTTCGCTCTGCCAGCCCCAGGCGCGCGAGACCCAGACGTGCACTTCCCGCACCGGTCCAATCGCACCGCTCTGGATCACCTCCACCACGCGCCGATAGTTCTCTTCCGCATGGATCTGGATGCCCATCTGTGTGGCCACCTTCGCCTCGCGTGCGGCCAGCCGGATCTGACGCGCTTCATACACGTCGTGAGTCAATGGCTTCTCGCAATAAACGTGCTTGCCGTGTTTCAAGGCCAGCATGGTGGCCATCGCATGCGAATGCTCACAGGTGCTCACCACCACCGCGTCGAACTCCTTTTCATGGTCGAACAGCTTGCGGAAGTCGACTTCCTGCCGAGCCTGCGGGAAACGCTGACCGGCGGCGGCCAGACTCGGTTCGTAAACGTCACACAGTGCGACGATATTCTCGGACGCGACACCATCCAGATTCGCACCGCCGCGTCCGCCCGAAGCGATCATGGCCACGTTGAGCTTGCTGTTGAGGTTCTGTCCGCGCAGAATTGCCGGTGATGCGAAGAGTCCGGCGGCCGCGCCGGCCAATGCGCCATGGAATTGTCGCCGAGTCCAACGAGTACGGGACCGGTCGCGAGTGGTGGTCATCTTGTTCATCGTCAATTCTCCAGGAAGTTACGTTCAACAGCCCACGCTAGCCGCCCAGCCGACAGCGGACATCTGCCGTATTGTAACAGCTTCCTGAGGCCCGTCGCCACGCTGGACCAAGTTCTTCGCCATGCTCGCGCAGAGCGGTAGCCATGCTCGCGCAGAGCATGGGAGTAGCTCAGTCCGTCCTCCACTTCCCCCGCGGTCTGCGCGACCGCGGCCACGACGCGCAGAACGGTAGCCATGCTCGCGCAGAGCATGGGAGTAGCTCAGTCCGTCCTCCACTTCCCCCGCGGTCTGCGCGACCGCGGCCA
>JBGSHS010000140.1:0-39123 GCA_041752115.1 Pirellulaceae bacterium | reverse complement strand
AGCGAGTGTCAAGCAAGCGGGGGACCCCGCGACGGCCAGCCGGTCCAGGCATAACGCAGCTGATATGCCGCGTCGGCGACCGCCGGTTGGTACAGCGCTGTCGGTGCCTTGACGCGGGACCATGAGTCGTCGCCGCACTGGTCAAGGTGCGTGGTGGAACCGGCCATTGATGGAATGCTCCTTCGAATGCTTGATGACAGTTACGAGCGATTGGCGCGCTGGCCTTAATCATAAAATCGCGCGACATCGAAATTCGTTACAGAAAAAACGGCAGAGATTCCGTACGGCGGCTGATTAAGGGAGCGGGCGGCGTGGTAGCTGACCATCTGGTTCACCCACGAGCAGAGCTCGTGGGGGTCTGAGACGGAAGGGGACGAGCGGCGTGGTAGCTGACCATCTGGTTCACCACACGAGCGGAGCTCGCGGGGGTCGGGGAGGGGTGAGCGGGCGGCGTGGTAGCTGACCATCTGATGCACCCACGAGCAGAGCTCGTGGGGGTCTGGGAGAGAGGAGGGGGCGGCGCGGTAGCTGGCCATCTGATTCACCCACGAGCAGAGCTCGTGGGGGTCGAGGACGGAAGGTGCGAGCGGCGTGGTAGCTGACCATCTGGTTCACCACACGAGCGGAGCTCGTGGGGGTCGGGGAGGGGTGAGCGAGCGGCGTGGTAGCTGACCGTCTGGTTCACCGCACGAGCGGAGCTCGTGGGGGTCTGAGAGGGTTGAGGAGGCAGTGGCGGTAGTTGTCCGTCTGATTCACCCTCAGACACTGGCGCGACGATTTGCTACGCGAGCCCGGTGATATCCAACTCTTCGATCTTCGGTTGCTTGACACGCTTGTTCGGCATGCGCATAAGATGACGCATCTGCCGATCGCTAGCTAGCCCAGTCCGAAAAAAAAATCGCCGGCTAGCAAATCTCGCGCCGAACGATATTGCGTCTGCCTGCGTGTTGGTGGTTTGGGGCACATACTGCCTTGCCTGTATTGACAAAACGAGGCAGACGTCGATTTCCCCGAGCCGTCACTGTAGGTCACCTCCACGGAGGGCTCAACCGGAAAAATGATCAATACCGAAGCTGGGTTGATATCCATGCACCAAGGCATTTGTCGCTACCAAGGTAACGGCTGGGAACATGATAGGCCAGGAATTATTGTCCTGGTCGCAGTTATGCGATTTGTTCCTCATGAAGGACAATGTTCCAGCGACTATCCACTTCTTCACCGCGTAGGCCATTCGAGCCGAACTCGGTGGTGTGCCATCGCGAACACCACGGACCTCAGAGAGCCTGGCGGTAGAGTTCCAGCAAAGACTGCGCGTCGGCGGGTCGGGGATTGAACGAGGTGGTCCACTGCCGCGCGGCGTCGGCGGCCAGTTCCGGCAACGCCGCTTCCTCGACTCCGCACTGTGACAGGCGGGTTGCCAGGTCGGCCCGAGCGACCAGGCTGGTAATGAACTCGGCCAGCGAATCGGCGTCTTTCAGCAGCGCGTGGCCGTCTGCTGAGCGGGGAGTGCCTGAGTTGGCGAGCAACTCCTGATAAACCGGTCCGACGCGCGACGCGTTGAACCGGATGACATGCGGCAGCATCAACCCGACGGCCTGTCCGTGAACGATGCTGTAGCGAGCCGTCAGCGGGTTGGCCAGTCCGTGGGCGGCGCCGAGCATGGAGTTCTCAATCGCCAATCCTGCCAGCGCTGCGCCCAGTTGCATGGCCCCGCGTGCTTCCAGATCCGTGGGATCCTGCAGCACTCGGGCGAAGTTGTCGGCTAGCAGCCGCCAGGCTTCGCAACTGAAGACCCGTGACAGGGGCGACCATTTCTTGGTGACGAGTGTTTCCAAGGCGTGAGCCAGCGCATCGATTCCGGTCAGCGCGGTGACGCGCGGTGGCTGCGTCAGTGTCAACTGGGGATCGAGCACGGCCACACGGAAGGCTGCTTTCTTGTCACCGCAGGCCATCTTGACGTGCGTCTGGGCATCGGAGATCAACGCAAACGACTGTGTCTCACTTCCCGTGCCGGCCGTCGTGGGAACGGCGATCATGGGGAGCATGGGCCGGATCGCCTTGCCCACGCCCCAGTAGTCGTTCATCTGGCCGCCATTGGTGAAGAGGAAGTTGATCCCTTTTGCGCAGTCCATCGAGCTGCCGCCTCCCAGGCCGACCAGCAGGTCCGGCTGAAACGCGGTGGCGACGGCCAGCCCTGCGTCAATGTCGGTGGTCGACGGGTTCTCGTGCACGTCATCGAAGCAGTGTGTTTCGAGCCCGGCGTCCCGCAGTGCCGCCAAGCCGCGCGCGGTGTGCCCGACTTCCCGGACTCCGCGATCGCTGGCCACCAGCACTCGGCGTGCTCCCAGTTCCCGAGCGAATTGACCCAATCGGTCAATGCTGGCGGGGCCGAACACGAGCCGCGTCGACATCTGAAAGTCAAAGGGAACGGTGCTCATGATTTGCCGTCAAGAAAAGAATCAGAGACCTGATAGGCACGAGAGCGGAACAGGAAATCAATGATGTTCCCTTCGTGCGGCTGCAGCCAGTTCAGCTTGGTCGTGGGAATTGGGCCGACATTCAACCGGTCGACGTGGGTGGCGTGGGTCAGTTGGCGAAGGAAGCTGCGGTCCTTCGTGATGGCTGTGCAGACCAGTGTCGGACCGATCTTGGCCAGCATCTGGTCCTGCGGGCATTGGACGACCGATGCAAAAGGAAACATGTATTCGCGTCCCGACATGCCACAGTCGGGTGACTGGCAGTGGACAATCATGGGACGCAGGTAAGCGCAACGTTCCAGCTCGATCAGACGCGGGCCGAACGGAGCGGTCATATCAGTGACTCCGGCGTCCTGCAAATCGCCCTGGATCAGCTCCCACACGCCGCGTGCCATGCCGGGGACGGTGAAGGCGGCCAGGCCAGCCTGCGGATCGTCTGGAGGGAGTACATCGATCGGCCCGAGACGTTCGGCCAACGCCTGGGCAATCTCGTGAGTATGGCGGGACGCCCAGACGCCCGAACAGTTGATACAGCCGCGACCGCTGTTGAGATAGATGCTGTCGACCAGCACGTCGAGGTGCTGTTCCCACTGATCGACCACATCGTCGCCCAGCAGGATCTTGGAGAACCCCGGTCCGTGTGCCTGCACCCGCGGGTTGCCCTGATACTGCTGCACGGTCGGGAGTCCGCCGAAAATCATTGCGCGCGGTGCCGCCGACAACAACGCGGCTCCCGCATCAGGGCCGCCTGGATAAAGTCCAAAGACTTCCGCCGGAATGCCCGCGGCTATGAATGCCGCGACCATGCGGTAAGGTGTCCACGGCTCTTGCGGTCCTGGCTTGAGCACCAAGCCCAGTTGCAGCGGTATTGCGGGGAGCCACAAAGTATGGACTCCCGGCGAATTCGACGGGAGCACCGCACCCAATACCGGGGATTGGGCCTGATAGCTGACGGTGACGCCTCGACCTTCCTCGCCATAACCTCGCGTCAGGATGTCCAGATCGAGTCCTCGGGTCAGACAGTCCAGGATCCGGTCCATGTGTTTCAAAACGAACGAGTTCTTGGTCATATTCGCCCGGCACATGTGGATCGGCAACCCGGTGGATGCCGACTGCTGATGGACGAACTCGTCTGGCGACTGTGTTGCGTCGCCCACGGGGAGCGTGCCGTTTTCGTACAGGTCGGCAGCCTGTTGCACCCGCGCGATCAAATCACGACTGGGGATCTCACACAGCCGCTCTCGCGCCAGTTGAGCTTGGCGCATGTCACGCTGAATCAGGCCGCCGTTGGCCTGGCTGACGCGTGCGATCGGTTCTCCGGTCCGAAAATGGACGACCTCATCTACCTCAAGCGACTCGTAGGGCTTGCCCCACCGCAAGATCGGAATGTTCAGCACCGGATGAGTTCTCCTCTACAGTTTGATTGCGTCCAGTTGTGGTCCGCTTCACGCGTTCTGAAGAAACACGAGGTGGGGAGCAGGTGGTTCAATAGACACCCACGGTTGTCTGAGACGCCACGCCTCGATAGGGACGCACACCGCTGATGCCATCCCACGGATAGGCTGTGTAGGGCGGTTCACGTTCGCCTTCGTCCCGTTCGAGAAAACCGGGAACGAAAAACTCTTTGGTCAACGTGGTGAGCTTCACTCGACCCGTTTCCCCGTAGGCGACCAGTTTGTGGGGATCATCGAAATCAACCACTTCCACCACAGCTCGCGGCTGCGGCGCGAAATACGTGATCTTGTAGTGGTCGGTCGCCGAGATCGGCTTGCTGCACGCCAGACCCATCAGCGTGTTACCGTAAGTGGGCGTCATGTAGACGCCTCCTGCTTCGGGTGGACCGTTGAGCAGTTCTTCGACCGCGTAGCGAGTCCACTGCGGAGTGAACTCGGTTCCACCCGAGAAGATCCCGGTGATGCCGAGTTCCGGAATGCTCGTTCCCCGTTCTTCGAGCGCCATGGCCAGCGCGTCGAGCAATTTCGGGGTGGCGAACATGCAGCGGATATCATGTCCCGCCGTGAGAATCGTGATGGCCTGCTCAATGCAGTGCTGTTTGTACTGCTCGAGATGCTCCATCCACCCTTTCTTGATCAATTTGATCACCCAACGCGGGTCGAGATCGATGCAGAAGGAGATGCCGCCCCGATACTGTGCCAGATGCTCGACCGCCAACCGCAGTCGACGAGGACCGGAGGGACCAAGCATCAGCCAGTTAGAGCCACGCGGAAAGTACTTATCCGGCAGCGTGTCACTGAATAGCTCGTAATCGATGCGGAAATCGTCAATCACGACTCGGCTCTTGGGAATCCCGGTCGTGCCGCCCGTTTCAAACACGTAGATCGGTTTGTCAGCCAGTGCACGCGGTACCCATCGCCGCACCGGTCCGCCGCGCAGCCACTCATCTTCGAACAAGGGAAACTTCTGCAGATCGTCGAAGCTGTGGATCTCCTTCAGAGGATCGAACTTGAACGTCGCCTTCTTCTCCAGCCAGAACGGACAGCCCGTCGATTCGTGGAAGTGCCATTGCACAATCTCCTCCACGTGCGCGTCGAGCTTCATGCGGGCTTCGGCCACCGCCGTCGGCGTCGCGGCGGCCGTCTCACTCAGGGGCGCTGAATTCATGTCGTTTCTCGCTGTCACAACTATTGTCCAGAGGGGAGAGCAACCGGTCTCCAGTAGCCTCGCCACATCCTCCTGCACGCTGCCATCCTGCACGGTACCACGTCGTGCCGCGGGACTCCGTTGGGCCTGTCAGACCGGCCCGCCCCCCTCCGACACGGCATTTCGCTTTGCCGACGCCCGCCTGGTAGCTCGGCACCTCACGCGGCCACTCCCCGCAAAACGGCGAGGGAGTCAGGCGATATCGGTCCTCCTCGGCTGGACCTCCTCGACTCAGCAACGCAGCGGTGTACGGGTCAACCACTGCAGGATCTCACGGGTGAGGGTGTCGTAGTGGCTGGTGTAGAGGTGACTGGCATGCGGAATCGTAACACTTTCTAGCGTGTGACGGCCTTCTGGCAAGTTCCGCAGCAGGTCGGGGAGCCCTTCAAACGCTACGCTCCCGCTCTCCAACTCCTCCTGCCCAAAGGTCACCAGAGCAGGACAGGGAAGCCGATGGGCGAACCGGAGCAGGTTGTACGTCTCCGCCGGACCGTACTTCTCCAGATATCCGGCAGCAGTAATCACCAGCGGAAAGGGATATTTCACACGAATTAACGTCTCGGGTTTTCCCTGCTCCACGTGCGCGCGAGCACGGTCCCTCGTCTGCTCAAACAAAATCCGCCGTGGCCCTGCGAGAAAGGCGCTGTACGAAAGCCGCGGCGGGGATAATGCTACTACACACCGCAACGAACGGTGCGGATGCAACGCCGCCGCGTACAACGTCTTGATCGCTCCCAGACTGTGCCCGACCACCATCATTCGCGCGGCGCCGCGACCCATCAGCAGCTCAAGCCAGGCATCGATATCGCGAGGACAATGACCGACCGTTTCGTAAGCCGCTCCCTGACGCTGAGGCCCTGCAGCCGTCCGCGCCAGACTCACGAAATCGTGACCCCGTGTGTTGCCACTCAGCGCCATGACCCCATGCTGAGCGAATTCTTGCGCCAGATGGAGCAGGACCGGCGAACTGTAGAAATTACTCCCCACCCCATGCAGCAGGAGCACGCCGTCCAATCCCAGCGGCTCCCCCACATCCTCGGCCGCCCGAAAGTACGCCCCGTGCAACGTGACGCCGTCTCGCGTGGTAGTCTCAACAAGTTCGGTGAGCATCGACCAATTCTCACACAGGGGATGACCAATCGACTGATGCCGAAAGACGAAATACCCCGTGGCGAATGTCCAGTGACGAACACCGAACCACCTTGCCTGTGACCTCCTCCGAAATTCGCCCGGCTCAGAGTCGGTCTTTTTCCCTATTTCGTCATTGGGTATTTCGTCATTCGTCATGCGCCGCGGGTGCGGCGCTATCAGGGGGCAACCGACGGTTTCGGCTGATCGATTTGGGTCGACACCGGCGAGAGCACGTCGTCGGAGGAGCCTGCAGTCGCGTCGTGAGCCAGAGCCGGGGAGCTGCTATAACAGCAGAGATGCTGACGAGTTCGCACGAACAGGGCTCCCTGGGCCAGAGCCGGGGTCGCAAGGCAGTCTTCTCCCAAGCGATTCACCGCCAACACCTGACACTCAGCACTCACCGCCAGAACGTGAACATCCCCTTCTTCACTCACCACATACAGTTTTCCATCCCCGGCAACCAGGCTGGCACTGTAACTGCGATGCAGCCGCTTCTCCCAGATCAGGTGCCCGTTCGCCAGATCCAGGCAACGGAGAATACCACCGTCACTGATCAGGAAAAGCAACTGTGCATCGATCACACCGGTCGGCACGTAAGCTCCGCCGCAGGGAATCCGCCACAATACGTGTGAGTCGGTGACATCACCCCGTCCTCCGGCCCGCACCGCCATGATGGGTCCGTTCGGCCCGGTCGTGCTCACCACCAACTCGCCGCTCACAATGCCGGCCGGACACGGCAAATCGGTCGTTCCCAGCACTCGCCAGAGCTCTTCGCCTGTCGACGGATCGTAGCCAATCAGAAAACCTGTCGAGCCATTGGCGCTGCCCGTGCCATTGACGGCGACCTCCCACCGGTGCCCCCCAGCGATCGCGGCATGAACCAGCACCGGTGTCGTCCAGGATCCGGCACTCAGCCGAGGTGTGCTCCAGACGAGCTCTCCCGTATGGCAATGCAACGCCAGCAGCTGACTCCCTTGAGTTCCATCAGCCAGCTGAATAACCAGGTCACCGCAGATAATCGGGCTCGACGCCTGCCCCCATTCGTGGTCCCAGTTGTCCAGCGGAACGTGCCAGAGCTGCTGTCCGTCGACGCTGTAACAGAAAATCCCCCGCGCTCCAAACGTGGCGTAGATCCGCTCGCCATCACTCGCCACCGTCGCTGACGCAAAACCGTTCTTGCGGTGTGTGCTCCCCTGCGGCGCGCCGGCCGATTGCTGCCATACCAACTCGCCCGTGTCGCACGCGAAGCAAACCGCCAGCAGCTCGGGAGGCTGCGCGGTCGTCTGAGCGGTCAGGAAAACGCGATTGCCCACAACGGTCGGCGACGAATGGCCCTCGCCCGGTAGTGCGACCCGCCAACGCTCGTTCAATCCCTCGCCAAACTCAACCGGCAGTCCCGTCGTCTCAGATACGCCCTGGCATATCGCGCCGCGATAACCTAACCAGTCCCCTTTGGGTGGTTGCCCTATCGCTCCGGGGATGATCGACAGCCACGGAGGTTCGGAGGGCTCGGCGCGAAAACACCCCGCACTGGCTGTCAAAGCAGCCAGCACTACGCCCAGAGAAAGGGCGGACTTCACCCGAGGCCATGTCCTGCAATTCAACATGGATTAGGAAGGAGTTAACTCAGGTGCGCACGGCCTGCGCGCCGGTGAACTCATCAGGTGAAGCGCCGCACGATGCGACCGCACGAGATCACGGTCGCGGCTCTTCGCCAGTCACTGCCAGCGCGCAACAGCCACTGCGCAACGGGATGTTGGGGGGCTTGCGAATACTCGCAAGATACGTTGGTGGGGAGGTTTGGTTATCGCGGCGAATTTGGGGTGTTGCTCAACTGGGAGAGCACCTGCAGGACTCCGTTGAGGTGTGCCAGGCGGGGTCCGAAACGGTCGACGAATTCGTTGAGCATGAACTCGCCGTCCATCAGGCAGTCCTCGTGCATTTCGATTTCTTCGGTCAGGTTGTGGAGGAATTGCGTCTGCACGCGGCTGAGGGTTTCCGCGGCCGACCGGCAGCAGCGAGCCAGTTCCGGATTGGCATCTTTCCACTGGCACAATTCTTGAGCTCGCTGGCGTTGGGCGGCACTGAGTTGATTATTCAGTTCCCGCAGCAACTGGTTCTGCTGTTCCTGGTTGGTAATGACCTGCCGCAACAGGGCAACCAACAGATCGCCGGTGTCCATTTTGTCTTCCAGAGGACTCGATGATGCATCGGCCGATACATCGATACGGAACATGGGCAGGTGTTGCGGATCAGGTGTCATTCGCAGTTCTCCTCGTCAGGTGAAACCCCAGTATAAACGATCTTGAGAGGATGTCGAGTGAAAGAAGTCTGAGCTGCCGCATGGTGGGGGCTCACCGCTACAATCGGGACGATCGTTAAAGTCCCGGGGGTGTGCTACCCGATGGAAACGGAGGCGAGCAGGCTCAGGGGGAGACCCTCGGCTCGCGGGGCCACTGTGCTGGGGTCCCCGGATGGAAGTAACAGGCCTCAACGAGAGACTGCATGACGCTAATGAGTGACCAGAAGTCATTACCCGCCATCGGGTTTCTGACAATTACGCGAGATGCGGAGCACGGCCTTTTCGGCGGTTACCTGGTGCTCAATGCCTTGGGGCGTCCTTTGGAGTTCCATTGCACTGCTCCCGTGCGGCCCAGCCGTGCCCAGGAGATCCTCTACGGTCCGACGTTGGAACCTTATCTGTATGGGGAACGGATAGGCCCGACGTTGTTGGAGAAATCGCGTTGCGTACCGTTGGCAGTCTTCACCGATGTGGAGCCGGCGATGGCGGCCCGCCCGTTTGTCAGCACGCCGCTGCTGCTGGTCTTGACCGCGGAGCGGTCAACGGGTCTGTCCGGTCAGGCCGAACTGGCGTGCGGTGTGCATGGGGGGCAGAGTCTGCGGGCGGCGAGTGGCGGCACGATGACCGATCGACGTGCCGATGCCGCTCACCCGCCCCGTCGTGGGCACGGTAGCGTGTGGGAGTCGTTTGCCTTAGGGGGGTACTCTGTCGCCTGTGCTGCGACGCACCCGCAAGATGGTCAAGCTGTGCGCGGCAGTTGGTCACAGTTTGCCGATCAGATTGACCTCGATGAACCCTTTGGCCGAATTCGTGACGCCATTGACGAAGCGCGCAACAGTGCCCGCTGAATGGTCGTTGCTTGTGCCATGATCGATCGGCTTATCAGGAGACTTTCGGCATGCCCGTCGCGCCGCATGATCCCTCGGACGACCAGGCGATCGGTGGTGCTGCATCCCCACACGCGGCGCCGGCCGCGATTCCCGCGTTCTCACTCGACCTGTCGTGGGATGTGCGTTGTTTCGCCACCGGATGGATCACGGCTCTGCAGCGCGACACGAAGGTGTCGGTCACCAGCTGGCCGATTGACGCGGCGGCGCCACGTGCTGTGTCGGTGCGGATCAGTCGAGCGCCGGTGATGGTGCGGAGCTACACGTTTCCTGAGCTGCCGGGTTGGAACCAGCAGGGGCCGGCGCAGGGCGTGCCGCCTGGAACCGGTGGATCCAGTGCGTCGCGTGCCGGCGGCGGGCTGTCGGGAAGCCCATCGACCGGCAGTGCGCTCGCACCCGTGGTTGGTGTGGGGGCGCGTCCGGCGGAGCCCGTACACAGCACCCGACTGCAGCCTCCCCGCGACATCGTCAAGCTTCGCGACCGGCTCTATTACGTTCTGCAGCCGCCGCTGGAGACGCTGGTGTCAGCGAGTCAGTTGCGGTTTCCGTTTCAGCCGTTTCCCTATCAGTACCAGGGTGTGGCTTTCCTGTATCCGCGTTATGCGGCGATCCTGGCCGATGAGATGGGACTCGGCAAGACGATGCAGGCCATTACGGCGGCGCGACTGCTGCTGCGCAGTGGCGAGATTCGTTCGGCCCTGTTGATCTGTCCGAAGCCGCTGGTCAGCAACTGGAAGCGTGAGTTGGCACTCTGGGCACCCGAGTTGCCCGTGGCGGTGATTGAAGGGGATCAATCGCGTCGTCGTTGGCAATGGCAGCAGATGCATACGCCGCTGAAGATTGCCAACTATGAGTTGCTGCTGCGCGACGCCGACGTGTTTCGGGGGAAACAGCTGCATTTCGATCTGGTCATGCTGGATGAAGCGCAGCGCATCAAGAACCGATCGAGCACGACCAGTCAGGTGGTACGTTCCATCTCCCGCACCCGTTCCTGGGCGCTGACGGGGACGCCGATTGAAAACAGTCAGGAAGACCTGGTGGCGATTTTCGATTTTCTGATGCCCGGATACCTGAACAGCAGCATGCGCGCTCGCCGCATCGGTCGCGCTGCCAGCGACTACGTGCTTCGCCGCACGAAGGATCTGGTGCTGACCGATCTTCCTCCCAAGCTCTATCGCGATGCGGAACTGGATCTGACGAGTGAGCAATGGGAGGCGTATCGGACGGCGGAGGAGCAGGGGGTGGTCCATCTGTCGGACCTGGGGGAAGCGTTGACGATTCAGCACGTTTTCGAGCTGGTCCTGCGGCTCAAGCAGATCTGCAATTTCGATCCTGCCACCGGAATCAGCAGCAAGTTGGAACGGCTCGAGGCCGATCTGGAGGAAGTGGTGGCCAGCGGCAAGAAGGCGATCGTGTTCAGCCAATTGGTCAAATCGCTGGAGGTGATTCGGCAGCGATTCGAGCGTTTCCGCCCGCTGGAGTACCACGGCAAGATTCCCTCCGGCAAACGGGATGCGATTATCGAGCAGTTTCGGGATGATCGGTCGCGGCACGTATTGCTAATGAGTTACGGGGCGGGGAGTGTGGGGCTGAACCTTCAATTCTGCGGTTACGTCTTCCTGTTTGACCGCTGGTGGAATCCGGCCGTCGAGGATCAGGCGATCAATCGTGCGCATCGCATTGGGGCTTCCGGACCAGTGACGGTGACACGCATGCTGACGCTCGGCACAATTGAAGAACGCATCCATCAGGTGCTGGAAGAAAAACGCCAGTTGTTCCACGCGGTATTTTCGGAAACCGAATGTCCCACCAACTTGGGACTGACGCAACAGGACATTTTCGGGCTCTTCAATCTGCAGGTACCGGCCGCCGCTCGAAGAGCGGCATGACCGTGTGGCGGTCTGCGGAGTGGCGGGACTCCTTGGCGATTCTCGCCTGTACGGCCGGGGACGGGGATGGCGGGGAGTGAACGCCCTGGCCGCCTCCGCTGGCCTGCGACATCCTCGGGCGATGGCGGGGATGAGCCCTGGCGTCCGCGGCACCGGGGATTCACCGTCCGGCGGAGATGGCTCGGCACTCTGCCTTTTTCCCTCCACGGGCCTTATCCCTCCACGGGCCTTTTCTTTCCGCGGGGCTTCCTCAACTCTTGTCGCCGTGTCAGTATGAGCGGGTGTGGTGAAGGGGGTTGAGCGAGCGCAGTGTGGCGGCGGAAATGAGCGAGGTGTATTACGATTACGACGTTGTAGTGGTCGGTGCCGGCCATGCGGGGACCGAGGCGGCGCTGGCCGCTGCGCGGATGGGCGCGCGTGTGGCGCTGCTCACCACCAACCTCGACACCGTGGCACAAATGAGCTGCAACCCGGCGATTGGCGGAGTGGCCAAGGGACAGATTGTGCGCGAAATCGATGCCTTGGGGGGAGCGATGGGGAGAGCCATCGACGCCACCGGCATCCAGTTCCGCCTGCTCAACCAGCGCAAGGGACCTGCCATGCACAGTCCCCGCGCGCAGGCCGACAAGAGGGCCTACCAACAGGAAATCAAGCAGGTTGTTGAATCGCAGGACAATCTCGCCCTGCGCCAGGAAACGGTGGAAGATCTGCTCGTCGAATCGGCCACGGCCGATCCACACGAGCGAGCCGTCATGATCCGGGGCGTCAGCGTGCGGGGAGGTGCGGTTTATCGAGCTCCGGCGGTCGTACTCACTACGGGTACTTTTCTGCAGGCTCTCATGCATACCGGCGAAGCCAGGACCGAAGGCGGGCGAGCCGGTGAGGGAACAACCGCGGGCATCAGCGCGGCGCTGCGACGACTGGGGGTGCGAGTCGAACGATTCAAGACCGGCACCCCGGCACGACTCAACGGACGGACCATCGACTATTCCCAGACCGAAGAACAGCCGGGCGAAGAGCCCCCCTGTCACTTCTCGTTCCTGACCGATCGGCTGGCGGTCCAACAGCTCGCCTGCTGGATCACCCACACAACTCCGGCCGTCCACGAGCTGATTCGAGCCAATCTGCATCGTGCCCCGATGTATAGTGGCCAGATTACCACCAGCGGACCCCGCTATTGCCCGTCCATCGAAGACAAGGTCGTCCGGTTCGCCCACCGGGAGTCGCATCAGTTGTTCCTGGAACCGGAAGGGCGGCAGACCAGTGAGATCTATGTCAATGGAATCTCCACCAGCCTTCCGCGCGATGTGCAGGATGCCATGTTTCGCCTGGTTCCGGGGCTCCAGAACGCTCAGATCATGCGATATGGGTACGCGGTCGAATACGACTATTGTCCACCCGATCAGCTCTTCTCGTCCCTGGAAAACAAACAGGTTGCCGGGCTGTTCTTCGCCGGCCAGATCAATGGTACCACCGGTTACGAAGAGGCCGGCGCACAAGGGCTGGTGGCCGGAGCAAATGCAGCCTTGCGCGTGGCCGGCCGAGAACCGTTCGTATTGAGTCGAGATCAGGCGTATATCGGCGTCATGATCGACGATCTGGTGACGCGCGGGGTGGACGAGCCCTATCGGATGTTCACCAGCCGCGCGGAATACCGACTGCTGCTCAGGCAAGACAACGCCGATCGACGTCTGACACCCATTGGCCAGCAGGTCGGACTCGTCGATCGGCCACGGTGGCTCCGCTTGTTAGAGAAGGAACAGGCGATCAGCCGGATCCGGCAACTGCTCGACTCTCGCCGCCAAGAAGGTGTCACTCTCACCAAGATCCTGCGTCGGCCCGATGTGACGTGGAATGACTTGGTGCCGCTGGCGGCGCAGCTCGCTGAGGTTGCCACCGACGTGGCCGACCAGGTCGCGATTGACGTGAAGTACGCGGGCTACATTGACCGCCAGCTGCAGCAGGTCACTCGGCAACAACGGCTGGCCAGCAAACGAATCCCCGATAACTTCGATTACTTGAAGCTGGTGCATCTGCGGAACGAAACGCGCCAGAAGCTTGCCCGCGTCCGCCCGCGCAATGTGGATCAGGCCAGCCGTATCAGTGGCATTACTCCGGCCGATATCGCGCTGTTGTTGACCTACCTGGAGCACGGGGCGTCAAACTGACGTGCCGCAACGGGTGGTCGCTGCCGCGGGGCAAGGATCGTTACCGTTTGATGCGTTGGCTCGTCCGACGCCCGCGATGCATCCCCTCCAAACCCCAAAGGGGGCGCCGACCGGCCCGCATTCTGGCAAGATAGAGACTCTCCGCGGGCCGCATTCTCGGCCGATTTCCTGACAGTCATTTTGGATAGATTCTGGGCTTCGTGTCGTAAGTTGTTGTTATATAAGTGTTTATATTGTTCATATCAATCTTGACTGTTCTTCCCAGAGTTGTATAATCTCTGCGGTTGGCAAATTCGGTAATCTTGGAAGAACCGGACGAAGTTGCCAATTAAACGCGGTTCAGGGAGGTGTGCTATTTACGTACACCGCGGAACTTAACTAATGAGGGAGCTAGGGGCTAGCAGCGACGTGGCGTATCACGGAAGTACGAGGGTTCTGGTAAGTCCGTGGTCGACCAGCCATGTGAGTGAGGACCTTCGAGCACGCTAGTCCGGCCATCGATGAGGAGGGATGGTGAATCGCCATGTCTACGAAAACAGTCTTTACAACCGGTGAAGCGGCGAAGATTTGTAAGGTCAGCCAGCAGACGATTATCCGTTGTTTTGACAACGGATCGTTGAAGGGATTTCGGGTCCCTGGCAGCCGATTCCGCAGGATTCCTCGTGACCAGCTGTTTGCGTTCATGCGCGACAATGGCATTCCGACCGACGCGCTGGAGAGCGGCAAGCGGAAGGTGCTGATCGTCGATGACGATGAGGAACTGGTGGAGTTATTGGCTGACGTCTTCGAGCGGGATGGTCGATTCGACATCCGTCTGGCCAACAACGGTTTTGACGCGGGGATGCTGGTGCGGGAATTCCGCCCCGACCTGGTGATTCTGGACGTGATGCTGCCGGACATTAATGGCAAGGAAGTCTGTCAGCGTGTGCGTAGTGACAGTTCACTGGAAGCGGTGAAGATCATCTGCATTTCGGGAATGGTTGAGCAGGGCAAGGTGGCTGACCTGAAGGCTGCCGGCGCGGACGATTTCATGCACAAGCCATTCACCGTCGACCGGCTTCTGGAGCGGGCCTGTGACCTGCTGGAGATGGAGCGCGCGCTGACTGGCTGAGCGGATGCGGGCCTGGACCGGGAGACATCGGGTGAGCAAGCCGTCGGCAAGTCAGGTACTTCGGCTGCCTCGCCTGCTCGCGGGATCGGCGTGTTGGCATCTGCCTCTGAATGACCACGCGACGTTCGAGCTGGTGCGCGTCCTGTTATTGGACGACTTGGCCGAGCGTGAGTTGGTGGTGGCCGAGTTGATGTCGGTGGATCCAGCGCTGACGTTATGGGCTGTGTGTGCGGCCGGGAGCGCGCACGGCGCGGGGGCGGCTGGAGCATCGGGTCCCGAGACTCCACGTTGTGTGCTGGATCTGGCCCAGTGGTTTGCTCGCCACGCATTGCAGTTGTTGCGTTGGACGCCGGAGGACGTGTCGGGGCTGGCTGCCGCGCGCGATGTGCGTGCGCGGTGGCGGGAGTTAGCGGTTGATGCGGTGGCGGTTGCGACGATCGCTGCCGACCAGCTTTCTGACGACGCGGTGGCGGCCGAGGCGTTTCTTTTTGGCCTGCTCCGTAATGCCCCCGATTGGCTGCGCAGCTGTGGTCCGCGCGTTTCGCTTGCGCGGCCGACGTGCAGCTGTCTTCCCGACTGGTTGATGCAGCTGCTGCGGGAACGATCTCGTGGGGGGCGGGGCGAAGTGGTTGAGCAGGTGACGCGTGCCATGAAGCTGTGGCGTGAGTCAGGCCGCAAGGGGCGGCGGGTGGCGGAGATTGACGTGACCGAGGCGCTGTTAACGCGCCGTCGGTGGCAGGCGAGTGGACGTGGCGGCGAGGGGGCTCAGCACCTGCTGGTCCAGCTCACCGAACGTCTGCGAAGGCTGCATGCGTTGGAGCACGACTTTCAGCACCTGCTGGAGCAGCAGCGGCTCGCGTCGCTGGGTGAATTGGCTTATGGTGCCAGTCACGAGATCAACAATCCTCTGGCGAACATCTCGACGCGGGCTCAGACGCTGTTGGCCGATGAGTCCGACCCGGAGCGTCGTCGCACGCTGGCCATCATCAACACCCAGGCTCTGCGGGCCAACGAGATGATCGCGGACATGATGCTGTTTGCGCGGCCACCGGAGCTGGTCTGTCAGGAGTTCAACCTGGTCGCTCTGGTGGAGAATGTGGTGCGCGAGCTGGCCGATGAGGCTCGGCTGCAGGGAACCGAGTTATTGTGCCGGAGCAGTTTGTCACAGCTGACCTTTCAGGGGGACGTTACGCAGCTGGCCGCGGCGATTCGCGCCGTTTGTGTCAACGCTCTGGAAGCGATTGGAGCTGAAGGGGAGTTGGAGGTGACGGTGGAGCAGTCGGAGGCGGCTGGGGATGGTTCACTGCCGTGCGCGCGGGTCGCCATTCGCGACACGGGACCAGGGCTCACGCCACATGTGCGCCGGCACATGTTCGACCCGTTCTTCTCGGGGCGTGAAGCGGGCCGGGGGCTGGGATTCGGTTTGTCGAAGTGCTGGCGGATCGTGACGCTGCACGCAGGACGTATCGACGTGACGAGCCAGCTTCGCCAGGGAACGACCTTGGTGATCGAGCTTCCCATGAGCCATGCCGCCTCGCCGTCACGTGCCGGCGCCGAACCGATGTAGCGGAAGGACGTGGCCGTGGAACTGGACTTGAGCGTAACGCTGCCGGTGCTGGACTTCGCTTCCCGCTGTCGTGGGCATCGAGTGCCGAGCGGCAGTGCACCGGCGCTGGGCGCACGTTGGATCGTCCCCACGATGCAGGTTGTCGGGATAGACAGCTGGCTCCCGCTCGGGCGGACTTCGGGTCGGTTCAGGGCACGAACGTGGGAAGTGATCCGTCACGAGGAGTCGCGATGAACTACGGGTGGTGGAGTGTGGTACCGCCGGTGGTGGCGATTGGCTTGGCGATCGCCACACGCCGCGTGGTCACCTCGCTGTTGGTGGGCACGGTGGTGGGGACGCTGATCCTCAAGGACTGGTCGGCTAATCGCAATCCGCTGACGTCCGTGGCGGATCTGTGCGAAGACCATCTCTGGCCCAGCCTGTGTCATCCCGATCACATCCGCGTGTTTGCCTTTACGGCGCTGATGGGAGCGATGATCGGAGTGATCCATCGCATGGGAGGAATGCAGGGCGTTGTTCTCGCACTGACTCCGTTGGCTCGTACACGCCGCGGCGGTCAGCTGCTGACGTGGTTTCTGGGGCTGCTGATCTTCATCGACGACTACGCTAACACGCTGCTGCTGGGCAGCACGATGCGACCGCTCGCCGACCGGCTGCGGATCTCGCGTGAGAAGCTGGCGTACCTGGTCGATTCGACTGCCGCGCCGGTGGCCGGGCTGGCTGTGGTCTCGACCTGGGTTGCCACCGAGATCTCGTACATCCAGACAGGACTTGACGAGTTGAACTTGCCGTCAGGGTCCGTGGATGGTTTCAATGTCTTCATCGCTTCTATTCCGTATCGCTTCTACGTCCTGTGGACGCTGCTGTTTGTGCCGCTGGTCGCGCTCCTGGGACGCGATCTCGGTCCGATGCTGCGCGCCGAGAGGCTCGCGCTGGCAAGCCGCGAAGGAGGCAGGCACGGTCAACTTGGTCCCGCCGCGGACGTGGAAGAGGTTCCTCATCGATGGTACAACGCAGCCATTCCCGTGCTGATGACACTGGGAGTGACCATCTGGCTCTTACTGCTCACCGGTGCTCAGAAGGTGCAGGGAGGCTGGCCGGATCAGGTTTCCTGGCGGGCACTGGTCCAGTTCTTCAACCATGGCGATTCGTACCTGTCTTTGGTCTACGGATCGCTGGTCGGATTGCTGGTGGCAATGGGGTTGGCCAGGCTGCAGCGTATCCTCACGTTGGAGCAGGCTCAATCAGCTGCGTTTGATGGAGCACGGCTGGTGCTCCCCGCGCTGACCATTCTCTGGCTGGCGTGGGCGTTATCTGGCATTACCGGCCAGGACCAGTTGGGGACCGGCACGTACCTCGGCGGGCTGCTCCAGAAGTCGATTGATGTCCGCTGGATGCCGACTCTGGTCTTTCTGCTGGCTGCCTTTGTTTCCTTTTCGACCGGAACCAGCTGGGGGACGATGGCGATCTTGATGCCGATCGTGGTGAGTGCCACCTACCGCATGCTGACAGCGTCAGCACCACCGGCGGACCCCTATCACCCACTCATGATCGCGGCGGTGGGGAGTGTGCTGGCGGGATCGATTTTCGGCGATCATTGCTCACCGATCTCAGATACCACCGTGCTTTCGTCCCAATCGAGCGGCTGCCATCACATGGCGCATGTCTGGACGCAGCTTCCTTACGCGCTGTTGGTTGCTGCCACCGCCGTGATCTGTGGCACCCTGCCGGTCGGATTCGGCTGGCCTGTCTGGCCTCTGCATCTTCTGGGACTGTTCGTGCTGACGCTGATGCTGTGGACGTTCGGGCGGCGTGTGGAAGCGACTGCCTGAGCAACTCTAACGAAACGGCTTGTTCAACACGCTGCCAGCTGTGTTCACCTTCCCTGGCCCAGTCGACATCCACGTCTTGTTAGTGCTCCTGAGGGAACCACGCCTGTAGGAGCACTCGCTTTCGCGGGCTCACCGCCGCGCGATGGACGCCCTGGCGGCTCACACTGGCCTGGATACGACTTGTAAGAATTACACATCCCGCACGCCAGCGGCACGAATTCCAGACTGTTTCTGCGTCTGACCGCTCTCGCCTTGCGTGGCCATTTTCTTGCGGTTTTTTGCCGAGAATTGCCGCTTTGTCCAGCGCCGCGTTGGTTATCGCCCCGAAAGGAACGCCGTTCGGCATACCGCTTGCGATGATTCCCTCACGTCTTCGAATACGGTGCATCTTGCGACGTGAGGTGTTGGAATGAGGAGTTGTCTTGCTGTGTGGATGTCACTTTCAATCGCTTGGTGGATGCTGCTGACTGAGCCCGTGACGGCCTTTGCAGGGGAACGTTATGAATCGGTGCAACCCATCGTGCTGACAGCCACACCAGGCTGTTGCTCCAGCCCGGCCGACACCGCCAGCGAGCCCGTCTGTCTGCCGGCAGACGGTACCTATGTGTCCATTGGCCGCACGCAGGTGCCGACGGTCATCGGCGACCCCTGTCACATCGTGCCGCCGGCCTCTTGCCTGACACCGCTTCCCCGAACGTCACTTCGCCTGACGAATTTGCCGGCCACTCCGACGCGGCGCGGCTACGACATGCAGGTGACCACAATGGCAGACTACCCGCCCCCCTACACGGTAATGTCTCCGTTGGAGCCGGCGAGCCTACTGCCGCCTGTCGTCATGGCTCCATCTGCTCCGACCGTTCCCGAAGGCTATGTCGTGGGGCGCGGTCTCATCGGGCAGCCGAAGCTCTACAAGCCCGGTCAGCCGGTACGCAACTTTCTGCGGTATATGAGCCTCTGATGAAATGCCGAAGGACGAAATACCCCATTCGTCATTTCCTCTGTCCTCCGTCATTGGATGCGCTCGCGTAGCTCCGACACGATCTGCTGTACAAGGCGAGCGACCTGTTCGGAATCCACCTGGTCCTCCACTGGGCAGCCTCCGAGGGGTTCCTCGGCGAATCCTTCGGCTGCCAGCAGGCATTGCAGTTGTTGTGCCAGCGTGCTGAGTTGCAGTTGCTGGCTGGGAGACTTGGGTTGCCGACCAGCTCCGGTCTGAAAGCCGCGCAGCTGCAATGCGGCTCGGAATCCTTCCGGGAATTCAGCCGAGTAGAGCATGGCATCGAACAGATGCAGCAGGCGGTACTGGAGGTCGCGGGCTTCGTCGAGTCGTCCTGTTAGGGTCAGGTCGTAGAGTTTGCGCGTGATCTCGGGTACGACTCCGCTTGTGGCGTTGGTGCCGCCATCGCAGCCGATCAGCAGCATCGGCATGAGGGCCGCGTCCCAGCCGGTCAAGAAACTGAACTCGGGCCGCAACGGGCGCACTTCGGCGATCATTCGCATCATGTGCGGCAGATCGCCGGAGGAGTCTTTGATGGCAACCACGCGTGGGCACTCTTCCGCCAGACGCCGGACGGTTGGCACATCGATGGGTGAAGCGAACATGGGGATGTTGTAGAGTGTGACATCGATCGGCGTGTGATCGGCGATCTCTTTGAAATACGCATACACTCCAGCGGGAGTCAGCTTGTAGTAGAACGGAGACACAATGGCCACTGCCCGGCAGCCCAAGGCATGGTAGTGCTCACAGGCTCGGATCGTTTCGCGCACGTTGGCTTCGGCAGCGCCGGCCAGTATGGGAACTCGTCCGGCTGTCTGGTCGGCGATGATTTCGATGATCCGGCGACGCTCTTCGGCGGTGAATCGGGTGAATTCTCCGGTGGAACCGTTGGGGTAAAGGCCGTGGACTCCCCGCTCAATCAGCCAGTCGACGTAGCGTCGCAGTTCGGCTTCGTGGATATCTCCCTGTCGATCAAGGGGAACGACATTGGGGGTGAAGATGCCTTGCAGGCGTCGTGCATCGCTGGTCATCGGAGGGAGCTTTCCGCTGAGCTGGGTATGGAGAACTGGGAGCCGGGAGCCGCGGAGCGGCTCGGGCGGGGCAGGGCCGCCGTCAGCCGCAGAAGGCCAACTGTCTCGGGCGCTGGCGGGCGCGGAGTCCAAGCCGACTTGCGTGCTGCGACTTATAATCATAGCTTGGCGCAAGTCGCTTGGCAGGATGCTGCCCCATCTTTCTCGAGCGGCGGGGGGGCCCAGTCCCAACTCACCAACAGAAGGCGAAAACGTGGCTCGACGTCGCAAAACAGTTAATCCGGCTCCGTCCCGACAGCCACCATCTCTGAGGGATGACGGGGAGACGGCCCGCACCGCATTCCAGTATCCTGCCACGCTGATCGCCGTCGGATTCCTCATCCTGCTGGCGGCCTACCTGGTCTGGTTTTTTCGGGTCGAGTACCTGCCGGACCGACCGCGGTACGAACCGCTCGGGTTCCTTTTGGTACCGGACGAACTGGTGGCCGGCTGGCTGGGCGGTGCGGACGCACACGTAGCTGTATTCGATCGAGTCAAGCCATTGGCCGTGGCCGGCGGGATTGGACTGGCTGGATTCCTGCTTGGTTGGCTCGGCCTGCCGCCCTTGCTTTCGGGAGAACAACTGGGGCGGGGGGAGTTTGTTGCTTTGGCCACCGCGTTGGGGCTCAGTCTGTTGTCGCTGATGACGTTGTTGGTGGGGTTATTCGGAGGATTGCGTCAACCGTTGGTCTTCCTGGCGCTGGCCATGGTGCTGGTGGCGGTATGTTGTTGGCAGGCGTTGCGCCGCGGGGTCTTCTCGGGTGGGCGCGATGCGAGCCGCTCCGACCCGGGTAACGCCGCTTCGTCGATGCTCACCGACGGCAGCTCTCCGTGGTGGTGGCCGCGTTGGTGGTGGGGAGCGATTCCCTTTGCGCTGATGATCGTCTTGGGGGCGGTGCTCCCGCCACTCGATTTTGACGTGCTGGAGTACCATCTGCAGGTGCCCAAGGAGTGGTATCAGCAGGGACGCGTCACTTTCTTACCTCACAACGTTTATGGAAACATGCCGTTGGGAGCGGAGATGCTTGCCGCTCTGGCGATGGCGGTAACACCTGGCGACCTTGCCTGGTGGTGGGGAGCGCTGGCCGGGAAGGTCGTGATGGCCAGCTTCACGTTGTTAACCGCCGTGCTGCTGTACGGGGTTGGCAAACGCTACTTCTCCTGCGTGGCCGGCGTGGTTGCGGCGTTGATCTATCTGTCGACACCTTGGACTGTATCGGTTTCGATCCACGGCCTCAACGAAGGAGTCATTGCCTTCTACCTCTTGGCCGGTGCCTATTCGGCTCGACTCTGGTGGGACCGGAGCCGTGAGACGGGAACTCCGTGCTGGGGACTGCTCGTATTGACCGGCTGGTGGGGCGGTGCGGCGGTTGCCTGCAAGTACACGTCGTTGGTTCTGGTTGCCTGTCCGCTGCTGTTCGCGGTTGTCGTAGGCGTCGTTCTCGGTGGTGGTCGCAAGAGCTGGCAGACTCCGCTGGTGTTTGCGTTTGCGCTCGCGGCGGCGTGTGGTCTGTGGTTCGCCAAGAGCTGGGCGTTGACCGGCAATCCGACCTATCCGCTGCTGGCTGAGAGATTCGGAGGGGAGACACGTACGATTGCCAAAGATGCACAGTGGACTCGTGCTCATCAGGTGCCTCAGGATTCGCATGGCCGCCGGTATACTTTCCTCCAACTCCGGCAGGCGGTGGTCAACCTGCTGGGTAAAAGCTTGTGGCACAGTCCGTTGATCGTGCCGTTGTCCGCGCTCATCCTCCTGCGACGGGGCAGTTACCGTCCGCTCCTGTTCTGGGGTCTGCTGCTATTGGCCGTTCTGGCTGCCTGGTGGTTGGTAACGCATCGATTGGAGCGTTTTTGGGTCCCGGCGATTCCACTGATGGCGATCCTGGCTGGAGCGGGGGCTACTTGGTCGAGCGAACTGGTGTGGCGGCGTACGATCTGGACGGTCCTAGTTTGCGGACTGTTGGCCAATTTCGCTCTGGTTGCTTCGCCTATTCTTGGGGACAACCGTTACTTCGTGTCGCTCGATCAGTTACGCAACGATCCACGCCTGAATCTCATCCCATCGTCACACCAGGCGATCGCGCATCGCTATCTGAGCGTTGCGGTTCCTGCTGGGAGTCGAGCGCTCCTGGTCGGCGATGCAGCCGTCTTCAATCTGCCGGTGGAGGTTCTCTACAATACCTGTTTCGACGATTGTCTCTTCGATCAGATCTTCCGCGGCCGCGATGCAGAGGCTCGGCGAGCCAAGTTGCTCGAACTGAAGATCACTCACATCTATATGGACTGGGCGGAGATTGAACGTTATCGACAACCGGGAAACTACGGTTTCTCTGATTACGTGACGCGAGAACTGGTGCACGAGGAGCTGTGTCGGCAGCAGCACCTGCTGGAGCGGCTGGAGGTCGCCGGGCTTGATCCAATGCTGGGGGAAGTATTTGCCGTGCGACGGGGCGTCGACTGATCTTGTCGAGGTGCTGCAAATTCCATAAGTTGGATTGTGCAAAGTGCAGAGGCAGGTTGAGGGTCAGGGACCTTGTGGGCTGCCTGGCATCCACTTCGTTCGGCCCGTTCTGGGTCGAAAACCCGATCTTGGATGTGCGATAAGTGCCTGTGGATGAGTCGACCCTCGGTGGCGGCTTCCTGGGGGATCCATTGGAGGCAGCGCGCGGTTGCGAGCGCAGGTAATGGAAGGGAATTCGGTGGATTCATCTCCTCACGATCAGGCACATTCAGCGGCTTCTCCCGTATCGGCAGATGCCGCGTCCACCGATGCTTCCGGTCCGCCCCGGGCTGCCGACCTGGATGGTGTCATCGGGCGCGCCCGCCATGTGCTCCTGGCAAAACAGCAGCCGGAAGGATGTTGGTGTGGCGAACTGCAGGGCGACTCGAACTTGGAGAGTGAGTACATTCTGTTGCTGGCTTGGCTGGATCGCCTCGAACGTCCCGTCGTGCGGAAGGCTGCGAGGTATCTGCTTCAGGAGCAGTTGCCTCAAGGTGGTTGGGCGCTCTTTCCTGGCGGCGAGATGGACGTGAGTGCTAGCGTGAAGGCATACTTCGCCTTGAAGCTGGCTGGCGAGGACCCGCGCAGCGAACCGCTGCGGTTGGCACGTGAGGCGATTCTGGCCTATGGCGGTGCCGATGAAGCGGACAACTACACTCGGTTCTATCTGGCGCTGTTAGGGCAGATTCCCTTTGACCTTTGTCCGCTGGTTGTTCCTGAGATGCTGTTATTGCCCCGTTGGAGTCCGCTCAACATTTTCCGCGTGAGCGCCTGGTCGCGGGCCGTCCTCGTGCCGCTCTCGATCGTGTGGGCGCATCGGCCTGCACGACAACTGCCGGAGTCCATGGGAATCGAAGAGCTGATGATCCGGCCGGTGCCGCGGTGGGTGACTCGTCATGGTCGGCAGCCAGCCGGAGCACTGCCTTTGCTGAGCTGGGAGCGGGGCTGGCGGCTCCTGGAGGGCTGCTGGCGAACGGCCGAACGGCTGCGACTCCGCCCGTTTCGCCGGCGCGCGGTGCACGCTGCCGAGAAGTGGATTACCGATCGGTTCGTGGACAGTGACGGATTGGCGGCGGGATTCTGGCCGACGTTGTGGAGTCTTGTGGCGTTGAAATGCCTGGGATACGACGATCAGAGTGCCGAAGTGCGGTACTGTCACGAACAGCTCAGCGCGTTGGTGGTGGAAGAGAACGAGACGGTGCGGATGCAGCCGTGCACGTCTCCGGTCTGGGACACGTCGCTCGCCTTGCGGGCGTTGGCATCGGTCGGCGAGTCGGGGGACGAGTTCGCTGTAGCGCGTGCCACCGGCTGGTTACTTTCTCGTGAAGTCACTCGTCGAGGTGACTGGTCGAAGTATGTGCGAGCGGAGCCGAGCGGGTGGCATTTTGAGCATCACAACGTGTTCTATCCTGATCTGGGTAACACCGCGACCGTTCTGTCAGCGTTGCGCGAGCAGTATATGCCGGATCACGAGGCTTCGGCCGAGAACCCCGATCGCCTGACGGTACAATCGGTGGCCAGCAAGATGTCGGAGGCGCGAGACCGGGCGCTGCTGATCAGTCGGGCGGTCGATGCGTGTCAGCGTGCTCGACGTTGGACGCTCGCCATGCAGAATACCGACGGCGGATGGAGTTCATTCGACAAGGACAACCATCGGTCGTTCCTGTGTTGCGTACCGTTAGCAGATGACCACGTGATGACCGATCCCAGTACTCCTGATGTGACCGGACGGGTGCTCGAGGCCTTGGGGGGGTGGGGCGCGACGATTACTGACGAACCGATTAAGCGGGCCGTGCAGTATTTGCGTACGATGCAGGAGCCGGATGGGAGTTGGCTTGGCCGGTGGGGCGTCAATTACATCTATGGGACGTGGCAGTGCCTCGTTGGACTAAGGCAGGTGGGCGTCTTGGTGGAAGACGCGCTGGTGCAGCAGGGCCTCGACTGGCTGATCCGGCACCAGCAGGCTTGTGGCGGGTGGGGCGAGTCACCTGAGAGCTACCGACATTTGCACACGCGAGGCCAGGGGCGAGCGACCGCGACCCAGACGGCCTGGGCTTTGCTGGGGTTGTTGGCCTGTGGCCAGCACGAGCATGCGGCTGTGCAGCGTGCCGTCGGGTACCTGGTGTCGAGGCAGCAGTCGGACGGGAGTTGGCAGGAGTCGGAGTTCACTGGCACGGGAGCTCCACGTCGCTGCTACCTGCGCTACCATCTGTCCCCCTGCTATTTTCCGCTGCTCGCCTTGGGCCGCTATCAGCAATCGCTGCGACGGAGCCGGAATTCCACGCTCCCGACGTGACCGCCCCGCAGCCATCCAGGCGGGAAGACGTCTTCTTCCTGGGGGATGCGCCGGCCGGATGGCCCGGACTGACGCTGGGGCAAGTCCGGGCGATGCGGACTGTATCGGGTGGCGGGGGATTCGAGTATGTTACATGGATGTCGCGGTCGGTGTTTGCCGGCCAGTGCCTGCGGTGCGGGTTCTGCTCCGGGCCGAATACCGATTCGTTGGTGAGGACGTGTGGGGGTCGAGCGAGCGGCAGAGGTTGGCTGAGTCGGGGCGAGAGCGAGTGATACGACGATGTGGCTACGGTGGATTGTCACGAATCTGATCGATCAGGTTGCGGAAGAGAAGATGCGTCAGGCGGTGGATCGAGCCAAGCAGGTTGTCGAGCCGGTTCTGCGCGGGCGTGGTGGTCCGCAGGTGGAGACTGCCGAGGAGACGCCGGTTTCACCTGCTCACTGCGACATAGTCATCATGTTTGCACTCGCCTTGGAATCGGGCGGTCTGGTGGATCAGATGACCGACGTTGTGACGTTGCACTGCGCCAGCTTTGTGGAGCGGGCGGGGATGCTCAACGGTCGTCCCGTGGTGATCTGTGAATCGGGTGTCGGGCGTGAGTCGGCGGCGCGGGCGACCGAAGATGCGATCAAGACCTTTCATCCGCGGTGGGTGATCTCGGCCGGTTTTGCCGCTGCCCTGCGACCGGAACTGCGCCGCGGTCACATTCTCATGGCTCAGGCGGTGCTCGATCAACACAAGCATCCGCTGGAAGTCGGGTTCAAAATCGATCCCGTTGCGCTGCGACAGAACCGTTCGCTGCACGTGGGCAATTTGTTGACAGTGGATAAGCTGCTACGGGAGCGTGCCGAGAAGGATCAGTTGGCCGACGAGTATCAGGCGGCTGCCTGCGACATGGAGACGATCGCCGTGGCCCAGGCGTGTCGTCGTCGCCAGGTTCGGTTCTTGTCGGTACGCGTGATCAGCGATGAGTTGGACGACCACTTGCCGCGGGAGGTCGAACATCTGCTCGACCAGACGACGCTGGCGGCCAAGCTGGGTGCCGCGACACGCGCCGTCTTTCGCCGGCCGCGCAGTCTCAAAGACATGTGGAACCTGCGCGAAACGGCGCTCCGCGCATCCGATCGGCTGGCGACGTTTCTCTCGGGTGTCGTGCCGCAGTTGGAAAGCAGGCCCGACGACATCTCGCCGGCTGAGGGTTCTTCTGGGGACGGCCAGCGGCCGGCCGATGCGTGAGGTGGTCTCGCTGTGGTGCTGGGGAAGCGGTCGCACCATCCGCTGCTCAGGACCCTCTGCCGCGTGGGGGATGGCCTCATGTGCCCCGGTCGGTCGTTGTGGCGACCGGTCCTTGTCCGTGGCCAGGCCCTTCGGCCGTGCAAGCCTGGGCGTCCTGGTCTGCCACGCCTATGATACGGTTACGGTGCGGTTTCTTTCGTGCAGGTGCTTCCGGTGGCCGAGCAGAGAGTGGTCTGCGCGCGGCAGCAAGTGGGGATCGCGGCATCCGGGGAGTGAGGTCAACGATGCGAGTGATACTGGCCAGTCCGCGCGGCTTCTGTGCGGGCGTCAACATGGCGATTGAGAGCCTCGATCTGGCGCTGCGGATCTTTGGTGTTCCTGTTTATGTGTACCACGAAATCGTCCACAACCGACACGTGGTCGAGTCGTTTCGGGAGAAGGGGGCGGTTTTCGTGGATGATCTCAACGATGTTCCCGAAGGGGCCACCCTGTTGTTCTCCGCACACGGAGTGGCTCCCCTGGTTCGCCAGCACGCGCAGCAGCGCCGGCTCCGGGCGATCGACGCCACATGTCCGCTGGTGATCAAAGTGCACCTGGAAGCGAGGCGGTTTTCGCGAGAAGGATACATCATCGTCCTGATCGGCCACGAGGGGCACGATGAAGTGATCGGCACGATGGGAGAGGCGCCCGATGCGATTCGACTGGTCGAGACCGAGGAGGACGTGCAGCGGCTCGATGTCCCAGCTGATGCCAAGCTCGCTTATCTGACGCAGACGACCCTGAGCGTGGACGATGCCACGCGGATCATCGATCGATTGAAGGCCCGCTATCCGCAGCTGGTTGGCCCGCCCCGCGACGACATCTGTTATGCGACCCAGAACCGCCAACAGGCGGTCCGCGTGCTGGCTCGCGATGCAGATGTCGTGCTGGTTGTGGGGAGCCAGAATAGTTCCAACAGCCGTCGTTTGCAGGAGTTGGCCGAAGAGTGCGACGTGGCCGCCTACCTGATCGATGGACCTCAGGATATTCGGCCCGAGTGGTTTGGAGGCCAGGATACGGTGCTGGTCACGGCCGGGGCCAGCGCACCGGAGTCGGTCGTGCAGCGGTGTATCGACTTTCTGTGTCAGCATTTTCAGGCTCAAGTCGAAGTCCGCTCGCTGTACGACGAACAGGTCCATTTTCCACTTCCCAAACCACTCCGCACGATCCAGGCCAAAGAGCCTGTCAAGTAGGCCGGTTGGCTTGCATCCGATCGGCGGTGCGGCAGCGAGGGCCGTCGCTGGCCACGGAGCGGGAGCGCCCGCCCGTCCAATCGGTTCAGCCGATCCACCCGGTGACTCGTCCCAGTCCGTGTGGAGTGGCGAGCGGTGGACATTGCCTGATTGTTACCATTCGCACGCTCGGCAGTAGGAAACTGCCAAAACTTTCTCGGCTGGCCTTGGGAGTCTTGCACGGCCCAGCGGGAGGAATTACATTCAAGCGATCTTAATCGTCCTTGATGCTCGAGTGTCGCACAGGGGGAACCCGATTGTCGGGCGAATCGGCCGCCGGATGGTGTGTGCCGGATTCGCATGGGTTCTTCGCTCGCGGAACTGCGGGTGGTCTTGTTGTCGTTATGGTGCTGCACTGACCGGCGACGTTCAGGAGCCATGACTGAGGCCGCGTACCCAACTCGAGATTTCCTGCTCAGGTAGTCTGTTGGCGGTTGGCTGATCGGATACACTAGCGTTTTGGAAGAGGTCGGTTAGCTTTGGTTCGACGATTCTGCCCCTCGTCGACCGATTGACTCGGCCTCTTCCTTTTTTTTGCGCCGACCTCACGGCACGCTGAAGCACGCACTTGAGTGCGTGATGCCCTGTCCATCGCCCCGCCACCGCGAAGCGTCGTGCCGGGGCAGTCGCGGACTGAAGTCCGCGCTGTGCTACGCGAGGCTACGAAGCAGGGTTGGCGCGTGCACTGTTTGGTGCGAGACTTCACGTGAGTCTGTCAGCGTCTTTCCGATTGCTCCGAGATCAAGCGGCAGCCAGAAACTCATTCGCCTGCCGACGCTTTCCACGGAGGAATATCTATGAGTCATTCCGGTCGTCTTGCCAATGCGTGCTTGATGGTGGTGATGTGCCTGGTGGTAACCAGCGGGTGTGCGCCGGATTCGAGTGACAAGAAAATGACATCTGAGAGTGGCGCTGCGACAACCGAGCAGGCCGAGGCGACACAGGATGCGTCAGGAACTCCACAGCCGGGTGAGGCAGGTTCGCAACCCGCTCCGGCCGATCCGGTCATGCTGAGCGAGGAAGAATTGGCCGAAGGCTGGATCTCGCTCTTCGACGGCCAGACACTCTTCGGCTGGCAGAGCACCGGTCAGGCCGATTGGCGTGTGGAGCAGGGGGCCATCGTGGTCGAGCAGGGAGTACCGGGGTTCCTGATGACCACAACCCAGTTCGGGGACTATCAGCTGAAACTGGACTTCCGCTGCGAGAGAGACACCAACAGCGGCATCTTCCTGGCCACGCAGCTGGAGCCGGGAGATGTGGCCCAGGAGTGCTATGAGCTCAACATCGCCGGCATGGACAATCCGTTTCCGACCGGCAGCCTGGTCCAACGCCAGGCAGTGACCGAAGACCTGCATCGGGACGACTGGCAATCGTACGATATCCGCGTCGAGCAGGGACACCTGCTGATTCGGCTGGATGATAAACTGGTGCTCGATTACACCGATCCTGAGCCGATTCGTCGCGGCCATATTGGTCTGCAGTTGAACAAGGGGAAAGTGGCTTTTCGAAATATCCGCTTGAAGCCGCTCGGCATGCGGAGCCTGTTCAACGGGAAGAACCTGGAAGGCTGGACAGAGTATCCCGACATGGCGAGCAAGTTCACGGTGGACGAGGCGGCCGGCACACTCGATGTTGTCAACGGACGCGGACAGCTGGAGACCCAGCAAAGCTACGGCGACTTCATGCTGCAGCTGCAGTTCAAGACGAACGCGGCCGCCCTGAATTCCGGAGTATTTTTCCGCTGCATTCCCGGCGAACAGATGAACGGCTACGAGTGTCAGATACACAACGGCTTCCAAGAAGGGGATCGCAATCAGCCGGTCGACTGCGGTACGGGCGGGTTCTTTCGCCGGCAGGACGCACGCCGTGTGGTGTCCGATGATCTTACGTGGTCGTACATGACCCTGGCGGTTGACGGTCCCCATATGGCAGCCTGGGTCAATGGTTATCAGGTCAGCGATTGGACCGACACGCGAGAGCCGCATTCGAACCCGCGTAACGGCTTGCGGCTGGAACCAGGCACCATCATGCTCCAGGGACACGATCCGACCACCGACCTGTCGTTCCGAAATCTGCTGATCGTGGAACTCCCCTTGGCAAATGACGAATGACGAAATACCCGATGACGAATAATGACGAATGAGGAAATGCCCTGTGACGAATGACGGTTGCGTCGTGCTATTCGGCTTGGGGGTTCGGCGTTTCCGAATCGAGTCGGGCCAATCATGCCAGGATCCCACTGGGCCTGTCCCCACGCTCACACGCAGTCGGGTCGCGGGCTTGCAGTGGTGATTTCGAGGTAAATGTGGCCCTGTGCCAGCACGTCGCTCTGCACAACAGCCAATTCGGCGGGACTCTGCAGAGTGATTTCCACCTGCAGTTCATTGCGCAGCGGCAGATCCGTGGGAATTGTGCCGCGCCAATGACCCGATTCGAATCGCTCGCCGATGATCTTCTGTGCGTTGAGGTAAACAGCTGTCAGTTGTGGTAACCGGTCGATCACCAGTTCCAGCCGGGTCTGGTGATCGAGCCCCGTCGGGCGGTGGAACCAGCGCCGCAGCGCAGCGCAGGTTGGGCCGACGGAAGTGGCGGCTGGAACCACTTCCCAAGGCTGACGCAGACGGATGACATGGGGCTGCGGAACCACGCTCGGCTGCCCGCTCGAATTACTGCGGAATGAAATCCGAGGTCACGGTTACTTGCCGCACCTGCCTCGAATCGGGTTCGATAATGCGGATGCGGACCTGCACACTGCGCAATGCGGTTTCGTACGGTGGAGCCGTTTCGCGTTCTCCGGCGTCGTCGACACCGGCGACGCCATCGTCATCGGCCCCGTTGGTTCCCTGGTCGACGAGCGGGCTTCCCAGGCTGGCGGCAATCGTGTCGATCCCCAGAATCCCGTCTTCATCGATTCCGTTCTGCTCGTAGAACAAGGTCCAGGTGTCGTAAACAGCCGGATGTGTTGCCACCGACTGGCGGCCCCAGAAGATCGGCGCGGGCGATTGCAGCAACCCGGACCGCGCATGCGGTAGTCCGGCAAACGGCGAACTGATGGTCTGCGGGAAGGGCAGGCTGGCGGGAAGTGAGTTCACCAGGTAGCGGGCATAGAACAGATCGACATAGCCACCCAGGCCAATGGCAGCAGTACTGGTCGCGTCGTAACCGGGATCGCCCGGCAGAACTGCCTCCGTCGGGGGATCGGAAACGGGAATGGGGGGCTCCCAAGCCGGCTGAATGACAACGCCTGGGTCGAACACCTTGACGTCAAACGCCGTCAAGTTAGCCAAGACCAGGTCGCTCCCGACAGATTCACCGAGTGTCGTGGCCCAGCCGGCGGAGAACACGGATTCGATCGGCTGCGTCAGATCGTCCGTGCCGAACTGCCCCGCTTCTCCAATGTCATCGGTGCTGCCAAGTGCATCGTCGTTGACTCCACTTGCACCCCAGTCCCCGTCATCACCCGGCGTGATGACCGTTCCCTGCGGCACGAGCAAAGCGCGGGACAGACGATAAGGGAATGCCTGGCTCACCATCGAACCGGAACTGTCCACTGGCCAGCCGCCAGCAATCTGATGAGCGGTGCGGTTCTCACGCAAGGCGAGCGATTCGAGTGAGTTCGGCAGTCGCGTCCAGCTGCCTCCCACCTGCTGATAACGGACTGAAATGTCGAAACCGTGATAGAACTGACCAGGCGTCAGTGCTTGAATATCGCCATCGGTCGTAATATCGAGGTTCGGCATCACCAGGAACACTCGGCGATGCAAGGTGACCTCGCCAGGGTCCGGCTGTCCGTTTCGATTCCAGTCGTTGAAACGCGTGAACCAGGCAATCTCAGCCACGTTCGATTCCAATACGGTCCGCACCGAACTGCCGGGCGTATAATCGACGATGAATCCGCCCGCCGGACTCGGCGTCACTGTCCCCAGAATCTGTCCGCGAAACCGAGTCCCTTTCGCTCGAGCCGTGAACATCAGCACATCGTCGAAATCGCCCATGCTGGTATGTGCGAACCACCGGATCGGACGCGGGTTGAGCGGATCGGCCGGTGGGTTGGGAGGTGACGAGGCAGCCTCCAGGCCGAGACCAAGGTCCCAGAGCGGCCCTTCGTCCACTTCAAAGTAACCCTCGCCCGCCTTGGCATCGTTCCATGGCCGAACCGAAGCCGTGACGCCATCGAGGTCCATGCGCAGCTGATCTGCCGTCGCTCGCAACAGCCCGGCCATCTCCGCCATGGCGCGGCCAGACAGCACGTTGTCGCCGACCAGTCGAAAAGCTTGGGTCACCGCCAGAATAATGATCAGTGAGAGCACCATGGCCACGAGCATTTCAATCAGCGTCATAGCACGCCGTGACCGCCGCCGCCGCAGATTGCCCTTCGTGCTACGTGACAAAGCTGGTTTTCGAATCATGCAAGCCTCTCCTCGCCCGTGCCTTGTGTGGGAAAGTCGTGGGCGCGCAGGGCGGAGCCCGACAACGCCGGCAGATGAGAAGTTACCGACAAACGCTCAGCGCGGGCTCCAGGACGGAGCCCACACCAGCGTGCGCAAGTGAATTTCGGGCAACTATTAAATTCGACCTTCAACAAAGGAAAATGTCAAGAAGTACATCCAATGGTGGGGGTGTGCGTCAGCTGGTGTATGATCCCGCCCAGATCGTACTGCGGGCGGTAGTCGATGGTCGACCGCAACCGTGCCAAGTTGGGTACTCGCCGCCGCACATCTTCAAAGTCCTGGTCGTACGCTTGTGTGTAGCTCTGGAATTCCACCTGCGACGACGACTGGGAGAGGGCTATCACCTGCTGTGCGAGCTGGAGAATCGACACGGGCTGATCGCTGCCGATGTTGAAAACTCGCCCCACGGCGGCCGGCTCAGCCATCAGTCCCAGCACAGCAGCGACCACGTCGTGTACGTGGGCAAAACAACGCACCTGATGTCCGTCATCGTGCACGACCAGCGGCTTCCCCTCTCGAGCGGCCTGGATAAATCTCGGCAATACCATGCCATAGGCCCCCGATTGGCGCGGGCCCACGACGTTGAAGAACCGTCCCACCACCACCGGTGCTTCGAACTGGCGCCAGCAGGCGAGAGTCAGGAATTCGTCAATCGCCTTCGACGCTCCATAGGACCAGCGAGCCCGGGTCGTGGCTCCAAAGACCAGATCATCATCTTCGTCCCAGGTCGGTTTGGGGTTCTTGCCATACACTTCGCTGGTGCTTGCCAGGAAGAACTTGACCGACTCCCCGCTTCGCACGCGGTCGCACACCTTGTCCAGCAGCAGTTGTGTCGGGTAGATGTTCCTTTCGATCGTTTCGATCGGCTGACGTGCGATCAGTGCCACTCCGACGGCTGCCGCCAAGTGATAAATCTCATCGACATCCGCGGCGACCTGGTCCACCAGCCCTTTGTTGCCAATCGACGCACGCAGGAAAGAGAATTGAGGATGGCTGTGGACGGCCGCCAAATTCTCATACCGCCCCGTCGACTCGTCATCGACAACGATCACTTCGTCGCCACGTCGCAACAGGGCTTCGGTCAAGTGCGAGCCGATGAAGCCAGCGCCCCCAGTCACCAGAATTCGAGCCACGATGAGTCACCGCTTGCGGACCATACGGAAACGGCCGGCCTGAGTGGTCGGACAGATGCGTTATGTCTCAAGCGTAATTGCTCCAAGGATTTCGGGCAACCAGCGAGCGGTCATATTGAGTGGAAGTTGCAGCCTGCTGCCAAGTCTCCTCCGCAACTTCCGCCCAGCTCACCCACTGCCACCAGCTGTCCCAGTTCAAGCTGTCCCTCAAGTCACGTCAGCCCCCACGTTGGCTTCGCCGCCGGCCGCGTCTGGGTCGTGCGCGGCGTGGTGGACGCTTGGCGGACGGATTGACCGGGCAGGCCGCTAAGAATCCGACAGAAGACCGCAGAATATCGAACAACCAGCTGCAGAATGCAGAAGGAAGAGATAGCATTGCCTCGGCCAGGGGCGGGGAATCAAGGCGGCGGCTCCTCCAGCTGGAAATTGGACATTTGCGGTGCGATATTCTGCGGTTCAAAGGCCGCGGTGACCAACCGCGCCGACGATTCAACCCGGGTGCCGGCCTGGACGATCCATGGTGTTTGTCTTGCCGTAAGTGTGTTGGTCGTTGCTTTGCTTCTCCCTCCTGTCGCCAACCGCTAGACTTAATCGGTATTGACGTTTGCGGCCGTGACGGCTGGAGGCAGCGTTTGGCATGGGCGAATACAATCCACCATGGGCCTCGAGCCGGTGGATGGCACGTTTGACAACCAGTTGCCAAACCTCTTTCCACCGGCACGGGGCCAGTGGGGAGGGTACTGTCAGCATGACAGGGGGAATGCCTTAGGAACTCTGACAAGACGTGGATGTCGACTGGGCCGGGGAGGTGAATTCCGCTGGCGGCGTGTTGAACCATCGATTTGGTTGGAGCTCCTTAGAAACCCGAGCCGCGGCGCGTTGAGCGGGGACCTTTTCGTGACGCAAGGGTGAGGTAGCAAGACATGATCGGGAGAGACTGTGATTGGCGCCTGCGAGCCACGGGTATCGGAAAGCGTAGGGCTGTCAACTGGGTGCTGGCATGGGGCATCGCGTTGCTGCCGACGGTGATTGCGGTGAGAGGGCAGGAGGGTCCGCCGGCAGCTGAACAGGCCCAGTCATCAGCGGCCCAGTCATCAGCGGCCGCGCAGACGATGTATTCCGACGCGGCGAACTATCAGAACAACCGGGCTTTTGACCTGGCAGCCGAAGAATGGAAGCGGTTTCTCGAACGTTTCGGCGATGATCCGTTGGCGGCCAAAGCCCGGCACTATCGCGGTGTCTGCCTCGTTCAGCTCAAACAGTATCCGGAGGCCATTGCCGAGTTCCAGTCGGTCGTCGGCCAGCATCCTCAGTTCGAATTGCTGGAGGACACCTATTTGAATCTTGGATGGAGCCAGTATTCGCTGGCCCTGGCCGGAGACAAGGATCGATTTGCACAGGCGGTCGAGACCTTCAACAAACTGCGGACCGCCTATCCGAGCGGAAAGAACGTCGACCAGGCGATGTTCTTTGAAGCCGAGTCATTGTATGCCGTGGACCGCAAGAAGGACGCGGCCCTCGCGTATGGCAAGCTGGTGACAGACTGTCCGGAATCCAAGTTGCGCGCTGACGCGCTCTATGCGTTGGGAGTCACGCTGGAAGAACTGGAGCAATGGGCTCAGGCCACCAAGGCGTACGACATGTATCTGGCCGATTTTGCCAAGAGTGACCTCGCCACGGAAGTGCGGATGCGGAAAGCAGAGACGTTGATGCAGACCGGCGATGCCAAAGCGGCCGAGGCGTTGTTCGCAGAGGTGGTTGCCGTCAGCGGGTTTCTGGCGGCCGATCACGCTCTGCTTCGGCAAGCCTCTGCCGTTGTGGAACAAGGCCGGCTCTCGGACGCGGCGCAGCTGTATGGATCGCTGGTGACGCGTTTTCCCGAGTCAGCCAATGCCGGTGAGGCGGCCCTGGCGGCCGGACGCTGCTACTATCGTCTGGACCAGTACGACGAGGCCGCGAAATGGCTCGACCAGGCGGTGGCGTTGGGTGGAGTCGGTTCGATGGAGGCGGCCCACTGGCTCTGCCGCATCTACCTCCGCCAGCATGATGTGGCCAAAGCTCTGGAGTTGGCCGACCGCAAACTGGCGGACTCAGGCGATGCCCCCTTTACCCCGAACCTGCGACTCGACCATGCCGATGCGCTGTATGAAACCCAGGGGCGACAGGCCGAGGCGTTGCAGGAGTACCTGGCGCTGGCCGAGTCGCATGCGACGCACGACGTCGGGCCAGTGGCACTCTATAATGCTGCCTTTGCCGCGTTGGAACTGAAGCAATATGACCAAGCGGCGATTCTGGCCGAGAAGTTCGTGGCTGCCTATCCGCAACAGACGCTGTTGCCGGACGTCCGATACGTGCTGGCCGAATGCCACATGCAGAAGGGGCAGTATGATCAGGCCGCGGCGATGTACCGCGAACTGATCGCAGCGTCCAAGGAGCACCCCGACCACTGGTTGTGGCACGTACGATTGGGGCTCGCACTGAATCTGCAGAAGAAATACCAGGACGTCGTGGACTTGCTCACGCCCGTACTGGCACAGATGCCCAATCCGCCATTGAAGGCGGAATCGTACTATCTGATCGGTATCAGTCAGTTCGCTCTCGAACAATTCGAGAACGCGGTCACTTCGCTGCGTGAGTCACTGCTGACCGACGCCAAGTGGCGACAGGCGGATGAAACCCTGGTTTATCTGGCGCGAGCTCAGCAGAAGCTCGGGCAGCTGCCCGCCGCGGTGTCGACTCTGGGCGAGCTGCTGAAGAGCTTTCCGGACGGAAAGCAGCTGGATGAAGCGAATTACCATCTGGGCGAGTGCCACTACGCCGGTGGTCAGTATACGGACGCCGTGGCGGCGTATGACCAGGTGATTGAGCGGTTCGCTGCCTCGGCGCTCGTTCCCTTCGCCTTGTACGGCAAGGGCTGGGCCTTGTTGAAGGGGGGGGACTACGAGTCGGCCCTGGCCAGCTTCACCGCCCTCATCCAGCAGCATGCGGGGCACGAGTTGGCTGATGATGCCTTGTTCGCCCGCGGCATGTGTTACCGACAGGCGAAGAAATATCCGGAGGCCATTGCCGACATCGACCAGTACCTGACGGCCCATCCGCAGTCAGCGCAGCGCGGCGACGCGTTGTACGAACGAGGGTTGGCGGAAGCCGCAGCGCAGCAGTATCCGAAGGCGGTGGAAACGTACGCGAGCTTGCTCGAGCAGTATCCGGAGTATGCTCAGGCCGACAAGGTGCTCTACGAGCAGGCCTGGGCGTATCAATCGCTCCCGGACCCGGCCGCCGCCGCCCGTACGTTCGGCACGCTGGCCGAAAAGTACCCGGGCAGTCCGTTGGCGGCGGAGGCCAATTTCCACGTCGGCGAGAACCTGTATGCCCAGAAGGAATACGCTCAGGCCGTGACCGCCTATCAGAAATCGGCTCAAGCCAACAATGCGGCCATCCAGGAAAAGGTTCTCTACAAGGTGGGGTGGAGTTACTATCAACTACAGCAGTATCGCGAGGCGCTCGGGGCGTTCGAATCGCTGCTGGCCGCCGCCGGCGATGGGGAATTGGCGTCCGATGCCTGGTTCATGAAAGGGGAGTGTTTGTTTCGGCTTCAGGATTACGCTCAGGCGCTGCCTGCGCTGCAGCAGGCGATCGGGCGCGAAGCTTCTTCGCCGCAGATTGCCGTCCTGCGGCAGCTCCATGCCGCTCAGGCGGCGGGACAGTTGGACAAGTGGCAGGAGAGCATCGATCTGTTGAACCTGTTAATTGAGAAATACTCGGACCATTACTACGCGGCAGAAGCCCATTTTGAACGAGGGCGCGCTCGCCAGAAACTGGACCAGTTGGATGACGCCATCGAGGACTTCCGACAGGCCGCCGAGAAGTCCCGTGACGTGGTCGGCATCCGCGCTCAGTTTATGGTAGGCGAGGTCGAGTTCCAGCAGAAACGCTATGACGACGCGATCAAGGATTTTCAGCGTACCATGTTCCGCTCCGGGGCCGACCAGGGACCGGCCGATATGCGCAACTGGCAGGCCAAAGCTGGTTTTGAAGCGGGACGCTGTTCGGAAGTGCAGATTCAGCAAGCAGCTTCGCCCTCGCTGCGAGCCAAGTACATCGCGGACGCCAGGAAGTTTTACCAGTATGTGGTGCAGTCGCATCCGGACCATGAGCTGGCCCAGGAGGCGAAGAAGCGGATGGACGCGCTGGCCAAGTTGGTCCCTTGAGCTCTTACCGAGTCTGGAGAATGTACATGCTCGCAGGAACTGCCACTCGCCGCCGGCTGATCTTCTTCGTGTGTCTCGGACTCTGTCTGGGCTGGGGCGCAACGAGGGATATTGAGCCGTTGGTTCGCACTTCGCTTGCCCAGGATGCATCCGTGGAGGAGCCAGCGGGGCCGACCGCGGGATCGACCAGCGGCGAGGCTGGCGAGTCGGACTCGGAACCTGTGCCGAGTCCCACCGTCCGGGTGACCGAAGAAGAGGGGATCAACTTCTTCTCGCTCCTGGTCCAAGGTGGCTGGTTCATGGTCCCCATCGGCCTGTTGAGCATTCTGGTGGTCACCCTTGCGATCGAACGAGGGCTGGCGCTGCGGCGTTCACGCGTGCTGCCCGATCCGCTGGTGAAGGAACTGGGCCGACTGGCGGGAACGCAAGGAACCTTCGATCCGCGCGAGGCGTATCGCATCTGCCAACGCTATCCTTCCGCCGCGGCCAATGTGGTGCGTGCCATGTTGTTGAAGGTCGGCCGACCGCACAGCGAAGTGGAGCACACGGTGGGAGAGGCGAGTGAACGAGAGGCCGAGCGGCTGTACGCCAATGTCCGGTGGCTGAATTTGTCCGCCGGTGTCGCTCCCTTGCTGGGCCTGCTGGGGACGGTTTGGGGGATGATCGATGCGTTTCACCGGACCACCATGCTCGGACCCGGTCAGAACAAAGCCGAGGAGCTGGCAGCCGGAATCTATATCGCATTGGTGACGACGTTTGGCGGCCTGATGGTCGCCATCCCGGCGGCCATTCTCTCCCACTTGTTCGAAGGCCGGATTCAGAAGCTGTTCCATCAGATCGACGAACTGCTCTTCAATCTGCTTCCACAGATCGAGCGATTCGAAGGTCGGATGCGTTTTGGTCAACAGGTGGGGGATGGTCAAAGGCCACTGCCGGCGGAACCACCTCAAGTCGCGTCGCCCCAGCGTCATGGTTCCTGACAGACGGGCAGTACCGTAATGGTTCCCGCGAGTGATTGTTCCCGGTAGGTGCGCTCATGGCTGTCAAAATCCGCAAAGGAAACGCACTGGCTTCGCTGAGCCTGACGCCGCTGATCGACGTCGTATTCCTGTTACTCATCTTCTTTCTGGTCACGACGCGCTTTGCTCAGGAGGACTACGAACTGGATGTGGTGCTTCCCGCAGCGAGTGAAGCGCAGCCATTGATTGCCGAACCCAAGGAACTGTTCATCAACATCGACCAGCAGGGGGATTACTATGTCGATGGCCGCGTCGTCACACGCGAGGAAATGGAGGAGATCCTGCGACAGTCGGTGGCCAATAACCCGGTCAATCAGTCCGTTGTGATCCGAGCCGACAAGCGTGTCCAGTTCGATCATGTCGTGACGGTGATGAATCTCTGTAACCGCACGGGGATCCGCGACTACTCGGTAACAACGCAGCAGGAGTAGGTCGAACGGCAAAAACTTATGGCCAAGACGCGACGCATTATCCGAAAGACGCAGCTCGCCCGCTATCGCGGGATCGACGACCAGTTATGGCCGCTGGTCGTGGCGTGCTGCGTGCTGGGGGGGTTCCTGGCAGGTACGGTGCTGGCCTATTGCCGGCTCGATGATGCACGCTGGTACGCGAACGCATGGACTTGGCTGATCGCAATCCCGCTGGTGATCGGGACACTGCTGGTGACGCTGGCGCTGACGGGCAGTCGGTGGCTGCGACGTTCCATGCAGCTGGCGATTGTGCTGGGCCTGCTCTTTCATCTGGTGTTGTTGGTCGTTTCGCTCGAGACGGACGTCTTCGACCGCGCGTGGACAGAACTGGTGACGACCGCCAGGCAGCCCAAGGAAAAAGCGGTGGTCCGACTCCCCGACTACGCGCCGTGGCAGCACGATCCGCAGCAGCGCGCGCAGAGGGACTTCAACCGGCCGGTCGAG
>JBGSHS010000139.1:0-11418 GCA_041752115.1 Pirellulaceae bacterium | reverse complement strand
GCGGCAGGCTCCAGGCCGTGGCGCGTGGCCAACGCCGCCGTGGTCCGCAAGGCATCGGGAGCTGTCACCGGGAAACCGGCGCGCAGGGCCACTTCGATTCCCGCGTTGGCCAAGGTGGCCGGTCCCCTTAATTCGCGTTCTTCGGCCGCCATCGAATAGGGGCCCAGCACGACCGGACCGCGCAGTTCCACCAGCGGAGCTGCCAACTCCAACGCATCTTGTGTGATCACCGCGCCAAAGGATCGGCAATGGTCACCCAGAATGCCGTGCACTTCGCGCGCGTCTTCCCCACTGCCACAAGCGATCCACGCATCCAGCTCGCCCCGCACTACGGCACTGAGCCGAACGTCGGTAGTACCCTCGGTCGCCCGAACGAGCAGCTGGCGCAGCGCATACGCAGCTCCCGCACGCGAGGTCGGCTTGCGATCCAAACGCCACACTCCCTCACCGAACGCCAGCAGTAACGGTCCGTTGTCTCGCAGCAGATCGAGTTGACCGTCGGGCATGTAGGTGCGCGTGGTGATACAAACGCCGCAGACGAGATTCACTGCCGACGGAGCGACCGTCACCGCCGTGATACCAGCTTCCAGTGCGGCCCGGAATTCGGGATGGGTGGGATCGAGTGTTCCTGCCGGACTCGCGTGAGGATCGAGCGATTTGGCATCCTCCACCGTCTGCCCTACGGCGCTGGGGAGCGCGAAGAGATCGATCAGCCCCGGCGATATCACGCTCCCGGAGGGCAACACACGAACCGGTACACTCTCCCCGTCCGCTGCGGTTCCGACATATGCGATGTGACCGCCGCGCACCACCACCGACGCCCCGTCAAGCAACGTCCCGTCGCTCTGCAATACCCGGCCTACGAGTCGAACGGCGGTCGGCTGAGCAGGCGTCGGTTCGGCCGACGGCAGGTGAGAAGCTGTCAGCAGACTGCCGGCCACACACCCGATGGCACACAGGAATGGTAACCGCGTTGCTTGCACGATCGTCTCCCGATCCAAAATCACTTTGCCTGTCTGGTTCCCAGTGACGCTGCTCACTCGCTGGGTCGAGGACGCCCCTCGCAAAGGCGCTATCCCCTTCGCTCAACCTTCCGCGGGATAAACTTGCTGGCCGTTGATGAAAACACGCAAGACTCTCGTGGCGGGATCGAGTGGATGACCCGACCACACGACCAGATCGGCGAGCATGCCCGCGCGGAGTCGGCCGATCTGCTGATCGACTTTCAAGATCCGAGCCGCGTCAGCGGTGATCACCTGTAACGGATCACGTGGCGACGACTCGGACATCGCCAGCTGGGCATGGAAGGCGATGAAACGTGTTCGGCGGGCGTCTTCTGCTCCACTGCCGACAATCCACGGTACCTGTGCAGCGTCAAGCACAGAGCCAGGCTGCCGAATGGCTCGCCGGAAAATGTCGTCGCGCGCCAGGCCTGGAGTGTCCAACGGGCCCAGGACAATGGTTGCTTTCGCCGCCGCCAGCTGGTCGGCGACCAGATATGACTCCGTCGCTCCATCGATGATCAGGTCCCAGGAAAATTCCGACGCGAGTTCCAAGGCATTGAGTAGGTCGTCGGAGGTGTGGGCGATGACGCGAACGGGAATTTCGCGATCTAATGCCCGGAGTACCAACTCAGACTTCGGATCGGATGGGGGACGACGCGGCTTCTGAGGCTTGGGCTGCTCGGCGGCCGGGGAGGTCGACTGCGCGGGAGCTTTCTCTTGGTCTCCAGCCGGTTCGCTGTCACCGGTCACTTTCGGCTGAGGGGAGTCGGCCGCCGGCTTCGCGGCCGACTTTTCCAACTGCTGGATGTACTGGGCCAGATCCTCCTCATAGCCTTCCACGCTCTCTCGATACGCAACAGCATCCGCACAGGCTTTGTGAATCGCCTGGAGCGTCCGCAACCGGGTGACGGGACTGCTGCCCGAAGCCAGGTCGATGCACAGCGCAGCATCAGGCTTGAGCACCATCCCGTACGCTTCACTTGCTTTTTCCGAGGGCGCCAGCCGCACAACGGCTCCGGTACCGCACAATCCGGCTGGCCCTCGCGGCGAGACGAACACGGCCGTGACGCCATGCCGAATCGCCTGCGTAATATTGTCGGTGTCGTAGCGATCGAACGCGTCTGCGGCGCGTCGGGTCGGACTGGCCTGTCCAGCTGGCGAGGACTCGCTGCGCCCCAGCAGACTGTACGCGTCGATCAGGCCGGGTGTGATCGTCGCTCCGTGCACGTCGATTGTCTTGGCCAGAAGCGGCAGGGACACTTCACGCCCCACGGCACGGATCGTCTTGCCGGTGATGACCAGCGTCCCATCATCGACCGGCTCACCGTCCATAGTCATCAGACGGGCACCTTGAAGTGCGATCGAACGGGAAAGCAGCTGTGCCCAGCCGAAGTCGGCCTGCAAGTGCAGGCCGCAGACGACTGCGGTCAGCAACAGCGTCCGCGAGCAGATTCGCGACCGTGGAGGGACCGGGCGGATCGGCACGCAGTAGCGGCAATGAGTCATGGGCGCCCCGCAGGGTGGGAGGGTAATGATTTGCTGATGGCGATGTGCCGTCCGACGTCTCCCGGGGCTCCGCCGCCCAACGTCGCAGCCAATTCTCGCTCGTCTGCCTAGCTTAGTTGCCCCAAGGTCGGATTTCAATCAGCCCGCAGACGGTGCGACCCTGCCGCCCCGTGGCCCCAGCCGACCGGATGCTTCGGCAAAATTCCCGCCGGGATGCGGGCCAGCCCCCGATCCTTGAGGTCGTGCGTGCACCGAGCGTCACCCCGAATGCCACCCGGGAGAAATCGAGCTTGTGTGAAACTGTGGTTGGCTGAAATACTGTGGCTGGCTGAAATGACGTCCGCGAACGCTCTGAGGCCCGCACCGGTCGTCAGCCGACGAAGCGGCGGACAATCAGCGTGATGTTCTGGCCACCGAACCCAAAGCTGTTGTTCAGTGCGATGTCGCAGCGCGCCGGGCGGGCTTCGTTGGGGACGTAATCGAGATCGCAGTCAGGATCCGGGTTCTCGTAGTTGATCGTGGGTGGCACTACGTTGTCGCGAATGGCCATCATGCAGACGATCAGTTCCGTCACTCCGGCGGCGGCGATCAGGTGCCCCATCATACTCTTGGTACTGGAGATGGCGACGTTCGGGGCGCGCTGGCCAAAGACCTCCTTGCAGGCCACCGTTTCCACTCGATCGTTCACCGCCGTGCTCGTTCCATGGGCGTTGACGTAGTCGACCTGATCGGGCGAGATTCCCGCATCCTCGATTGCCATCCGCATGCATGCGATTGCGCCGCGGCCTTGGGGATGAATGTCCGTGATACGGTACGCATCGGCGGTCGCTCCGTACCCGACAATTTCGCCATAAATGGGAGCGCCGCGCTTCAGCGCACGCTCCAGGTCTTCCAGCACGACCATCGCAGCTCCTTCCCCGATGACAAATCCGTCGCGCAAGCGGTCGAAAGGGCGCGAAGCACGAGTCGGTTCATCATTGCGTGTGGAGAGCGCTGTCAGCAGGCTGAAACCGGTGACTCCCAAGGGGTGAATCATGCTGTGGGTGCCGCCCGAGAGCATGACATCGGCATCTCCGCGGCGGATGATCTCGGTCGCCTCTCCGACCGCTTGACTGCTGGCTGCACACGCCGTCAAGCAGTTGAAATTCGGGCCGTGAGCCCCGAACATGCTCGCCATGTGCCCGGCCGGCATGTTCGGTTCCTGCTCCAGTTCTGCTACGGGATTGAGGGTCTCCAGTCCACATTTGATGAAGCGGTCCAGGTCGAACGTTTCGTTCTCCAACGCGGCCGCTATCATGTTGGCGAAAGAGAGGAAATCCTGACTCCCCTCACCACTGCCCAGGTAGACCCCGAACCGCTCCGGATCCAGGCTGCTGTCCAGGATGCCCGAGCAATCGACCGCCTGCCGGGCAGCGCCGGCGGCGAAACGCGTGTGCCGCCCTCGGTGCTTCCAGACCTCGGGATCTTCACCGATCTTGGAGACATCCCAGTTCTTGACCTCGGCCGAGATGCGGGTCGGAAACGAACTGGCATCGAAAATCGTGGTGTGGCCCACGCCCGATTGGCCTTCCTTGAGTCCGGTCCAAACCGTCTCCACGTCGTGGCCCATGGGGTTGACGCAGCCAATACCTGTGATGACGACCCGACGTCTCATACCTGCTAGACACCTTTTTCCGCGAACAAGTTCATAGGCGGCGGTGAGTCCCGCCGCTACATGGTAATCGGCCGTTAGGATGAGCTGTGCGCGTGTTCCACTGTCCGACATGATGCGCACAGGACCCGCACGATTTCAAGAGTCATCAACGCTCGACGTCCTGTGGGTGTCCGCCGTCCACTGAGTGCGCTGGCCAGCCCTGCCGGCGCCCGATCAGGGCAGAACACTACGCTCCACCGTTAGCTCGCTCCTCAGCCTCCAGCATATGAGGCGGAATATCGAGCGGACTGCCGTCAGCCTTGCGCCCCACGTCATACAGCCCCAAGAGCCGGAGAATCGCCAGCAGATCCGCCGGATAGAACAGGTCCACTCCCCGAAAACGATCGTCCAGATGAGCGAATACCAGCTCCACCTCCGCCTGCAACCGACCGTCGATGGTGGACGTGCCGTGCACGATAGCCCCGTCGTCGCGCAGATCGTCAATGGCTACTTCGTAGCGCATCACGTCACCCGGCAGGGCTTCGCACAAAAACCGAGCCTTGCCGACTTTCGCCAGCACGGTTCGCTCGCGAAACCCGTGGTACTCACCCACCAGAAGTCCGCCGGTCTGGGCAAACCCTTCAATAATGATGGAGGCCGGCATGACCGGGAAGCCAGGAACGTAGTTGTCCAGTTGCTCCTCAGCCATCGTAACGGCCTTCAGAGCGGCCGCTCGCCGCCCGCTCTCAAACTCTACGAAACGATCGATCCAGAACCACCGCACACCAGTTACTCCGTGGCTCCGACTTTGCTCTCAATGTAACGACATAGATCGCTCACCGTCAGCAGGTTGCTGAATTCCTGTACTGCGGGGTTCTCTTCGAAGCGAGAAATATCCAAAAACGGCATCCGCTGTTTGAGCAACGTGATGCCCTCCTCGTTGACGCGGCCGTCTTTCACATACTCGGCACTCGTGAGAATATCTTCCGGGAACAACTCAGAACGGGGAATCTCGATGTCAAAAGCCTTCTCGAGCCGGAACACAATATCCAGAAAGTCAATCGACTCTGCACCCAAATCACCAACCATCGTCGCGGCTGGAGTCACTTCGTCATCGTCCACCCCCAGCGCATCAACCAACGCCTCTTGGACCTTCTCAAACACTTCGTCTTTGGTGGGTGCCATTCGCATCATCTCCAAATTGGTTCAGGGGCAACGAGCCAGAGGACCGTTGACCGGTCCGATCCACTCGTTGACATTACAAAACGCCTGTTCGGGTTGTGGGCCACGTGGTCGGAAATATCTGTCGACCGCGACGTCACCAATTTCCAAGGCTCCACGCTGCACGTAACGATTTGAGTCTGTTGAGTCTCTGAACTGCTCCCACGACTCTCCTCCGGATGACCATGTCCCGGTGGGGGGGTCAGCTGCATTGGCTGGCTGTTTCCTCCGAACGCTCCGCGGGAGAGGGGTTATAGAGCAGTCCAAACCGCTCGCGGAATTCGCGTTGAGTCAAGACGTCTGTTGCCGCCCGTGAGGGATATCGGTCGGCCAAGTTGTACCGCTCCAGGACCAACCTCGCCGTAACGGCGGTTTTCCCCTCCACAGTCGCCTCGGCTTTGAGCGTCGTTGTGCTGGCATCCTGCTTGATGATCTCGGCCCGCACCACCAGCACCTGCCCCGGCTCGACGAAGTTCGAAAACTTCACGTTGCGCGCCTCGCGCAAGACCACCAGGCTGTGGGCAAAATCCTCACTCTTGCGAATCAGCCACGCACTGGCCTGGTACATCGCCTCAAGCATCAACACGCCCGGCATGACAGGAAAACGGGGGAAATGGTCCGCCAAGTATTCCTCGGCCAAGGTCAGTACCTTGATGGCCTCAATATGCCTGCCTTCGCACAGTTCGGTGATTCGATCAACAAGCAGAAAACGCACAGCAAGATCCGCCGCAATGCAGGGGGTATCTCACACCCTACGGAATGAGCACCCTGACCAGAGCAACTAGTCAGCGCCATCATCCTGACGCTGCCATATTACGCAAAGCACAACAGTATACTCGCCAGCCACAACCACCACAACCGATGTCTGAGAGTTGACGCATCGGCTGCAAAGCCTGAATAATCAAGATGTTAGGCTTCCCGAAGAGCGGGCCTCCTGTCGCACTTCTGCTATTTGTCAAGGGACCCCTGGCCTGTTACATTGCCCAACATGAGAAAAGGAATCCCTGTTTCTCCCGGCGTGGCGGTCGGAACGGCGTACTGTATCCACGAAATCTATGTCGACCCTGAAGCGAAGAGCCTGGAGCCGCAAGACATTGCTGGCGAGTTGGCACAGTTCGAAGCGGCACACAGCCGGGCGGCCGCCGACCTGAAGGCCGTTCGCCACAAGGTGGATTCGCAGGTGGGACGCAGCGAAGGGGCAATCTTCGGTGTGCACGAGACGATTCTGCGCGATCCGGCCTTCACCGAAAAAATCCGCCACTGGATTTCCCAGGAGCGGATGACGGTCCGGGCCGCGCTGCACCGACTGCTCAACGAATACACATCCCTCTTCGCACGCACCAAGGACGAGTACCTGCGCGATCGACTCAACGACGTTCGCGACGTGGTGCTTCGCATCAGTTCGCACCTGGCCGATGCACAGCACCCTCCCGGAAAGGGGAAGCACCCGCTGAGCGGGCCTGTGATCATTGTGGCCGACGAACTGCTCCCGTCCCAAGTCGTTGCGCTGGGCAATGTCGAAGTGAAGGGGATCGTGACCCAGGCAGGCAGCCAGACCAGCCATGCGGCGATCATCGCGCGCAGTCGAGGGATTCCTGCGGTCTCTGGCATCCGTGGCATACTGCGCCAGGTCAGCACGGGTGACACCATTGTTGTTGACGGCCGAGATGGTCACGTCACCGTCAACCCGGATGCCGAAACGCGATCGGCGTATCGCAAGTTGGAACGCGAATACTTTCATCACAAGGATGAACTGGCCGCCAATCGAAATCAGCCTGCGGTGACGGCCGACGGCGTCGCTCTGCAGCTGCATGCCAATATCAACAGCGTGGCCGACGCGCGGGCGGCCGAAGCCATGGGGGCCGCGGGGGTCGGACTGTTTCGCACCGAGTACATCTATTTGACGCACCCGGACATTCCGGACGAGGAGGAGCAGTTTCAGATCTACCGGGAGATTGTCTCGGAAAGCCCGCAGCATCAGGTGACGATCCGCACGCTCGACATCGGTGGCGACAAGACCGTTCCGTACCTGGGTCACCACCACAAGGAGTCGAATCCGTTCATGGGTTGGCGGAGCATTCGGCTATCGTTCGAGCATCAGGAGTTGTTCACCGCCCAGCTGCGCGCGATCCTGCGTGCCGCAGCCCATGCGGCTCAGCTGAACGGTTCAGTCCGTGTCATGTTCCCGATGATCACCGCTCTGGAGGAGATCAACCGAGTGCGACAGATCGTCCGTCGTGCGGAGCGGCAGCTGGCGCTGCAGAAAAAGGCCTACAGCCACGTTTCGCTCGGCATGATGCTGGAGGTCCCGGCCGCGGCGATTTGCATCGATTCGCTGTTACACGCCGTCGATTTCGTCTCGATCGGATCGAACGATCTTGTCCAGTACCTTATGGCCGCCGACCGAGATAACCCCAAGGTGAGTCATCTGTGCCAGCCGCTGGCTCCGCCGGTCCTGCGCGTCCTGAGCAACGTGGTGCAAGCCTGTCGTGCGGCCGACAAGCCCCTCACCCTCTGCGGAGAAATGGCGGGGCAGCCCACTTCGTTCGTGCTGCTGATCGGGATGGGGTTGCGGAGTTTCAGCATGAGTCCGGCGTTCATCCCGTCGATGAAAGATCTGGCCCGGCACATCACGACTCACCAGGCGCGCGAGATCCTGCATCACGCTTTGGGGCTGAAGACCACTGCCCGCGTCAAGCTCTTCATGCGACAGCAATTACGACGGATTGCCCCGAGTCTCACCACTTGGGATCCCACCTGATTGCTGGCGCGGTTGAACGGAGCCCTGCCGACCGTTACTTCAGACCATCCATCGCTTCCTGAATCTTCGCCTTGGGCTGCACCCCGACGAACCGCTGCACATCCTCGCCCCCCTTGAAGAGAACGAGCGTTGGAATACTGTACACCTTGTACTGCTGGGCAATGGCAGGACTGTCGTCAATATTCAGCTTTCCGACTTTGAAAGCCCCTCGGTTGTCTGCCGCCAGTTCGGTAATCATCGGGGCAATTTGCCGACAGGGGCCGCACCACGTGGCCCAGAAATCGACCAGTACGGGCTGGTCGGAGTTGAGCACTTCTGTGGCAAAATTTTCCTCCGTGAATTCGGGGACATCGCTCATCGTTTCAGGCTCCTCACTTCGCTAAATCGGGTACCGTGCAATTCGTTCTCTTCGTGGTGGAATCTGCCCCAGATTCGATCGTGAACCACCTGCATTGCGCATCGATCTCTCGCCCACTACGCTAGTGCTCAGTCGCCACCGCGGATCGGGGTGAGCCGGCGCAGTCAAGTCCGGCAATCGCGGTGTTCACCACGAAGCAATGTCGGGGCCAGTGGCACCTGAGCAACCGAATAACCCCCTGCTACCCAGGTGGGGCGTTCGAATTGTATAGGGCCTCCACGGCACATGTCAATTAATGGCTCGGAAGGCCGAGGTTTCGGATCAGCAGCTCCGGAGACGCTCACCACTTGAGCCCGAATTGCTCACCGCCAGAAGCTCGGCTGGTGCCCCCCTTGAGGGGTTTCGAGCGGCGGGCGGCCACCGCTTCACGCTGTGCCTCGAATCGCTCGTCCGGCTGCACCGCCTCTTCCACTTCGGGCTCAGAAGCCGGCTCCGGCAAGACGGCTTTCATGGACAGGGCGATGCGTTGGGCATCGGTGTCGATCGACAGAACCTTGACCTCCACGTCTTGGCCCTCGGAAACGACGCTGCTCACCGTGGGCACGCGGCTGTAGGACAGTTCCGAGATGTGCACCAGGCCTTCGATACCGGGAGCGAGCTTCACGAACGCTCCGAATTTGGCGATTCGGGAGACCTTGCCTTTGATGATCGATTCCACGGGAAATTTCTCTTGGATACTATCCCAAGGATGCTCCTGCAGGTCCCGATACGACAGGCTGATCTTCCCGGTTTGCGAGTCGACCTTCTCGACTTTGACTCGCACCTTCTGACCTTCCTGCAGCACTTCACTGGGATGGTTCACGCGGTCCCAGCTCAGCTGGCTGACATGCAGCAGCCCGTCCACTCCTCCGATGTCGACAAAGGCTCCGAATTCCCGGATCTTCCGTACGACGCCGTCGATGATCTGGCCTACCTCCAGGCTCTGGAGCACCTCGCGGCGGGCTTCCTCTTTCTCGCGTTCCAGGATTGCGCGGCGACTAAGCACCAGATTCTTGCGCTTCGGGTTCACCTCGGTGACCACGCAGAGCAATTTCTGCTCAAGGAACTCCGCATAGTCCTCCACGCGGAAGATCGCGATCTGGCTGGACGGAATGAACCCGCGGAGACTCCCCACTTTGCACTCCAGCCCACCGGTGTTGGCACCGGTAATCCGCGCTTCCACGACCGAGCCTTCGACCAGGTCCGACCAATCTTCGACGTGGGCCGAAGCGCCGGGAATGATCAATTCATACAGGCCGTCATCGGCACTAAACGATTTGACAATGACCTCGTACTCCGCACCGAGCTGCGGCGGTTCCGGGAACTGACGCAGTGAAGCGACTCCTTCATCGCGTCCCCCCAATGAGAAGAAGACATTGTCACCATGGATGCGAGTCACCGGTGTGCGATGGTGTGACTCAAGCTCCACCGGCGCTGCCGTCGCTGCATTCACGCCACCGGCCAGGATGTCATCCAGCGAGGCATTTCCCATGGCCGCGTTGAACTGTGCTTCCAGATCGTCCGACAGAGGCTGGCGTATCGACGGGGGCGGCACGGGCCCGGTCGGAGCTGGTGGCGGCACGGGCTCGGTGGGAGCCGGTGGCGGCATCGGAATCTGGATCGGCTTGTCTTGTCCGGCTGCCTGAGGTCGGGAAGAGCTGGGAGCTGACAGATCGCGGCGTGAGCCGATCTGGATCTTCCCACGCTGCGCAGGTGCAGCCGAATCTTCGGGACAAGTGGCTGGATCAGGTTCCGCCTGGTCGATGGGTAGGGCCGGATGTTCCGGCGGCTGCGTTTGTGTTGCGGGGCGGTCAGTTGCCTCAGGTTGTACCTGAGGTGCCATCTCGGGGGTGTCGTTGTTCATCACGTCCGGATCCGGAAACTATCGATCGGGAACTGTGAGCTGGTAGGCGGCCCGCACGCTCATCCACACGTGCTCCCTTGCTTGCCCATTACGCTCGCCAAGCTCTTCACGGTAGGTCTGAGGGTCCAATCGCCCAACGGCAGTTGGCCTCAACCGGGAGGCGACCAACCACGATCACACACACAGGTGCGTGGTACCGAGGCCACCGGGGCATTCGATCTCCCTGGCAGAGCTTCATCATCCCTGGCTGGCTCCACCTGGAACCTCCTAGTGTAGCACTGAATGATCGGTAAAGATAGGGATTGGATTGGCCAGCAGGGCGGAACGAGCCGCTCGCTCTCTGGTCCCGACCGGCGGTGTGAGGAGCCATAATACCGAGGGCTTTTGGGGGGATTGTTGTGATGTCGTTATTCGAACCCGATCGGTACGGTCCTGTCTGCGCGGCATTGTTGCCGCGGGAGGAACCCAACGAGCTCGGGCCGGGCGTTCCGCACCTGGTGATCCGCGGGAAACTGGCTTCTCTTGAGCTGACATCCGTCGTGAGTCCGCACGCGGTCATGGACCCCGATATGGCCCGCGGTTGCCTGGCCGGGCTGTGGTTGTTATACGATTTTCTGGACGAATCGCATGCGATCAGCCAACAGATCCCGACCTCCACCGGAAGCTATTGGCACGCCATCATGCACCGCCGCGAAGGCGACTATTCCAATTCCAAATATTGGGTGCGACGAGTGGGAGAACATCCGATCGATGATGCGCTATATCGCGAGTCACAGAAGTTGGCACGCACATGGGAACTCGAACCAGCGTCGGCATTTCTGTCCAGCCAGACTCGCTGGGATCCGATGGCCTTTGTCGACCTGTGCGCTCACGCTCACCGCCGAGGCGACTCGACGGAGGATCTTTGCCGACGCGTGGCACAACTTGAGTGGCAACTGCTGTTCGATTTCTGTTACCGCCGGGCGATAAGCGGATAAGCGGCTCGGCAGACGCCCTGGCACGGGCTTTCGCCCGCGGTCTGCGCGACCGCGG
>JBGSHS010000138.1:0-34255 GCA_041752115.1 Pirellulaceae bacterium | reverse complement strand
GGCTCTGCGTTCTGGTGGCCGCGGTCGCGTAGACCGCGGGGGAAGTGGAAGCTCGCAGGGCGCTGGCCCATGCTCTGCGCGAGCATGGCTACGGCTCTGCGCGAGCATGGCTACGGCTCTGCGCGAGCATGGCTACGGCGGGCGCACCGGGCGTCGCTTCAGCTCAGTTCCAGTTGCCACGGACTGCGCATGGGGGCAGACAACAGCCCGTTTGCTTCGGCGTCTCCGGGGAAAGTCTCCGTTTTCGGATCCCATCGCAGTGGACGGCCCAGGCGGATGGAGATCTCGGCGATCATGCCGAGATAACTTGCCTGGTGGCCGGCTTCGACCGGAGCGATTGGATCTTTGCGGCTGCGGACGCACTCGATGAAGTTGCGGTAATGACTTCCTTCAGCGCCAGCGGACAGACTGATCTTGTCAGCTCCGATCTCGACGTTCCGTAACGATTCGGGTTCGGTGGTGAGTGCACCGCGATCCACCAGGACCCATCCCTCATCGCCACGGAAACGGCACCCTTGTTCATTCGGATTGTCGTTGTCGCTGAACGCCATGCGCAGTCCGCTCTCGTAACGGAATTCGCCGGTCCAGTCGTTGATATTGTCGGTCAGTCCGTCATCGCGATAATGGCCGGTGAACTTGAGCTCGCACGGTTCCGACGTGACCGTCGGACATCCCCAGTTGGCAATGTCCAGGTGATGCACGCCCCAATTGCAGATGAACCCGACGCAGTAGTCGCGGATGAGGTACCAATCAGGCCAGGCCCACAGGCCGCCATTGTACGGGCGCGCCTTGGCTGGACCCTGATACATTTCGAAGTCAAAGCCGTCGGGGATCGGTTCTGGAGTGGTTGGTTGCTGGTACATCCGCTTGTACATCGGGCCGGGGGATGCCACTTCGATTGTGTGGATTCGGCCCAGGTATCCATTGCGCGCCAACTCGCACGCGAAACGAAAGTTGCGTTCGGACCGTTGTTGCGTACCGGTCTGGAAAACTCGGCCGTGACGGCGCACCGCGTCGCGGATGGCCTGGCTTTCCTGGACCGTCACGCCGAGTGGTTTCTGGCAGTGGATGTCCTTTCCCGCCTTGGCAGCAGCCGTGGCAATCAGAGCATGCCAATGATCCTGAGTGGTGATCGAAACGGCATCGATGTCGTCACGTTCCAACACTTCGCGGAAATCACCGTAAGCGATGCAGTCCTGATTCCCGTAATTCGTATCCACCAGTTCCTTGGTCGCGTCGCGACGTTGCTGAAACACGTCGCACACCGCGAGGATCTGCACCCCTTCCTCCCGCATCAGGCCTTTCACGTCGACCTGGCCCATCGAGCCCACGCCAATCGATCCTATCGTGATCCGATTGCTGGGAGCAACCTGACCGTCCTTGCCGAGCGCAGAAGCTGGTACGAGATAGGGGACGGTCAGCGATGCGGAAGCAATCGCAGCTGCCCGGTGCAGGAACTTTCGGCGGTTCATCTTGCTTGTGCGATGTGGTTTCATGATCAGTTGCTCAGTGAAGGCGTGAAACAGGAAGTTGGGCCCGGTTTTTGTCCGTCTCAGAGGACGTCTCCCGACACTAGTAGAGACTTTTTGCAGTGCCATGGCAATCACGCGTTGTTTGCAGCACGCACTTGAGTGTGTGACAGTCCTGTCCCGGGCGTTGCCATCAGGAAGCGTTCGCCCGAGCTCGATCGCGGACTGAAGTCCGCGCTAGGTGCGGCCCGACGAAATTACCCATTTTAACTTGCAATTTTGTTAGCGGCGTGTCAGGATAAGTCACACACCTGGGGGGAGACCGGCCATTAGTCGGGGCTGGATCCTGCGATCCGCTCGCTGGTACACCCGCGACGAGCTCCTCCTAACGACCTCGAAGGACCGCCTTTCCAGAACTTGGAGTACTTCACGAGCTGGAAGTCCAGAGCATGGGGGCGCGCTGCGGGGCCTGCCGATCGACTCGGCGGTCGCCGTCACGCTGCCAGATGCTCTTCCAGATATTGCTGTTACGAAAAATGCTCAAGTGGTGCGGCCCAGGTGCTGCTCTCGGCGCTGCCGGGGGTCGTCGACTGAGGCCAGCAGTGGTCCCGCGCAGTGCGTTTGCTGTGAAGTCGAGTCCTGTCCGACATTACGACGAGTGACTGGTCGTCATGGAGGCAGGTGCATCTGCCAGGCATCGTTCGGCGTGAAGACGGCTGCCGCCACGGAAACGACGAGCTCGTGAGGGTGGGAATGAAGCTGGCCTGGACCTCCGACCTGCATTTGGTGTTCTTGCGTCCCGCTGCCGAGTCGAACGACGACACGCTGGCACAGTGGCTGGAGCAATTGGCGCAACAGTCGTTCGACGCGCTGGCAATCTCCGGCGACATATCTGAGGCGCCCCAGCTGCACGAGCATCTGACGATGCTCGAGTCGTATGTGCAGCGTCCTATCTATTTCGTCCTGGGAAATCACGATTACTATTGGAGTTCGTTTGGCGAGGTCTTGTCTGCTCTGCAGGCATTCACGTCAGGGTCGACGCATCTGCATTGTCTCGACCTGATGGACTACATTGACATCACTTCCACAACTGCACTGATTGGCCACGGTTGTTGGGGCGATGGCGGTTATGGGGATTTCCAGAACAGCCAGATCATGCTCAACGACTGGAAGGTGATCGACGAGTTGAGAAAATGGCAGAAGGGTCCGTGGCGTCTATCATGCCTGAAACGGTGCGGTGCGTGCGAAGAGGAGGTGATGAAGCTGAAAGTGGTTCCGGACGATCTGGATCGTGAGGAGATGGCTGAGCAGTTAAGGACATTGGGCGAGCGTGCCGCCGAGCACATTCGCCGCGTGTTGCCTTTGGCGCTCGAGGCGAAGCCGAACGTGGTTCTGCTGACGCACACTCCGCCGTTCGCACCTCGCTGCGTTCGTACCAGGACCAGCTGGGATTGGTGGGCGCCTCATGCGGGCTGCAAGGCAGCTGGTGATGCGATTGAAGAGATCATGAATGAGCACCCGAACCACCAGCTGCTGATTCTATCTGGACACGTCCACAGTGCGTCGTGTATCCAAGTGACCAGGAACATTGAGCAGCGGACGGCTGCTGCCCAGTATGGTGATCCAAAGATCGAGGATCTGATCGAGCTGCCTGCCGCTTGATCCCCCTTCCTCCGCCCGGTACACTCCTCACGTTGGTTCCTCGTGTCACAACAGGCCGTCGCAGCGCACGGAGCGATCGATGGAGTTGTCTGGTGGTGATTTGCTCCTGCGTCGCGCAGCGTCTCCGCTGCTGCCGCGTGACTTCGTGGAAACGTGCGAAGGGCTGTTGTTTGCTGTTGTAGCGCACGGAGTAGAAGCGGGGAGGGCTCACTGTTTCCTTCGCTATGTGCGACAGGTGGAGCAGCTCCGCAAGGTGGAGACGGAGGAAGCCAACCGGCTGCTTTACGACGAATTTGGCGATTATCTCTTTCATTCGCCCGCCCGTGATATCCAGCTGCACGGCGTCCCTCTCGAACGGATAGTGCACCATTATCGGCCGGCCGATCGTTGGGCGGAAATCGTTGCCGCAGGGGGCGGTGATGCGATCGAAGCGAAGGTAACGCAACTGAGTGAGGTTGTGTTGTGCCAGGGGCTCCCTGAGCGCAGCGTAGGGGTCACCGGATCGGTGCTGGTGAGAGCACATCAGGCCAGCTCCGATATCGATCTGGTAGTGTATGGCCGAGAGTCCTTCTTCCTGGTCCGCCAGCGTCTGCAGCAGGCACTGCTGGCGGGAGCGATTGACTCGCTCTCGGACGGCATGTGGCATGAGGCGTACCGGCGGCGTGGATGCGCTCTGACGTTCGAAGAGTACGTCTGGCATGAACGCAGAAAGTTCAACAAATTCGCTTTGAGCGGGACCAAAGTGGATATCGCCTGCGTGAGCCACCCTTCGCCGTGGACGGTGCAACGCGGCAGGAAACTGGAACGTCGGATTATTCGTTCCACGGTGAGTGACGACACCGAAGCGTATCTTTATCCTGCTCGGTTCGGCATCACCGATCCTGATGTGCCGCACATCATTTCATTCAACCCCACTTTTACTGGCCAAGCTGAAATGGGGGAAACGGTTGAGGCCTCTGGTTGGCTGGAAGAAATCGAAGGGGGCTCCAAGCGGTTGGTGATCGGCACGTCACGCGAAGCGTCTGGTGAGTACCTCAAAGTTGTGGGTCGAACCGCGTAGCCGTAGCACGCACTTCCGTGCGTGACGCCCTGTGCTTGGCATTGCCACTTTCCACGGTTACTTCGGTGATTGAAGTGAGTCCGGTGCGAACGTTGACGAGTTCGACACGCTTATTGAGGAGCCTTGAGTGATGGGGGAATTACCCATTCTGGCAGCAGTGCCAGTTCCCTCCTTGAGGTACGAATGCCCGGCAATGCAAGTGCAATCTTATCGTCGCGTGGTGTGGCCGGTAATTGCTGCTCCAGCATGCGGATTGTGCTTTATTTCTGTTAGCACGACGATCATTCGACACCGGCTGCGACCTGGCAAGTGAAGGACGAAGGCAACGCTGGCGACGCCAACAGGGCGATCTGACTTCCTTCAACCGCTGCAAGTTGCTACACTCGCATTCGTCTAATCCCCTTTCCTGCGGGTATCAGCATGACCAGAACACGCAAATCCGCGTCGAGTCAGGGCCGAGGGGCAATGGCTCGAGAACGTCTGCCTCAAGAGCTGGAAGATCGGCTGCAGACCATCTGGCGCAAGGTTGGGCATTTACTCGACTGGTGCCAGAACAGTGTGGCGTGGTCGCAGATGTTCTGCAACGAAGCGAGGCCGTTTCGCGAGACCTTCTATTGGGAATCAGTTGCCCGGATGATTGCTGACTATCAGCAGGAGCATCCGCACGCGTCGGCCGAGGAGACGCTTTCCGATTGTCTGGTTGCCACGCAATGCCCCGCCTCGCCGGATGATCGTCAGGCGCTGGTCGAGTTTCGTCGCCGGTGGGAGGAGATACTGCGAAATTCTCGCCCGCAGATCGACGCGCTGATTGAAGCCGACTTGCAGCTCGCCATGCAGGAAGGAGCGTACGAGCACGTCGCCGCACTCTATGCTGCCGATCAGCAGACATGGCTGCGCGAGTGAGCGGATCACACCTCACGAGTGCCTTAGGGCGTTGCTGAGTCAGCCAGGCCGCCGGCCACCAGACCCCGCGAGTGCGGGGGCGGACGTGGACCTTTTGTCGCTCATCGATCCGACAGCGCTCCGTGAAGCCGCCTGCCGTCTGACGTATTGTGTGCCATTGTGAATACGACATTCTGTCGTCCAGCTTGGCAGTCAGGCATGCGCCCCGTCGCGCCGGACTCGATTCGCGCAGGATTCGATCTGTTTGTGCTGTCGAGTCGTATCACCAGGCGGCTCTGCTGATAGCACGACAGGCAGGCTGTCAGTCGAAGGAGGTAGTGCCGTTTCTTCAGCTGAGACGCTCAGCAGTCACTTCTGCAGCGGCACCACTTTTGCAGATCCGGTCGGGGGACTCGCTCGCGTGTGGCAATGCGGATGGGCCGTAACAACTGTGGCGCTGCACTGACGCAGCTAAGTGCCGGCTCAAGCGGCCCGCGGGTGAAAACGCCGGAGATCCGGGAAGCGGGCAGCGGCGAAATGCCTGCTTGGCCGGCACCGGTCTGTGATGAGCGACCCGTGCCGGACGTCACTCTCGTTCGCGGTCTATGTTGTCGGGTCGGCGACTTGCCCCCTGATGCCAGAGACCCTGACCCCAGAGATCGATGTGGGGAACGTGGAAGTGGTTTTCTTCGCCAGCGGGCAGACGCGTGGTTTGCAGGTGGGGTCGTCGGGCGATGGATGCACGGCAGAGGGGCGACATGCAGAAGCAATTCACACTGGCCGAATCCCATGCTGCGCGGCGGACCCGGGAGATGTTCTTGACCGATGTGCTGGCTGGTCTTCGGGACGACGTGAAGCGGTTACCGTGCAAATACCTGTATGATCGACGTGGTTCAGAGCTCTTCGACCGCATCTGTGAACTGGATGAGTACTATCTGACGCGCACCGAACTGTCGATCATGCGGGACCATGCACGCGCGATGGCTGCGTCCTTGGGGCCGAGAGTGATGATGATCGAGTTCGGCAGTGGCAGCAGTGTCAAGTCGCGTCAGTTGCTCGACCACTTGCGGGATGCGGTCGCGTATGTTCCCGTCGACATTTCGCCCGGGCCACTGGCTCGCGGCCTGCGCGACTGTAGCCACCCGTCAGCCGACTCGCACACTATTCGCTAAAATCTTATCTGTAGACGATTGACAGGCTGTTCCAAACCGCTAAATAATTAGCGGTGAGAAGGAGAGCCTGCATGACCGACATGTCTGCCATCAGCCGTCGTGAACGACAGATCCTCGAGATTCTCTATGCGCGGGAGGAAGCCACCGTGCTTGAGATCCAGCAGCAGCTGCCGGAAGCGCCGACCGACATGGCCATCCGCCGGCTGCTGAGCATATTGGAGGAGAAGGGATATGTGCTGCGACGCAAACGGGGGCGGGAGAATCTGTATCGACCGCGTGTCCCCAAGCGTCGAGCGGCGCGGAATGCGTGGAGAGCGATGCTGGCCACATTCTTCGGCGGCGATGTGGAACAAGCCCTGGCGATGCATCTGGCCGACCGACATGTGGACATTAGCGACGAGCAGTTGGAGCGGCTGCAGCGCATGATCGATGAAGCGCGGAGAGAGCGAGGGCAAGAGCCATGATGTATCGGCTGGCAATCGCAGCACCGGAATCGCTGATCGGACGAGTGAGTGTGCTGGTAAGCGAGGGAGCAGCCAAGGCGACGGCGCTGCTGTTGGTCGCTGCCATCGGCACGCTACTCATGCGCCGCAGGTCCGCGGGGCAGCGCCACGCGGTGTGGGGAACCGTCATGCTTGCCGCGCTGTTGACCCCCGGCCTTTCCTTGTTGCTCCCACAATGGCGTGTTCTGCCAAACTGGCTCTGGCTGAACGCGACCGAGGATGTGACGCACGATCGCCCCCCCTCGACACGGGTGCCGTGGCGTGAGCTGGCAGGTGATTCGCAGCCCGCTCGGCGCGAGCAGAGTCGCGACCCGTCGTTGGTTGAAGCCGCTCCGGGACGGTCAGGTGCTCGGGCTGAGCATCCTGACTGCGCACTATCGCATTACCGCATAAATGACAGAGGTATGTCGCGCTCCGACGGTTCATTTCCTGATGCAGGTGCAACACGTTCAACGAATACCGCACGTTACGGCGTGTCCGTGCCGTCGGCCGCTCCGGGGCTGATCTTGGTCTGGCTGGCAGGAATGCTGCTGGGGATTGGTCGTTTAGCAGTGAGTCTTGTCCAGTTGAGTCGGCTGGAAGCCGCAAGCCGGCATTGCACGGACGGGCGACTGCTCACACTGCATCGGTTGCTTTGTCGGCGAGTGGGGCTTTCTCGACCGGTCCGATTACTGATAAGTACATCGGCAAGCATGCCCATGGCCTGGGGCCTATGGAGGTCGAGCGTGTGCATGCCGAGCGAAGCGGAAAGATGGTGTTCGAAGCAGGTCACGTCCGTGCTGACTCACGAGCTGGCGCACATCCGACGCCGCGATGCGCAGTGGGAATGGGTTGTGCAATTGGCACGGGCCGTTTACTGGTTTCATCCGCTGGTGTGGCTGGCTGCGTGGCGACTTCAGGTCGAACGCGAACGAGCGTGTGACGACCTTGTAGTCAGAGGAGGAACCGCAGCATGTGATTACGCCGGGCAGTTGTTACAGTTGGTGGCGGTGAGCCGACCGCGCAGAGTTCTCTCTCTGCCGGCCCTGTCGATGGGGGCTCCGCATCGCTTGGAGGAACGTATTCGGGCGTTGTTGGACGCTCGCGTCGATCGTCAAGTGGCATCGGGAGGCACGTGGGCCGCGGTGGCTGTCGTCGCGATCGGACTGACGCTGCCGTTGGCCATGCTCGAGGCACAATCAGTTCGCCCGGACGATAATGTGACCGGGGTTGTGGTGGCGGCTGCCGATACGGTCTCGCCGGTGATCAGGCTCAGCCATGTCGGCAAGCAGGCGGCAGGGAGCAAGAGCCTTGCAGGATCGGGCCATGCAGTTCAGTTCACTCGTCCCGACACCGCAGAATACCTCTGTGCGATTGAAATCTTCGCCGCTCGCTATGGACTTCCCACAGCTCCGGAAGAGGACTTTCACGTCTATGTACTGGACGAGAACCAGAAGGTGATCCAGGCATACCCATTCCCTTACTCCACAATTGAGCGGGGAGAGCTGGAGTGGTACACGCTGCGACTGCCGGCCGTGAAAGTGCCGAAGGAGTTCTATGTCGCATTGTCATTTAATCCCCATCAGACCAAAGGTGTCTATGTGGGGTTTGATCACGCAATCGGGGCAACGCATTCGTTCACCGGCCGTCCGACGCAGGAACTGCAGCCGACGGCGGATGATCTGGAGTGGATGGTCCAGGTTGTCTTGACCTCCGAGTGGGAGGTGCGGAACCCCTTTGCCGATTCAGGTGGCGATCAATGAAGGCACAGGCAAGTGAATCGAATCTCTCTTGCTGTTCGGCGGACGGGGGTGGGCTGAGTCGGATGGGCTGGCGGGCGCCGGTCGATGAATGACTCGTTGCGGGGGAAGGTCCGGCCGCTCCATTGAGTCGGTTGGGCAAGTGTTTGCAGGATTTGGCTACATGGGTGAGTGTTGTATCGTCGGAAGGGAATAGGAGCCATGAACAAGTGCTGTTGGCAGATGATGGTTGCAGTATTGTTGTTGACCGTGACATTCGGGGTCATTGCCGACGAAGGAAAGATTCGTACCTGGAAGGATGCGACGGGAGGGTTTTCGGTCGAAGCGGAGTTTGTTGATTTTGCGGATGGAAAGGTGCGGCTCAAGAAGAGCGATGGGGATGTGATTTCGGTGGGGCTGGACCAGTTGAGTGAGGCGGATCAGGAATATGTGCGCAGCCTGAGCGGCACGGCCGGGGAGAAGGAAGGAGAGACAGTTGCCAAGTCCGCCTTGGCAGGTGCACCGGTCGAACTGAAGAACGATGACGGGACGGCTGCAGGCAAGAAGAGTTTTCCCCGCGGTATTGCGGCCGCCTTTGAGACTCCGGACGAGGGCTGCTATTTGACTGCAGTGCGCATTCACGGCGGCCGATATGGCACTCCGCGAGCGCCGAAGGAAGATTTCCATGTTTCGATCTGCGACAAGGACTTCAATCTGATCGCTGATCTGGAGTTTCCCTATTCCAAGTTCGAGCGGGGTAACCCGCAATGGGTCGAATTGCCACTGCGCCCGCGCAAAGTCCCTCGTGAGTTCGTCATCTGTCTCAACTTCCAGCCGACGCAGACCAAGGGCGTTTATGTCAGCCACGACGCAGAAGGAACCGGATTAGTCGGGTTGCCTGGGAAGCATGCCGGCAGCTTTTCGGGGGGAGACTGGATGATTCGCGCGACCGTTGATCGGCCCGAGGCGGCGGAGTAACCGTGGTGACTGTGCGGGATCGAGTGTCGACGAGTCGGTTCCCTGCTGGTGTGTGATGCGCAACCGCCTCGTGCTGGACACTCGTGGGGGATCGGGGTAGACTGGCGCCGGACAGCGTCCGTTCGCGCGCGGTTAACCTGGGGCTCGGCGGCTGCACTCCCTTGGTCGTGGGATGCGACGCGGACTTGTGGCCGCGCGACCCTTGTTCTCGACAGGACAGAATCGCATGCACCAGTCAATCGAATACACTCGGCGCCAGTTCCTCGCTCTTTCCGGTGCCACAGCGGCCGTGGCGGCGCTGGGCGAGCTTCCTCGCGCACTGGCTGCCGAGGCCGCAATTAGTACTCCGCACGCCGACATCGCTGCACTGAGACACGACATTGTCAGTTCACCGGTGCGGGTAGCACTGCATCGTGCCGAGGTTTTCACGCGGGTCTTTCGTCAGACGGAAGATCAGCCGTGGATTGTGCGCAAGGCACTGGCGCTGCGCGAGTATTTCCAGACCGTTCCGCTCTATGTCCGGGAGCACGATCTGCTGGCCGGGTCCATCAGCGAGCTTCCGGGCGGCATGCCGGTGATCGTGGAACTGGGAATCGGCGAGAACAACATCTACACGGCCGAGCGACCTGATCGGCGTGGCTATCTGCGCGACCAGGTACCCGAGGAGATCCGGGACTACTGGAAGAACCGGAACATGTGGGGACTCTTTCGCACGGAACTTCTGGGCCAGGCGCCGTACGAGCGGGCCGAAGATGTGCCAGCGGAACTGGGGTACCGGTTCATTTCGAACCAGGGGCATCTGAGCCCGGATTACCGCGAGCTGTTGCGAGGCGGTATTGGAGGTCTGCTGTCGCGCGTTCGTGATCGGCGGCGGGACGAGTCTGACGCGCAGAGATTGGAATTCCTTACGGCTGCGGAGGCTTCACTGGAAGGTTTGTCCGCCTGGATCGCTCGATATGCGGAGTATTTGGCAGCCGAGGCAGCGGGAACTGAGTCCAGCCCGCGGCGTCAGCAGCTGAGCGAAATGTCGCAGATCGCGGCCAAGGTAACCACGGCTCCACCAGAGACGCTGCGTGAGGCGCTGCAGCTGATCTGGTTCGCGCATCAGGCAATTCACATCGAAGGGCATGGCTACTCCTGCACGCCAGATCGACTCGATCAGCTATTGTGGCCGTATTACCAGGCCGACCGCCAGCACGGTCGTCTGGACGACGATCAGGCGTTGCGGCTGCTGGAGAATTTCGTACTCAAGCAGTATGACAACAGTTTCTGGGGTTCTGAGCATCATCTCACGCAGGGGCTGAGCGTGGCCGGTTCGACGAGCAGCGGCGAGGATCAGACGAATCGACTCAGCTGGCTGATCGTTGAGGGCCATACGAACTTACAGCTTCCCGAACCGTTGTTGTGGGTGCGCTGGCATCCGCACATCGATCAGGAGTTCTTCGATTTCTGTCTCTCCCGTTTGCCGCAGAGTGCCTGTTTTCCGATGTACTGGAGTGACGCGGCGATTCCCCAGGCACTTGTTGCGCTGGGGGTCGATCGCACGGATGCCTTCGACTTTGTGCCCGTGGGATGCAACGAGCTGGCGATTCCCGGCAGATGGTACTACAACCCTGCCGCGAATTGCGGCTATCTGCCGGCCATTGAAGCGGCGCTTACTGACGGAACAGGTTACCGGGGCCAATGGGGATGGCGCGGCATAGCGCCGCCGGTTTCGGAGTTGACCGATTTCGGGCAGTTTGCCGACGCCGTGGCCGCCTATGTCCGTGTGGCGCTCGAAAAGAGCTATCAACAGCAGTTACCAGAACTGGAGGCCCAGATCCGATGGGGCAAGACGCCCTTGACTTCGTGCTTCTTCGACGGTTGCGTGCAGCGTGCCCAGGACATGTCGGAAGGTACGAAGTACAACTTCCTCTCCTGCGGCGGAATCGCGTTTGCCAATGCAGTTGACTCACTGGCCGCCATTCGGGAAGTGGTCTTCACCAGCAAACATGCGACGCTGACCGACGTCGCCAGCGCCTGCCGGGAGGATTTTCAGGGTCGTGAACGCTTGCGAGCTCAGCTGTTGGCCGCACCCAAGCACGGCAATGATGATCCGCGTCTGGATGACATTGTTCGGCTGGTGGAGCAGATGCGTGACGAGCCATTGAAGGAGATCTGTCGCGACCCGCGCGACGGCAGTCGGTTTGGCAATTCGCACGTGGTACGCAGCGGTGCCGTGACCAGCGGCAAGCATACACCTGCCACGCCCGATGGAAGGCGGGCCGGCACGCCCTTGGCCAGTTCGATTGCGGCAGCCGTTGGCTGTGAGCAGTCAGGGCCGACGGCGCTGCTTAACTCGGTCTGCAAGCTTGATTCTACGAACAGCTGGCAGTGTGGCTACCAGGTCAACATCCGGTTGCACGCCGGATTGATCGACGAGTCAGGTGAACGCGAGAAGTTGCGTGCGCTGCTCAACACGTATTTTGCGCAAGGCGGACAGGAACTGCAGCTCAATGTCGTCAGCAGCGAGACGCTGCGCGCCGCTCAGCAGAATCCGGAACTGTATCAGGATCTGGTCGTCCGCGTGGCAGGGTTCAGCGAGTTCTTTGTGCGGCTCACACCGGAAATGCAGCAGGACATTATTGCTCGAACGGAACATCGTTGATGGTCACCGGGAAGATCTTTGACATCCAGCGGTTCTCGATCCACGACGGTCCCGGGATCCGTACGACGGTGTTTCTGCAGGGCTGTCCGCTGCGGTGCGTATGGTGTGGCAATCCGGAGAGCATTCCGGTCGAACCGTCGCTCTCCTATCGTTCTGAGAAGTGTATCGCTTGCGGTGCTTGCCTGAGTCTCTGTTCGCGGCAAGCGCTTTCGGGAGATACGGCGGGCAAGGTGGTAGTGGATCGGCAACGTTGCGATGCATGCGGCGATTGTGCCCCCGCCTGTGATCCCAAAGCGCTCGAGATTGTGGGACGCACAGCGACAGTTCAAGAAGTGCTGGATGTGGTGCTGCGTGACAAGGCCTATTACGAGACATCGGGTGGCGGGGTCACGCTCTCTGGTGGCGAACCTCTCTGGCAGCCGGAGTTCGCCGCAGAGCTTCTGCGGCAGGCCAAGGACCACCAACTGCACACCGCAGTGGAGACGTCGGGGTTTGCTTTGTGGGGATCGATCCGTCCGCTGCTTCCGCTGGTCGATCTGTGGTTGTTCGATGTCAAGGAAACCGACAACCGGCGGCACGAAGAGTATGTCGGAAAACCGCTTGAACCGATTCTCTCGAATCTTCGGCAACTGCACGACCAGGGAGCCAACCTGGTGATTCGTTGCCCGATGATTCCCCAGCACAACGCGCGGAGCGAGCATCTTAACGGATTGGTCACCTTGGCTCACAGCCTGCCACACATTCAAGGCGTGGAACTGCTCCCCTACTACGATCTTTGGCGCGCCAAGCTGGACCGCTTCGGCCTGAAGTCCGATTTCCCGGCGACGGTCAAGCCTCCGAACGCCGGCACAGTCCGAGCTTGGAGAGAGTACCTGAAGGTGCGAGGTGTACCGGTGATCGGATAGCCAGGCGCCGAAAGGCCCAGCATCCGACAGAAAACGCAGAATATCCAATATCCAGCGTCGGAATGAAGAACGAAGAGAAGGCATAACCTGAGCGACAGATCGAGGGATCGCGAGGGGACTGCCGCTGGATTCTCCCTCTTGGTATTTGAACATTCCTTGTTGGATATTCTGCGGCTTAGACGCCTCCGTGACCAACGCTGCGATCCGTTTCAGCGGAGTGGGTCGTTGGACGATCCATGTTGTTTGTCCTGTTGGAGGTCTTCACGGCACACTTGACCCGAGGTGTATTGCGAACTGAAAGGAAGTCGTATGTACAGGGCGCTCGTCATCCTGGCCGTCATAACCGCCATGTTCTCCGGACATGTCCTCTCGGCTTCCGGCCCATTCGAGCAGCCGGCGGAAACGGGCCTTCGCTTCGTTTCTCAATCCGAAGCGGCGGCAGATAGTCCGGCGCCGACTGCGCGGCCGCTCGGCACGGCGCTCTTTGTGAGCGGCCAGAATGGCTATCACACCTATCGCATCCCGGCATTGGCGGTCACGGGGAAGGGGACGTTGTTGGTGTTCTGCGAGGGGCGCAAGAGCTCTCGCGGCGATGCGGGTGATATCGACCTGCTGCTCAGGCGCTCAGAAGACCAGGGGACTTCATGGAGCGAGCAGCAGATTGTCTGGGATGATGCAGCCAATACGTGCGGCAATCCGTGTGTCGTCGTCGACCGGGACACGAACACCATCTGGCTGCTGATGACCTGGAACCGTGGGGATGATCATGAGCGTCAGATCATCGACCAGACCAGCCAGGATACCCGGCGGGTCTATGTCAGTTGCTCGATCGACGATGGAGCGACATGGAGCCAACCCAAAGAGATCACGAACAACGTGAAGAAGAGCGACTGGACCTGGTACGCTACGGGACCGGGGAGTGGGATTCAGTTGCAGCGAGGACCGCTCAAGGGTCGTCTGGTTGTCCCCTGCGATCATATTGAGGCGGGTACCGGACACTACTACTCACATGTCATCTATTCTGACGATCATGGTGCCAGCTGGAAGCTGGGGGGCAAGACTCCCGAGCACCAGGTGAACGAATGCGACGTCGTGGAACTTGCCGACGGCCGACTGCTGCTGAATATGCGCAATTACGATCGCAGCAAGAAGAACCGCCAGGTCTCGGTGAGCGATGATGGCGGAAACACCTGGCAAGATCAGCATTTCGATCCAGCGCTGATCGAGCCGATCTGTGAAGCCGCGGTGGAACGTCTGGGCGGACGCAGTGAGCGAGATCGCGGCGTGGTACTGTTCCTCAATCCTGCTCATCAGGAAGCTCGCCTGAATATGACCTTGCGCGCCAGCTATGACGAAGGTCAGAGCTGGCCCGACGCTCGCGTGTTGTATCAGGGGCCGAGCGCTTATTCGGATCTGGCCGTTCTTCCCAACGGACTGATCGGCTGTCTGTACGAGGCCGGGCAGCAGGATCCCTACGAGTCGATCGTGTTGGCGCAAGTGCCGCTCGTCTCGCTCGATGGCCCAGGCCAGATTCCCACGCTCGATATCTCCGGCGATACGGATCGGCACGTGATCATTGCGGAAGGAACCGAGCAGATCTATCAGGGACATCCGACGACGCTGTTGATGCCGGATGGCAAGACGATCTTCGCGGTCTGGTGCATTGGCCATGGTGGTCATGCTGGTCCCATGGCACGCAGCGATGACGGTGGGCTGACCTGGACGCGGCTGGACGATCGGCTTCCGGTTGGGTTTGCACAGCACGTGAATTGCCCGAGCATCTACCGGATGGTCGACGCCGCAGGGCAGCAGCGGCTGTGGGTCTTTTCTGCCCAACCGAAGATGCCGCGCATCATGAGCGAGGATGGGGGACGAACCTGGGTCGAGGAACAGCCGTTGGGACTTCCCTGCGTCATGACGTTTTCCAGCGTTATCCGGCGCAGGGACGGGAGTTACGTGGGGATGTACCATCGCGGTCCCGAGGGAGCCGATCGAACTCCACTGGTGGTGCTGCAGACAATCACCAAGGACGGAGGGCTCACCTGGTCGCCGCCCGAGGTCGTCGCGGCTGTCGAGGGGAAGAACCCCTGTGAACCGTTCGTCTTCCCTTCGCCCGATGGCCAACAGTGGTGTTGTCTGATGCGGGAGAACACCCATACGGGTCGCAGCTTGATGATGCTCAGCGACAACGAAGGAGAGACTTGGAGCACTCCGGCCGACACACCATGGGGACTCACAGGAGACCGGCACATGGGGGTCTACACATCCGATGGCCGGTTGGTTATCGCCTTTCGCGATCAGGCGCCGGGGAGTCCCACACGCGGCCATTTTGTGGCGTGGGTGGGAACCTATCAGGATATTCGTGATGGCCGGAGTGGACAATGTCGCATCAAGCTACTACATAGTCACGCGGGAGGTGACTGCGGATATCCCGGCGTCGAACTGCTCCCCGATGGCATGATCGTGGCGACCACCTACATCAAGTATCGCCCGGGCAAGGAAAAGCACTCGGTGGTCAGTACGCGTTTCACGATGGATGAGATTGATCAGATGAGAGCGAAACGGGCTATTGAGGCAGTGGAATGAATCAGGCGGATCGAGCTATGAACTTGCGTTGCATCAGCCTCCTGTTAATCGGAATTATGCTGTCAGTGCCGGTAGCACGCGCTCAGCAGACCGATCACCAAGACGCTGGACCGACGAAGGGGAACGCCATGGCGCGTGAGAAACTGCTGGGAACGCTGATCGGCAAATGGAAGGGGAACTGTCGAACCTGGTTTGAGCCGGACAAATTGGCCGACGAATCGGAGATTACCGGTGAGTTCCAACAGGTGCTCGGCGGGCGGTTCGTACGGCACACGTATGCAGGCAAAATCCAGGGCAAGCCACGCCATGGAGAGGAGTTGATCGCTTTCAATGCAGTGACCCGGATGTACCAGATATCCTGGGTCGACGATTTTCACATGAACTATGCGATCATGTTCTCTCAAGGACAGCCGACCGAGCAGGGATTCTCCGTGCGGGGCGAATACGATGTGGGTGAGAATCAGCCGAGGTGGGGATGGCGCACTGAATATCGGTTGACGGATGAGGACCACTTGACGATCACGGCGTACAACATTCATCCCCAAGGGATGGAAGCCAAAGCCGTGGAGCTTGTTTACGAGCGGGTCAAGTGATCTTTCTGTGGCCGCCCGGCTCCGGCAGCGTAAGCGTCCTGGTTCTCAAACTGCGATAGCCGACGGTCAGGAGGCCCATGGTGCCGAACAGCAGCATGGTGGCCAGCCAGAGCGTTGATTCACCCGGCTGGGCGGCCGTTGCTTCGACCGGCTTCTCGACGTGCTCATCCATGGTTATGCCTTCCACATCGGGCAGCGGCTGCGACGACTGCAACACCTGGTTCAAGGACGCTTGATAGGCGGCGAGTGCTTCCGGAGCCACCTCGCTGCCAGGTGCCATCAACGTTCCCTTGATAAACTCGTGCAGCTGGCGGTTTCCGCAGGTTTCGTACGAGCAGCCTGCCCCAAACTGCTCGATGAGTTGCGTGTGAACGGTAGCGAGATTCTGCAGTACGTCTGCCGACGGCGTCCAGTATCCCTTGCGCGCCGTTTCGAGCATGATGGCAGTCATGTTCTGCAGCGCGTAGGGATTCTTCTGCTGAAAATACTCGCGCATATCCAGGTTGTGTTTGTCGTCGATCATTACGCTGTAGGTCTCGTCCCACATGTCCTGGCTGACGGCGGAGGGCTGCATTACGTTCCAGCCGTACATGTTTCGTATTGATTCGGTAAGCGAGGCGGCGGCCGACGCGCCTTCATTCTGCATGCCGCGGATGAACTTGGGGTTCCAGATGGTCGTGCGGGCCTCTTCACGTATTGCGGTCACGCTGGCCGTCGCCTGCGCGCCGCCAGGCGTACGCAGGTCATTGAAATAGCCGATGGGATCGATGCCGGTCTTGGCTCGCACCGCCAGCGTGATGCCACCCATGAATTCATACACATGATCGAGGCTCAACGGTCCCCAAGTGTTCGAGGACCGGGGTTGCACGACAACTTCCGTCCCTTGAAGCTGCGCTTCGAGCAGGCCGGGTCTGTACGTTCCCCAGTGTTCCCCGTCGCGGTAGATCCCACCCATGTTCTCCAGGTACCGATCGGCAACCTGCTGTTCGTTCTCCCAGGTGTCACCCTTTTCCACCAGGCCCATGATGTTGGTGCCGTAGCTGCCGTTATTGGTGGCACCAAAGATCCTGGCGGTCGCGAACTCGCGGGCTTCTTTGGGAGCCATCCCCTGTTGCTTCAGCCGCAGTTCCGTTTCCTGCGTGCCGTCACGAACAAAATTGGGATGCGTCTCGTCTCCCAGCACGCTGACGAGCTGTACCGCTTTGTCCATCAGCGTGATTCTGGATCCGGCGATGTCACGAAACTGTCCGGAGGTCTGCACCAGGACATCGATGCGCGGTCGTCCCAGTTCTTCGGACGGTATGAGCTCGACGTCGTACACCGCCCCGCGCGAGTTGCGTACAGGCCGCACTCCCAGCAGGTAGAGGACCTGTGCCATGCTGGTCCCTTTGCCGCGAATGAACTCGCCCCCCCACAACGAAAAAGCCACTTGTTGCGGGTAATGGCCTGTGTTGGCCAATTGTCGTGCCAGGATATCGTCAGCCAGGCGGCAGCCGACACGCCACGCTTCTTCGGAGGGCATCTGCTCGGCATCGATGCCGAAGAGATTCCGGCCGGTGGGAACTGCAGCGGGATTGACGACCGCGTCGCCGCCGGAAGATGGTGCGACATAGCCTCCCCGCAGCGCCGTGACGAATTGATCCAGCTCGCGCTGCGGTGACTGTTGCAGGGCGTCGGCATAAGTACGCATGTCGTCCAGAACCTGGAGGAAACGCTGCTGGAGCTTCGGGTCGGCCAGTTGGCGGATCCGCGTCACTCCTTCTGCCGGCCAGAAGGCGTTTGCATCAAAACCGGATGGAAGTTCCATTTCAGGCACCCTGGTGGCCGATTCCACCGGCTCGGCCGGGGTGTCTTTTCGTTGCTTCGACTTGGCGCGTTCCTCCGTGGCCCGCAGACCGGCGAGGACCTGCGGCTCGAAGAAATCGAATTCGCTCAATGTGCCGCCGAGCACGGCGGCGACCAGGCTGTTGACCAGCTCGCTCTGGTATTCCCGCTGATCGGGACTCTTCTGAATGCCAATGGCCGCCTGAATCGTCTCAGCGGCCTGAACACCCAGCATCTGAGCGACCGTGGTGAGGATCTGTGATTGCGTGTAGGGGCGCCCGATGACGTGGAGTCCCTCCGTAATGCTCGCGTCTTCCAGCTGGTGGATGTAGTTGTGCAGCTGGTCGAGTTCGGAGTCGTCGAGCAGCCGCGACGTGAGCTGATCGCCGTCGACTTCCAGATCGGCGGCGAGATGGAGCTGGCAGACCTTCTCCGTCAGAGTCCGCCGCAGTTCTTCGCGCATCTGCAGATCGTCGCTCTCTTCCCAGTCGTGGATCTTTGCATGCAGTGTCGTGAGTTCTCCGTAGAGACTCGCCTCGCTGAAGGGAGGGGTCAGATGCGAGACGATCACGGCATTCGACCGGCGTTTGGCGATCACCGCCTCGCCGACATTGTTGATCACGTAGGGATAAATGTGTGGTACGTCGCCAATCAGGATGTCGGGCCAGCAGTCGCGGCTGAGGCAGGCCGATTTACCGTACGTGAATTCCAGCGAACCATGGGTCCCGAAGTGGACGATGGCGTCGGCCTGGAAACCGTAGCGAGCCCACAGGTACGCGCCCAGGTAGAAGTGCGGTACCGCCTGATTCGTGCCGTGAATCGACGCCACCTGATCCTCATTTTCGGCGCCGCTGCCAACCGTCGGCTGCGGCATGATGATCACGTTGCCGAATCGGATCCGGCTGACGACCAGATACGGCTTGTCGTCACGCTCGGTCACCATCTGCTTGCCAGGAACAGGACCCCACAGATCGAGCGTTTCCTTCTGACGCCTCTCCGAGAGAGTCTGCCGGAACCACTTCGCATAGTCTTCTGCCGGAATGAACTCCGGCTCCGCCTCCGAGAGAAACTGTTCGTAGGAGCCGATGGCCCATTGGCCGAGCGTCTTGCCTTTCGTCTGGATCAGAGCGCCCAGCTGCTGCGGCGTTTCCGGCAGGGTGTCTCCCAGGTCGTAACCTTCTGCCTGCAGGCGTTGCAGCGTATGGAACAAGGACGGAACAACCTCCAGGCCCGATGCGGCCAAGGCCGCCAATCCCGGCGCTTTATAGTAGACGATGACGACCTTCTTCTGAGCGTTCGGCTTGCGGCGGAGTTTCAGCCAGTTCATGGCTAACGCCACACGCCGTTCGATGCGGTCGGAAATCACGCTGCGAACGCGAATCCCACGCTCGTTCGGCTCGATCGACGACACGGCAATCGGCTCGATCGCTCCATCCAGCTCCGGTGTGGTAATCGATTGGCTGAGAAAATTTCCCGCCATTCCCTGCTCATCAGCCAGCCAGGTGGCTTCGTCGGTCAGCAGTGCCAAGGCGCTGACTACGGGACAATCGAGCTGCGTCAAGAGCCGAGGTGCTTGATCGCCCATCTGTAACCGACCATGCGGAAAGACAATGGCCAGATCTGGCTTGACTTCCTCCAGATGCTGCAAGACATCCTGCATTCCAAAGATGGGATAGACTCGTGCGCCCCGCGCTTCCAGGGAACTGAGAATGTGATCCACATGAGCGCGATTGAATGTGTCTCGCGGATTGAGAAACGTGCCGACCATTGCGATTCGCGGCGCATCGGCCGGAAGCTCCGGGGAAAGCTGGTTCAAGTGGGCGTCATATTCCTCGAGCGTCGGGAAGACGGCGTCCCCCAGATGAAAGAAACCGGACAAGGGCTGCTCGATTAGAGCGGGAACCTCCACTTCCCGGCCGCCCAGCTCCCGCGCAGTATAGTGCAGCAGCGCCAGCAGATTCTTCTCACCGCCATGTTTCAGATAAGCCTCCGCGGTCTTCTGCTGGGCGTCGCTGAGACTCGTTTGCTGACGGGAGCGATCGTTGGTGGGGAGGATCACGAGAAAATGCGTTCCCTGTTGACGAGCGGCCTCGATACGAGCCATCTGCTCGTCCGTCATGTTCAGACCCATGGCTCGAATGACCACCAGGTTGTAGTTGGTCAGCGGCATGGCGTCGAACTGCTCCCATTCGAACCGGCGCAGGCTGTACGGCGTCTGTCGCGCCGCCGCTTCCCATTGCGCCCACTCGGTATCCGAGAAACGTACCGCGGCGATCCGAAACGGCCGCAGGTACTTATGGTATGCCCACAGCGTTGTCGTCACGCTCAAGGTCAACAGAATCGTCGCTATGACAGCTCGTCGTATCATCATTGGTCGGTTCCAGACGCGGTGGCCTCGGACTCATTGTCGGCAGGTACATATACGACACGTCCGTCGGGAAGCCGATACGCTTTGCCCAACAGAACGCCTTGTCCTGCCCCGACTTCCTGACTGGCTTCGTAGTGCTTGATCTCCTGACCCTCCTTGACCACGATTTCCATGTCCGGTTGCCCGGGATGGGTGATCACCGTGTAGTCCTTGTCTTGCAGCAGCGCCGGCACTCGCAGGTACGATACCAGGGCCACCATCAATGCCACGGCGAACACCATGGCTACATCGAACAGGTTGGCCATCGAGGACAGCGGATCCACTTCCTCGTCCGCACCATCCAACAGATTGAGCGACACCTGCCGCGGGGCACGCCGAACTTGCTCAAGCATGACTGGTCTCCTGTGCACACATCGATTCCGATGTGGAAAGCGCTGGTGCCGAGTCACTCTCAGGATCGGACAGTCCACGCGACACGACAGGCGACTGGTGATACGAGGCCGGGTACTTGCGGAGCTGAGGCAGACGATGCGCGACAAACACCACCAGTACCTGGTCGCTCTGATACCAGCGTTTCTTCGTGCCCGCCAGCAATGTGGCCAGAGTGCCGGCCAGCAGACCGACGACCGTTGTGGCGAACGCAATAATCAGGTTCTGTGACATCATTTGCAGGTCGCCGGCGGCCAATCCGACAAGGGCCGGCCCGAGCGGGATCAAGGTCCCCATCAGGCCCAACGCCGGCCCAAGCCGCGCGATCGATCGCAGCTGCTCCAGGTCCGATTGCCACGCCAGCTGGCAGTCGTGCACGATCTTGTCGGCAAGCACCTCATTGCCCGCCGATTGCCACAACCGGGTGATGGCGCGTGATGCGATCGTGGACTGACTAGGCGTCGGGAGTGAGAGCACGCCCCGTTCAAGTGACTCAGCAAGCTTTTCCAGCTCCGGCCGCACGGAGGCCCGCTGAGTATATTCTCGCAGCATGCGGCCTGCCAGGAACATGACGCGAACCAGACACACCAGCAACACCAGCATCACTGGAATCATCAGCGAAGTGGAAACGAGGTAGAAGATGTTCGTGAGTATTCCCATGGGTGTCGCTCCTGTCGGTGGTCAAAGAGATAATCTTGTCGGAACGCAGTCGACCACTTCTCAACTTACGCATGTTGCGAAGCGGGGCAGGGGGGATTGGTTGAACGGGGCGGGGATGTGGACGAAACGAGTCTCTCTGGTTCATACGCACCTCGCCAGGCGAAGCCGACGCCAAGAATCATGATCAGCAGCGGCACGAACCAGGCGAACAGTCGCAGCGAGTTCCAGTCGACGACAGCCATCGGCTGCGGGAGTCGATCCTGGAGAAAAGGAACGAACATGCAGGCCATGAGAAGCGCCAACGATAAGAACTGATGCAGCACAGCCAGCAGACGCGGTGGGAGGCACATGGTCAGTCCACAAGCTGCTCCAATCGCGGTTGCCACCATCAGCCCGACTTCCCGTCCAACGGTTTCTGGGCGAGCACTGGCAGCACTGGACAGCGCGATCTGTTCCCAGAACAGCATGACGACCGCCAGTGCCGGGGCGGGAATTACACTCACCACAGCCAGCCCTAAGGCACGCCGGTCCCGGCGAGGAGATGATTCCAATCCCAGACCCAACCAAGCGGACGCGGCGACCAGCACGAACTGGATGATGCAGACCAGCGTCAGGGTGTCGTAACTCGTCAAGGTCGCTTTCAGGTCGTGCAGCGTACTGGCGTCGGCCAGCGGATTGAGCAGAAAACCGAGCAGACCGGTCACGCCGCCGATGACCGGCACCATATACCATTGCCGAGTGCGTCCGAGCGCGACCGCTCCATGAGCGATCGCCAACGCAGCCAGCGCAATGGCCGCCATTGATACCGCCTCACGCTGACCCAACTGGTTCAGAGTGCTGATTGCCGACATGATTGGTTCCCCTCTCAACGCTGCGAATGGTTCGATGTATCTGTCGCTCGGTCGACCGCCACCTGACGCGTCATGGGCGACTCTTCAAGTGGAAGTCGAATTGGTTCTCGCCGTCGAGCGTCACGTCGACCTTGAGCGAGGACTGCTGTCCATAGTGGGTTGGGAGATCAACGACGGTGAGGCGAGGCGAACCGCGTCGCAGGCTGACCTGCTCCAGTGCCGCTTCGTATGCCGCCGGAGCAATCGGCTTGGCCTGGAACTGGACGCACGCCGGCCCCACCAGCGGACCTTCCTCCTCGGTGATCTCATAGTGCCCCTGCTCGACGAATCCATAGACACTATGCGCGTTCTTTCCGATCTGGCTGTGGAAGATGATGGCGGCTGCCTCGACCGGTCGGCCGTCCAGGGTCACTTCGCCGTAGACGCGGCTGCGCGGCCCGGGATCACGCGAACCACATCCGCTGGCCAAGAGCAGACAGCCCATTGCGAGGTAGACCGTGGCAGCACGGCGGGTACTGCAGAATGATGACGTGGTATCTGCGTGCGTTCCTGATCTTGTCTGCATCGCAGGTTTCTCCTGGAGGAATGGCGGAGGGGCAAACTGGCCCGGCGAACAGATTGCGTGGTGATGCCAGCCGGCGTTCCCCGTGAATGAAGTCCTTGTGAATGACGCGGACGCTGCCTGCTTACAACTCGCCAGCGAGGCGACCATCCGCGATGCTGCCAAGGTTGTTCCACGTCGTGCGATCGATGTTGTCGCCGATGAAACGCACACTGCCATCGCCCAGCCCGGCGTTGGCTCCCTGAGGATGGAGGCTGCGGGCGGCGAACCAGCCGTATGCCAGTTGACAGACGTCCGAATAGCGTGGATTCGGCGGATCGTACGTGTTGAACGTCGTGGAATAAGCCTTTCCCAGCATCCAGGCGTAACCGCGATAGCCCTGCCACGCCCAGACGGGCCCGCGAGCAAGCTCTTCCACATCCGGATTCACGTAGGTTACGTGCCCAATCCAGGCGACGGCTTCATATGGCTTCTGCGGTTGCGAACCGGCGCTCACACCGTTGCCCAGCAGCGTTTCCGACAACACAATCGTGTTGCTCGTGCCGTCCGAAATGCTCTGAAACCCGCAGCTTGAACCGTAGTAGAAGAGCCCATCGGTCTTGGTCCTCAGATCCCACGTTTGATCGCGTCCCGATCCGGTACACACGACGACATTGGAGCCGCGGTAGGCCTGGCCGCTGGCGCCGTCACAGTCGAATTGCGAAAAGAGATCGACTTGCCCATCACTGGGACAGCGAAACATGGCAACCAGAGTCCGCGCAGCGACTTCGTTGGCCGGATGGATTCGCGTCGCCGCCCCACCGTGGCCGCCGACATAGATCGGCTGTCGAAAGTCGATCAGATCCTGCAGGTTGGTCTGCTCGGCATAGGCCAGGATCTGTGCCTGCACCGAATAAGCTCGGTCACTCGACGTACCCAGACCGGGAAAGCGACGGAATGTGGTGTGGTAGTTGTGCAGTGCCAGAGCGCACTGCTTGAGGTTGTTTGAACAGCTCATGCGTCGAGCTGCCTCGCGTGCGGCCTGTACCGCCGGCAGCAGCAAGGCGATCAGGATTCCGATAATCGCGATCACGACCAGCAGTTCCGCGAGAGTGAAGGCGTGGCGACGTTGTTTCATGGCGAGGACTCCCAGCCAACGAGGGTTTTGGACCAGAACGCGGTTCGTGGCTGGCTGAGAGGCTCGCACGCCACCGGTGGCAACGAGCTCATGGCTGGCTGTCAACAACGGAACATGTCCGTGGAGAATGATCGGGTGGTCGACGCAGTCTGCGTGTGGCCTCCTGACATGGTACAGGCGCGACTTCCGTCTACCGGGAGACCGGCCTGCCTGTCAGGCTCCGACCTGGTACTCTATCGGCATTTCAGGTTAATGAGAATCATTCTCATCAATGACGTTTAGTTGTAGTGACTGGCGAAGAGTTGTCAAGCGGCGGTGTCCACGTTTTTCTTGGCGAGGGAGGTGATGCAGTATAAGTGTTTTCTGGTAAAGGAGTTATTCGATGAACGTTGGTTACCAAGGAGATGCGCAGTGGCAAGTGAGTGCCGCTGGCCATCGGGCCGATCCGTTGGGGATTCCCGTTGGAGGTCATAGAGCAACCGCTGAGGAGTGCTGGTTTCTGGTGCTTTCGTGTGGGGTTTGTATAGTCCGATGAGAGGTCAGCTACCGGGCCGCTCTCCCCCATCTCACACCCCCACGAGCTCCGCTCGTGCGGTGCATCAGATGTCGGTCATGCTAAGCCATCTCCACGCGGCGTTGCGGGTCGAGGCGGAAACGGCACCGCTGGAGATCGCGTTTTGCTATCGTAACAACCTCGCACAGCTGCTGCGACTCTGACGCGTCGGGAGCTCCGAGTTCTACGTCGGCACGTTCGGCGAGTACTCGATGCAGGCGGTAAGGAATCGTATGGCGGCGCCGAGGTCTCTCAGCAATCGCCAAGCAGTACTCGTTATCCGGCGATTTCGTGCGGGTTTTGTCTAGTCCGATGGGAGGACCGGTGCCCATACACGCTCAAGCGACTTTTTCGCGCAAGACAAGAGCGGTCCGGTCGTCGGGGCGGTATAGAATGGGGCTGTGCGAACTCCGCAGATCCGAGCAAGCCCACAGCTTTCATCACTTCATCCCATGCACGCTCCACTCGAACAAGTGGTTTAAACGCCGCTTCACCCGCTCCCAGATGCAGCACGGCACGGACGCGTGCGAAGCGTGTCATGTGGCAATTCACCGGTTGTTCCCCCATGAGAAGGAACTTGGGCGCAACTTCAACACCCGGGAGAAGTTGCTGTCTCATCCGGAAGTCGGCAAGTTCGTGTGCTGGAAAGCGAAGCAGAGGACGGCGCTGCTCGATAACTGATGACCGCGATGCCTCCCCGTCAATCTGCCGTGGGGCTGCACGTTGTCTCTGTAGTATTCCACCTGAGCGCGTTATATTGGTCGTCGTGATCGCAGCCGCAGGACCTGGTCAGCGGCGCGGGCAGGCGAGCACTCGTTCGCCAGCACATCCCAGGGGCCGTGGAGCGAAGCGATGGATCACGATCAGCCGACGCAGGACTCTGTTTCCCCCAAGGTGGAGCCGGCCTCCGCCGGCTTCGAAAACGCCGCTGCATCACCGATGGTAGGTGAGGTAACTCGCATTCTGTCTCAGATCGAGCAAGGTGACCGTCGGGCGGCCGATGAGCTCCTGCCGCTGGTCTACGAGGAGCTGCGCAACTTGGCCGCCGCCAAGTTGGCCCAGGAAAAGCCTGGGCAGACGCTTCAAGCGACCGCGCTGGTGCACGAGGCGTACATCCGGCTGGTTGATGTTGACAAGGCTCAGCGTTGGAACGGCCGGGGGCATTTTTTCGGGGCGGCGGCAGAAGCGATGCGGCGGATCTTGGTGGAGAAGGCTCGCCAGAAGCAGCGACTCAAGCATGGGGGCGAGCAGCTTCGGGTCGCATTTCCAGAGCAGGATCTGATTGCAGACGACCGCATCGAAGAGATCCTGTGTGTGAGTGAAGCTCTCGATTCACTGGCTGAAACGGACCCGGAAGCTGCGGATTTGGTTAAACTGCGATTCTTTGCCGGGCTGACACTGGCCGAAGCTGCCGCTGCCCTCGGTATACCGCGCCGAAGCATCGACCGCCTATGGGTTTACGCCAAAGCATGGCTCGGTGCCGCACTCAATGATTGACCGCTGCCGCCTGCTGGTCAAGCTTTTTCGACTTTCTTGGCGCATTGGAAGGCCGTACGTCGCACTGTTCTATGGAGGCCAGAGTCTCGTCCACAGGTTTTTTTCGAGAGGTACTACCGTGAAAGAGCGCGACATTTTTCTAGCAGCCGTTGATAAAGGCTCGCCTGACGACCGGCGTTCCTTTCTTGAACTCACCTGTGGCGACGATAAGCAGCTGCGCAATCGTATCGAGCGGCTATTGAGGTCACACGAGGATGCCGACAGCTTGCTGGACCACCCCATTCTCGGCGACGCTCCGACCGAAGCCAATACCGGCCCAACCGATAAATGGGAATCCGAACAGTCGGATGACAATCGGGTTTCTCTGAACTTCCTTGACGCGTCCGACGAGCCGGGCATGCTTGGGCGGCTGGGGCAATACGACGTACTGGAAGTTGTCGGCTGCGGCGGTATGGGAATCGTACTCAAGGCACACGACACGAAGCTAGACCGGCTGGTAGCGGTCAAGGTCCTTTCGCCACAACTGGCGGCCCATGCCAATGCACGCAAACGCTTCTTGCGTGAGGCCCGCGCAGCCGCGGCTGTCAGTCACGATCACGTCGTTACGATTTTCGCCGTCGAGGAGAATGTGCCGTCGATAGGCTCCGATCACGCGGCTTGCGGAGGCCTGCCTAACTTGATTATGGAATTCATCGGAGGCGAGTCGTTGGAGCAGAAGATTAATCGGGAGGGGTGCCTGGAGTTGAAGGAGATTCTTCGCATCGGCCGGCAGATCGCCGCTGGACTTGCCGCAGCACATCAGCAGGGTCTCATCCACCGCGACATCAAGCCATCGAACATTCTGCTGCAGAACTGTGTGCAGCGTGTGAAGATCACCGATTTCGGTCTTGCCCGGGCCGCCAACGACGCGGGCATCACGCGCACCGGGGAGGTGGCTGGAACACCACAGTACATGTCGCCGGAACAGGCCCAAGGGAAATCAGTCGACGCCCGTTCTGACCTGTTCAGTTTGGGGAGCGTGTTGTATGCGATGTGCACGGGCCATTCGCCGTTCCGCGCCGAGACGACTCTCGGGTCGTTGCGACGCGTTTGCGATGACTCACCGCAGCCGGTCCAGACGATCAACGCGGACATTCCTGAGTGGCTGGTCACCATCATTGAGCGTCTTCTGGAAAAGGATCCGGACAATAGGATTCAGTCGGCGCAGGAACTTGAATCGCTTCTCAGTGCACACCTGGCGCAACTTCAGAGTGGTCTGGTCACTCCGGCAATACTCGAACTACCGCCCACTTCCCACCGTGCATTGGGCGCTCATAAGCTTGGCTCAACGGCGAATCGCCGGCGCCTTTCACGCGCCCTGCTGGTCGTGGCGGCCGGGTTCTTGCTGTGCCTGCTAGTGGGTATCGGTGAGGCGACCGGCATTACCGATTTCGGATTGCACGACATGGTGATGCGAATCGCATATCCGGATAAGACCCTGGAAGTCGTGATCATCAATCCGGAAGTTAAACTGATTGTCGATGACGGGGGCGAGTCGCTCGTTTTCCAGGGACCTTGCGAATGCTCGACCACGGTCCGCCCGGGCAAGTTGAAGATCTCGCACGTCGAAGGCGACGAGGTACCTCGTGTCGAGTGGCTCACGGTCGAGCGGAATGGAGAACCTGTCTATCGCATCTTCGTTGGCCCGCCAGAGTCGGAGCCCATCCCCGACTCTTTGCGCTCCATCCTCCCGCCGCAGGCCCCAGCGCCGGCGATCGCGCCGTTCGATGCTGAGGCCGCCGAGAATTGCCAGCGAGAATGGGCCGAATACCTGGGGCGGGATGTGGAGTGGTCGAATTCGGTCGGAATGCGGTTCGTCCTTGTCCCGCCCGGAGAGTTCACTATGGGCTCGAGCGACGCGGAGAAAGATTGGGCGGATCCGGATTTGCGAATCGTCGGCAACGAGCACCTATATAGGGGCATGCGGGCTGAGTCGCAGCGCAAGGTCTGGATTACAAAGCCGTATTTCGTGCAAGCGCATCCGGTGACGGTCGGAGCTTTTCGGTCGTTCGTGGAAGCCAAGAAGTTCGTGACATACGCCGAGAAAACAGGGAGAGGAATCGGATGTCGAAGCTGGGATCAACAGCGAATTGAACAGGACCCCCAGTACGATCCGTCCATAGAACTCGAGGAAGATCCGAAATACACGTGGCGGGACCCCGGCTATCCCCAATCGGATGATGATCCCGTCACCATGATCACCTGGGACGAGGCGATCGAGTTCTGTAAATGGCTTAGCGAAAAGGAGTTTCGCTCCTATCGCCTGCCGTCCGAAGCCGAGTGGGAGCACGCCTGCAGAGCGGGAACGACCACCAGCTACTATTTTGGAGATTTCAGCCAAGTGCAGCGACTCGGCGAATACGGGTGGTTCAGGAACAACTCGTTGGGTTCAACTCACCCCGTAGGACTTAAGAAGCCCAACGCCTGGGGCCTGTTTGATATGCACGGCCATGTTTGGGAGTACTGCTCTGATCTTTACGACAGAGAGGCTGCGCATCCCTCCCATTGTCAGACGATTGAGATTGACCCTCAGGGCCCGGCCCAGGGCTGGAATCACATGCGGCGCGGGGGGAGTTTCATGAGCACGCCAGCGACATGCCGCTCGGCACACCGCAATCCGTGCGAGCCGAACTATCTCAAATGCGTTACCGGGTTCCGAGTAGTCTGTGAGGTCGCGGCCAATTGGGAAATGTCTCGTATTGGCCGGCAAATCGTCGTCGAACGCACCGAGGAAAATGTCGATCTCGGGGCCTCGACAATGCACGCGATCGCAGTCAACTTGGGATCGGGCATTAATAGTAGATACGCTGACGAGCGGCCTGCATTGTCTGCAGACGAATTGTGTATCGTCTTTCAAAGCAATCGGCCGGGTGGAGAGGGAAGCAGGGACCTTTGGACGTGCACTCGTTCGAGCATCGACGAGCCGTTTGCCGAACCGAGGAACCTCGGGGCGGGTATCAACACAGCTGATACGGAGCTTTCGCCAGCGTTGTCATCGGATGGCCTTAGGCTTCTTTTTGGACGATACAACCTAGATGGGCGATCGGGTTGGTGGATGTGTGAGAGAGAACATCGCGATGTCCCCTTTGGTGAGCCAGCGACATTCCAGATCGCCGACATGCCGGCGGATGCTCCCGGGGGAGCGTTCTGCTTCACGAGTGACGGTGAGGCTCTGGTATTTCATAACCACTACGATACCGGGTTCTGCGAACTATGGCTGGCGACACGACTGGATAGCGGGAACAACTTCGGCCACCCACTGAACCTTGGTATCGCCTCGTTTGACGGGATCAGTTCTTACAGCCCTCATCTATCTGAAGATGGAAGAACAATGTTCTTCGGCCGCGGCGGAGACCTCTATTCAAGCAGTCGTTCGAACAGGAACGATCTCTTTGGTCCGCCGGAGAGACTTCCATCACCTATTAATTCGGATGCACTCGAAGAGTATCCGAGAAGTCACCGAAACGGCAGAGTCATCTATTTCTCCAGTAGCCGAGCTGGGGGCGAAGGCAATGCAGATCTCTGGTGTGTGACGCTCATGGAAAGAAGTGAACTGACCGAAACAGAGGCTGCAAATCCGGAAACAAACTCTTCCAGGTGATCGCCTGGAAGTCAGGGTGGTGGGCGTTGTCATTAGAGGTTTGGCGGGATGTCTGATCTAACTAGTGGATCTGGCACGGCCGATCGAAGCATCGGACCCATTGCTGGCTCATTTTGATTCGGATGAAGTGGTTCGTCCGAGTGGCGTGGTTGGGCGGTTCCTGGCGATTGCCGGCTTGGTTCTCTGGTGGACACCCTTCTTCGGCCTCGTCCTCAACGCGATCGGGTTGTGCGTGAACCGGCCGTCGGACGGTTTGGCACGCAAGATATCCGCCGGCGGATTGGTGATCGGGGGGCTCGTCGCAGCGGTCGTCGGTATCGGCTTGGCTCTGGGGCTCTGATGACTGCGGAGTTTGCAGCGACGCTCGGCGGGCAGCTGCGCACGACCCACCACAAATCACTCAACGAAGTTTGTCTGGATCGCCGGCAAACGGCGCCGTTGTCAACGTCCGGTCAAGGAGGTCTCAAGGAGGCACGGAGGCACGGAGGGAGTTTCAGAGTTCACCGTTGATAATCGGCGCGAAGCTGTCCTTATCTGCGTCTCTCCGTGTCTCCGTGAGAAACCACTCTTCCGATCGGAGTCCAGGAGGTGTCGCGGGAAACGGAGTCTGCATCGAAGCGTCGGATATCACCGGGCTCGCGTAACAGATCGTCGTGCCAGTGTCTGAGTACGCCGGCCCGACGCGCGCTCAGCCCCCACGAGCTCCGCTCGTGCGGTGCATCAGATGGTCAGCTACCACGCCGCCTCGCCCCCTCCCTCTCCGACCCCCGCGAGCTCCGCTCGTGGGTGAAGCAGATGGCGAGCTACGGCGCTGCCACACGATACCCGACCGCCAGCATCGAGTACTCGCCGAATGTACCGACCTAGAACCCCGTGCTCCAGATGCGTCAGAGTCGCAGCAGATGCGCGAGGTTGTTCCGATAGCAAAACGCGATCTCCAGCGGTGCCGTGTCCGGCTCGGCCCGCAACGCCGCGTGGAGATGACTTAGCATGACCGACAGCCGAGCCACCGCGTGCCCTGTACGGTCAGCGATCCGCAGGAAGGCAGCGCGCACACCGGTCAGCACCGGCCAGGACTCCAGACGAGCGTGCTGCTCGACGACCAGCACCAGGTGCAGGTTAGACCAGTACCGACCGCGACTGCGTTGCGTCGGCTGCGACAGGTCCACGGCCGGGTGGACGACGGTCAACTCGGCCATGAGTTGCGCGAACGGCGGGTCCACGAATTGCTCCTTCGCCACCTGTCGCTCCAGATATACCTCCACGTTGCGCCGCGTATTGTCACCGACGGATCGGACCGCCACCTTCCGGCTGTACGGGACCCGGATACCGGCCGAGCGGAACGCGTCGGCCAGCCGCCCTTTCGCTCGTTGCGGCACGACGATGGGGGTGATCTCCAGTGTCGTGCTGAAGAGAATCTGCACGCCGTCGTCGGTCCCGCGGTATTCCCATACTCGCCAGCTGTCCCGCTCCCAGTGCGGCTTCGTCTGCTCGATCTGTTCGAGGACCGAGTAGCGAGCAAACAAGGAGCCCCGCGACGGCCAGCCGGTCCAGGTATAACGCAGTTGATATGCCGCGTCGGCGACCGCCGGTGGTACAGCGCCGTCGGTGCCTTGACGCGGGGCCATGGGTCGTGGCCGCACCGGTCAAGGTGCGTGGTGGAATCGGCCATTGCTGGAATGCTCCTTCGAATGCTTGACGACAGATAAGAGCGATTGGCGCGCTGGCCTTAACCATAAAATCGCGCGACATCGAAATTCGTTACAGAAAAAACGGCAGAGATTCCGTACGCCGGCTGATTCGGGGTGAGCGGGCGGCGCGGTAGCTCACCATCTGATGCACCGCACGAGCGGAGCTCGTGGGGGGCGGGGAGGGGTGAGGAGGCGGTGCGGTAGCTGACCATCTGCTTCACCACACGAGCGGAGCTCGTGGGGGTTGGGGAAGGGTGTGCGGGCGGCGCGGTAGCTGACCATCTGGTGCACCGCACGAGCGGAGCTCGTGGGGGTTGGGGAAGGGTGTGCGGGCGGCGCGGTAGCTCACCATCTGCTTCACCGCACGAGCGGAGCTCGCGGGGGTCGGGAACGGAGGAGGCGAGCGGCGATGTAGCTGTCCATCTGATGCACCGCACGAGCGGAGCTCGTGGGGGTTGGGGAAGGGTGAGCGGGCGGCGCGGTAGCTCACCATCTGCTTCACCGCACGAGCGGAGCTCGCGGGGGTCGGGGAGGAAGGGGCGAGCGGCGACGTAGCTGACCATCTGCTTCACTGCACGAGCGGAGCTCGTGGGGGTCGGGAACGGAGGAGGCGAGCGGCGACGTAGCTCACCATCTGATGCACCCACGAGCGGAGCATACTGTCGATTTAATCGGTGCTTGCACAACGCCTTGTAGCTAGTAGGATGTGTTGTCACGCAAGATGTTGTGCTATCTCGCATCAAATCGACAGTCTGCATGGACTCAGGGGCGCACAGCAGCCGAGAAATCACGTCGGGGGCGGGCGTGGGCAGGAGAGAAGAGGGAGGCGGTCGCGTGACACATGCTCAGCCCACTGACCGATACCTGGCGATCAAGGTTGTGATGATGCCCCGCGATACGAACCCTTACGGGACGATTTTTGGAGGGGTCATTCTCAGCTACATCGACCAGGCCGGTGCCGTCGGCGCCCGACACGAGATGCGCTCTGCCGGTTGGCCCGATCAGCCTATTGTCTCGGTGGGGATGAAGAGCGTGGAGTTCCACCTCCCCGTCTTCGTCGGAGATACCGTGAGCTTCTGGACGAGCCTGGTGAAGGTCGGCAAGACGTCGATCACGATCCATGTGGATGTGGAGGCCGACCGCCATGGCGAGAGCGTCCATCTCACCGAGGCCGAAGTGACCTACGTGGCGGTGGACCTCAGCGACGACCGACGGCGCCCGGTGCCCATCCGAGGCTGAGCGAGCGATTGGCCGGACGGGCGACGAGCCAGGCAACCAGCGGAACCGCCGGGCGTTTCCCCCTGGCAGGTTCCACATCGGCACAACCGCGTCTCTTCTCCAGACAGGCTCAGATGCCTAGCTCTTGATATCCAGAATGGGTGTGTCGGGAAAGGCATCGATGCCATCGATTTCGATCACATTCTCCTTCACTGACAGCACCTTGCACCTGGTCATGGCGATCAGATTGGGACGGACAGGGGAGTGCGTGGCAAACACACCCGTCAGGGGATTTTCAGGGTTACCCCGGGGATGAACTTGAAGGATGGATCGCTTCTCGGACGTGTCGTTCCGGTCAAACCACCACAACACCCAGATTTCCGCCTGTTGCTCCATCCGCAACAGACCGGGCTCATACTTCTTGTCCAAGACGAGCAGAGTCTTTCCCTGAGCCACTTGGACGTAGCCGATTGGGTAGACCTTAAACTCTCGCGGTTTCTCCTCGCCGCCACCAGAGGAAATGGTGCATACGGCAGCGATCACAGCCATTGGGATCAGGGAAACTAGATACGTCCAGACGCGTTGCATGGCGGGATCTCCTTGAAATCGTGGACTCGGGTTGCACTTGGGAAGAGGAAAGGCCGGGACAAATGGCCCGGCCTTTCCTCTTCCCACGACTACCCCGTCTGGCGGGTGCCAGGCTGGAACGCGGCTGATTTCCGCTGGTCGGACTGCATGCGGAATCATTCTGACCTGAGAGAGACGCCAACGCCATTCCCCCAAAAGTCACCTGGGGAATCGATGTCACTTGTTGCAGCGCGATGCCGCGTCGTTTACTCTCAATAGCTGATAACCCGCCTGCTATCCTACCTTCGACACAGGCCTCGGTTGATCGTCAGCCATCGGCACCACATGCCCCACATGCGTCCGCTATGTGTAAGCCGCTATGTGTAAGCCAGTGATCGCGACGTTTGGCATGTTTCTCGATACGACGTGAAGCACCCGTCGCGTGCTCGCATACAGTTGCCCACTAGGTTTTGCATCCATTGGGAAGGCGTGAACGGCCAGCTCTCGCTGAATGCATAGGTGCTGGGCATTTGACACCTTGATTTGCAGTGACCGAAACATGCAAGGGCTCGTTGCCTTTGAGCGACGCCTTTGAGCAGTCCATCACCGAGGCATCTTGCGATGAGTACTCGATGCGTACTTTCCTGTGTGACGATCCTCGTCTTCTGCGTGGGTCTTTCGGCCCGTGCCGTGCAGCAACCTGAATCGAACATTGCACAGGCCCCGGCGGACGCCGAGGCCCAGGCGCAAGCGGCATATGTTGTGGCGCAGCAGGCGGCTGATGAAGCGGAAGCGGCACTCGGACCGTTGAAAGCAGCGATGCAGGAAGCCGACACGAAATATGCCGAGGCAAGTAAGGTTGCTCAGGCCAAGCGACAGCAGGCGATTGATGCGAAGAACCTGGCCGGTGATCCGGGAGTGAAAGAGCGGGAGCAGGCCGAGGCGAACCTGGCCGCCGCCACGCAGACGTTAACCGATGCCACGAATGCCAAACCTCCGCTCGACGCGGCATTGGCCGAAGCCAAAGCAGCAGCGTTGCCGCTGCAGGAGGCGTTCGACGCGGCAGAAAAGGCGGCCAAAGAGGCAGAAGCGGCGGCCCGAGC